>NZ_JALMEX010000003.1:0-642574 GCF_023100605.1 Pseudomonas sp. MWU12-2020
CTTTATAAAATAGCCGCGTTGCTGCGCTGGGCTTGCTTGAGGTAGGCAGTCAGTTCCCGGGCAGGCAGCGGCTTGCTGTAGTGGTAACCCTGACCTTCGTGACAGCCTTCAGAGATGATGTAGGACTCTTGCTCGGCGGTTTCAACGCCTTCGGCAATCACCTGCATGCCCAGGCTTTTGCCCAGTTGGATGATCGCGCGAACGATGGTCGCATCGTCGTCGTCATCCAGCAGATCCTGAACGAAGCTCTTGTCGATCTTGATCTTGTCCAGCGGCAGGCTTTTCAGATAACTCAGCGATGAGTAGCCGGTGCCGAAGTCGTCGATGGCGATCAGCGCCCCGGAACGACGCAGGCTCAGCAGATGTTGGGCGGCGGTGCTGATGTCTTCCATCAGGCCGGTTTCGGTGACTTCCAGCTCTAGGCTGCGCGGCGGCAAACGGTAGATCTGCAGCAGGTTGTTGACCACTCGCGGCAACTCGGCGTGGTGCAGTTGCACGGTGGACAGGTTGACCGCCATGCGCAGATCGACGAAGCCCTGATCGTGCCATTCGCGCAATTGCTTGCAGGCCTGATCCAGCACCCATTCGCCGATGGCGATGATCGTGCCGTTCTGCTCGGCCAACGGGATGAACAGGTCCGGCGGCACCAGACCGTGCTCCGGGTGCTGCCAGCGAATCAGCGCTTCGACCCCGACCACGCGGTGATCGCGGTAGCTGATCTGCGGTTGATAGACGAGGTAGAACTGATCGCGAATCAGCGCGTCACGCAGGTCTTTTTCCAGTTCGCGGCGCCGACGCATCTCGCTGTCGACACTGGCGATGTAGAACTGATAACGGTTGCGCGAACGGGTCTTGGCCAGCGTCATGGTCTGCTCGGCCTTCTGCAATAGCTTCTCGGTGCTGTCGCCGTCCTCGGGGAACAGGGTGATGCCGATGGTCGCGCGCAGGCGGATTTCCTGATGGTCGAGGGCAAACGCCGCTTCCAGATCATCGAGGATGCTTTGCGCCAGCTCTGCCGCTTCGTAAGGTTGTTCGATATCGGCCTGCACCAGCGCAAACTGGTCGCCGCCCAGACGGGCGAGGGCACCCAGGCGACCGCTATGGCCGCGCAGGCGGTCGGCCAGCGCCAGCAGCAACTGGTCGCCGGTCTGGTAGCTGAACTGCTCGTTGATCCCTTTGAAATCGTCCAGGCCCACGCACAACACCGCGACCCGGCGTTGCAGCTTGCCGGCGTCGACCAGAATCTTGTCCAGTTGCTGCTGCAATTGCTGGCGGTTTGGCAGGCCGGTGAGGAAGTCGTACTGGGCCATGCGCAGCAGGCTGTTTTCCGCTTCGTGGCGCAGGTGCGTGTTGCGTTCGATGGATTCAAGCAACTGGTTGGCGGTGTTGATCCAGATGCCGAGTTCGTTCTTCTCGTTGCCCTTGATCTGCGGAATCTTGTGTTCGCTGGGGCGATCGGGATTGATTTCGGTCAGGTGCTCGATGATCCGCGACAGCGGCTTGGTCAGCAGCCAGTGATAGACCAGATACAGCACCAGGCCCATGGCCAGGGCGCGCAACACGCCGGAAATGAAAATGATCACCGAACTGACGATGAAACTCTCGCCATAGGTGGCGGTGTCGAGGGTGATGCTCAGGTCGCCGTAATACTCGCTGTACGGGCCGCGGCCAACCAGTTGGGTGGTGAAGGTGCGTTCCTGACCGAGGATCAGATCGGTCAGCCAACGGCTGTTGGAGTGCTGCAACTCGCGGGATTTTTGCGCGAGCATCGCTTCGTTGGGATGGCCGATGGAGGCCTGGCGCACGGCGTCGTCCTGGAACAGGCCTTCGATCACCTGCATGCCCATTTCCCGGTCCAGGCTGTACACGGCCTGAGTCGAGGGATCACGGAACATGTCGAGGATGCGCTGCGCATCGCCGGCCACCGCCTGGCGGGTTTTATAGGCATCGAAAACGATCTGGGCGCAGCTCAAGACCACGCCGACGATCAATGCCGAAAGGAGCACGACCCGGAGCAACTTCACCGACAAGCTGTTCTTGAGTTCCAGCTTCAAAGGGTTATTCCTTGTTCCGTGCGGGTAGCGTCAAGTTGCCATGAGTATTGGCAATCCCGTGTTGGCAGTCAAAGGGACAATCAAGCCCCGGAACATTTGCCCGTGGCCTTGGCCGAAATGCTGCTGTCTGGAGTCTCAGCTCTATTTGTACTGTGTCGGTAGTTTCGGCCCTCAACTTGAGCGGTACGGAACAAATTTTCACTGATTTGATGGTAGCCCGCTACGGCGCGGCGGCAAGAGGTCGAAGGCTGCTTTCGTTGTGGGAAAACGGCCTGAGTGGGATTCGATGCGGTGCGGCTTTTTTCGGGCATAAAAAAACCCGGCCATAGCCGGGTTTTTTATCTGGCGCGCAGCTTAAGCGGTGAAGGTTTTGCCTTCGAACTGCTCAGCAACGAACTTCCAGTTGACCAGGTTCCAGAACGCTTCAACGTACTTCGGACGCAGGTTGCGGTAGTCGATGTAGTAAGCGTGTTCCCAGACGTCGCAGGTCAGCAGCGGGGTGTCGCCGCTGGTCAGCGGGTTGCCGGCGCCGATGGTGCTGGCCAGAGCCAGGGAACCGTCAGCCTTCTTCACCAGCCAGCCCCAGCCGGAACCGAAGGTGCCGATCGAGGTTTTGCTGAACTCTTCCTTGAACTTGTCGAACGAACCGAAAGCCGCGTTGATGGCTTCAGCCAGTGCGCCGGTTGGTTGACCGCCGGCGTTTGGCGCCAGGCAGTTCCAGTAGAAAGTGTGGTTCCAGACCTGAGCGGCGTTGTTGAAGATGCCGCCCGAGGAAGTCTTGACGATCTCTTCCAGGGTCTTGCCTTCGAACTCGGTGCCTGGCACCAGGTTGTTCAGGTTCACGACATAGGTGTTGTGGTGCTTGTCGTGGTGAAATTCCAGGGTTTCCTTGGAAATGTGCGGCTGCAGGGCATCGTGTGCGTAAGGCAGCGGCGGCAATTCGAAAGCCATGATGATTCTCCTAATCAGGTCTGTTGCGGTGAGCGCAAGGCCGATCACGGGCGGCCAGAAATGCACCGACGAGTTTTTACTCTTTGCGGCGCAGGGTTCGGATCATAGCACCGGGGTCAAGGCTTAACCACGCAACAACTGTGTGGGATAGAGGTTCCAGAGCTGTTTGGAATAAATCACTGCGCCAATATCAATTGCCCTGCGACTGTAAACATCATCAACGCCACCACCAGATCGAGAATCCGCCAGGTACTCGGCCGCGCCAGCCATGGCGCAAGCCATGCGGCACCCAGTGCAAGAGTGAAAAACCACAGCAGCGACGCACTCGCCGCGCCCACGACATAAGCCCCCGGCACCGACTGCTGCGCACCGAGCGAGCCGATCAGCAACACCGTGTCCAGATAAACGTGCGGATTGAGCAACGTCACTGCCAGCGCGCTGAGCATCACCGCGCGCAACGAGCGTACGGTGTGGTTTTCGCCCTGATCCAGACTCTGTTTCGAGAACGCCCGGCGCAGCGCCTGGCTGCCGTACCAGATCAGAAAGACGGCGCCGCCCCAGCGCGCCACTGCGAGCAATGTCGGGTTCTGCGCCAACACCGTGGCCAGGCCGAAAACCCCGGCCGCCACCAGCAGCGCATCGCACGCCACACACAACGCCGCCACCGGCAGGTGATGTTCGCGCCGCAGACTTTGAGCCAATACAAAAGCATTCTGCGTGCCGATCGCCATGATCAACCCGAACGCCACCAGCAGGCCGTTCACATAGCTTTGCCACATAACGATTACTCCGCGTTGGCTGCGAGATCGCGCAGCACGTGCATGGCGCGTTCGGCGTCGGCCTGGCCGACAAACAAGTGGTCGTGGTAGTAACCGGCGATCACGTTGCAACTGATCCCGGCCTTGCCCAGTGCGCTGGCGAACGCAGCGGTGAGGCCGACCGCTTCCAGTGCCGAATGCACGTTGAGGGTGATCCACGCCGCGACATAATCGAAACTGAACCCGGCGTGTTCCGCCTCAGAGCGTTCGAGGATCACGGTCAGGCCTTCCTGTTCACGAAAGCTGCCGACAATCTCCAGACCGTTGGGCAACTGAGCGTCACGCAGGGTGCAGAACACGTATTCGCCGGCATTGAGCTGCGGGCTCATGCTGCGCAGCAACGTCGTGAGTGAGGTTTCGCCAGCCATTGCAGTGTTCCTTGATAAGAGTGCTTGCTGGCTATTCTCCGGTCGGAAGCTGTATAAGAAAAACCAATAGTGCTGATCGCTCATTAGGAAAACTGATGTTCGACTATAAATTGCTTTCCGCGCTGGCCGCTGTGGTCGAGCAGGCCGGATTCGAACGCGCCGCGCAGGTGCTGGGCTTGTCGCAATCGGCGATTTCCCAGCGGATCAAACTGCTGGAAGCGCGGGTCGGCCAACCGGTGCTGGTGCGCGGCACGCCGCCGTCGCCGACCGAGATTGGCCGGCGGCTGCTCAACCATGTGCAGCAGGTGCGCCTGCTTGAGCGTGACTTGCAGACCCTGGTGCCGGCGCTCGACGAAGAGGGCCTGCCGGAGCGTTTGCGCATCGCCCTCAACGCCGACAGCCTCGCCACCTGGTGGGCCGAAGCCGTGGGCGATTTCTGCGCCGAGCAGCATTTATTGCTGGATCTGGTGGTGGAAGATCAGACCGTCGGCCTCAAGCGCATGCGTGCCGGAGAAGTCGCGGCGTGTGTCTGTGCCAGCGAACGCCCGGTGGCCGGTGCGCGCAGTGTGTTGCTCGGGGCGATGCGCTATCGGGCGCTGGCCAGTCCGGCGTTCATCGAACGGCATTTTCCCGATGGCGTGCGTGCCGAACAGTTGCCGCGTACCCCGGCGCTGGTGTTCGGGCCGGACGATTTCCTCCAGCATCGCTACCTTGCATCGCTCGGTGTCGACGGTGGTTTCGAGCACCACTTGTGCCCGTCATCCGAAGGTTTTGTGCGTCTGACCGAAGCCGGGTTCGGTTGGGGACTGGTGCCGGAACTGCAAGTGCGCGAGCAGTTGCAACGCGGGACTTTGCGCGAACTGTTGCCAGATAAACCGATTGATGTGCCGTTGTACTGGCATCATTGGCGCAATGGCGGTCAGTTGCTGGGCTTGCTGACCGAACAATTGCTACGTTCTTCACCACGATGGCTGGTGCCCTTGGGCTGACGGTCAGCGTCAAGACAGACGTATCAGGTAAACGAAAGACATCGGAGCGTTACATGAAAATTCTGGTCACCGGCGCAAGCGGCTTCATTGGCGGGCGCTTTGCGCGTTTCGCCCTGGAGCAGGGCCTGGACGTGCGGGTCAACGGTCGCCGGGCCGAGAGCGTCGAGCATCTGGTGCGCCGTGGCGCCGAGTTCGTCCCGGGCGATCTCACCGATGCGGATCTGGTGCGCGACCTCTGCGCCGACGTCGAAGCCGTGGTGCACTGTGCCGGTGCCGTCGGCTTGTGGGGGCGTTATCAGGACTTTCATCAAGGCAACGTGCAGGTTACCGAAAACGTCGTCGAAGCCTGCCTCAAGCAGCGCGTGCGGCGGCTGGTGCATCTGTCGTCGCCGTCGATCTACTTCGATGGCCGCGATCACCTCGGCTTGACCGAAGAGCAAGTGCCCAAGCGCTTCAAGCATCACTACGCGGCGACCAAATACCTGGCCGAGCAAAAGGTCTTCGGCGCCCAGGAGTTCGGCCTCGAAACCATCGCCCTGCGCCCGCGTTTCGTCACCGGTGCCGGCGACATGAGCATCTTCCCGCGCCTGCTGAACATGCAGCGCAAGGGGCGTCTGGCGATCATCGGCGACGGCCTGAACAAGGTCGACTTCACCAGCGTGCAGAACCTCAACGAAGCGCTGCTCAGCAGTCTGCTGGCGGCCGGTTCCGCGTTGGGCAAGGCCTACAACATCAGCAATGGCGCGCCGGTACCGTTGTGGGATGTGGTCAATTATGTGATGCGCAAAATGGAAGTGCCGCAGGTCACCAAATACCGCTCGTACGGTCTGGCCTACAGCGTTGCGGCGCTCAACGAAGGCGTGTGCAAACTCTGGCCGGGACGCCCGGAGCCGACCCTGTCGCGGCTGGGCATGCAGGTCATGAAGAAAAATTTCACCCTCGACATCAGTCGCGCCCGGCATTATCTGGACTACGATCCGAAAGTCAGCCTGTGGTCGGCCCTCGACGAGTTCTGTGGCTGGTGGAAAGCTCAGGACATCCGTTGATACAAGTCGCCCGGCCGGCAATGAACCGCACTGCCGCTTGAGGGTCAATCCCTGCGGCTGCGGCGGTTATACTTCGCAGCATTCAGCCATCACCGCGTTCCACAAAGGTTGCCTCAATGTCCATGCGTAACGATGCCAACGACGATTTCGACGATGTACCGAGCCTGCGGGCCGACACCTTTGACGACGATGACATTCCGCCGACCGCCCGCACTTCCGTGCATTCGCGCACGCCGCCGGTAGTCAAGGTCAAGGCCGCGAGCACCGGGCCGTTGTGGGCGCTGGTTGGCGCGCTGTTCTTTGCTTTCATCGGTCTGGCCTGGTGGAGCTTCCAGCAGATTTCGCTGATGGAGCAGCAACTGGTGGCCACCCAGGAAAGCTTTGCGCGCATCAGCGAGGAAGCGGCGGGGCGCCTGCAGGATATTTCCGGCAAGGTCGTCGCCAGCCAGAGCAACGTCAACAGCGACAGCGAAGCCTTGAAGCAACAGATCAAACAGCTGGAAACCCAGTTGCTGGATCAAAGTAAACAGCAGCAAGGCGTGGTCGGTCAGACCAGCGATCTGGACAAGCGTCTGGCGCAGATGACCGCGCAGACCACCGAACAACAGAACGCCAATACCCAGTTGCAGGCTCAGGTCAAAGCCCTGAGTGCGGAACTGGCAACCCTGAAAAACGCCCCGGTCGACACCGGCAAGTTCGATGCGCAGCTCAAGAGCCTGAGTGCCGACATTGCCGCGCTGAAGAAGCAAGGCAACCCGAGCGCGGCGATCGAGCGTCTGGAGCAGGAAATCATCGTCCTCAAGAGTGAACAGGACAACCGCCCGGCCGCTGCGCAGGGTGGCGGCAGTACCGCCGAGTTCGATGCATTCCGCGGCCAGATGACCCGCAACATCAACACCCTGCAGGCGCAGATCCAGAACTTGCAGCAGCAGATCAATGCCCGGCCATAGGGCCGGAGTCAGGAACCTTTGTGGCGAGGGAGCTTGCTCCCGCTGGAGTGCGAAGCGCTCCCCTGCTTTCGTTCAGGTAGAGCGCACTTGCAGGTTTTGCGACTGCTTCGCAGCCGAGCGGGAGCAAGCTCCCTCGCCACAGGGGATACCGCAACTTCTCGATTCATCTTCGACCGCCATCCGACCCCAAGCCGTCTACGCTCTTGAAACACCAACAAGAACGAGGGATGCGTTATGGGGTTTTTGCATAAAGTGGCGTGGCTCTGTGTGATGCTTTTTGTGGGGGCGGGACAGGTCAACGCTGCCACCGCGCAAAAGGATGACAGCAAGGCCGCCATTGCGCTGCTGGAAAAGGCCCTGGCTTATTACCACGACAATGGCGACAAGGCCTTCGCCGCGTTCAGCCGTCAGGGCGAGTTTGTCGACAAGGATCGCTACGTGTTCGTGGTCGATACCAAAGGCGTGATGCTCGCCAGTGGTGGCCCATCCTCAGCGTTGATCGGCCGTGACGTCAGCGAGGTGCTTGCGCCGGATTTGCAGAAAGCCTTCAAGGACGCCTTGCTGGTGCCGGAAGGCAACGGCATTCAACAGGCCGAATACCGCTGGCAGAACTGGGCGGACGGCAAGGTCGAGCGCAAACATGTGTATTACCAGCGCATCGGTCAGCGCATTCTGGCGGTCGGTTATTACCTGCCGCGTGCTTCAGCCGAACAGGCCAAGGCACTCCTCGACAAGGCTGCAACCGATCTGGGGAAAAACGAGAAGGGCACCCTGACGGCCATCAACTCGCTCAAGGGCGGTTATCTGCAGGATGACTTGTATGTATTCGTCGTCGATTTGAACACCCAGCGCTACGTTGCCCACGGCACCAACCTGCGCCTGATCAATACCGATTTCAGCAAGATCAAGGACCCGGAAGGCAAACCGGTGGGCGAGCCGATTCTGGCGCTGATCGCCAAGCAGGATGACGGCGAATACGAATACCGCTGGAAAAATCCGGTGACCGGCAAGGTCGAGGACAAGCATGCCTACCTGAAAAAGGTCGGGCATTTTCTGGTGGCGGTGGGTTACTACAGCCCTTGAAAATACCTTTGCCCCCCTGTGGGAGCGAGCCTGCTCGCGAAGGCATAGTGTCAGCTGACATCACAGTTGAATGACACACTGCTTTCGCGAGCAGGCTCGCTCCCACAGGTTTTCATGGCACCTGTTCCTATTTGGCGCCGTGCTCCCGCCCGCGCAGCAACTTGTTCGGCATCGCAATTGCCGCCGCCAGCCCCAGCAGCGACACCGCCGTACTCACCCACAGCAAATGGCGGAACGTCACCGAAAGCTCGGCGCGCAGGGAGTTCTGTGCATCACCCGGGGCGGCGTTCAAACCGTCGAGCAGCACATTGCCCGAATGCCCCTCGCTGATCAGCGCGTTGCTCGCCAGATGGGCAAAACTCGAGTCCTGCAAAAAGGCCAGCAACAGCGCCGACATCAACGCCACGCCCACCGCGCCGCCCAGCGAGCGGAACAGGTTGGTGGTGCTGGTGGCGACGCCGATGTCGCGCTGATCCACCGAGTTCTGCGTGCCGACCAGTGAGGTCGGGAACTGCATGCCGCCGGCAATCCCGCTGAGCAGCATGAACAGGCTGCTGACCAGCGTCGCGTCCGGTGGGCTGAACGCCATGCCGAGAATCGAGATCGGCATCAGCAGCGCGCCAGTGAGAATCTGTGGTTTGTAACGGCCGGTGACCGAGGTGCGGCGTCCGGCGAAATAAGCGCCAATCGGCAGCCCCATCGCCAGCGGCAGCAAGTGCAACGCCGCCGCATCGGCCCCGGCGCCGGTGACGCTCTGGAAGCGCAACGGCATCAGCACGATCAGCGAGATCGCCTGGAAACTGGTGAAGAAAATCGTGCACCAGCACAGCAACGCATTGCGGTTGGTGAACAGGTGCATCGGCAGCAGCGGCTCACGCGCCCGGCGTTCATGCCAGACGAACACCGCCAGTACCAGCACTGCACAGGCAAACAAGCCGAGCACTTCGCTGCTGCGCCACGAATGGCCCTGACCGACCTGAGTGATGCCCAGCAGCAGGGCGGTCAAACCGATGATCATCAGCAGCGTGCCGAGGTAGTCGATAATCGGCTTGCGCTGCGGAATCGGCAGCCCGCGCAGATTGCGATTGGCAACCCACCAGGCGCCGAGTCCCAGCGGCAGGTTGATCAGGAACACCCAGCGCCACGACAGGTATTCGGTCATGTAGCCGCCGAGCACCGGCCCGGCGACGCTGGCGACCGCGTACATGCTGCTGAAGTAACCCTGATAACGGCCGCGTTCGCGGGGCGGGACGATGTCGCCGATGATCGCCTGACTGACCGAAATCATCCCGCCGGCGCCGATGCCCTGGAGAATCCGCGCCAGCACCAGTTGTTCCATGCTTTGCGCCATGCCGCAAAACAGCGAGGCGAGGGTGAACAGGCCCATGCCGAACAGCATCAGTTTGCGCCGCCCGTACAGGTCGCCGAGCTTGCCGTAGATCGGCACGGCCACAGTCATCGCCACCATGTACCCGGAAATCACCCAGGCCAGCAGGCTGACATCCTTGAATTGTGCGGAGATGGCGGGCATCGAGACGGCGACGATGGTCTGGTCCAGCGCGCCGAGAAAGATCGCCAGCATCAGCGCGACCAGCACGCTGCGAATGGCCGGTTTGGGTGTTTCAGGCTGGTGAAGATTGGTCACGGGCGAAACCTGCGGGCAGTGAGAGTCCCGCGGATCGTCAGGCGAGCGGGAATGCTCGCCAGTGTAAGTCGGTAGGAAGCTATTCGATAGCCTCATAAGGAAGTCCGACGTAATTTTCTGCAATGGTTTTTCGCCCCGCTTCTGAACTGACAAAGTAGTCGAGTTCCGAGGCGCTGATGCGCTGACTGAAATCATCGTGTTCGTCGAAGCGATGCAGCATCGAGGTCATCCACCAGGAAAAGCGTTCGGCTTTCCATACCCGGCGCAGGCAGATTTCCGAGTATTTCTCCAACAAGTCCGTGCGTCCTTCGCGGTAAACCTTCAGCAAGATATTGAACAAAGTGCTGACGTCACTGGCCGCCAGATTCAGGCCCTTGGCGCCAGTGGGCGGGACGATATGCGCGGCATCGCCAAGCAGAAACATCCGCCCGTACTGCATCGGCTCGACGACAAAACTGCGCAGCGGCGCGATGCTTTTTTCAATCGACGGGCCAGTCACCAGTTTTTCGGCAAGCGCCGTGGGCAAGCGGGTTTTGAGTTCATCCCAAAAGCGCTGATCGGACCAGTCGGCGACATTTTCCTCGGCCGGCACTTGCAGGTAGTAACGGGTGCGAGTGGCCGAGCGCATGCTGCACAGGGCGAAGCCGCGTTCATGACGGGCGTACACCAGCTCTTCGTGCACCGGCGGCGTGTCGGCGAGAATCCCCAGCCAGCCGAACGGATAGACCCGCTCGAAAACCTTCAGGCAGTCTTCGGGAATCGACTGCCGGGCCACGCCGTGAAAACCATCGCAACCGGCAATGTAGTCGCAGTCGACGCGCCAGGTTTCCCCGTCCTTTTCGAAAGTGACAAAGGCCTCGTCGCTTTTCATGCCGTGAGGAACGACATCGCTCGCTTCATAAAACGACAGCGCCCCGGCCTCCCGACGAGCGGCCATCAGGTCGCGAGTGACTTCGGTCTGGCCGTAAACCATCACGGTTTTTCCGCCGGTCAAACCCTGCAGATCGATGTGTGCCAGACGTCCATCCAATGCCAGATCGAAGCCGGTGTGCACCAACCCTTCGGCATCCATGCGCGCACCCACCCCGGCCTGACGCAACAGCTCTACCATGCCTTGTTCAAGCACCCCGGCGCGAATTCGCCCGAGCACGTAATCGGGTGTCTGGCGTTCGACAATCAGGGTGTCGATACCAGCGTTGTGCAACAACTGACCGAGGAGCAATCCGGACGGACCGGCGCCGATGATGGCGACTTGGGTTTTCAGCGTTTTCATTGTTTTTATGACTCGCAAGCTTCACGCGACGGGAGCCGGTGAATGATTTTTATGGATCGAGTGCTTGCATTTTTCCCTTGCGGGTCTGTCAATTGAAGGTGAAAACTGAGCCGATACCTGTACATTCTGCCAATCGGTGCGATTATCGCCCGCAACCTCGAGGCCTGGATTGAAGTGATGAACAAGCCTGACCTGCCTTCGATTCCGGTGTTCAAGCTCTACGGTGAAAGCCTGGACTGGCCGACCCCTGACTTGCTGCACTGTGAAACCATTTCCAAACGCAGCCGCGAACATCAATGGGAAATCAAACCCCACCGCCACGCCGATTTGTGCCAGTTGCTCTTCGTCTTCAAAGGTCAGGCAGAGCTTGAAATCGAAGGTCAACGCACGCAGCTCAACGAACCCGCCATTCAAGTCCTGCCACCGTTGTCGGTGCATGGCTTCCGCTTTTCCGAGGACGTCGAAGGATTCGTCGTCACCCTCGCCAATCCGTTGATCAATCACTTGCAAGCGCAACTGGGCAATTCGGTACACGCACTGGCCCAGGCCGAGCACTATCCGGCGGGCAAGGATGCGGAGTACCTGAACAGTCTGTTTTCAGCGTTGCAGGCCGAGTACAACGGCCATCAGCCAGCGCGGGAAATGCTCATGCATTCGCTGGTCAGCGTGATCATGGTCTGGGTCAGCCGACAGGCGATCGTGCGCCATAACGCCAGCCAGCGACCGCAACGCCAGCGCGAATACCTCAACGGGTTCATTCAATTGGTGGAGGAGACTTACCGCCAGCATGTGAAGGTCGAAGACCTCGCCCATCGCCTGGGGATTTCGGTGTCGCACCTCAACGGCACCTGCCGGGAACTGGCAGGGCAGCCGGCGCTGCAGATCATGCACGAACGCCAGTTGCTGGAAGCCAAACGTTTGCTGACCTACACCAGCATGACCATTTACGAGATGTCGGAGTTGTTGGGGTTTTCCGATCCGACCAACTTCACGCGCCTGTTCCGGCGCCGGGTGGGGATATCGCCAAAGGCCTTCCGCGACCGGCTGAAGGCCGAGCAGTGATCTTGTAAACGCTGCGGTCTCCTGTGGGAGGGGGCTTGCTCCCGAAAGCGGTCTATCAGTTTGCATCAATGCTGAATGACACACCGCATTCGGGAGCAAGCCCCCTCCCACAGGATCGCACTGCAACTCAGGTCAATCAGCGCAATGCATTAAGCGTCGCGTTATGCGGAATGCAGCGCTCGAAATTGCAACTTGCGAACTCGCGGGGCAGTTGTCGCAGTTGCTCGACCCGCCAGGCCGCGGTGCCGTACAGCGCCAGCGTAGCGGCGCAGGTGATGAAAATCGCGAAGTACCTTCTTGTTCTGATGTTCATGGCGTTGACCTCTGAACGCATACCCTGCGGTATTACTTTCAGCATAGGTCAGCGGTACAGAGTTGCCAGCCACGGCTCCCGCGTAGGTGACATACCTTCAGCACACGGATGACACCTGTGGGAGCGGGCTTGCTCGCGAAGGCGGTGTGTCAGTCTGGATTGCCCTCGACTGACACGACGCATTCGCGAGCAAGCCCGCTCCCACAGGAATACCGGATTTACAGGCCAATATCCCATTTGGGATTTTCCGGGAATCGTTCGACGAGAAAATCCAGCATGCTGCGCAGCGCCGCCGGCATGTGTTTGCGTGACGCATACACCGCGTAGATGTTCATCTGCCGTGGCTCGGCATCCGGCAGCAGACGTACCAGTTCACCGGCATGCACGTGAACCCCGGCCTGATAGGTCGGCAGCATCGCCACTCCCGCGCCGGCCAGCGTCGCCCGCAACAGGGTGCTGGCCTCATTGGCGCTGATGTTGCCCTGCACCGGCACCGACACCTGTTCGCCGTCCTCCTCGAAATGCCACAGGCTCTTGCCGAAATACGAGTGCGTGAGGCAGTTGTGTCGGCTCAGGTCCTCGACCCGCTGCGGTGGCGGGTTGTCGCGCAAATAAGCCGGTGCGGCGCAGACCACTGAGCGGCATACGGTCAGGCGTCGGGCGATCAGGTTCGGGTCCAGGTCATTGCTGGTGCGGATCGCCAGGTCGATGCGCTCATCCACCAGGTTCACCGTGCGGTCGAGCATCTGCAGATCGATGCTGACCCCGGGGTAACGTTTGACGTACGCCGCCATCGCATCGGCCAGTTGCGCCTGGCCGAACGAGGTGCTGACGCTGATACGCAGCAATCCTCGCGGTGCATCGTGCGGTTCACTGACTGCTGCCTGCATATCCGTCGAAAGTTCGAGCATCTGCCGACAGCGCGGCAGGATTTCACTGCCGGCGGCGGTCAGGCTCAACTTGCGCGTGGTGCGGTGCATCAGACGCGCGCCGACCCAGTCTTCCAGCTCCGCCAGATAGCGCGACACCACCGGCCGTGACAGGTCCAGATGATCGGCGGCCGCCGACTGACTGCCCAGATCCACCACCGTGACAAACACCCGCATTGCTTGAAGACGATCCATGATTTGCCCGCTTTCAGAAACAAACTATGTCCAAGCATCGCATTTTTTGTACCGAGTCAGGCAACTAAGCTCTGTCCCATCGCCAACCACGGCATTCGGACCACGGAGCAACAGATGATCGGCTTCACTACCCTCAAGCGCGTTTTGCTGGCCACCGCCACCCTCGGTTTCGCGGCTCACGCCGCTGCCGCCAACCTGACCCTGGATGTTTACAACCCGGGCACCAATGCGATCTTCCCGGTGACCTCGGTGCTGGTCAGCGGCGAGAAAGACGCGATCCTGGTCGACGCGCAATTCGGCAAGGCCCAGGCCGAGCAGGTGGTGGAAAAGATCCGCGCCAGCGGCAAGCACCTGACCACCATTTACATCAGCCACGGTGACCCGGATTACTACTTCGGCCTCGACACCCTGACTCAGGCTTTCCCCGACGCCACCGTGCTGGCCTCGCAGCCGACCGTCGATCACATCAAAGAGACCGTCGACGGCAAACTCGCCTTCTGGGGCCCGAAAATGGGCGCGGACGTGCCGGCCAAAACCATCGTGCCGGGCGTGCTCAAGGGCGACAGCCTGATGCTCGAAGGGCAGAAGTTGCAGGTGGTGGGACTTGAAGGCAAACAACCGGATCGCAGCTTCGTGTGGATTCCGTCGCTCAAGGCTGTGGTCGGTGGCGTCGTGGTCGCCGAGAACATTCATGTGTGGATGGCTGATACCCAGACCGCGCAATCCCACGCCGACTGGCTGCAAACCCTGCACTCGATCGAAACCCTGAAGCCGAAAACCGTGGTGCCGGGTCACTATCTGGGCGAGAGCAGCCGCTCGCTGGCCAGCGTGAAATTCACCGCCGACTACATTAAGGCTTTCGACGAAGAAACCGCCAAGGCCAAGGATTCCGCCGCACTGATCAAGGCCATGCAAAAACGCTACCCGAAACTCGGCGAAGAAAGCTCGCTGGAGCTGAGCGCCAAAGTCGCCAAGGGCGAGATGAAGTGGTAACCCGATTGATCTGAAACAGAGGTCGAGAGGACTTTTGTGGCGAGGGAGCTTGCTCCCGCCCGCCTGCGCAGCAGGCATAAACCTGCCAATGCGTTGTATCTGAAACGGGCGGGGAGTGCTTCGCCCTCCAGCGGGAGCAAGCTCCCTCGCCACAGGGAATACCGCTTCAAGATTAGATTTATGCCGTCGTTGAAACTCTCAAGCCAACTGGAGAATGTCATGAGCAAGATCGCAATCATTGGTGCCACCGGCCGTGCCGGTAGCCAACTGCTGGAAGAAGCCCTGCGTCGCGGCCATAGCGTCACCGCCATCGCCCGCGATACCTCGAAGATCGGCAACCGTGCCGGTGTGGTCAGCAAGAATGTCGATGTGCTGGATTCGGCGGCGCTGCAAGCCGCCGTCGCCGGTCAAGACGTGGTGATCAGCGCCGCGCATTTCGCCACCGTACCGGCCAGTGCCGTGGTCGGCCCGGTGAAACAGGCGGGCGTGAAGCGTCTGCTGGTGGTCGGGGGGGCCGGTTCGCTGTTGCTGCCGGACGACACCCGAGTGATCGACAGCGCGGGTTTCCCCGCCGAATACAAAACCGAGGCCAGTGCGGGGGCGGCGTTTCTCGATGCCTTGCGTCAGGAGCAGGATCTGGACTGGACCTTCCTCTCGCCATCGGCAGAGTTTGTCGAAGGTGAGCGCACCGGCACCTTCCGCGTCGGCAAGGATCACTTGCTGGTGAGTGCCGAAGGTCGTAGCTGGATCACCTTCGCCGGTTACGCGATCGCGCTGATCGACGAAGTGGAAACGCCGAAGCATTCGCGTCAGCGGTTTACGGTCGGCTACTAAGCAACGACGCGGAACAAATGTGGGAGCGGGCTTGCTCGCGAAGCCGGTGTGTCAGCGACATTTGAAGTGACTGACACTCCGCCTTCGCGAGCAAGCCCGCTCCCACAGGGGTATTTGTTTGTTTCAGCGGGTATGCGCCTGTTCCACCAGCCAGATCATCAACTCCTCCAACTGCGGCGATGCTTCCCCACCCTGCGGCATCACCACGTAATACCCCAGCCCCGTCTTCACCTTCAACTCAAACGGCATCACCAGCCGCCCCGCGCGCAGGTCATCGCCGATCAGCGACCAGTCGCCAATCGCCACACCCGTCCCGTGGGAGGCCATCGACATCGCCTGATCCAGCGTCTCGAAATGCTGCCCCGTGTCGACGTTGCTCAATTGCAACCCGGCGGCTGTCAGCCACACGGTCCAGTCCTGGATATCGTGGGTGGGATGCAGCAGCAGATGCTGTTGCAGATCGGCCGGTTCGCTCAGCGCCGGTGGGCCCTTCAATAGCGCTGGCGAACAGACTGGCGTCAGTTGTTCATCGAACAGATGCAGGGCGGTCGACGAATTGTCCGGTGGCGTGCCGTAGATCACCGCGGCATCGAATGGCTCACGCTGAAAGTCCACGCCGTGGGCCAGTGTGGTGGTCAGTTTGACCGGCACATCCGGGCGTTCCTTTTGCCACTGCAGCAGGCGCGGCACCAGCCAGCGCATCACGCAGCTCGGCGCCTTGAGTTGCAGGGTTTGCCGCTTGAGACCGATCTGCTCGGTCGCTTCGCTGATCAGGCCAAAGATCTTCTCCACCCGTGGCAGCCACTCACGTCCTTCAGCGGTCAGCTCAAGGCCTCGGGCCAGGCGAATGAACAATTCATAACCGAGATGATCCTCCAGCCCGGCGATCTGCCGGCTCACTGCGCCCTGGGTGATGTGCAACTGCTCGGCCGCCCGGGTGAAGTTGCAGCACTGCGCGGTGATCAGAAACGTGTGCAGGGCGGGCAGGGGAGGCAGTCGTTTCATGGGGATCCAAGGTATGACGTGAGGACATGGCTAGTATGACTTTTAATCGATTGTTGCCGCTACTCGCCGCCCGTTCAATGACGCCATGTTCAGGTCATGTGGGAGCGAGCCTGCTCGCGAAGGCTGTTTCACAATCAGCATTGATGTTGGGCTGATCCAGCGCTTTCGCGAGCAGGCTCGCTCCCACACGGGATCTGTGTTTTTAGCTGACAAAAGGGCAATCGGCATGGCGACGTGTGGCGAAGTACTGGTCAAGTTACTCGAAGGTTACGGGGTCGAGCAGGTGTTCGGCATTCCCGGGGTGCACACCGTTGAGCTGTATCGCGGGCTGGCCCGTTCGCGCATCAACCACGTCACTCCACGGCATGAACAGGGTGCCGGTTTCATGGCCGACGGCTACGCGCGCACCAGCGGCAAACCGGGTGTGTGCTTCATCATCACCGGCCCGGGCATGACCAACATCACCACCGCGATGGGGCAGGCGTACGCCGACTCGATCCCGATGCTGGTGATCTCCAGCGTGCAGACCCGCAGCCAGTTGGGCGGCGGTCGTGGCAAGCTTCACGAGTTGCCGAACCAGAGCGCGCTGGTCGGCGGTGTCGCGGCGTTCTCCCATACCCTGATGTCCGCTGCGGAATTGCCGGGCGTGCTGGCCCGTGCCTTCGCCCTGTTTCAGGCCGGGCGTCCACGTCCGGTGCACATCGAAATTCCGTTGGACGTGCTGGTCGAAGAGGCCGATGAATTGCTCGGCAGTGTTCCGGTGAACATCGATCGTGCCGGTGCGGCACCGAGTGCCGTCAGCCGCATGACTGAGCTGCTGGCCAACGCCCGGCGTCCGCTGATTCTCGCTGGCGGCGGTGCCATCGACGCCGCCCCCGAGCTGACCCGACTGGCCGAGCGCCTCGATGCCCCCGTAGCACTGACCATCAACGCCAAAGGCATGTTGCCGTCGAACCACCCGCTGCTGATCGGCTCGACGCAAACGCTGGTCGCGACCCGTGCACTGGTGGCCGATGCCGACGTGGTGCTGGCGATCGGCACCGAGCTGGCGGAGACCGATTACGACGTGACCTTCGCCGGTGGTTTCGAGATCCCCGGCAAGTTGCTGCGCATCGACATCGACGCCGATCAAACCGTGCGCAACTATCCGCCGCACGTGGCGTTGGTCGCCGATTCGCGCAACGCCGCGCAAGCGCTGCTCAGTGCGCTGGCACAGCAAAAACTCGCCGAACGCAGCAGCGATTGGGGCCAGGTTCGCGCCGCACAACTGCGCACTGAACTGGCCGCAAGCTGGGATGCGCCGACCCTGGCCCAGACCCTCTTTCTCGACACTGTGCTTGATGAACTGCCGGATGCGGTGTTCGTCGGCGATTCCACGCAACCGGTGTACACCGGCAACCTCACGTTCAACCCGGATCACCCGCGTCGCTGGTTCAATTCGTCCACCGGTTACGGCACCCTCGGTTACGCCTTGCCGGCGGCGATCGGCGCATGGCTCGGCGGCCGCATCAAGGGCGGCGCGCGCCCGCCAGTGGTGTGCCTGATCGGCGATGGCGGTTTGCAGTTCACCCTGCCGGAACTGGCCAGTGCGGTTGAAGCACGCACGCCGGTGATCGTCCTGCTGTGGAATAACCAGGGCTACGAAGAGATCAAGAAGTACATGGTCAACCGTGCCATCGAGCCGGTTGGCGTCGATATCTACACCCCGGATTTCATCGGCGTCGCCAAGGCCCTGGGCTGCGCCGCCGAAGCGATCAGCTCGGTTGAACAGCTGCGTGGTGCGCTGCGTGCCGCCACTGATCGTCAGGGCCCGACCCTGATTGAAATCGACCAGACTCAATGGATGCAGGCGGTGGCCAAATGATCAATTTCCCAACCACACTCGATGGCCTGTACATCAACGGCCAATGGTCTGCCGGTCGCGAGCATCTGCGGGTGATCAACCCGGCCACCGAAGCGCTGCTGACCACGGTCAATGGCGGCGATGAAAGCGCGGTTGATCTGGCCGTCAGCGCAGCCACTGACGCGTTCAAGAGCTGGTCGAAAACCAGCGGTGCCGAGCGCGGCGCGATCCTGCGCAACATCGCCAATGGCGTGCGCAACGGTCGCGATCACCTGATGCAGCTGCAGTCGAGCAATAACGGCAAACCGCAGTTCGAAGCGTCCATCGACGTCGATGATGTGATCGCCACGTTCGAGTATTACGCCGAACTCGCCGAAGGTCTCGACGCGCAACAGGACTGCAATGTGCCGCTGCCCAGCGACGACTTCAGTGCGCGTCTGCGGCGTGAGCCGTGTGGTGTGGTCGGGCTGATCGTGCCGTGGAATTTCCCGATGGTCACCACCGCGTGGAAACTCGCGCCGGCGCTGGCTGCCGGTTGCTGCGTGGTGTTGAAACCGTCGGAAGTCACGCCGCTGCCGGAGCTGGAACTGGCGGCGATCATCGCCGAATCCGGTCTGCCCCAAGGCGTGTTCAACCTGGTGTGCGGCACCGGTCTGGCGGTCGGTGCGCCGCTGTCGGCGGATCCGCGCATCGCCAAGATTTCCTTCACCGGCAGCAATGCGGTCGGCGTGCAAGTGATGCAACGCGCCGCCGAAACCGTGAAGGGCGTGAGCCTGGAGCTGGGTGGCAAATCTTCGCTGCTGGTGCTGGCCGATGCCGATCTGGAACTGGCGGTGGAGCTGGCCTGTGGCGGCGGTTTTTTCAACGCCGGGCAGATGTGTTCGGCCACCAGTCGGGTGTTGGTCGCCGATGAGCTGGCCGACGAATTCCTTATCCGTTTGCAGGCCCGCGCGGAAAAAATCCGCGTGGCCGATCCGTTCGATCCTGAAGTGGAGATCGGCGCGCTGGTCAATCAGGCGCAGTACCAGCGCGTGCTCGGCCACATCGATCGCGGCTTGAGCGCCGGGGCGAAATTGATCTGCGGCGGCAATCGTCCGGCGGATCTGCCACGCGGGTATTTCCTGCAGCCGACGGTGTTCACCGAGGTGCCCCTCGACAGTGCGTTGTGGTGTGAAGAGATCTTTGGCCCGGTGCTCTGCGTGCGCAGCTTCTCTTCAGAAGCCGAGGCGATTGCCTTGGCCAACGACAGCCAGTTCGGGCTGGTCGCCAGTGTGGTGACTCGCGATGCGGTTGCGGCAGATCGGGTGGCGAATGCGTTGCAGGCCGGGCTGGTGTGGATCAACTCGCCGCAGGTTATCTTTCCGCAGACCGCCTGGGGTGGCTACAAGCAGAGCAGCATCGGCCGCGAGTTGGGGCCTTGGGGGTTGTCTGCGTTTCAGGAGATCAAGCACGTGATCCGGGCGCTCTGAACGGCGTGTCGGGTCTTGGCGATCTGATCCGGATTTTTTGCTGAGCATTCCGGCCTCTTCGCGAGCAAGCTCGCTCCCACATTGGATGTGTGATCAACACTAGTCCACTGTGGGAGCGGGCTTGCTCGCGAAAGCGTCAGCCGCAGCAGAGCAGATTCCGGATCAGACCGACTGCCGCAACCGCGCCAGATCCCGCAACGGCGGCGCGCCAAACAAGCGGCTGTACTCGCGGCTGAACTGCGACGGGCTTTCATAGCCCACGCGATAGCCCGCCGCCGACGCTTCCAGCCCTTCAGCCAGCATCAGGCGTCGCGCCTCTTGCAGGCGCAGCTGCTTCTGGTACTGCAACGGACTCATCGCCGTCATTGCCTTGAAACGGTGATGCAGGGTCGAGACGCTGAGGTTCACTTCCTTCGCCAGATCATCGATGCGCAGCGGCTGCTCGAAGTTGCCGTTGAGCCATTTGATCGCCTGGCTGATGCGGTGGCTCTGGCTGTTGGCAATCGCGATTTCATACAAGCGATGACCCTGCGGACTGCGCAGCAGGCGATAGAGAATCTCCCGGCGAATCAGTGGCGCGAGCATGGCGATGTCTTTCGGCGCGTCGAGCAGGCGCGCCAGCCGCAGCACCGCGTCGAGCATCGCACTGTCGATCTGCTCGACATACAGACCGCGTCCCGTGGGCCGGGTCGGTACCCCCATCGGGCCGGCGTCGGCGATCAGTGCGGTGATTTCCGCCGGGTCGATGTCCAACCGCACAGCGAGGATCGGCTCCTCCGGCGAGACATTCACCACCCGTCCGCTGAGCGGCATCGAGACCGAGACCACCAGGTAATTCAGCGGATCGTAATTGAAGTACTCATCCGCCAGCCGCACCTCTTTCCGACCCTGAGCCATGATGCACAGCGCCGGTTGCGCCAGTACCGGGGCGAAGTCGTGGGATTGGGTGTGGCGCGACATGAACAGCGAGCCGATGGCGGTCGCATAACTGCCATCGTCGGTGGTGTTGCGACGGATGATCGCCGCGAGTTCTGCGCGCTGTTTTTCCATGTCGGCATCGGGCGGGGCTTGGAAACGATCGAATGACGTCATGCACGGCATCCTCGGCAAGGGATCTGGAATGGGGCAGAGCATAAGTTTGTGCAAGCGCGAGCGGTAGACACATCCTGTCAAATGCTTGCCTGATTCTGCATGGGCTGGTTTTGCGCGTCGGCCATCAGCCCGCGACCGCCACCTTACCCCTTGCGGCGAATACCCCTGTAGGAGCTGCCGCAGGCTGCGATCTTTTGATTTTAAAAGCGAAAGTCAAAAGATCGCAGCCTGCGCCAACTCCTACACAAAACGCGTATGACAGGGGTGTGACAGGGTTTTAGTGGTGGTTGCCGGACTTTTGTACAGTCTCGCAGGATTGTGCAACGCAGCGGCAGGAATCGACTAACGGCGCCTTGTGCGCGGCCCTTAACCTTGGATCCTGTCGCAGCCCGTCCCCCGGCTGCCACGCGACTCCCTGGGAGGGTTGAACATGTCCAAGCAGATTCCCGTCAGTCATATGGCTTTCGTTCGAGCGCGCGCCGGACGCTCCGCTGAACTCGGTGTGCGCCTCAGTGCCTTGATCGAACCGTCGCGCGCCGCCCCCGGTTGCCTGAGCTTTGCCCTGCAGCATTCGCAATGCGATCCGGAGCTGTGGCTGGTCTCCGGTTTCTGGAGCCATCAACAGGCGATGACCGCGTATTTCAACAGTCCGTCGATGCAGATCTTCGCCGAGTTGGTTCAGGACCTGGTGGTCAACAGCCTGGATTTCCACACCTTCAAAGAGGTGTCGGCGGCGCAGGCGCTCGGACAATGTCCGGCACCGATACACAAACTCGCCGGTTGAGGGTTTAATGTCCGGCTTATTCGTCTGAGCCAGGATGTGTGCCATGGCACGTAAAGAGTTTGAACACTTCGAAGCAGTCTCCGCAGTCGTCCCCGTCGAGTTGGGCGGCAACAAGGGTTATCACGCGGCAATCGCGGTCAAGGCTCTGGTCGATGGCGGTGCGCCACGCTTCCACAAACTGCTGGGTGATCAGGTGTTTCCCGGCGCCATCGCTGCCGATGACGCGGCGACCCAGGAGCTGGACCGCCTCAAGGGTGTCACCGATGACGCCGAGCTGATCTGGTAACTGCGCTTACTTGCCCGCACCCGGACGCCACATCTTGAACAGGGCTTCAGGCCCCAACTGGAAATAATCCGCCGGCCCGCCGCCGCGCAGAATCGGTTCTGCCGCGGCGGTGTCGTAGATCCCGTCCTTCAACAGCCACTTGGCGATATGCACGGCGACCACTTCGCCGAGAATCAGCCAGCTCGGCACGGTTTCGCCATCGGCGCGCTGCAACTGAATGATCTGTGTGACCTTGCATTCGAAGGACACCGGGCTTTCGGCTACCCGTGGCACTGCAATCACCTTCGACGCCACCGGCGTCAGCCCGGCCAATTCAAACTCGTTGACCTCAGGCGCGACCATCGCGCAGCTCTGGTTCATCTGCTCGGCCAGCGGCCGGGTGGCGAGGTTCCAGGCGAATTCACCGGTCTGCTCGATGTTGTTCAGGCTGTCTTTGCGCCCGACACTGGAAAAACCAATGATCGGCGGAATGTAGTTGAACGCGTTGAAGAAGCTGTAAGGCGCCAGATTCAGCTGGCCGTGGGCATCCTGCGAAGAAATCCAGCCGATGGGGCGCGGGCCGACGATGGCGTTGAACGGATCGTGGGGCAGGCCGTGGCCGTTGGCGGGTTCGTAGTAGTGGATGTCATCGGACATGGTGAATGAATTCCTGAGGCTGCGTTTCGGATGCGGCCATAGTGCAAGGACGCTCCGCGTATTTCCAGTCAAACGCTGATCCCCCTGTAGGAGCTGCCGAAGGCTGCGATCTTTGATTTTGTTTTTTAAGATCAAGATCAAAAGATCGCAGCCTTCGGCAGCTCCTACAGGGGATTTGGGTGATTTGAGAATATGTGATGTTTCAGAAATGACTAAGCCCGGCCGAAGCCGGGCTGTGGAAGAACTGCTCATACTTAGCTGATGGCTGCAGCAGTACCGGTCTTGTCGAAACCATCGGCGGCCACGGTTTTGCCGATGTTGGTTTTATCAAAACCATCTGCGGCGTAAGTGCCCGAGTGGCTGGTTTCGATGACGGCGGAACCGCCGGTAATAAAGTCGGAGGATTTGGTTTTGTCCGAGCCATCGGCAGCGAAGGTGTTGGCGGCCAGTACGGACAGGGTCAGGGCGAGGATCAGTTTGGTTTTCATGTTCTTTACTCCAGATTCGTTGGCGGATGTGTCTTGCATGGGTTTAATGCTACGCCAACTAAGTTGATTGAAAAGCGCAAATTAATGCTAAAAACAATCGATTAACTTGATATTAAGGGCGGCGCGTTGAAATCGCTTTCGTCGTCGGAGCGAGCGTCGCGCAGGTCATCGATCAGGTGATTGCAGAATGAGGGGGCAGCATTAATCAGCGATTAATCGTTGTTAACCGAAGGTGAGGGATTTTTCATACTTGCGATTGGCAAGCGGGTGCTGCCGAGTTGTCCTGATTGATCTGGAACCAGGGTGTGCCCCTCGCGAGCAAGCCCGCTCCCACAGAGGAGTGCATTCCAGTGTGGGAGCGGGCTTGCTCGCGAAGGGGCCCCTACAGCCACCGTTGCAGTGGCTGTGAAAACCCGATCAGTCAGTCACGATCCGCGAGTGTTTCTGCGTGTCTTTCATGGTGATGTACACCAGCAGCGACACCGCGATGCACGCGGTCACGTACCAGTAGTAACCGGTCTCCATGCCGATGCTCTTGAACCACAGCGCGATGTATTCGGCGGTGCCGCCGAAGATCGACACGGTCAGTGCGTACGGCAGGCCGACGCCCAGCGCGCGGATTTCGGTCGGGAACAGTTCGGCTTTCACCACGGCGTTGATCGAGGTATAGCCGCTGACGATGATCAGTGCGGCCATGATCAGGAAGAACGCGCCCCACCAGGTCTGGATGGTGTGCAGGGTCATCAGGATCGGCACGGTGAAGATCGTCCCGAGCACGCCGAAGGCGATCAGGATCGGACGACGACCGATCTTGTCCGACAGGCCACCGATGATCGGTTGCAGGCACATGAACAGGAACAGCGTGGCGGCGGAAATGGTGGTCGAGTCGGAGATGCTCATGCCGACGGTGTTCACCAGGTATTTCTGCATGTAGGTGGTGTAGGTGTAGAACGCCAGCGTACCGCCCATGGTCAGGCCGACCACGGTCAGCAGTTCTTTCGGGTGACGCATCAAGGTGCGCATCGCGCTTTCCTTGGACTTCTCTTTCTTGGTGAACGACTCGGTTTCTTCCATGCCGCGACGCAGGTACAGCGCAACGATCGCGCACAGTGCGCCGATGGCGAACGGAATACGCCAGCCCCACGCATACAGCTGTTCGGTGGTCAGCATGTTCTGCAGCACGATCAGCACGCCCAGCGCGATGAGCTGGCCGGAGATCAGGGTCACGTACTGGAAGCTGGAGAAGAAACCGCGACGTTCCTTGGTCGCCATCTCCGAGAGGTAGGTGGCCGAAGTGCCGTATTCGCCGCCGACCGACAGGCCTTGCAGCAGTCGGGCGAAGACCAGCAGGATCGGCGCGCCGATGCCGATGGTTTCGTAGTTCGGGCTGAGGGCGATCAGCAAGGAGCCGAAGCACATCAGGTAGACCGAAGCCATCAAGGCTTTCTTGCGACCGACCTTGTCGGCGTACAGGCCCATCAGCCAGCCACCGATCGGGCGCATCAGGAAGCCCACGGCGAAGATCGCGGCGGTGTTCATCAGTTGCGCGGTGGTGGAACCGGCGGGGAAGAAGGTCTTGGCGAAGTACAGCGAGAAGGCGGCGTAGACGTACCAGTCGTACCACTCGACCATGTTGCCGACCGAGCCGCTGAAGATCGATTTGATCCGGCTGGCGGTGGTTCTTTGTTTGGCGGGCGCGGCAGCCGACCCAAGGGGCAGGGCGTTGGAGTTATCCATTGAAGGATCCTTCGTTTAATTGTTTTTGTGGAGCGCGTAAAAACGCAGCCTGCCGGGGCTATAGCAGGAGCTGTGCCAACGGGGAGAGGGGCGGTTTAGAGGGGGGTAGCGGGATTTAATGAGCGGAAATCCGCTTATGTCTGGATTGTGGTGAGCGGAAAATTGCTCATTCAGGCTGATGGATAAATGTTGCCTGTGCGGGCCTCTTCGCGGGCAAGCCCGCTCCCACAGTGGTCGGTGGTGTTCACACATTCTGTGTTCAGCACCAAACCCTGTGGGAGCGTGGCTTGCCCGCGAAGAGGCCCGATCAAACGCTGCAGAACTCAGCTGCCCGAAACAAACATCTCCCGACTCAACCCATGCCGCTGCAGCTTTTCATTGAAGGTCCGGCGCGGCAGCTGCAACTCTTCCAGCACTGCTTTCACATCACCCTTGTGCCGGGTCAGCGCCGCACGCAGGCACTGCGCTTCAAACGCTTCCTGCTGCGCGGCCAGTGACTGGCCGGGGTCGATGCCTTGCACCGGTTCATCGAGGCCCAGTACCTGCCGCTCGGCGACGTTCGCCAGTTCCCGCACGTTGCCCGGCCAGTCGTGGCTGAGCAGGTGACTCAATTGCGCCCCGCTCAACGGCGGGAAAGTGCGGCCCAGACGCTGGGCGGCGCTGAAGGCGAACGATTCGAACAGCAGCGGAATGTCTTCACGCCGATCGCGCAGCGGCGGCAGACGCAGTTCGGCGACGTTCAGGCGATACGCCAGGTCTTCGCGAAAACGTCCGGCGCGGGCCTCATCCAGCAGATCAGGCTTGGTCGCGGCGACGATCCGCAGATCGACGCGAATGCTCTGGTTCGAGCCCAGGCGTTCCAGCTTCTGCTCCTGCAACACCCGCAGCAGTTTCACTTGCTGGGCCAGCGGCATGCTTTCGATCTCATCGAGAAACAGCGTGCCGCCGTCGGCGTATTCCAGCTTGCCGATGCGCTTGCCGGAGGCCCCGGTGAACGCGCCGCTTTCATGGCCAAACAATTCCGCTTCGAACAACTGCTCGGGGATCGCCGCGCAGTTCAGCGCCACGAAGGGCTTGTCGGCGCGTGGGCCGAAATCATGCAGGCAACGCGCGATCAATTCCTTGCCGCTGCCGGTTTCGCCGCGGATCAATACGTTGACCGGCAACGCTGCCAGATCCAGCACTTGCCGGCGCAAGGTCTGCATGCCACGGGACACGCCGAGCAGCGTCGCATCGAGTCGGGCGCGGTGGTCGGCCTGCTCGTGCAGGGCACGGTTCTCCAGGACCAGCCGACGCTTGTCGAGCGCCCGGCGCAGGCTGCCGAGCAGGGTTTCCGGGCTGAACGGTTTTTCGAGGAAGTCGTAGGCGCCGTCACGCATGGCTTCGACCGCCATCGGCACATCGCCGTGACCGGTCAGCAGAATCACCGGCAGATCGGCATCACGTTTCTGCACTTCGGCCAGCAACTGCAGACCACTGAGCCCGGGCATGCGCACATCGCTGAGGATCACCCCGGGAAAGTGCGCCGGCAGCGCGGCGAGGCAATCTTCGGCGCGGCTGAACAGCTGCACCGCGAACCCCGACAGGCTCAGCCATTGCTCGACGGCGCTGCGAATGCTGCTCTCGTCATCGACCACCATCACTGAGTTGAGCATCAGATGTGTGCCTCCAGATCGATCGGCAGGGTCAAGGTGAATATGGCGCCGGACTCGCCATTTTCGGCACTCAGCCGCCCGCCGGATTCATGCACGATGGCAAAGGATACCGCCAGCCCCAGGCCCAGGCCGTCACCCACCGGTTTGGTGGTGAAAAACGGGTCGAACACCTGGTTCAAGTGCTGTTCGGCAATCCCGCCGCCGTTGTCGATCACGCTCAGGCGCCACAGTTGTTCGTCGGCCTCCAGGCGGATTTCCAGACGCTTGCACGGTTTGCCCTGCATCGCATCGAGGGCATTGCGCAGCAGGTTGATCAGCACCTGCTCGAGGCGGATCGCGTCACCCCGCACCCAGGCCGGACGCGTCAGGTGCAGCACCAGACTGACCTGTTCGTCACGCAGGCGGGCGTCGAGCAGTTGCAGCGATTGATCAACCACGGTTGCCAGATCCAGCCGTTCGCGCAGGCCGCTGGGGCTCTTGCGGGCGAAGGTTTTCAGGTGGCCGGTGAGCGACGCCATACGCGTGAGCATGTCGTCCACCGGTTTGAGCGCCTTGTAAGCATCATCGACGCGGCCATGCTCAAGCAGCAAACGCAGCGTCGCCAGCTGCATGCGTTGTGCGGTCAGCGGTTGATTGATTTCGTGGGCGAGTGCGGCGGACATCTGCCCCAGCGCGGCAAGCTTGGCCGATTGCACCAGCCCATCCTGTGCGGTGCGCAGATCGCGGGTGCGTTCTTCGACCAGCTGTTCGAGTTCTTCGCGGTTGCGCTGACGGACTTTCGACAGGCGCCAGCGCTGGTTGAGGAACAGCAGCAGAAATACCAGCGCCAGCCACACCCCGGCAGCGGCCAGCCCGGCATTGCGCAAATCTTCGAAGGCCACTTGCGGGCGGCGCAGCAAGTGCAGGGTCCAGCCTTCGGTGGTCAGCGGCAGCGATTCCCACAGGTAGTCCGCCGTTCCGTCCGGGCCTTCGACCCGCCGCAGGTCGCTGTTGTCGTCGAAGTGGCGCAGGGACAGATGCGTCAACGGCAGCAGTGATTGTTTGTCGTACTGCCGGGTACGCTTGATCTCAGCCATGTCGCGGCTGTCCAGCGGCCGCAACGAGCGATAGCGCCAGCCGGGCTGGTTGGCGATGAAGATGATCCCGCGCGCATCGCTGACCAGCAGCGTGTCGCTGCCCTGGCTCCACTCGCGCTCCAGTTCCGGGAACTCCAGCTTGACCACCATCGCGCCGAGGAACTCATTGTTGTCGCCCAGCACCGCGCTGGACAGGAAGTACCCGGGGATGCCGCTGGTCACGCCCACCGCGTAAAACCGCCCGCTGCCCTGAGTGCGGGTCTGGCTGAAGTACGGGCGAAAACCGTAGTTGTGGCCGACGTAGCTGCTGGGCAGGCGCCAATTGCTGGCGGCCACCGCGAGGCCGGTGTGATCGAGCAGTTCGAGGGTCGAGGACTGCGCCGCGCCATTGATCTTCTCCAGTTTCAGATTCAGCGCGTCCTGTTGCTCGGCACTCACCGGCCCGCCGAGCGCCCCACGTAATTGCGGGTCCAGCGCGAGCACGGCGGGCAGGGCGCGATAGCGGTCAATCAGGGTGTGCAGCGCATTGGCGTACAGCGTTAACTGCTGGCTGGCGCGGGCGGCGTCCTCTTCCAGCGCCTGACGTTCGGCGTGGCGGATGGCAAGGGTCGCGGCAATGGCCGCACCGGCAATGATCAGCAGGGTGTACAACGACAGACGCAGGATACGGGAAGTCGGCAGCATGCTGGGCTAATGGATAAGGGGACGGGCGGGCACGATAGCATGGGGCTGCGGATCCTTCTCGCTTCACACGTCAGTGGATCAGACCGTGCTGAATTGATGCGATTTTGAACGCAGCATCGTTCGCGTGTAATCCAGTTCGTTGATCACGGCCGCCGTGGCTTGCCACAGACTTTGCGGTGTGTCGCCTGCGTTTGTGCCAATCAGTCCGACAGTGTTTATGGCGCTGACGCCAGTGGCCTCAAAGGCGTTTTCGATGGCGAGCATGTTGGCGGATAAATAGTCGATCAGCCCGCTCACGTGGGCGATGCCCCTGGCAACCTTTTCAGCCGTGAGGTCATGGCTGGCACCGATGATTTCGTTGGCTATTTCAATGGCCCCCAACGCTGCACTCGCCGTGGCGCTGATTTCGGAGGCGGCTTCCGGCACCATTTTCTTGGCACCGGCGCCGATCAGGGTGGAAGCGACTTCCTTGGAACCCTTGAGCACGCCCTTCTGCGTATCGGGGATCATTTTTGCGTATTTTTGCTGCATGTAATCGATCGGGGCCATGGTTTTGTATTCGGCTTTCTCGACAATCTTCGCCCTGGAGATGCGGCTGGCCTTGAATTTGATCGAGGCGCCGACGCCCGTGCGCTCTGCGGCGTAATCCCATAGTCCACTGATGACTTTTTTCGCGCCAATGCCCATCGCGACCCCCACCACATTCCCCGCGCCCGGAGCGATGGCGCCCAGCGCCTGACTGCCAATGCCGACCAGAATGCCGCCGCCGTAGGCGACAAGGTGTCCTGCCACATACACACCGGTACGGCGCGCGACGGAACCGGCAAATTGCCCGGTCGAGCGCTGATTGAGCACCTGTTGCTGGGCATCCCGAGCGCGGCGCGATGACAGGGCAAGAATGTTCTGGTGGCGAATGACCAGGCGTGACAGGTTCTCCTTGCCCCGGGTGCGCTGCCTTCTCTCGGCGCTCTGCGCTTTCCTCTGATCGCGCTGATCGGGGGTTTCGATAGCCAGGAAATCATCCAGCCCCTGGCCATCGGTGTCGATGTAACCGACCGGGTTGTTGGCGACAAAGGCATAGAGATTCAGCCCGTCGATATCTCCCGCCGGATCGGCGCTGATCCAGCGTTGCAACCAGGGTGCATAGTAGCGGGCGCCATAGTAGTAGAGGCCACTACCGTCCATTTCCCGGCCTGAATAGCGCAGGGTTTTATAGCTCGCTTCCAGCGCCGAACGGGCAGCCCACCAGGCTGTGCCGCCAAACGCGTAATAGTGCTCCAGGCTGATGACGCCCGCATGGCGATCCAGTTCCAGCGCGCAGGAGCCGAGGTGGTCGTCGAGGCTGTAACGCATCTGATCGTCCTCGATGGCTGCCGGTCGACCGCTGAGCCAATGCAGGCAACGCGCCCCCGGCAGGGCGATGACATGCAGCTGCTGACCATCGCTGCGGGTGTGGATTTCCAGGCCCGGCAGGTAACGTACCTCGCGGCGATGGGTGATCGACGGCGTGTGGCTCAGCGCGCATTTGTAGACGCGCTCACCCTGGCTGTAGCGGTAGAATTCTTCGTCGTCGGGCAAGCCATTGGCGTGTTGCAGCAGGGTGGCACGGGCCAGTTGATCGTAACTGTTCCACTCCAGAGGCAGGGCGCCGGGCTGCAGTTTCAACTGGTTGCCATGGTGGTCGAAGTGATCGCTGAACACCGGGTCGGGGTCAGCGGTTTTCCAGCGCAG
Organism: Pseudomonas sp. MWU12-2020; assembly: GCF_023100605.1. Lineage (NCBI taxonomy): Bacteria > Pseudomonadati > Pseudomonadota > Gammaproteobacteria > Pseudomonadales > Pseudomonadaceae > Pseudomonas > Pseudomonas sp. MWU12-2020. The sequence goes on from NZ_JALMEX010000003.1 coordinate 29,990, forward strand.
CCCCCGATTGCTGTTCGGGTCGATCTTCATCTGTTGGCAGAAGTTGTGGCCTTCGCGCATGTGGACAAGCTCGACGAGATTGTTGCCCGCATCGTAATGATAATGCTCGGTGTAGTTGAAGCGCCGTCCGGGGTCGATGGGCTCGATCAGTTGCGGCAAGCCTGGCGACTGTTGCGGGATCTGGCCTTCGAAGCCGCGACTTTCGATCAGCCGATACAACGAGTCGTAGACGAAGTGGCGATGGCCATCGACGCGCTGATTGGCGAAATACACCGTGCCCAGGGTGCGGTCTTCGATGCGTAAGATATTGCCGACCGGGTCGTAGGTGTAATGCAGATCCTGCAGCGGTTTTTCCTGGTCTTTGCCTGCCAGCAGGTGCAGCAGGCGACCGTCGACGGGATCGTAGACGCGGCGGCTGCGAACGCCATTGCCGGCCAGTTGTTCGAGTGGTTGACCGGAAGCGTCGTACGTGGCTGCGTCGAGCACCGTTCGCGCGGCGTTCGCTCCGGCAATCCATAGCGACGTCTGATGCAACTGTCCGGCGACGTCGTAGCGTGAGCATTGTCGATGACCGCCGGCATCGGTGAGCTGCAAGACGTTGCCGTGCGCGTCGAACGCCATTCGGGTGATGAACGCGCTGGGCTCGCCGGCCAGGGTGCAGGCTTCGCTGAGTGCCTGGCCGCCCAGACTGTAGCTGTCGATGAGCACCGTGGCGCCGGGGTCCGAGCGCTCGCTCAGTTCGCCCCGCAAGTTATGTTCGGGGGCCGCGTTGTGGTCGGCATAGGTGTAGCGCTCGACATCGGCTTGCGCATTTTCGGCAACGGCAATCAACCGCAGCATCGGGTCGTAATCGTAACGCCACCGGTTGCCGCGCTGATCGTGGCGTTGCCGCAGCTCATTCGCCAGACCGGGCAGGATGATGCGCCAGCCGGCATCCACGCTGTCGACCTTCAGCGCCAAACCGCTCAAGCCGTACACGGTGCTCAGACCAGCGCTGGCGGCTGTGTCGAACAGGCGGGGGGCCCACTGTTCGATCAGCCGTCCGGCCGCGTCATGCCGTTGCCGACTGATCAGGGTTTGCTGCGGCTCGCCGTCATCGGCTCGCAGATAATCGACCTGACGCACCGTCAGGCCACGTCCATCAGTGACTGTCAGCTGTGGGGTGCGCCAGTGAATGTTGCGGTTCATGATCAAGGGGCGCCTGCTGGTGTCAGGGTCATGGCCGACTCCCGGAACCGGCACGGTAGCGTTCACGGATGGCGGGGACTTTTTCCCGATACATGCTCAGAAACTCGCGGGCGATTGCGATACTTTCTCGGGCGCGGCCTGTCTGGCGTGTGAGGTCTGCCTGACGCACGGTTCTGGCTTTTGTCGTACCGACACGGTTGAGGGCCAGATCGAACAGGTAGTCACGCGTGTGGTGGCGCTCATCGTAAAATTCGCTGATACCCAGTTCGGCGAAGGCTGCGTTGTTCGCAGCCGACAGTTGCGAAACCAGCGTATCGAGCTCATCCAGGGTGTCGTGGATTTTCCCCAGTTTCATCGATGACAGACCTTCCTCCGCTTCCTGGGCCTGCTGGGCGATGCTGCCCATGGCCATGGCTTCGCCAACCCCGGGCACGTAGGCGCCGGCAACTTTGCTGATGCTGTCCACCGCCAGTTGCTGCAGGCCTTCGCGGCTGCGTACGTCATATTTGTCACGGGGCGGAAGCAATGGCGCAGGCTGCCCGACAGCCTGAACGGCATCCCGGTTGAAGGTGGAAGTTTGCGGGACAATCGGGGTATTCAACGCCAGTTTGTCTACCAGCGTATCGAACGTCGCGACGCCTTTGTCGGCCACCTGGTTGCCCAGCGTCAGCCCGATCAGATCACCGGATAGCTGCGGCAGTGCTTCGGCGGCAAACGTGGCGGCATTGAACGAAGTGAACCAGCCAGTGGCGGCGCTGCCGATTTGATAGAGCGTGTTTTTTGCCAGCGTCCGGCGCCATTGCCCGGGGTGTTGCAGGTCGATGAGTTGACCCTGTAGCGTCTGCATCCCGCTGTCGATGGCGGACAGTTGCTTCGCGTTCCCGCTGATCAGGCGCTTGAGTTGCTGGGGCGAGCGGTTGTAGCCGCCGTCATCGAAATAGCCGATCGGGTTGTTGCCGACGAACGCGTACAGATTCAGGCCGTCGATGTCGCCCCCCGGATCAGCGCTGATCCAACGCTGCAGCCACGGCGCGTAATAGCGTGCGCCGTAGTAGTACAGGCCGCTGACGTCCATTTCCTTGCCCGAATAACGCAAGGTCTTGTACTCGACCTCCACGGCCGAGCTCGCGCTCATCCACGCGGTGGCGCCAAACGGGTAATAACCTTCGTGACTGATCAGGCGTGCCTGCCGGTCCAGTTCCATCACGCATGAACCCAAGTGATCGTCGAGGGTGTAGCGCAACTGGTCGTCGGCAATGCCGGGCGGTTTGCCGCTCAGCCAATGCAGGCAACTGACGTGGCCCGAGCCCGTGGCGAGGTCGATCACGTGCAGCTCCTCGCCGTTGTCCTTGCTGCGGATTTCCAGCCCGGGCAGATAACACACCTCGTGAAAGTGCTGACTGGAACCGGCGTAGGTTTCATGGCGTTTGTAGACGCGCACGCCCTGGCTGTAGTGATAAAGCTCGGCGTCATCAAGAGCGTTTTCGCGTTTGATCAGGGTCACTGCCGCCAGTTGATCGCGGGCATTCCACTGCAGCGCCTGTCCCGGTTGCAGAGTCGTGAGGTTGCCATGGCGATCGAACAACCGGTCGAAATCCGGTTCGGGATCACCTTCGTTCCAGCGCACGCCACGGTTGCTGGCCGCGTCGATACGCATTTGCCGGGTGTAGCAGGCGCCGTCACGCACATGGCACAGCTCCGTCAGGTTGCCGCCCTGATCGTAGCGGTAGGTCTGCAGGTAATTGCGCCGATCGTGGGGATCGCTCGGTTGCGGTCGGCCGGGAAGGTCGCTGGGGGCGGCGTCGTCGTAGCCGCTGGCGCTGATCAGTCGATACAGCGAGTCGTAGCTGAATGCACGTTCGCCGTCGACCCGCTGATTGGCGAAATGACTGGGGCTGAAAACGTGATCGAGGATGCGTGTCGGGTTGCCGACCGGATCGTATTCATAGGTGAAGTCTTGCAGCGGTGATTCCGAACCCTTCTGCGCCCATTGCCGCAGCAGGCGGTCGGTGCCGGGTTCATAACACCAATAGCTGTCGACGCCGTTGCCGGCCTGCTGCGCGATGATTTGTCCGGCGGCATTGAAGCGGGCGTCGAGCAACACCGCTTGCCAGTCGCTGTGCCCGGCCAGCAGCAGTTGCAGATGCCGCAGCTGGCCGGCAAGGTCGTAGCGCGATTGCTGGCGGTGGCCGCCGGCGTCGGTCTGTTCCAGCACCGCGCCCAGCGGACTGAAACGGCGTTGCGTGACAAACACCCGGGCGTCGGCAAAGCGGCGGCTTTCGCGCAGCGCCTCACCGGCCAGGCTGTAGCTGTCCAAGATCAGGCTGCCGGATGCATCGAGTTGCTCCAGTAACCGACCGCGCTGGTTGTGATCGGCCGAGGCGCTGGCGTCGGCATAGGTGAAGGTCTCGCTGTGCGGTTCGGCGCTGTTGCTGATCTCCACGTTGCGCAGTTGCTCGTCGTAGCGGTTGCGCCAGTGCACGCCGCGCGCATCCCAGCGCTGCAAGGCTTGTCCGGCCAGCCCGGGCAGGCTCAGGCGCCAGCCGCCATCGACGCTGCTGATCTTCAATGGCTGGCCGCTGAGGTCGTACAGGCTGGCGACACCGGGTTCACTCAGGCGCGGGTCGAACCGCGCCACCAAGCGGCCGCCGGCGTCGTACTGCTGGCGTGTGACCTGGGCCTCGGCGCGCTCATCGGCATGGGCGCGCAGGTAGGTAATCTGGCGTACGGGCAAGCTGCGACTGTCGATCGCGATCAGCGACGGTGTGCGTCGATGCAGATTGGCGTTCATCACTGCAACGTCTGTGCTGATGTCGGCGGTTGCAGCAGGACAGACTCGTCAGTGTCATTGAAGTCCTCTTTGGCCAGGTACCACGGATGATGATGCTCGCGGGAAACATAGCCCTTGGCGTTGATCAGCTTGATCGCACGGCCGAGCGGGTCATAGAACAGCTGGTCGAAGTAGCCGTGCTGGCGCAGGGATTGATCGTTGACATAGCCATGGCTGTCGGCAAAAAACGGCCGGAACTGCCGCACCGCCAGCCCTTTGTTGTTGTACTCGACCCGTGCGCTGACCCGCCAGCGCGAATCGGTGTGTTCCTCGCGCAGCTGTCCGCGATCGACGATCAGCGACCCATCTTCGGCCACTGCATAGGCGATTCCGGGCTCTACCCGTTGCAGGGTTTGCAGCGGCCGGCCAAAGCCGTCCACGTAGCTGATGATGATCTGCACCAATGCCGGCACCGGATCATCGGGGTAGCGGTCGGCGTTGAATACCGCGCTGTGCACCGGTTGGCGTGCAACCCTGGTCATGAGTTTGCGCAGCGCCAGTTCTGCCGGCGTCGGCGCCTTCAGTTGCGCCAACCGGCGACGCGCGCTGGCGCGAATGTGCAGGCTCGGCAACACATCGCCGCTGGCCTGCCACTGCGCCAGCAGATCCGGCGTGGCGTTGACCACGGACGGCAGCCGTCCCATCCAGCTGAACAAATCCTTGCGCAAGGTACTCGCGGCTTGTTGCACCGCCGCCGCCGGGTCGGCGATGGCTGAATCTGGCGTCAGGTCCAGAGGGCGAACGTATTCGCTGAGCGGGCGGAAGCCGGCGGCGACCGCGTTTTCGGTGCCGTGGAAACTGCTGGCCAACGGTTGGCCGGAAGGCTCGTAGAGCGCTTCCTGAATATTCTCGTTGGCGTCGATGATGCGCACTGGCGCCAGGGCGTGGTAGTCGTATTCGCAGCGGGTGACGCAGCCATCGGGCAGTTCGACGCTTTTGATCAGCAGGTGGTATTCGTCGTACTGCGCCTTGGTCCAGCCGTGGCTCAGGGTTTCGCGGTGTTCAAAAACCCGGAAGAAATCGTCGGCGCCGGCGTACTTCGCGTAGTTGTAGCTCGCGGACCAGAGGTCCTGTGGGGCCTTGGTTGCAGCCGGTTTTTCGAACAAGCGCGGCATTTCGGTGTAACCGATGTTCTGCAACTCGACCCGGATATCGAACGGCGGCGGCAGACTGGCGTAGGCGTCGAGGGCGGTCTGGTCAAGCTGTGCCAGTTCCATCGGCCCGGCCAGCGCTTCGAAGTCGGCCGCACCGTCGGGCAACAGGCTGCCGCCCTCGGTCTTGAGATAGCGTTGCACGGTTTGCCCGGTCAACACCCTGAGCGCGTTCCATTGCGGCGAGTCTTGATGCGCCTTGAGTAATTCCCATGACACCTCCTGCGGATTGAGGCCTGACGGGAGCTTGCCCTTGGGCAGCACCAGCGCATTGCTGCGCTGCTGAAAGGGCAGGCCCAGACGCCACTCTTGCAACTTCTCGTGCAGATTAATCGCGCGCTCGCGCGTTTCGTTGAGATAAAAAAACTGCTGCGCCGGGTCATGCGCGTCCCGCCACCACTGTTGTTCATCGGGGTCGTCGAAGGGCGGGGCATCGGCGGCGATGCGACGTCGCGCGTAGCTGACAGTAAGGCTGTGCGTGGCGTGGCCGAACTGGCTGCTATTGAGCAACACTTCATGACGGCACAACGGGTCATCAATGTAACCGTCGTACTGATAACTGATGGTTTCCAGCGGCAGTGGCAGCAGCACGCTGGCCGGTTCGTGTCGGCCTTCGGGCTGCACGTCACGCACCAGATAACGGCGCTCCTCAGCCGCGAGCAGCCGTGTGCTGGCCGGGTCGTCGCTGTCGGCCCAGGTTTCGCTGCGGGCCACGGCGCCGGCCAGCGCCCGAGCGATTCTATAGCGTGTCGTTTCGTCCGCCGGTGTCACCGGTTCATCGCATTCATCGTTGCGGTGATAACGGCTGAAGACCGTTGGCTGCAAGGCGTGCGCCTCGGCATCGGCATCGAAGTAGCCGTGTCTTGGCCGGTCCATGGCTTGCCCGGTGAGGAACCAGGTCAAGACCCGCACCGGTGCCGTGAAGCCGACGTCGTCATCGCCGCTGGCGCTTTCGCTGTCAGTCTGTTGCAGATGGCCGAAGCCACTGAATTCGCGCTCGATGCTGTCGTAGAACCCTTCGCGATAGAGACACGCCTGCGTCAGGCAATTGCCGGTGATTTCATCCAGCTGCCGTTGCCGGCTGACCACTTGCACCGCGAACGGCAAATGGCAGACCGGTGTCTCGGCGGGATGTTCGATCAGCCACTGCTGTTTTTCGTCCAGCCATTCCTGAGCGGAGCTGCGGTACACCACCTGCGTGGCGCAGCCCATATTGTTGTTGGTTGCCGTCAGCAGGTAGGGCTTGGCTGCGATGAAATCGTAACGCCAGTGCTGCGGGGTCATGTGTGGCACGGTCAGGATCAGGCTGGCACAACCCAGGCCTTGCAGGTCGGCAAAACTGACATGGCACAGGCGGTCGTAGCTCACGCCCTCCGGCCACGGTACGAAGACGGGTGTCTGTTCCAGACCATTGCCGCCGCGATTGAGGTAGATCTCGAAGCCGGAGGTTTTCAGGTAAAACAGGGCCGGTGCACCGGAGCCGTCGATGTCGGCGATCCTGATTTGCTCGACGTTGAACTCGGCATACTGGAAGGGCAGTGCACTGATCACCCGACCTGTGCCGAATTTGCCATGTCCCAGATTGGGCCAGCATTTGATTTCGTTGTGGCGGATCCGGCACAGCTCGCTCATGTCGCTGGCGAGCATGTTGCCCAGAAACACCAGCTCGGTGGGTGAGTTGCTGAACAGCGGCAAACTGTCCTCATGGTCTTCACGAAGCACTTCTTCGGCGCTGGAAAAACCGTTTTCCCGGCGGTTGGCATACAGGCGCACGGCGCGTGGGCCGATCATCGCCAATGAGTTGAGGCCATCGCCCACCAGGTCGCCCAGTTGCGAAAGGGTGTTGAAAAACTCCAGTGGCATCCCGGTAAACGGCAGGAACGGCGCCCAACTGCGGTCGGCGTTCAACGTGCGATAACCGCTGATGCCCGGTTGGGCGACGATCCAGTCCAGCCGCCCGTCGCCGGTCAGATCGAGCAATATCTGCCGGGCGGCGCTGTTGCGATTCGCCACCGGGATCTGCTCCAGCGCCGACCAGGCGCCATAGGTAATGGCGTCCGGCCCTGATGGGGCGCGCAACGGTTCGCGGTAATACCAGCACTGATCGTAGCGGCAGAGGAACCCCGGCACGCCTTCACCGTACAGATCCACGCACTGGTAAAACTGTCCATCCTCAACGCCCGGCATGTTTTCTTCGGCGAACAGCCGTGCAGCGGTTTTGTTGATCTCGAAGGGCGAGTAATCGAACTCCACCGGCGGGGTCGTTTCCACTGCGCCGCTGGCATCGAAGGCCTGATAGTGAGCGGCGGTGATCCGGTTGTAAGTCCAAGGGCCGGCGTCCTGTGGATACTCCAGCAACAGCCGCCGCACCAGCAGCGGATAGTCTCCGGCGGGCCGCGAGAAGTGGTGGAACATCAGGATTTGCCGGCACAGACGCCGCGTGCCCAGCTCGAAACCCTGGCCGTAGCTGGAAAAGGGATCCTGGCGTTTCCCCCACAGTTGCAGGCTGTCGCCACCGTACACGGGGGCCTGCGTCAGATCACGGGTGCGCTCGCCGTAGTCAAACAGCAGATGAAAGTGCCAATCCAGTTCGGCCGGATCTTCCACGGTCCAGCTGTACAAGTGCTGGCTGGCGCTGACGTTGCCGTAGAACACCGCGCGCAGGTAGCGCTGGGCGCGGTAGTCGTGGATCGGGTCGGGGTCCTGATCATCGGCCAGGTAGTCGAAGCAGATGTGCTCGCCGCGCGGGTTCATGCTTTCGCACAGCAGCCAATGGCTGACCCGCAGCGCATCGTCCGGATCGGCCCGGCGCGAGGCGCTGGTCTTGCCGTATACCTGCAATGAGCCGTCAGCCCCGTGGATCAGCCAGAAGGGGGGCTCGGCTGCCGTTTTCGTTGCCCGTTGCCAACGCTCGCGGAGGGCAAAGTCACCCTCGACCCTCGGCCAGTAACGGACCACGTTGTGATAGCCGACTTCAATCCCGTTATAGGATTTTTCCAGGCGCGACTTCGGTGTGCCATCGTCGTTGAGTTCAGGCAACCACTCTTCACCGTCGTCACCGATGATTTCATCGAGATCGGTATACCGCGGTACGCCTTTTTGGGTACGACGGCTGATCTGACCAATCCCCAGGCTCCAGCCGACGCCGAACGGCCCGTTGCCGGCCTGGCTGTTGTAAGTCAGGGAGAGTTGCGGGTCCCAGCCACGTCCGACGGACAGGGGCAGCGGCAGTTCAAATGAAGCGGCGCCGGTCGCGCCGACCGCGCCCCAGCTTTTGCCGATCGTGGTGATCGATGCGCTGCTGGCGATGGACGGGGTGATGATGCTCAGCTCTTGATCGGCCATGGTCGGATCCATTGCACACGCGAGGCGCGTGGGTGGATAGACGCTAACAGCAAGCGCGGACGTCGTAACCTGTCAGATCTGACAGGTGCCAATTAGCCATTAATGTGCAGGGCGGCCGCACGGGCATTCGCGCACAAAAAAGGCCGGCCCGTCGTATGACGGGCCGGCCTTTTCCACGGCTGCGAAGCGCTTACTGCACTTCTACCGCCAGGCTTTCGGCGATCTTCTGTTGCCAGATCGCCGGGCCGGTGATGTGCACCGACTCACCGTTGCTGTCCACCGCGACGGTGACCGGCATGTCCTTGACCTCGAACTCGTAGATCGCTTCCATGCCCAGCTCGGCGAAGGCCAGCACCTTGGACTTCTTGATCGCCTGGGCCACCAGGTAAGCGGCGCCGCCCACGGCCATCAGGTACACGGCCTTGTTGTCCTTGATCGCTTCGATCGCGGTCGGGCCACGCTCGGACTTGCCGATCATGCCCAGCAGACCGGTCTGCTCGAGGATCTGCCGGGTGAACTTGTCCATCCGCGTCGCGGTGGTCGGACCTGCCGGGCCAACCACTTCGTCACCGACCGGATCAACCGGGCCGACGTAGTAGATGAAGCGACCTTTCAGATCCACCGGCAGGGTTTCACCCTTGTTCAGCATCTCGACCATGCGCTTGTGCGCCGCGTCGCGGCCGGTGAGCATCTTGCCGTTGAGCAGGACGGTTTCGCCCGGCTTCCAGCTCTGCACTTCTTCCGGGGTCAGGGTGTCGAGGTTGACGCGACGGGCCGACGGGCCGGCTTCCCAGACGATTTCCGGGTAGGCGTCCAGCGATGGCGCTTCCAGCGAGGCCGGGCCGGTGCCGTCGAGCACGAAGTGCGCGTGACGGGTGGCGGCGCAGTTCGGGATCATGCACACCGGCAGGGAGGCGGCGTGGGTCGGGTAGTCCATGATCTTCACGTCGAGCACGGTGGTCAGGCCACCGAGGCCCTGGGCGCCGATGCCCAGCTGGTTGACCTTCTCGAACAGCTCCAGACGGATCTCTTCGATGCGGTTCTGCGGGCCACGGGCTTTCAGTTCGTGAATGTCGATGGACTCCATCAACACTTCCTTGGCCATGACCGCGGCTTTCTCGGCGGTGCCGCCGATACCGATGCCCAGCATGCCCGGTGGGCACCAGCCGGCACCCATGGTCGGAACGGTTTTCAGCACCCAGTCAACGATCGAGTCGGACGGGTTGAGCATGGCCATTTTCGACTTGTTCTCGGAACCGCCGCCCTTGGCCGCCACGTCCACTTCCACGGTGTTGCCCGGGACGATGGAGTAGTGGATGACCGCCGGGGTGTTGTCCTTGGTGTTTTTGCGAGCGCCCGCCGGGTCGGCGAGGATCGAGGCACGCAGGACGTTTTCCGGCAGGTTGTAGGCGCGGCGCACGCCTTCGTTGATCATGTCGTCCAGGCTCATGGTCGCGCCATCCCAACGTACGTCCATGCCCACACGCACGAACACGGTGACGATGCCGGTGTCCTGGCAGATCGGCCGGTGGCCGGTGGCGCACATGCGCGAGTTGATCAGGATCTGCGCGATCGAATCACGGGCCGCTGGCGATTCTTCGCGCAGGTAGGCTTCGTGCATCGCCTGGATGAAGTCCACGGGGTGGTAGTAGGAAATGAATTGCAGGGCGTCGGCAACGCTCTGAATCAGGTCATCTTGCTTGATCACGGTCATGAGTCGCGCTCCTCTAAAAGACGGGAACATTCAATAAGGTGCTTGCAGCTTGGGTGCATCGGTCGGTTGCAAGCACCTTTCAAGGCACGCCGGGGCTGCTGGCGCGACGCTAAAAAGGCGCGGCAGTATACCGCGCCTCTTCCGGGCATACACGCGCCGGCAGTCATTCGTTGGTCGCATGGTTGGGCGAATATCGAACATTGGGTTTGCACTTCAATACCCACCCCCTCACCCCAGCCCTCTCCCCCAAGGGGGAGAGGGGGGAAGGGAGCCGATTTGTGGCGAATTCAAAACCTGAGTTCGGCATGATGTATCAGGTCGGCGTATCTCAAATAAACAATGCGGTCAGTTCCCTCTCCCTCGGGGAGAGGGCTAGGGTGAGGGGCTTTTGAGGCCACACTTTTGACGTCAATTTTCGAGCCCGAAAATCGGTGGTCATTTATCGACCGCCCCTCTAAAGTGGCATCCGGTCTGTAGAGTAGGACACTCGGTCAGCCTCCTATCGCACGGTGAGTCAACGATTGACCCATAACGCCATTCAACGCCTTTTGCTCAAGCGCTTTGCCCTTGCGGCCGCCACTTACGGATTGGCTTTGCTGCTGCTGTGGCTGGCGTTTTTTACCGGGCATTACCCGCAATCGTTGAACAGCGTGGCCATCGGCAGCGCGTTGGTGGTCATCTGCCAGGCCACGCTGTTTGCGCTGTTCTGGTCCGGGCGCAACCTGCGTTTTTCCGACCCGAGCATGACCGAAGCGCAAGTGTTGCTCGGGCTCGGCTGGCAGACCTGGCTGATCGCTCACCTGGATGAAGCACGCGGCGCGTTTCTGGTGTTTTACGTGCTGATCCTGCTGTTCGGTCTGTTCCATTTATCCCGGCGCGCGTTCATTCGCTGTGCGCTGCTGGTGTTCTTCAGTTTTTGTGCAATCACCCTTTGGGATGGCTATCACTTCCGTCTGCCGGATCCGGCGCTGGCGGCGTTGCAGGTGTGCATTCTGGCGATGGTGCTGGCGTGGCTGGTGATTTACGCACGCTTCGTTCAGGTTTCACGGCAACGCATGCGCCAGCGCCGGTTTGCCTTGCAGGCGCATCAGGACACCCTGCGCGGGATGATGCGCCAGCTCGAAGATCTGGTGGCCACCGACGAACTGACCGGACTGTTCAATCGCCGGCATTTTCTGCGCATGGCGTCACGTGAACTGGATGAGATGGAGCCGGGCGTGGTGCATGGTCTGGCGCTGATCGACCTCGATCACTTCAAGCGCATCAACGATCTGCATGGCCATGCCGCCGGCGACCAAGTGTTGCAGGCGTTCGCCGGCGTGGCGGGTGCCTGCCTGCGTGACGGCGACGTGCTGGCGCGTTACGGTGGTGAAGAATTCGTGGTGTTGCTGCCCGACTGCGATGCCGAACGCCTGACGGCCTGTTGTGAACGCCTGCGCATTGCTTTTACCGACGTTGAACTGGTGGGCCTGAACGTGCGTAACCTGAGTCTGTCGGCGGGCATGACCCTGCTGGAACTGGGCGATGATCTGGACGACGCCTTGCAGCGCGCCGATCAGGCGCTGTACCGGGCCAAGCGCGACGGGCGCAATCGCTGTGCGGCGGCGTGGGAGAACGTGGATGCCTGAACTTCGGGTCGGTGACCGGCAATGGTCGGTGGCGGCGGGCAGCAATCTGCTCGACGCCCTTAACCAGAACGGCGTCGCGGTGCCTTACAGCTGCCGCGCCGGCAGTTGCCATGCCTGCCTGGTGCAGTGCGTGAACGGCTTGCCCGCCGACAGCCGCCCGGATGCCCTGAGCGCCGAACAGCGTCAGGAGGGCTGGCGGCTGGCCTGTCAGTGTCAGGTCACAGAAGACCTGCAGGTGCACACCTTCGACCCGATCAGCGACGGGCGCCCGGCGGTGGTCGAGGCGCTGGACTGGCTCAGCGACAACGTCCTGCGTTTGCGCCTGACCCCGCAACGTCCGCTGCGCTATGCCGCCGGGCAGCATCTGGTGCTGTGGATCAACCACATCGCCAGACCCTATTCGCTGGCGAGCCTGCCGCAGGAAGAGCGCTTTCTCGAATTTCACCTCGACTGTCGCCAGCCCGGCGAATTCAGCGATGCGGCGCGGCGCCTGCAGATCGGCGACCCGATCCGCCTCGGTGAACTGCGCGGCGGCGCGCTGCATTACGACCCGGACTGGCACACCCGACCGCTGTGGTTGCTGGCGGCCGGCACCGGGCTGGGGCCATTGTTCGGCGTGCTGCGCGAAGCCTTGCGTCAGGATCACCAAGGCGCCATCCGCGTCATTCACCTGGCCCATGACACGCGCGAGCACTATCTGGCCAAACCCCTGGCGGCACTTGCCGCGCAGCGCGAAAACCTTAGCGTCGAGCTGTGGACGGCGGCCGACTCAGCCGCCGCTTTGGCGCAACTGCGCCTTGTTTCCCGGCAGACCCTGGCCTTAGTCTGCGGCTCAAGCGCCAGTGTCGACGCCTTTGCCAAACGTCTGTACCTGGCCGGACTGCCGCGCAATCAACTGCTGGCGGATGTGTTTTTGTCCCGCGGTTGAGCGCTGACTTTCATAGGTTCGAAGATTTCTGTGGCAAGGCCGAACGCCTGTGGTGAGGGGATTTATCCCCGATGGCTGCGTAGCGGCCCCAGGATTTTGTGAGTGCTGCGCACTCAATCGGGGATAAATCCCCTCACCACAAAAGAACTCTGTCAGCCTTTTTAATGTTGAGTAACGCTGATGACCGAAGCCATCCTGCTGGAACGCGAACGCGGTTTGCTCACCCTGCGCCTCAACCGCCCGGACAAGAAAAACGCCCTGACCCGCGCGATGTACAGTCGCCTCGCCGAGGCCTTGAGGCAGGCCGACAGCGATCCTGAAATCAACGCCGTGCTGATCACCGGCAGCGCCGAGTGCTTCACCGCTGGCAACGACATCGCCGACTTCATCCAGCAACCGCCGAGCGACCTCGACAGCCCGGTGTTCCACTTCATGCTCAACCTTCTCGAATGCCGCAAACCGGTGATCGCCGCGGTGGCTGGGGCAGCGGTGGGCATCGGCACCACGTTGTTGCTGCATTGCGATCTGGTTTATGTCAGCCGCGATGCATGGCTGCGTATGCCGTTCGTCAATCTGGGGCTGTGCCCGGAGTTCGGCTCCAGCCTGATCCTGCCGCGGTTGCTCGGGCATGCCAAAGCGGCAGAGCTGTTGCTGCTCGGCGAGGGTTTCAGCGGTGAGCAGGCGGCGCAGTGGGGCATTGCCACCGAGGCATTGGGCAGCGGCGAAGCGGCATTGAGCAAGGCGCGGGAAATGGCCTTGCGCTTCGATGAGCTGCCCGCAGAGGCGGTGCGCATCAGCAAGCAATTGCTCAAAGCGCCGGAGCGCGAGTTGATCCGTAAAGTGATCGAAGAGGAGGGCGTGTTGTTCACCCAACGCTTGCGCTCGCCGGAGGCATTGGCGGCGTTGACCGGGTTTATCAAACGCCATTGAGATCTTCGCTGACCGGCCTGGCCCCTTCGCGAGCAAGCCCGCTCCCACAATTGGAATGCATTTCCCTGTCAGAGCCCGTGTGCTTCCACAATTGGAATGCATTTCCCTGTCAGAGCCAGTGAGCTCCCACAATTGGAATGCATTCCCACTGTGGGAGCGGGCTTGCTCGCGAAGAGGCCGGGTCGGCCAATAAAACCTCAGGATCAGAATGCAAAAAGCCCCGGCACTCACATGCCGGGGCTTTGGTTTTTCAGCTGATCACTCAGACCTGTGGGTCGCCCACGTGCAGGATTTTCATGCCGTTGGTGCCGCCGGTGGTGTGGTAGCTGTCGCCCTTGGTCAGGATGACCCAGTCGCCTTTTTCCACAACGCCGCGCTTGACCAGCTCGTCGATTGCCTTCTGGCTGACTTCGTTCGGTGCCAGCGAGGCCGGGTCGAATGGCACGGTGTACACGCCACGGAACATCGCTGCGCGAGCCTGGGCTTCGCGGTGCGGGGTGAACGCGTAGATCGGCACCGAAGAACGGATACGCGACATGATCAGCGGGGTGTAGCCGCTTTCAGTCAACGCGATGATCGCTTTCACGCCCGGGAAGTGGTTGGCGGTGTACATGGTCGCCAGGGCGATGCTTTCGTCGCAGCGCTCGAATTCCTTGCCGATACGGTGGCTGGAAGTCTTGCTGGTCGGGTGCTTTTCAGCGCCGACGCAGATACGCGCCATCGCCTGAACGGCTTCCAGCGGGTACAGACCGGCAGCGGATTCGGCCGAGAGCATCACGGCGTCGGTGTAGTCGAGCACGGCGTTGGCCACGTCGGACACTTCGGCGCGGGTCGGCATCGGGTTCTGGATCATCGACTCCATCATCTGGGTCGCGACGATCACCGCTTTGTTGTGGCGGCGTGCGTGCAGAATGATCTTCTTCTGAATGCCCACCAGCTCGGCGTCGCCGATTTCCACACCGAGGTCACCACGGGCAACCATCACTGCGTCGGAAGCCTTGATCAGACCGTCGAGGGTTTCGTCATCGGCCACGGCTTCGGCGCGTTCGATCTTCGCCACCAGCCAGGCAGTGCCGCCGGCTTCGTCGCGCAGTTGACGGGCGTAGTTCATGTCGGCCGCGTCACGCGGGAAGGACACCGCGAGGTAGTCGACTTCCATTTCGGCGGCGAGCTTGATGTCGGCCTTGTCTTTTTCAGTCAGGGCCGGCGCGGTCAGGCCGCCGCCGCGACGGTTGATGCCTTTGTGGTCGGACAGCGGGCCGCCGATGGTCACGACGCAGTGCAGTTCGGTAGCGGTGGCGGTTTCGACGCGCATGACCACGCGGCCGTCGTCGAGCAGCAGCTCGTCGCCCACGCCGCAGTCTTTCACCAGATCCGGGTAGTCGATGCCGACCACTTGCTGGTTGCCTTCGGTCAGCGGATGGCTGGTGGAGAAGGTGAACTTGTCACCGATCTTCAGCTCGATGCGCTTGTTGGCGAATTTGGCGATACGGATTTTCGGGCCTTGCAGGTCACCCAGCAGGGCGACGAAGCGGCCGTGCTTGGCGGCGAGGTCACGCACCAGCTTCGCGCGAGCCTTGTGCTCGTCGGGGGTGCCGTGGGAGAAGTTCAGACGGGCGACGTCCAGACCAGCCAGAATCAGCTGTTCGAGAACTTCCGGCGAGTTACTGGCCGGGCCAAGGGTAGCGACGATTTTGGTACGACGGACGGACATGCAAAGACTCCTGAGTTCAAGCGCCAGCGAAGGCTACTATGCTCCGAGGGTGTAGTCATTGTTCGAATGCACTACTTATCGTTTTCTTTATTGAACGTGGCAACTTTGGGACAAACGCGCCTGAAGATTTCCGACCAGGGGTCGATACAGAACTCAAGACAGGAGAACCCCCATGCGATTGTTGCCCATTGCCGCCCTTGCCCTCAGCGCCCTTGCCGCCACGGGATGTACCCGTTGGGCGATGAACCACCATCTGAACAACGCCTACAGCGCCTATGACCGGGGCAATTGCGAGCAGGTGATGCTCGAACTGTCCAAGGTCGAGCGCGACAGCCGGGCGCGTCCTTATGTGTGGCCGGAAGTGTCGATGATGCGCGGCCAATGCCTGGAACGGCAAAAAATGTACATCGACGCGGCGCAGACCTACCAGTTCATCATCGCCTCGTACCCTACCAGCGAATACGCCTTCCGCGCCCGTGCGCGCCTGGAAACCCTGCAGAGCCTGGGCCATTATCCGACCCGCAGTTCGGCAGCGGTGGTACCGGCACAGCGTTTCTGAGGGTGGTTGTCATACAAAATCTGGCCTGTTGTACAAGCTGAGCTATAGTCCAGTGATCCGGTTCGGAGCCTGACTTTGAACCGGGGCAACACCTGCGACTGGTCGTTGTTGAGGCGATGGCGTATTGGCGACCATCCCACCGGAAGCGGGGAGAGCGCGGCTGCCATACAGGCGCGTTCCGAAGCAAAGGTGCGGCTCTGTGATGGAGCCTTGCATGGCGAACTGCGCATGTTTACCGACCGCCGAATCGAACGGCATCAGTTGCCGTACTTCCTCAGAGTGTTCAACAGCGTCACCGACAAACCCATCGGCTTTCTGGGCAACGTGTCTGAAGACGGGCTGATGCTCATCAGCCAGTTGCCGATGATGATCGGTGCCGAATTCCATCTGCGTCTGAAAATCCCCCCCAGCGATGGTTGCCAACAGGTGATCGACCTCAATGCGTGCTGCCTGTGGTGCCACGAAGACGCGACTCCCCTGCATTACGACGCCGGGTTCAGCCTGCAGCGCCCGCCCCCGGAATATGCGCAGCTGGTGCGGGCATTGAAGCAGTACTTCAGTTTTCAGCCTCTGCCGGCGTCTGCCTGACGTCTGCGGCGCTCTCTCTATTGCCTTCGCGGGCAAGCCCGCTCCCACAGTGTCCGGTGTTGATCACAGAAGGTGTACA
Organism: Pseudomonas sp. MWU12-2020; assembly: GCF_023100605.1. NCBI lineage: Bacteria > Pseudomonadati > Pseudomonadota > Gammaproteobacteria > Pseudomonadales > Pseudomonadaceae > Pseudomonas > Pseudomonas sp. MWU12-2020. The sequence continues at coordinate 46,644 of NZ_JALMEX010000003.1, forward strand.
CACCGCCCATCCCTGTGGGAGCGGGCTTGCCCGCGAAGGCGTCAGCACAGACAACGTCTATCTATGGGCTAACCCAGAGCAATCGCCCGCTCACTGTCCAGCGTCTTTTCCGCCAGCAACAACCCCATCTCGCTCAACTGATAAATCGCCATCGCCAGATGCCGGGGTTTGTCTTCCAGGCTGTCCGCCAGATCCAGCAGCAGAATGCTCACCGACGAAAAGGTTTCGTAGGTCTGGATGGCGATGGCTTCGGGATTGATGTCGGGCGCGACCTGGAACATCTGCATGCCACGATCCACGGAATTGCGCGAGGGCGATTCGGGTTTGAGGTAGTGATCGAGGGCACGCTCGGCGGCTTCGTGGAGCTTTTTTGAACCGGGGGATTGATAGGGGGAAACCGTATCGGTTTCGGGTGGATTCGGAGTTGCTTTGAACATGGTGATTTCCCTTGAATGATGCCAGCACGATCTCGCGACTAAACGAGAGGGTGGCGGCTGAACGCAGGTTAGTCGACCGGGGGGAACCATCACCAAAAACCGGCGCACCCGAAGGCGCCCTGCGAACAGCCACCATCGAGTGCGGGGATAGGGAATACCCGACTTGATGACGCTTATACACATTGGTGAATCCCCCGGACGACTAAACCCGACCACTGATTGGCAGCGGCACGGACTACGTTACGGGGCATCACCAGAGCGCACAAGCCGGCGGATTCTGGCGGATCTGTAGGCAAAGGCGCAAGGCGTTGTAGTTTGCTGCGCGTGTCGAAGTAGGGCGTGGCAAGCGTTAGCTGTTTTGGTGAGCAACCAACGTTTTTTTAGACCTATTTGATCTTTTCAACTGTCAGTTCTGACAGTGGTGACGCGTAATCAGCGCACGTATGTTGATCCCACAACGTGAGTGACTGATTGCCCGGAGCACTGCTGACATGAACGACACGCTTGACGACGAAAAAGGCAGTACCTGGCTGGATGCCGAAAAAGTTCGGATCAGTGCTGCTCAGGTCACGGAAATGGAAGACGGGTCGCTCCGGGAGCTGGGTGACGGTGAGCAGTTTTCCGAAGTGTTCTGGGCGCAAGCGGTCGAAACAACGCTATACCAGACCCACCCGCGGGTGCCGGAACTGCAAACTCAGATGGTTTGCCAGTACCAGTTCGAGAACAACCGGATCTATGTGAGGACCTTGCGTTACAGGATGACCACGCGAGGTCCCGCCGTATATAGGGCAAACATAGACCTTGGCCTGCAGGCCGGCACTTGGGTGCGCAAGGATTCCCCTGACAGCATGCGACAAGACACCCTATGGCACGACTATGTGGTGTATATCGACTCCCCGCTCGGGCCTCCTGATTTTGGCGTGACGCTGGCAATCCGGGTCAACTATGACGGGCAGAATAATGACGTGGGCCCGACTGAAGGCTGGGGGCAGGATATTTACCCGGCGCAGAAACCGATCATCGAGGTACCCGCCAATAACGCAGAAGTGACGATGCCGTTCTCTGTGGCCGGGAAAAACGGCTTCTTTGGCGGCAGAATCCGTCTGAAGTACCTGTACAACGGTACTGAAACCATATTCCGCGAGCTGAACGTGGAGCAGGATGGAACCTGGGGGGGCACCACCAGCCTGCCGGACAATATCCTGTCTTTCCACGCCGAGCAGGTCATTCGCGGAGAGTATTCGGGGAACTCCAATGCCGTCACCATCCGGGTGGCCCCACCGTACGTGGCTCCCCGCATCGAGTCCCCGGTAAACGGTGCAGTGCTCAACCTGGCCAACGGCTTACTGATCAAAGGGCGCGGTACTGAGGGCAAAGTCATCGATGTGATGACACCCGGGGGCGCCGTTTTACACGCCACGGCAGTCGTCCAACCTGATGGTTCATGGGAAGGCCGATTCAACGAGGCCAACTATCCTGTCGGCGGACGCGTCGAAATGACCGCTGGCCACCGTGACATGAATGACTGGACCGCCGTGCAATCCTTCACGTTGCTGCTGCGGCCGACAATCACGACGCCGGCCGAAGGTGCGGTGACCGATCCGAGAGGCCCGATAGCAGGGGGCAGGGCTGTATCAGGCGCGATGGTCGAAGTCGTCAAGGATGCCGAGCATTCATTCAGGATTGGCCAGGGCACGGCAGGTGCCAATGGGGTCTGGAACGTCACAACGTTCATCCAGGACATGCCGCCCGGAGCGTTCACCATTGTCGCGCGGCAAACGGTGTCCGGCGTTGCCTCCGAGTTCAGTTTGCCCCATTCATTCAAAGTCCGCCCTCCAGCACTGACGGCTGTCAGCGTCACCTACCCATCCCTCACCACCGTCGAGTTCTCAGGTACCGGTTTCACCGGCGCCACGGTCGAGATCACGATCGTGAGCGGCCCGCAAGGTGCAACAGCGCCACCTGACGTGGTCGTGAGCGCAGGCACCTGGAAAACCACTTCACAGAACTGGCCCATCGGTACCTACGAGCTGACGGCTGTGCAAAAAGTCTGGGACAACGTTGGAGGCTATATCCTGTCGCAGGCGTATCGGTTCACCGCTTCCTCGAAGCTGCTGCCGCCCACTGACATGACCCATACCGTGAACGAATACAGACCGACCTTCTACGGAAAGGGCATAGCGGGGGCATCGGTCCTGGTGAAGGATAAAGCTGACGGCACGGCGCTGGCTCCGGCAGCGTTGGTCACCGCTCAGGGCTGGTCGACCACGGCCAATGCGCCCTGGACGCCAGGTTCGACGCGCACGGTGCTGTTTGTGCAGACACTGGGTAACGCCGAGTCGGAGCCGGTGGAATACACGGTCAAGATCGATCGTTACCCGGCACCGTTCGACCTGGGCTTCAGCGTTGTCGACTACATCCCGATCCTCACCGGCAAGGGCATCAACGGGGCGACGGTGGTGGTGACGGACAAGGTGACCGGTGCGCAACTGGCGCCGCCGGCAACGGTAACTTCGCAGAACTGGACGACGCGGCCTGCAAGCCCCTGGGAGCCGAACACGACCAAGGTCGTGCTCGTGGTTCAGAAGAACGGCAGCCTGGAATCCGACCCGGTGGAGATGACCATCAGCGTGCCGTTAGTGGCGCCGCAGATCAGCGTCATCGAGGACGACGGGCTGTCGCCGAAAATCTCCGGCAGATGCTGGCCCGGCGCAGTACTGAGGCTGACCTACAGCGATGACACCACCGTGCATGAGCCCGATGGCGCCAGTGGCAACTGGGCCTTCAAACGCCCGGTCGGGTTTGCGCCGGACAAGGAGCATACCGTCACGGTGATCCAGACCGTCGCCGGCAATGCTTCGCCGGCGGCCTCGCAAACCTTTCGGGTCAGTCCGGAAAAACTGCTCATCACCGAACCTGCGGAAAACACCGAGGCCGGTCGCACCCTGCTCGTGCGTGGCGAACAGGGGTTCAATGGCGCCACCTTGCAATTGCGTGATGCCCAGTTCGGTTGGGCATTGGGCGCGCCGAAACAACTGACCAGTCAGGGTGCATGGTTCGTTGAACTGAGCGGGCTGGAATTTCGCACCTACCAGATCGATGCCACGCAAACCATCGGCGACCGGCCTTCAGCGCGCAGCGATGTGCGCACTTTCGACGTGGTGCTGCTGCCGCCCGTCATCGAGGTGCCGGCACCGGGTCAGGCCCTGCCGCGCACCGCCATGCTCTCGGGAACCGGCGATCCCTATGGCCAGGTGTCGGTCTGGCGTGAAGGGGTGCCGGAACCGCTGCTCGATAAAATACCGGTCAGTGCCGAGGGCCAATGGCAGGCCGAGGTGGTGCTGCCGGTCGGCACCTACACCCTCAAGGCCAGGCAATTCCTTGATAACAGGGAGTCGAAGGACAGCCCTTCGCTCACCTACCGCGTGGTGCCGGCCGCACCGTTTATCGAAAGCCCGGGTCGGGACACGTTTGTCGGTCGCAGCGTGGTGGTGTCCGGGTTCGGCGATCCGGAGGACACAGTGACGGCGTCACTGACGAACAGCAAAGGCTCGGTACTGGGCAGCGCCCCGGTGCTCGAGGATCGCACCTGGACGCTGACGCTTGTGCTGAGTCAGGCGGCTGGACGCTACAACCTGCAAGCGGTCTCTTCGCGCGACGGCTACGAGTCGGACGCTTCCGTTGCGCACCCGGTATTGCTTGGCACTTATCTGCCCGGGATTGATGAGCCGGCGGCAGGCGCCTGGGTTGCAGGACAGTTCGAATTGGCCGGCACCGGCCGCGCGGGAGTGGGTCAGGTGGTGAGTTGGTACGACCCCGGACAGATTCTCAGCGCCAACATCGCCGTCACCGCGCAAGGCTGGCGCAGCCAGGGTGGACAAGGCCTGCGCGCCGGTGGCCACTGGTGCCGCTTCCAGCAGACCGTCACCGACGGCGCGGATGGCTCGACCCTGTCCGACTGGGTCGAGAGCGGACGTTTTGACAAGATCGCAACCCCACCGGGAGCCGGCCATGAATGAGCCTGTGATTCGCCCTGTCGAACAATTGCTGTCGCAGGTGTTCGATGCCGAACAACGCAAGACCTACGCCGATCTTTCCACTTACCTTGAGAGAGGCGGTTCGATTTTTCCGCTGGTGGAGCGCGGCGTGCGCGGGCTGGTCCGGGACTATCAGCTGCAGCCCGAGGACGCCCAGGCGTTTCTGCGCAGAGCCAACGCCCTGGCGGTTTTCGTGCGGCGCCAGTTCATTGAACACACGTTGCGCGGTTCGGCCACCCAGCTCACGCGTCCTGACAGTGGGCTGTTGTCGATGGTGAACGGGCCGAGTTTCGAGCAACTGTTCAGCCCCGGATTCGGCGATTTGTGCCCGCCGCAGGCACTGGAATCGATCGCATCGCCGGTGGCCTATCTGATCGAGTTGCTGCGCTGGATCCGGGACTGGATCTTTGCCGAGGCTAAAGAGGGCAAGCTGGATTTGCATGATCGTCGCCAGGACCTGAAGCGTCTGCAGGTCGACTTCAGTGCGGTGCATCAGTCGATCTCGGCGCTGGACATCATCGTGCCGGTGCTGGAAACGTTCATCGAGGAAAACAAGGACAAGGACACGGATCTCGAAGACGCACTGATCACCGCCCGCTACCCCAACGGCCTGCCTTATTACCAGCATTGGGTCACGCTGGATTTCGCCGCCCGTCAGCAGGGGATGTCGGTGGGCAACTTTGCGCACATGGTGGATCTGGCCTATCCGTATTTTCTACAGCCCGAGGCCTGGGACAACGATGCCGGGCGGGCCCTGAGCCATGCCTCGCGGCTGGGGCCGTACCAGCGTGAGTTACTGACGCAAGCCCCCACCCCGGACGTGGAGAAGGAGAGAGAGGCGTATTACCTGCACAATTTTGGCGCGGGGAATTTGGATTGGCAGAACCTCAATCAAGTACCGTTTTTCGGTGAACGCACCCGCCTGAGCGCGCAAGACCTCGAGGCCTTGCTGTCGATTCGCGAGTTCGCCCCGACACGCTCGGCCCATGTCACCTACGCCGCAAGCGCGCCACTGGCGGGTGACGAGAGCCAGCTGAGCGGTTCGGTGTATCTCAATGCTGCCGAATCTCCAGCGCTGAGCATCAACTTCAACGGTGCAGCGCTTTCGCATCGTCTGACCGAGGACCCGGTCCGCATCGATCGCTACGAACGCATGAACCGCAAACTGCGTCTGGATCAATGGCTGGGCTTGCCGCCCGAACAGGTCGATGCCCTGCTGGTGGCGGCGATCAACGCAGAAAAACGCGGTAAGTAGCCACAAGTCCCCTGGTGGATTTCCACCCACACGGTGCATGCCGTGGGCCTGTTCCAGTCACTGCGCGAGCGTTATGACTGCCCGGCCGAGGACTTTGCGGCGTTTATCGATGACCTGTCACTCTATGGCCGTGGCCCGGTGCTCTCGCTGTTCGACCGTACTTTCAACAGTCAGGGCAGCTACCGTCAGCCGTTGTTGCTGGACAAGGGATTGTTTACCGTGCTGCCGGGGCAAGGCGTGACCGACCTGACCGTCAGCCAGTTGTGCAGTGGCTTGAACATCGACCTGCAGACCTACGCTTATCTGGCGGTGGTCATTGCTCGGGCACATGGACTGGGTGACCAGCTCACACGTACCCCGGAGGTGATTTCGAGTTTTTACCGCCTGGTGAAATTGCCACGGCTGCTCGGTATTACGCCGGTCGAAGGGGGGCTGATGCTGACCCTGCTGGGCGGCGAGAACTGGCTCAATGGGCTGGCAGGCAAACCGCGCATCATCGAGCGCAGTGACAACGACAGTGTTCCGGACGCGCTCAACCTGATTTATGCGCTGCACTCTTGCGTGTCCTGGTGCAGGGAGCGCGACCTGTCGGTGCAATGGGTATTGCAACAGGTATCGCCGCTTCAGGCATTGGCGGTTGCCTCCGAGGCGGAGCGGAGCCTGTTCGAGCAGCTGCGCAATCTGCTGCCTTCGGCACTGTTCAGCAATGCCGGGTTGCAGGCGGCGGGGGTGCCCTTGCAGCCAGGCCTGGACTGGCTGCATTTTCTCGGTGACCTGGTCGACGCTTCCGGACTGATCGTCAATTCGTCGTTGCCCGAAGCGGACTACCTGAATTTTGCCCGGGAAAAACTCGATCAGGCCATCAAGGACGGGCTCGGTGAGGTCGACGCCGACACGCTTGCGAGTATTGGCGAGCGCATGCTGAACGTGTTGTTGCAGGCGCGGGAAGCACAAGTCTCGGTCGCCCGGGAATGCCTGACGGTGTACACCGGACTTGATGCCGAGCGGGCACTGCGGGTGCTGAGCTGGGCGCAGTCCTCGGTGTATCAGTTGTTGTCGCAGGTGCTCGAACGCGCCGAGCGCGAAGCACTGGAGGCACGTGCCTCGGAGCAGCCGGATCCGTTGCTGAGTCTGTTGGCCGATCTGCGACGGCGCAGTGCGGTGGTGAGCAAGCTGGACCTGAGCGCGCGCCTGCTCGAAGACTTTTTGCAATACGGGCACAAGGCCTGGATCGATCAGGACGACCGCCACCTGCTGTCGATGCGCACTCTGTATTACCTGAGCGTGCTGACCCGGGCGTTCGAGATGAGTCAGCAGCCGGCGGACAAACTCCTCGACTATCTGCGCCAGGTTCATGCCTTGCCCGGCTCCATCAGCGTAGATGCGCTGCGACTGGCCCAGCAGGCGGCCGTGCAGCGCCTCGCGGCGTTCTTTGACTGGAGCGTGCAGGAAGTGCGTGAGTGCGTCAGCCGCGTGGGGGCGGACGACGCGATCCTGAAGACCCTCAGCCAACTCGACTTGCTGATGCGTATTCGCGTCCTGGCCGAACACAGCGGCATGGACGCCCTGACGATTTTCCTGCTGGGAACCCTGCCGGAAACGGTCGACAAGAGTGCTTATGCAATTGCCGCCGAGCGCGCCTTGCTGAGCATTTCGGAGACGCGCACCCCGTTGGTGTCTTTCGCTGACGAAGTGCCTGAACCCCTCGTCACCATGACCTGCACCGTCGACAAGACCGAGGTGGTGGCCAACAAGCCGGCAGACAAAATCGTCCTGACCGTGACGCTCAAGGACGCTGCCGACAAGGCGTTGAAAGGGGTCTACGTGTATTGGCAGACCACTTTGGGCACGGTTGCGACTTCCGCTACCAATGCCGACGGCGTGCTGAAGGTCGATTACGTGCCGGGCAAGGTCATGGGGCGAGAGGTGCCGTTGTTCTGGCTGGATCTGATCGACGCCCAACAGGCGCCGCCGCTGCAGGTTCTCGACGATAGCGCGACCCTGGATTTCCCGCCTTCGATGATGGCTCAGGTGCCCGTGGACCCGGTGCCGGCAGGGCTGGAGGTCGAGCTGTATGCGAGCCTGCGCGACAACTACCAAAACCCCGGCCGCCATCGCCCGGTGCGCTGGAACGGCGAGAGCAAGGATCCTTCAGCGGTTCTGGTGTTCCGGCCAGTGCAGAGTCAGACCGATGCGCAGGGCGTTACGCGGGTCTTTGTCTCCAGCCCGACCGGCGGAGAATTCACGATTACAGCCCTGAGCGATGCCAGCAACAGGATGGTCGAGTTCGACGCCATCACGTTCCTCGCGCCAACCACCCGATGAAGCCGTTCGTTGAGGGCGCGTGGATGCCCGTCCTCAGGAGAAACCGACCATGACTCAGCGCAACCTGGCTGAACTGCTGGAAAAACGTCGTACCGCGTTGGTGGAGTACTGCATCGGTCACGTCGCCAAGAGCAAATACGCCTTCGTGAAAACGCCGCAAGACCTGTTCGAGTTGTTGCGCCTGGACCCACTCGACAACTATCCGGTGCAAAGCTCATGGGTGGCCGAGGCGACCAGTTGCGCCCAGCAATTCATCCATGCCGCCTACCGCAAGCTCGAGCCAGGCTACGCCGAGGTCGACTTCGAAAAGGAGCATCTGAAACTCTGGGAGCTGTACAGCAATTTCCCCGACTGGGCGGCGTTGTCGATGATTGCGGTGTACCCGGAAAACTACATCAATCCGTTTGTCCGGCAACGCAAGAGCGGGCTGTTCAAAACCCTCGAGAATGACCTGAACCAGACGCGCCTCAACGGCGACTCGGTGCAACGTGCCCTGCAGAATTATCTCAAGACGTTCGAGCAGACCTGCAACCTCGACGTGATCAGTGCGTGTCTGGACACCGACTCGGCCACGCGCGCGACCTACTATTTTATTGGCCGTCAGCGGGTGCAGCCGTTCCAGTATTTCTGGCGCAAGGCTGACATCGAACTGACGGCTGGCGGCACTGCGATCAATCCGGCCGCCTGGGGTGAATGGCAACCAGTGGACATTCCGGTGGCCGGCAAGGTGCTGGATCTGCGGCCGGTGTTTTGGGGCGGGCGGTTGTGCGTGGTGTGGGCGCAGTGGCGTGAGCGGGAAGAGGCGCAGGACGTGCCGTACAAGCTGGATATCAATCTGGCGTTCATGAATCAGAGCGGCGAATGGTCGGCGCCTCTGAGTCTGAAGAGCATCACGGCGGCCAATGACCTCGGCGAGGACACGCGACTGATTGCGACCACGCTGGCGGATGCGCAGCACCCCAAGGGGCGTCTGGGGGTGTTGTTGACCAACGGCACCGGGGCGCTCAAGGTGCATGCGACACGCGACGTACTGTTTCGCCCGCTGCCCGAGGACGACGGCAGCTGGCTCGATCACCTGGCGGAACACCGTTTCACCGATCAGTTGATCGTCCAGCATCCGCTGACCTCGAAGAGTCAGCCGACGGTGACGGTACAGAGTCAGGACGACAAACCACTGACGGCTTACTACGCCTTGCAGGTGGTGTTCAACGAGGTGGGAGACCTGGATTTTCTGTGGGTCAGGGGCCTGTGCCGAGAGAAGACGGGAGCCGCCGGCAGCAACGTCGAGTTCAAGCTGATTTTACACAATGGCGCGGGTGGGGATCCCGACGAGGTTAAAGTCATAAAGTCCACCTCTGGCGGCTGGGCCACTGACTGGATGACGCTAAAGCGTTCGACCGGAGGCTTTGCCTCGTCATTCGATTTCACCCTGAGTAACACTGCACAAGGCACCAAGAAATTCACCGTGGAGTTCACCAGACTGCGCCGTTTCCCCGCGCCGACACTGGTAAAAAATTCGCTGGATGCGGCGCAGTTCATCGCCTTCAGACAAGAAGGCATGCTGCAACTCGCGCGTCTGAATTCCCTGTTCGGCCCGGAACTGGTCGAGCGCAGCCAGATCTCCGTGGATGCCGTGCTCGAGTGGGACAGCCAGTTTCTCGCGGAGCCGCCACCGGCCGACGGTACGATCCGCGAGCCCAACGGGGCATTCGACGGCGCCAACGGTCTGTTCTTCTGGGAGCTGTTCTTCCATCTGCCGCATCTGGTGGCGACGCGCTTGCGGGCCGAGGATCGTTTTCTCGAAGCACAGAACTGGCTGCATCACCTGTTCGATCCCCAGGCAAGGGCCAACACGAGCGAGCCGCAGAGACCCGACTACTGGCGCTGCCGCCCGTTGGTCGCGGCGGGGAATGCCGGCTGCGAGGCCGTGAGGTTGACCGATCCGGATGCCATCGCCTACGCCAGCCCGCGGCACTATCAGATTCTGGTGTTCAGCGAGTACGTGAAAAACCTCGTCGCCTGGGGTGACTGGTATTACCGTCAACTCACCCGTGATGCGCTGGTGGCAGCCAAGCTGTGTTACGTGCAGGCCGAATTCCTCATGGGCAAGGCACCGTCTGCAACGGTCGTCACCCGTTGGGAGACGCAAAGCGTGGAAGCGTTGCTGGCAAAGAGCGCAACGCGTCCGGCACTGGAAAAGTTCGAGCAGGAGCTGGTGTTTTCTCTGGCCGATGTGCCACCGGCCGCCGATGCCCCGCCGCTGATGGGGCTGCTGGCGAACGAACCGTTCAAGTGTCCGATCAACGAGCAGTTGCTGGAGCTGTTCGACTTGCCAGTCCAGCGCCTGAACAACTTGCGTAACAACCTGACCCTGGACGGCAAACCGCTGGATGTGCCGCTGTTCAGTCCGCCGACCGATCCCGATCAATTGCTCCGTGACCTGGCCAGCGGCGGCGGTGCGCCACGCCCGATGGGCGGCCGTCTGGTGGTCGGCGCGTTTCGCTGGCGCGTCACCTATGAAGCGGCGTTGCGCGCGGTGCAGACCTTGCAGGAATACGGCAATCAGGTCTTGCGCCTGATCGAACAACGCGACCGCGCCGAACTGGAAGAGATTCAGCAGGAATATCTGGGCGAACTGGAGGCGTACGCCCGCACGGTTCAGGAGCAGTCGCTCGAGCAGCAGCAGGCCCAGGTGACGGCGCTGAGCCAGAGTCGCAGCATGGCGCAGGAGCGCGCCGACCGGTTCCAGGCCTGGTTCGATGAGCACATTACCGACACCGAATATGAGGTCATGGAAAAACTGCAATCGGCCAAATGGCTGAATTTCGGCACGATGGCGATCAATAGTGGTGGTGCGGCGCTGGCCGTCGGGCCGTGCATATTCGGCGTCGCCTCCGGCGGCATGCGCTTCGACGCGATCGCCAATGCGCTGGTCTTCGGCCTGCAGATCAACGCCACGGCCATGCAGATAGACGCCGAAAAACAGGCACTGATCGAGAGCTATCGCCTGCGCCGCCGGGAATGGGAACTGCAGCGCGATCAGGCACGAGCGGAAGTGCGAGCCATCGATGAACAGCTCAACGCGCAGACGTTCGCGCTGGGCGCCGCCAGGGCCAGTCTCGAACAGACCCTGCGCCGCAACAGTCAAGCCCAGTCTCTGTACAACTTCCTGAAAAAACGCGCCAGCAACGCCGAGCTGTTCGGCTGGCTGCTGGGGCAGCTCAAGGCGTTGCACTATCAGGCCTACGATGCGGTGGTCAGCCTGTGCCTGAGTGCTCGCGCGGCGCTGAGCGCCGAAACCGGTGAATATGAGGTCGGCGATCCGTTGCCGCGGGTCTGGCAGGACAATCGCCATGGGCTGACGGCCGGCGAGCATCTGCGCGAGTACCTGTTGCGCATGGATCGCCAGTACCTGCAAAGCCATGAGCGGCGTCTGGAACGGGTCAAGACGGTGTCGCTGCGTCGCCTGTTCGATGATGCCAGCGATCCGCAGGCCGGGTTTGCTGACTGGGCTCAGGCGCTGGCCGACTTGATCGACAAGGGCACGCTGGAGTTCCAGCTGACGCAGTTGCTGTTCGACCGCGACCATCCGGGGGAATACTGCCGGCTGCTCAATCTGCTCGAAGTCGATATGGCGGTGCTGGTCGGGCCGTATGAGGATATCCAGGCCACCTTGCTGCAGATCGGCAGCATGACCGCAACCAAGGCTTCGGCAGCGTCGGTGGCGTATCTGCATCAGCCCACGGGCAAGGTCGCTCCGGCCGATGTGCAGTTCAATCTGCGCAGCGGCCAGCAGATCGGCCTGTCGGTGGGCCTGGCCGACAACGGCATGACAGCGATCAGACCGGACGAAGGTCTGCTCAACCCCTTCGAGAACACCGGAGCGGTGTCGCGCTGGCAGTTGAACTTTCCGTGGCCGAAAAACCAGCCGCAGGCGTCGATGCTCAACTCGGTCACCGACATCATCGTGCGCGTGCGTTATACGGCGAAAGCCGGCGAGCCGACTTTCACCCTGGCAGTCAAGGATCTGGTCACCCGGACCATGGCTTCGCGTCAGCCACGTAACGGCAAAGGAGCAGGCAATCATGGTTGATCGGGACATGGTTGATCGGGACATCGAGGCCAATCAAAGCCTGCTACTCAACGGTGACTTCAACGAAGGTTTCAGTAGCTGGACAAAGGGCGGCAACACGGCGGAGGTGGTGATCGCGGGGGAGCTTTACGACGGCACGATGATCAAGTTCCTTGCCGCCGCCAATCGGGGCACGGCTGCGCAGGAGGTCACCTTGCCTGTCGAGCAAGGCGTCGGCGCCCGTTATGTGTTGAGTTTCCTGTGTGAAACGCGCCACGCCAATCCGGGCACGCTGCGCATCACCACGCTGGAGGGTGCGCCACTGGCTGAAATTCCCCTGCCGCCGGGCAACCCGGAGCGACTGGCTCGTATCGACAGCGGACAGCCTCTGGACTTCGTGCCAGTCAGTTACAACATTCCGCTCGATCTGCCGCTGCCGCGCCAGCAGAAGATTCGCGTCACCGTGATCTCGCCGGTCAACGAAAACCCTGAGGAGTATTACCGCAAGGTCTGCATCACCCGCATTCATCTGGGGATACACCTGGCACCGTTGGTGCCGCACAGATTTGTGCTGGATCGTGAGCACCTGTCAGCGAACGCGCCGTTGTATCTGTGCCTGGGCGCCGACGGCAGCTTCCAGCATCAGTTCGAATGCGTGCCCGCACCCGACAGCCCGTGGCAGTACACCCCGGTCGCCCTGATCAGCGACGACAATCCGCAAGGCGCCGTGCGCGCAACACCGGACTGGGGCGTCGCGCAGCCACTCGATTCGTTTTGGACGCTGTATTGCCCGCTGCTCGAAGGTCAGGAGCCCTTTGTGTTCACGGCCAGTCTGGTCAACCAGTACAGCGCCGAACCGTACCCGATCGAGGTTTCGCTGGGGCATCACCGCCTGGTGTTCAGCGATGTGCTGGAGGCCGCGTATTACCCGGTGCTGGAACTCGCGCAATCGGTGTGCCTCGGGGTTCGGGTGGCCTCGTTTTACACCGGCCAGTATCTGGCCGGGCGCACCGTGACCTGGACGAGCGAAGGGCAGGGGATTGTCGGGACGGCATCCACCGATGCCGAGGGCTGGGCGTACCTCGATTATCGGCCCAAAGCCGCAGGCACGTTCGCCATCGAGGCGTCGGTGGCCAGTCCCTACTATGCCGCCGGGGTTGAAACCACGAACCTGGAGGTCCAGGTCCTGGCGACCGATCCATGGGCAGACCTGCTGGCAGTGGTCGAGGACAATGCCTTGCCCTGGGCGCAGAAGACCGGTTATCCCAACCGGGGTTCGACGTATCCATTGAGGGTGCGGGTGCCGTCGGTGTTGCGCGCGACGACGCTGGCGCTGCATTGGCAAGGCACTTCTGCCGGACAGTTGGGCGTGCAGGTGCAGCCGCAGCTGGAGCAACCGGTGGCGGTCGGCGCAACGGACTTGAACTGGGTCCTGACCTGCGACGATCAGCTCGATGGTCGCTTCGAGTTGCAACTGCGCTGTTCGAAACTGCTGTTGCCCTCGGACTGGAAGCCGATGTCGCTGGCGCGCAATGTGGTGCGCATCGGCGCCGTGCAGGAGGCGAATAAATTTCCGGTGGTGGATGAGGACGAAAGCGTCCTGCTGCGGGTGCAAGTGGTGCATGTGCTCACCAGCGGCGATGGTGATCCGGTCAACCATGCGCTGGTGGACTGGGACACGCCCGAGGGCACGATCTCGACGGTGAGTGGCAGTGGCGGCTGGGCCAGCGTGCTCTATCAGCCGAGCCGAGCCGGTGAGCACGTGGTGACCGCCCGTGTGCGTGCGCATGCCGAGGCTGTCGTGACGCAGCGAGCGTTCGCAGTGAGGGCACTGGCGAGCAATCCGTGGAAGCGCGAGGTGCGGATTCTGCTCGACGACGTCGAGGTGGATCTGGTCGAGTTGGGGCTGCTGTGCTGGAAGGGCACAGCGCACACCTTGAAACTTGTGCCGAACCCCGGCAGTCCGCTCATCGATTATTCCATCACCCTGGACTGGCGGGGCGAGGATCCGCGTATCGGGCTGTCGGTCAGCGACCTCGGCGTCCCCAGAAAACTTGGCGAAGGCCTTGAGTGGACGTTCAGTTCACAGCAGGGCAGCAGTCTCAGCAGCCTGTTCGCGTTGCAGTTGTCGGTGAATTACATTTCGGTACCACGGGAATTGTTCGGACGCCTGATTGCCACTGATCTGGCGCAAGAACTGTCGGTGATGCTCGATCAGGTACCCGGCACGCCGGGCGAGTCGATGTTCTATCCGTGTCTTGGCGCGCGGCACACTCTCAGGTTCCTGCCCAACCCGTTGAGTCCGTTGGTGGGACTTGAGGCCTTTCTGGAGTGGCAGGGCACGCCACCCGCAGACCTGAATGCCGTTGTCGAGCCGGCGCTTGAGCTGGCGCAGACCCTCGCCGATGGCGGCACCGGGTGGACGCTGGATTTCGCCGCCAGTGCCGCTGCGGGGCAATTTTCACTGCGGCTGCGCCTGCCTGGATTGGCCCGGGCAACGCCAGTGAATGCAATGCAGCTGGATCACAATAAAGTGAGGATTGAAGGCTGGCGCGAAACCCCGGTCGACCCGGTGATCAATCAGGATGCCGCCTGGCAATGGGTGCAAGTGGTGTCAGCGTTTACCGGCGAGCCAGTGACAGGCGTCGCGGTGCGCTGGCACGCCGCCAATACAGATCAGGTCGTCGATACCGATGCGTTCGGCTGGTCGGGTTTTGCCCTGGCACCCACCTCAGCAGGTCAGCATCAGGTCGTAGCACAGTTGCTCAGCCGTTTCGATAATTACCAGGAGCAGCGCGAACTCAGGGTCACGGCGCTGGCGAGTGATCCCTGGCAAGGTGTCAGGGTGCGCTTCGATGGCCATCTCGAGCAGACCTGGGGCGCGCGCACCTACTTCCCGCGGCGTTCGGGCAATCACGTGCTCGAGTTGTTGATCAAGGAGGACAGCCCGCTGTTGCAGCAGGAGCTGACGCTGGGGCTGACCGGCACCGGGCCTGCGCAACTGGGGCTGACATTCGAGCCCGCACTGGGTGTCCCCCGTCAGCCATCGGCACTTGGTTTTCGCTACACGCTGCGATGCGCCGACCTCATGGATGGAGGGTTCGCCCTGCGCCTGAGCGCCGCGCGTCTGGCCAGCCTGTCACCGGCCAATGCGATGTCGCTGGGCACCGGCGAGCAAGTGCTCAAACTGCTCGCCAGCAGCACCGTTCAGCAAGTGCTGGAGTGGGGGCAGACACTCGTCGAAGAGGTCCGGGTCGTCTCATCCATCACCGGTCAAGGCATCGCCGGAGTCGTGGTGACCTGGCGCAATACAGAGCTGGGAACGTTGACCAGTCTGACTGACTTTTACGGCATGGCGAGGGTGCAGTTCAAACCGCAGATTCCAGGTGCCTCCATGCTGACGGCAACGGTGGGGGATGCGTTGCATTCAGAGTCGATTGCCTTGGCGTATACGCTCGAGGAACCGCGGAAAATCAGTGAGCTCATCATGCTGGAATCTGCGGTTTATCCCGGTGCGCAAGTGCTCGCCCAAGCGACGATTGTCTCGGCGATTGGAGGGCAGCCGCTCAGCGGCGTTGAGGTCATGTGGACGTTTGCGGAGGTTGCCCTTCCTTCGACAGTCACCGATGCCGCAGGCCGGGCGATCGTACGGTTCAATCTTGATACCTCCGGCATCCGGGCCTTGACCGCGACAGTGCGGGGCGGCGAGGGCGGGTGGGACTACGCGCTGCTGGCGCTGGCTGTTGAAAACGGCCCGATCATCCAAAGGTATTCGGCTGATCGCACAGTGGTCTATCCCCGGCAACAGTTTTCAGCGCAGGTCACGGTGGTCAGATCTGACGATGGGCGCGGTTGGGGCGGGCTCGGCGTCGCCTGGGATTTTGCCGGTGGCCGGAAGTCTTCCGTCACAGGGCCTGATGGCGGTTCCACCGCCAGTAACTTCCTGGCGAATGAGCCGGGCGTCTTCCCGCTGACAAGTTCCATTGTCGATTACCCCTACTCGAGATCAATCGATATCGAGGTGGTCGGGCCGGATTCGGCGCGCATCAGCGACATGAAAAAATTAAGCGCGGGGGTTTTCCAGGTGCTCATTACCGATGGACGCCAAGTGCCATTGGCACGCAAAACAGTGTTCTGGCGTCTGGACAACTCGCAACTCGGGTCGACGATCACGGGCGAGGATGGCAGAACCACCATCGACATTCAGTTCCAGACGGGCACCAGGGTGTACGCGGGCATTGAAATAGGAATGAGCAGTCAACTGTACGAATTCGCGCTGGATTTCTGAGGACTCATGGTTTGATCAGATAACGCCGGCACGCTTCCAGCTCAGATAGCGGTTCACCAGCCCCGTGCTCAACTCGCCGGGGCGCACATCCAGTACCTGCACGCCGTGAGCGGCCAGGCGCTCATGCAGTTCGGCCCGGGCATTGAGGTAGTCCACGGTGCCGCAGTAGGCGAGGGCTTCGGGCAGCGTCTGAACCGGGGAATTGCGCACGCGGTCGAGGGTTTCCTCGCGCAGACTGACCACCAGCACTTGATGCTGCTGGCTCAGACGTTTGACGCTGGCGAGCAGATCTTCGTCGTCCTCGTCACGCAGGTTGGTCAGCAGAATGATCAGCGCCCGGCGCTTCTGGCGGGCCAACAGATGATGGGTCGCCGTTGAATAGTCAGCAGGACGCTGACTGCTGTCGAGATCGTAGACGGCATTGAGCAGGACCTTGAGCTGACTGGAACCCTTGATCGGCGCCAGATAACGCGGTTGATCGACGGCGAACGTGCACAACCCCACCGCATCGCCCTGGCGCAGTGCCACGTGGCTGAGCAGCAGGCAAGCGTTGAGCGCATGGTCGAAATGCGCCAGCTCGTCATCCTGACTGCGCATGCGTCGGCCGCAGTCGAGCAGGAACATGATCTGCTGGTCGCGCTCGTCCTCGTACTCGCGCGCAATCGGCGTGCGCTGGCGGGCGGTGGCTTTCCAGTCGATCTGGCGCAGGCTGTCGCCTTCGCGGAATTCACGCAGCTGATGAAACTCCTGGCCCTGGCCACGACGCTGGCGTTGACGTACGCCGAGCTGGCTCAGCCAGTTGTCCACCGCCAGCAATTGCCCGCCGTAGAGCTTTGCAAAGTCCGGGTAGACGCGGATATCACTGCTCACTTCCAGCAGGCGTCGGCCTGTCCACAAGCCGAAGGGGCTGGGCAGATTGATTTCGCAATGCCCGAAGGTGAAGTGACCGCGCTTGAGCGGACGCAAGCGGTAGCCGACCTCGCTGAATTGTCCGGGTTGCAGCTCGACCGGGAGCGGCAGGTTTTCGAAACTCAGACCCTGTGGCACGTGGTCGAACATCTTCAACGCGACCGGCTCAGTGAAATCGTGACTGACCTGCAGCCGTACTTCACTCCAGCGACCCAGTGCCAGACTGCCGGGCATCTGGCGTTTGATCCGCGGCGAGGGCAAGTGCCTGAGGCGTAACGCATCGATGATCGCCAGCACCAGCAGAGCCAGGAGCAAGCCCCAGTTGATCGCCGAAAGGCTGGCGGGGGTCGGGATGTCGAGCGCCTGCACGGTGCCCAGCAGCGTGCCGCCGGCCAGCAGAACAGCGAGCCAGATCAGCAGCAGGCGTGACGGTTTCACAGGCGCGGCGCCGGCACTTGGTCGAGCAATTGCTGCAGCACCTGATCGACCGGCAGACCTTCGATGTCCAGTTCCGGCGCAACCCGCACGCGATGGCGCAGCACTGCCAGCGCGCAGCCCTTGATGTCATCGGGAATCACGAACTCGCCGCCGCGCAGCAACGCCCGGGCGCGGGCGCAACGCACCAGCGCAATCGAGGCACGCGGCCCGGCACCGAGGGTCAGGCCTGGCCAGGAGCGGGTGCTGCGCGCCAGGCGCACCGCGTAATCCAGCACTTGATCGTCGATCGGCAAGTCGCTGGCGATGCGTTGCAGGGCTTGCACGTCCTTGGCCTGCAACACGGTGCGCAGCGGCTGCACGTCGAGCATGTCGGCGCGGGTCGAGCGGCTGACCTGACGCACCATGTTCAGCTCTTGCTCGGCCTCCGGGTAATCCATACGCACCTTGAGCATGAAGCGGTCGAGCTCGGCTTCCGGCAATGGATAAGTGCCTTCCTGCTCGATCGGGTTCTGGGTGGCGAGCACCATGAACGGCTGGGCGATCGGCAGCGCCCGGCCTTCGAGGGTGACCTGGCGCTCCTGCATCGCTTCGAGCAACGCCGCCTGGGTTTTTGCCGGGGCGCGATTGATCTCGTCGGCCAGCAGCAAGTTGGTGAACAGCGGCCCTTTACGCAGCTTGAACTGCTCGGTGTGCAGGTCGTATACCGCGTGGCCGGTGACGTCGCTGGGCATCAGGTCCGGGGTGAACTGGATGCGCGCGAACTCGCCGCCGAAACAACGTGCCAGCGCCCGCACCAGCAAGGTCTTGCCCAGCCCCGGAACGCCTTCGAGCAGCACGTGGCCGCCGGCGATCAGCGCGCTCAGCACATCGTCGATCACGCTGTTCTGGCCGATCAGGGCCTTCTGCAATTCGCCGCGCACCGCTTGCGCCAACTGGCTGGCACGCTGGCGTTGCTGGGCGGCGTGGCTGGCGCTGCCGGGCTCGATCTGTTCACTCATAGCGTGTTCCTCAAGGTTTGCAGGTGGGCCACCTGGCGACTGAAATCAGCGCTGCTCATGCGCTGTTTCGACACCGGGCTCAGGGCCTGGCTGATGGCGCGGGTCGGCTGACGGGTCAGGCGCGACAGCACCAGCCATTGCTCGGCCACGTTCAATTGGTCGAAACCGGGATACCGGCGGCGGGCGCGGCGCAGCACGTCCTGTTGCAGGGCTTGCAACAGCGTGTGCTGACCGTTGTGGCGCAGGATGAAATCGGCACTGGCGCGCAGGTGTTCCTGCAACTGGCGACGGCCACGCTGAGCGCGTGCCTGCAAAGGCCCGTGGCGCACACCGAGGTGCCACAGGGCCAGACCGATCAGCGCCAGCAGGGCGACGATGGCTTGCGGGAAGTAACGCCAGAGCAAGCTCGGCAGCCCCTCGTGTAGCGTGTTGAAAATCAGCGTGACGTCGGTGTCGGCGCTCAGGTACCAGAGCAGCCAGGCGTTGTCGTGTTTGCTGATGGCCGGGGTCTTCCACAGCTCGGCATCGGTGACCACGGTGACCGAGCCGAGGCCGTACGCCAGTTGCATCATGTGCGTGGCCTTGGCGCTGTTGGCCCAGGCCTGGGCGAGATTCTTCGGGTCTTCCAGATGGAACGCGGTGTCGAAACCGGCGTAGGCCGGCGCGTCCTCGTCTTCCAGATAAAGTTTGGTCAGGTTCGGGTACGGATCATCGGCCAGTTCCGCCGGCGGCTCCTTGAGATCCTTGCTCAGGGACTGGTGCAACTGCACCCGGTCCAGCAACAGGTCAGCGCTTTGTCTGGCCTGCTCATCCCACAGGGCTTCGGCGACGAACACCAGGCGCCCACCGGCGCGCGCCCAGTTCAATACCTGATCGACCTGCCGCGGGGTCATGCGCGAACGTTCGCCGAACAACAGCAGGGTGTGCCGACGCGGATCAATGTCGGGCAGCACCGCCAGCGTTTCGGCGTGGCCGACGTTGAGGCCGCGCTCGCGCAAAAACATTTCCGCCGCCAGATAAGGATTGGCCTGTGCCTGGGGCGATGGGCCGTGATCGATCACTTCCTGATAGGGCCGCGCCTTGAGGTACAGATAAACGCTCAACGCCGCGAGCAGGACGACAATCAGCCCGCCGAGCAGCCACGCGTTGCGCCGGTTCAAGCGCGCGCTCCCTGCTCGAACAAGGCGCGCCAGCCGTCACACAGTTCCTGTTGCAGATGTGCCGCCGGCACGCGGTGCCCGTAGGCCATGTTCTGCCAGTGCAGCGTCAGGGTGCGACTGAACGCCAGCAGTTCAGGGCGCTGCAATTGCTCGACCCGCAGCAGCACCTGATGCTCGGTGTCGGCAGGTTTCAAGGTCAGGGCAAAATCCTGGAGCAGACGGCTGAGCAAGCCGCGATAGAGCAGGCCCAGCGCCGCGCGCGGCTGGGTCTGCCAGAGTTGTTCGGCGCTGGCGGCGATGTCGTCGGGCAAGGATTGCGGGGTCAGGTCCAGACCAAATGCTTGTTGCGGCGCAGGTGGCCTGACGCGGGTGGGCAACTTCGCCCGGCGACTGACGAAGGTGCGCAGAAACTCGCGATAGCGCCAGATCAGCCAGCCGACGGCCGTGAGCAACGCGCCCCACAGCAGCACCTCGATCAACACCGCCAAGGCATTGAAGCGTTGACCGTCGAGCCAGCCGAGCAGGGTTTTCAGCCATTGCGGTGGCTCGCCGGGTTTGCCCTCGGCCGGGGTGGCCGGGTCGTCGCCAAAGCGGTAGCGGGTCACGCTTTCCTTGTTCTTGAACGGCGGTTGTTCGAGCAGCGCCTTGATGCTGTCGTGCGCAGCCTGACTGGTCAGCGGTTGGTGCAGCAGGCGTGGCGCCTCCGGGGCGTTGGCCGGGGCATCCGCCCACACCGATGGCACCGCCGGCAGCCACAGACAGACCGCCAGCAGCAGACCCAGAGCGCTGCTGTTCAAACGCTGGCGCAAACGACGGAATACCAACTCGATGTCCCACGCTTCCAGTGCGGTGCGCCGGTTCAGATACAGACTGAAACCGCAGGCGACATAAATCGGTTCCCAGACCACCAGCACCAGGGCGTAGAAGGCGTTGGTCAGGTGTTCCAGCAAACGCCAATGATGATCGGCGTCGAGGATCAGCGATTGCCAGTCCCAGTCGGTTTCAATCTGCTGTGGCAGCAGCATGTAGAACAGCACCATCAGGCCGATCCACAGCGCGGTCTCCAGATGCATGCCGATGATCGTCAGCCATTGCGCGGCGCCGGCATTGCGTTGCAGCAACACCTGCAAGCGTTGCTGGCGAGCGGTGCCGTCGAGGCCTTCGAGTTGCACCACCGGCAGCAGAAAGCTTCGACTCAGGCTCAGGCGGCGCCAGGTCAGGCTGGCCAGCAGTTGTGGTTTGAGCTGCCGCGGAAATTCGCGCAGGGCCTGTTTCAGAGTGGGCGTTTCGCCGAACAGGGCCTTGGACAGGATGTACAGCGGCAGGCGTTCGTAGGCCGGTTTCAGCCACCAGAAAATCAGTATCGCCAGCGACGGCGAATCCCACAGCAGCAGACTGAGCACGACGAACAGCGGCAGGGTGACGATGGCCCAACTGGTCATCAGCAGCCGACGATGCTGCTGGCTCATGAGCACGCCCAGGTCCATGGCTTCCCAGGTGCTGCGCGGGCGGATCGCTACAGTGGCATCACTCAGGCGCATGGCGGGTCCTTCCGGCGAACAGCAGATAGGCCGCCACGGCGATCCACAACGCGGCACCGACCGCATATTTGATCGGCGGTGTAACCCCGGTCCGCGACGACCAGTACGCTTCGATGAACGCCGCGATCAGCAGGAACAGCATGACCCCGCACACCAGCAGCACGCTTGTGTGCGCGGCGGTTTTCAGTGCTTCACCGCGCGTCAGGCGTCCGGGCGCGATCAACGCCCAGCCGAGTTTCAGGCCGGCGGCACCCGCCAGGGCAATGGCGCTCAGCTCGAAAGCCCCGTGGCCGATCACGAACGACCAGAACGTCTGCCCGAAACCGATTTCAGTCAGATGCCCGGCCACCGCACCGATGATCAAGCCGTTATAGAGCAGGAAAAACGCGCTGCCCACGCCCAGCAGCAAACCGCTGGCGAAGGTCTGGAAGGCGATGCCGATGTTGTGCATCACGTAGTAGCCGAACATCACCCAGTCTTCACTGGCTGCCCGTTCGGCCGAACGCCCGAGGTGCCCGGCCACCGGGTCGTACATGCTCTGCATCTCGCGCACCTGTTCGGCGGGGATAAGGTTGTAGACCAGTTCAGGAAAGGCATACACCAGCAAGGCAAAACCGATCAGGCTGCCGAAAAACACCAGGCCGGCGGCCAGCACAAAGGGCCATTCGGCGCGCACCAGCCGGGGGAAGTCAGCGAGGATGAAACCCAGCAGGTTGGCGCCGAAGCGGCTGCGGTGCCGGTAAAGCTGCTGATGGCCGCGCAACACCAGTTGTTGCAGCGAGTCGGTCAGAAAACTGCTGTAGCCGCGCTCCTGTGCCAGCGCCAGATGCTGGCAGAGGCGTCGATAAGCCTTGGGGAAAGTGGCCACTTGCGAGGTGTCCTTGCCATGTTCGAGGCGTTCGAGCGCCAGCGTGAAGCGCTCCCATTCGGCCTTGTGGCGAGTTTCGAAAAGACTCTGCTTCATGTCGGCCCCAACAAGCCGCGGGCGATACCGTTGAGTTCGCTGACCGCTTTGGGCGCCGAGATGTGCAGCGGCTGGGCGAGCAGAGCGGCCAGCTCGTTGACCCGCGCTGGCGACAGTTCGCCCTGGCGTTCGGCGAAGGCGAGCAGGGCGCGTTGTTCGCTGAGGGTGAGCGGGACGGGCGAGCGACGCGGCTGGGCGTCGGGCAGTTGCGGGCGTGCGAGTGGGCGTTCGCTGTAGACCACCAGGGTGCCGGCGGCGATGTCGCCCAGGCGTTTGAAGGTCGGGTGCTGCA
This sequence comes from Pseudomonas sp. MWU12-2020, assembly GCF_023100605.1. Lineage (NCBI taxonomy): Bacteria > Pseudomonadati > Pseudomonadota > Gammaproteobacteria > Pseudomonadales > Pseudomonadaceae > Pseudomonas > Pseudomonas sp. MWU12-2020. The sequence continues at coordinate 69,360 of NZ_JALMEX010000003.1, forward strand.
GGCAACTGATCGCCCCGAGGAAATAACCGAACGGCAGCAGGTCGACGAAACGCAACAGGTTGCGCAGCAGCGAGGCCGACCAGCCGATCGGTGTGCCGTCATCGTGAATCACCCGCAGGCCCATCCATTGCTTGCCCGGCGAACGGCCCTGACGCAGCACTTCGAACAGCACCATGTACCACCAACTGACGGCAAACAGCAGCAGCGAACCCAGGCCCATGCCGAGCTGACCGAGAAACGCCAGCAACAGGAACAGCACGCCGAGGATGGCTCCGCGAATGCCCAGGTCGATGCCGAAGGCGAGGCTGCGCACCATCAGGCCGGCCGGGCGCAACGGCAGGTCGATGCCCTCCGGGGTTTCCACTTGATAGCGGCTATCGAGTGGCGGGTTCAGCGGTGCTTTCCGTGGCGCTGCTGTGTTCTCGAGCATGGGCTACCTGATGGGGCCGGATCGGGAGGCGAGGTCTGTCCGATGCTAGCAGCCTCTTGGGGGAAAACGACATCACTATGTATTGCACATCGTGTGGTGCGCGCGGGTTGAATGACACAGCGCTGGCCGCGATGCGGGTTCAACGCCTAGACTTTGCCGATCTTCAGTTCAGGAACCGCCCGTGACTTCAATCTTCTGGTACGACTACGAAACCACCGGCATCAATCCGCGCAACGACCGCCCGCTGCAGGTCGCCGGGATTCGCACCGACCACGACCTCAATGAAATCGACGAACCGGTCAACCTCTACTGCCAGCCCAGCGAAGACATCCTGCCGCACCCGGCGGCCTGCGCGATCACCGGCATTACCCCGGGGCAACTCGCCGAGCACGGCCTGAGCGAAGCCGATTTCATGACCCGTGTGCATGCACAACTGGCGGCGCCCGGCACTTGCGGCGCGGGTTACAACACCTTGCGTTTCGACGACGAGATGACCCGCTACAGCCTGTACCGCAACTTCTTCGACCCGTATGCCCGCGAGTGGCAGGGCGGCAACAGTCGCTGGGACCTGATCGATGTGGTGCGTGCCGCGTATGCGTTGCGCCCGGATGGCCTGGTCTGGCCGACCGATGACGAAGGCAAGGTCACCCTCAAGCTCGAACGTCTGACGGCCGCCAACCATATCGACCATGGGCATGCGCACGAAGCACTGTCGGACGTGCGCGCCACCATCGCGCTGGCGCGGTTGATCCGCGAGAAACAGCCGAAGTTGTATGACTGGCTGTTTCAACTGCGCAGCAAGCAGAAGGTCATGGATCAGATTCGTCTGTTGCAGCCGCTGGTGCATATCTCCGGACGCTTTTCGGCGGCGCGGCACTATGTCGGTGTGGTGCTGCCATTGGCCTGGCATCCGCGCAATCGCAATGCGCTGATCGTCTGTGACCTGCACCTTGATCCGCAAGGCTTGCTGGATCTGGACGCCGAAACCCTGCGCCAGCGCCTGTACACCCGCCGCGACGACCTCGCCGAGAGTGAACTGCCGGTGCCGCTGAAACTGATTCACATCAATCGCTGCCCGGTGGTGGCGCCGTTGTCGGTATTGCGCGCCGACGATCAGCAGCGCCTGGGCCTGGACATGGCGCTGTATCAGGCACGTGCGCTGCGGCTAAGTGACGCACAACAAGTATGGAAAGATAAAGTCGCGGCGATTTACGCCAGCGAAGACTTCACGCCGAGCGAAGATCCGGAACAGCAGTTGTACGATGGATTTATCGGTGATCGTGACCGGCGTCTATGTGAGCAAGTGAGGACGGCGGATCCGGCACAATTAGCGCAAGAACACTGGCCGTTCGATGATGAACGTCTGCCGGAATTACTCTTTCGATATCGCGCACGCAACTTTCCCGATACGTTGAATTCCGAGGAGCAAGAACGCTGGAGAATATTCTGTCAGCAGCGTTTGTCCGAGCCGCAAATGGGCGCGCCTAATACCCTGCAATCTTTTGCCGAGGCCGCGCAGCAATGGGCGCTTAGTGCTACGCCGATACAGAATCAAGTGCTCAATGAGTGGCAGAATTATGTCGAGGCATTGCGCAAACGTTTGAATCTTTGAAATCGAACATAGTGTGCCCATGAAATGCCGGGCATAAAAAAACGCCAGCGTATGCTGGCGTTTTTCATGGGCCGCAGAATCAGTCTGCGGCAGGCGTTGCGGCTTAGCCCAGCAGGGTAGCCCAGCCTTCAACCACGTCACCGCCCCACTTGGCTTTCCACTCTTTCAGAGTCTTGTGGTTGCCACCTTTGGTTTCGATGACTTCGCCGTTGTGCGGGTTTTTGTATTGTTTAACTTTGCGCGCGCGCTTGGTGCCGGTAGTTTTTACTGCGGCGCCACGGGTGCCTTTGGTTTTCGATTCCGGATCCAGCAGGGCGATGATGTCACGCAGGGACTTGGAGTATTCGCCCATCAGGGTGCGCAGTTTGCCTTCGAATTCCAGCTCGGCTTGCAGTTTGTCGTCTTGCGACAGGTTCTTCAAACGGGCTTGCAGCTCTTTGATTGCTTCTTCGGTGGCGCGATATTCGTTGATCAAGGACATGGTAACTACCTTATGCGGATGTGTTGAATGGCAGGGGACAGTGCCGCAATAATAGTCAGGCTGTTTCATCAAGTAAACATTTAACCGGATTTTTTATTTGAATTAGTTACGTGAAATAACCGGTAAATTGAATGGTCATTTAAATAATGTGATGCATTCATCACGATTATTCACAATTATCTGCTCGAACAGCGTCACGGCAGTGCCATCACATTGGCGCGCCGGACGATCGGACGCCTTGAGTCGCGCCGTCTCGGGGGAATCGGTCATCAATACTGCAGTTTCCGCGCGCAGTCGCTAGAATGGCCGCCTTTGCGAAGTTCTGGAGTTTTTCCCCCATGCGCACCTTTCGGTTGGTGATTTCCTGCCCTGACCGCGTTGGCATCGTTGCCAAAGTCAGTAACTTTCTGGCATCCCACAACGGTTGGATCACCGAAGCGAGCCACCACTCGGATAATCAGAACGGCTGGTTCTTCATGCGTCACGAGATCCGTGCCGATTCGCTGCCGTTCGGTATTGAAGTACTGCGCGAGAAGTTTGCGCCGATCGCCGAAGAGTTCTCGATGGACTGGCGCATTACCGATACCGAGCAGAAGAAACGCGTAGTGCTGATGGCCAGCCGCGAATCCCACTGCCTGGCCGACTTGCTGCACCGCTGGCACAGCGACGAGCTCGATTGCGAAATCTCCTGCGTGATTTCCAACCACAATGACCTGCGCAGCATGGTCGAGTGGCACGGCATTCCTTATTACCATGTCCCGGTCAACCCGCAGGACAAGGAGCCGGCGTTCGCCGAGGTGTCGCGTCTGGTCAAGCAGCACGACGCCGAAGTGGTGGTGCTGGCGCGCTACATGCAGATCCTGCCGCCTGCGCTGTGCCGCGAATACGCACACAAGGTGATCAACATTCACCACAGCTTCCTGCCGTCGTTCGTCGGTGCCAAGCCGTACCATCAGGCGTCGCTGCGCGGCGTGAAGCTGATCGGCGCGACCTGCCACTACGTGACCGAAGAGCTGGATGCCGGCCCGATCATCGAGCAGGACGTGGTACGCGTCAGCCACAGCGACAGCATCGAAGACATGGTGCGTTTCGGCCGTGACGTCGAGAAGATGGTGTTGGCCCGTGGTCTGCGCTATCACCTCGAAGACCGCGTGCTGGTGCACGGCAACAAGACCGTGGTGTTCTGATCGGTCTGAAAGTCTGCGGTTGAAAAATCAAGGGTCTGGGCGTTCAATCGTCCAGACCCTTTTTCATTTCATCCCTGAGGAACTGCCCATGAGCGATCCACTGGACAAAGCCACTTCCAAAGCGCCGGCCACCGTGGGTGAGGGGTGTCTGAGCAGATATGATCCCGAAGACATGACGCCGGAGGACGGGACAGAGTTTCCCGGGGCTGCCGAGTTATGGGAGCAAATGAAGGAACAGCTGGACGAACCTAAGAAGCCTGTCTGACTTTCATCAATTTCTTGAGCAACGGTCGTCCCAGCATCAGCACAAACACCGGGCCACCCACCAGCAGATAGAAATAGAACGTCACTGCCCGCCAGATCAGGATTGCCGCCGCCGCTGTGGATTTGCCGACCATTGGCGCCAGCAGTGCCGCCGAGGTCAATTCCGCCGCGCCTGCGCCACCCGGCAATAGCGTGAACTGGCCCGCGCCCAGCGACAGCATCTGCACCAGAAAGCTCCAGGCCCACTGCAAGTCCGCACCCAGCCCGCGCAGCGCCAGATACAGCACGCTGTAACGCAGCAGCCAATGCACGCACGTCAACGCAAACACTTTGCTCAAGGTCTGCCACGGCAATTTCAGGGTATCGGTGAACGCTGCAAGAAAGTGCAAGAGCTTGCGCGCCCAGCGTCGGCGGGTGCTGTGTTCGACGTTCATGCGGGCCAACAGGCGCCCGCTCAGGCGAATCAGCGCGCGATGATAGCGCGCCAACAGCGCGCAACCGATCAGACCGCCGAATAACGACACGGCACTGACCATCAGCAGCCATTCCATACGGTCGCTCAGGTGCTGGAACAGCGCGTAGATCAGAATCGCGCTCAAGGCGCAGAGAAAGAACAGCAGATCGCTCAACTGATCCATCGCAAACACCGCGCTGCCCCGCGCCGGGCGCACCCCGCAACGGGCCAGCAGGGCCATGATGGTCAGCGGACCGCCGCTGCCACCGGGGGTGGCGCAATAGGCAAACTCGGCGGCCATCACCACCCCGAGACTCTTCAGCGGTGAGACGCGATCTCGTTGATCGCCCAGTAACAGCCGCAAGCGCAGGGTGTTGATACCCCAGCAGAGCAGGATCATGCCGAACAGCACCAGCAGCCATGGCAGCGGAAAGCTTTGCAGGCGCGACCAGATTTCATTGCCACCGAGCAGCAGCGGAATCAGCAGCGCCGCGAGCAGGCCGATCAACAACAGAATGCCGCGGCTCATGCGGCGTGCCCGAGTTGCCCGCGCTGTTGCGCCAGCCAGTCAATCTTGGTCATCGGCACGCGTCCTTCGGCGAGCAGGCGTTTGAGGGTTTGCAGCCAGTAGTTTCGCGAGTAACGGTAGCGCATATCCACCGGGTGCAGGCCGAGGCGAATCACCGGGGCCTGACGCCAGCGCTGCTCGCGTTGGTCGCTGAGGACTTTCGACAGGCCACGACGCCAGGCGCTGCGGGCGCTCCACACCAGACCGGGAGCATCGATCGAGGTGAAATCCGGCAGGCAATAAAGATGCTGCGGATCGCTGGTGTAGTGCAACGGCAACTCGCGCAAGGCCTGGCGCGTACCCTCGCTCATCAGCCAGGCCGGGGCGACGAAACCGTGTAATGGCCAGTCGTAGCGCTGGAACAACTCGATACCGGCACGCAGTCGCGCAAGTGCGGCTTCGCGGGACAGGTGATAGAACTCGCCTTCGTGGGTGTAGATCCGGCGCATGAACCAGTCGCGGGGCGTGGTCGGTGCCGGCTCGCGGTCGTCATGGTAAAAACCGTGCAAGGCCAGTTCATCGCCACCGGCCACCCGCTCGCCGAGCCTGCGACAGAACGCCGGATGCGCTTCAAGAGCATCGCGCCCATGGAAATTCGGTACCACCAGCCAGGTCATCGGCACGCCGCCCAGCGCATCGACGGCTTCGACGAATGGCTGATAATCCGCCCACGTCGACGGTGCTACGTCGTGCAGCACCAGCAACACGGCGCGGCGGTTCAGGGGATCAGCCATTGGCCACCCGAGGCCAGGAATGGCCGAGGACCGCGTGATAATGACCGAGCAGGCTGTCGACCACACTGTCCCAGGAATAATGCCGTTCGACGTGTTGCCGCGCCTGCTGGCCGAGGTTCACGCAGCCGCGACTGAACAGTTCGCGCACGGCATTGGCCATGGCTTGTGGGTTGTTCGGTGCACACAGCAAGCCGCAGTCCTGGTTGATGATTTCCTCGAACGCCCCGGCCGCCACTGCGACCACCGGAATCCCGCAGGCCATGGCTTCGAGGATCACCAGACCGAAGGTTTCCTGATCGCCGGCATGCAGCAGGGCGTCGGCGCTGGCCATTAATCGCGCCACGGTGGCGGCCGGGCAGAACCCGTCGATCACGCTGACATTGTCCGGGACCACGGCGGGCATCGATGAGCCGACCAGCAACAGGTGATAGCGCGGGCCGAGGCGTCGCATGCATTTGAGCAGCACCGGCAGGTTCTTCTCTTTGGAGCCGCGCCCGGCAAAGATCAGCAGACGGGTGTCTTCGGCAATCCCCAGTTCGGCGCGCAAACCGTTGTCGCGGGCGTCGGGGTGAAAGGTTTGCAGATCCACCCCCAGTGGCTGCACGAAGACATTGCGCACCCCCAGCCCGGTGAGTTTGTCGGCCATGACCTGGCTCGGCGCCAGCACCCGGTCGAAATTGCCGTAGAGTTTGGTGACATACGCCTCGACATTCGGCGTGACCCAATGGCCCATGCGGTTGCTGACCAACAGCGGCAGATCCGAGTGATAAAAGCCGATCACCGGCACATCCAGTTGGCGCCGTGCATCCAGCGCTGCCCAGGCAGTCAGGTACGGGTCGCCGACTTCGATCAGGTCGGGCTGCAAATCCTGCAGGACATTGCGCCACGGCGCCAGACGCAGCGGGAAGCGATAGCCTTTGCCAAACGGCAGTGCAGGCGCGGGCACCGTGTAGACGCCATCGTGTTCACTAAAGTGTGCGCCGGGGATCAGCAGGCTGTGGCGAATGCCCGGTTTGACGCCCAGCCGACGATGCTTGGCGTCCAGATAGGTGCGTACGCCGCCGCTGGCCGGGGCGTAGAACATGGTGATGTCGGCGATGTGCACAATGACGAACCCTCCGCTGTGTTGCTCTCCCTTGGTTGACCTTTATCCAGAATAGATGTTCGGTCGGGATTGCGCGGGGGGAGTGTCAGTGAGGGGTTGTGGTGTTTGACAGGATGCCTTCGCGAGCAAGCCCGCTCCCACAGTGGTTTTTGGTGGAACTCACAATGTGTGAACACCGAAGATCCAATGTAGGAGCGGGCTTGCTCGCGAAGAGGCCAGTGGCAGCGCCTTAAATTCTGAAGCTACCGACCAACTGCTTCAGACGCGAAGCCTGCTGTTCCAGATCCGAGCAAGCGCGCAAGGTTGCCTGCAGGTTCTCGACGCCTTCCTGGTTCAGCGTGTTGATCTCGGTGATGTCGACGTTGATCGACTCGACCACCGCGGTCTGTTCCTCGGTCGCGGTCGCTACCGACTGGTTCATCCCGTCGATCTCGCCGATGCGCTGGGTCACGCTGTTGAGGCGTTCGCCAGCGAGGTTGGCGATTTCCACGCTGTCCTGGCTGTGGCGCTGACTGTCGCTCATGGTGCTCACCGATTCACGGGCGCCGACCTGCAGCTCCTCGATCATGGTCTGCACCTGCTGCGCCGATTCCTGGGTGCGGTGCGCCAGGTTGCGCACTTCGTCGGCGACCACGGCAAAGCCGCGTCCGGCCTCACCGGCACGCGCCGCTTCGATCGCGGCGTTGAGCGCCAGCAGGTTGGTCTGCTGGGAGATGCTGGTGATCACTTCCAGAATCTGCCCGATGTTCACGGTTTTGCTGTTCAGCGACTCGATGTTGCTGCTGGAGGCGCTGAGCATGCTCGACAGTTGATTCATCGCCTTGATGCTGCGATCCACCACTTGCTGGCCGTCTTCGGCGAGGCCGCGAGCGTCACTGGCCTGGTTCGACGCTTGCGCGGCGTTGCGGGCGATTTCCTGGGCGGCGGCGCCCAGTTGATTGATCGCGGCGGCGACGCTGCTGGTGCGCGAGGCTTGCTGATCGGAGTTGTACATCGACGAGTTGGACGCCGCGACCACTCGCAGCGCGACCTCGTTGACTTGCCCGGTGGCCGACGACACTTCGCGGATCGAGCCGTGAATACGCTCGACGAAACGGTTGAATGCGGTACCCAGCACACCGAATTCATCGTTATTGACGATGGTCAGGCGCTTGGTCAGGTCGCCTTCACCGTCAGCGATGTCTTCCATGGCGCGGGTCATGACGTGCAGTGGCTGGATCAGCAGGCGAATCAGCATGCCCAGCAGCGCGATGATGATGACCACCGCAATCACCGTGGCAATCACCGCCGAGGTGCGGAACTCACTGAGCATCGAGAAGGCTTTGTCCTTGTCCACCGACAAACCGATGTACCAGTTGACCGACGGCAGGCCTTTGATCGGGGTGAAGCTGACGATGCGAGTCTTGCCATCGACGGTGATTTCACTGAAGTCGCTGCTGATGCGCGGGGTGTCCTGCGGATAGGCTTCTTTCAGTGATTTCATCACCAGTGCCTTGTCCGGGTGCACCAGGATCTTGCCGTCGGCGCTGACCAGGAACGCGTAGCCCATGCCGGAGAAGTCCCGGGCGGTGAGGGTGTCGACCAGGGTTTGCAGGCTCAGGTCACCGCCGACCACGCCAACGCTCTGGCCGGCCTTTTTCGAGGCGGTGGCGATGGAGATGATCAACTGCCCGGTGGCGGCGTCGATGTACGGTTCGGTCAGGGTCGACGCGCTGCTGCTCTCGGCCCCTTTGTACCAAGGGCGCACCCGTGGATCGAAACCGTCCGGCATCTTTACGTCCGGGCGGATGGTGAAGTGACCCGTGGCATCGCCCAGGTAAGTGGCCATGAACGTCGAGGTCAGGGATTTCTGTTCCAGCAGGCTGGCGACGTTGGCGGGTTCCGGATTGATGGCGATATTCTGGGCGGCGTTCTCGACCAGCAGAATGCGTCCATTGAGCCAGGTCTGGATGTTATCGGCAGTGACTTCGCCCATCTCGTTGAGATAGTTGTTCAAGTCAGCACGGATCGCGTTGCGTTGCAGCCAGTCGTTGTACAGCGTGAACGAGGCGAAAGCGGCGATGACGATCAGGGCGGCGGCAAGCAAAATTTTATGGCTGAAGCGCAGATTTTTGTTCATGGCTTGGGGTTCCGCTAAGGTCTTAATGTCCTGGGCGTGCTTTTATAAAGGCGCGCAATATGGGCAAGGGTGAAACAAACTGATATTTCCGACTCTCCTTAGGGAAATGTCCGACCGACTTTTCAGTCAGGTTCTCGCCTTTATCTATCGGCCATACCGGATTAAAGATTAACCATAGGTGACAAAATGCCTGACACATCGCAACTCGTTATCGGCGCCGATCTGGCGGGGCAACCGATTGCTCAGGCCATGCGCCTGGCGAACCGCCACGGGCTGATCGCCGGTGCGACCGGGACCGGCAAGACCGTGACTTTGCAGCGTCTTGCCGAAGCGTTCAGTGATGCCGGCGTCGCGGTGTTCGCCGCTGACATCAAGGGCGATCTGTGTGGCCTGGGCGCTGCCGGCAATCCGCAGGGCAAGGTGGCCGAGCGCATCGCCGGCATGCCTTGGCTCGATTACAAGCCGCAGGCCTATCCGGTGACGTTGTGGGACATTCACGGCGAATCCGGTCATCCGTTGCGCACCACGTTGAGTGAAATGGGCCCGTTGCTGATCGGCAGCCTGCTGGAGCTGACCGACAGCCAGCAGGCCGCGCTGTACGCGGCCTTTAAAGTAGCGGACCGCGAAGGCCTGTTGCTGCTGGACCTGAAAGACCTCAAGGCGCTGCTCAATCACCTCAAGGACAACCCGCAGCTGCTCGGCGAAGACGCCGCGCTGATGACCACCGGTTCCAGTCAGGCGCTGTTGCGTCGGCTGGCGACTCTGGAGCAGCAGGGCGCTGAAGCCTTGTTCGGCGAACCGGCGCTGCAACTGGAAGACATTCTGCAACCGGCCGCCGATGGCCGTGGGCGCATTCATCTGCTCGATGCCAGCCGCCTGGTCCACGAAGCGCCGAAGGTCTACGCGACGTTCCTGCTGTGGCTGCTGGCCGAGTTGTTCGAGCAGCTGCCGGAGCGCGGCGATGCCGACAAACCGCTGCTGGCGCTGTTCTTCGATGAGGCGCACCTGTTGTTCGGCGATACGCCCAAGGCGTTGCAGGATCGGCTTGAGCAAGTAGTGCGATTGATCCGCTCCAAGGGCGTCGGGGTGTATTTCGTTACTCAGTCGCCGAGTGATTTGCCGGACAGCGTGCTGGCGCAACTCGGTCTGCGGATCCAGCACGGCTTGCGCGCGTTCACTGCCAAGGAACAGAAATCCCTGCGTGCGGTGGCGGATGGTTTTCGGCCAAATCCAGCGTTCGACACCTTGTCGGTGCTGACGGAGCTCGGCATCGGCGAAGCGTTGGTCGGTACGCTTGCCGAGAAGGGCACACCGGAAATGGTCCAGCGTGTGCTGGTGGCACCGCCGCAATCGCGGATCGGGCCGTTGAGCGAAACCGAGCGCACGATGCTGATCGCCGGTTCGCCGTTCAAGGGCCGTTATGACAAGCCGATCGATCGTGAGTCGGCGTACGAAATCCTGATGGGCCGCAAGGATCTGGCGCCGCCGGCAGAAACACCGGCCGGCAAGCCGGCAGCCGAGGAACCGAGCCTGGCCGATCGTGCCGGGGAGTTTCTGGGGACGGCGGCGGGGCAAGCGCTGAAGTCGGCGATGCGCCAGGCGGCGAATAATCTGGGTAAACAACTGGTGCGCGGCTTGATGGGCTCGTTGCTCGGTGGCAGCAAACGGCGTTGAGCCAAACTGTGGGAGCGGGCTTGCTCGCGAAAGCGGTCTGCCAGTTAACAAGAATGTTGACTGGAAGGACGCCTTCGCGAGCAAGCCCGCTCCCACATTGGATAAGTGGCAGTTTTCTGGATTGAGATCAGGATTTGTCTTTGGCGTGTGCCGCCAGGCGCTCAAGTGCCGCACGCAGGCCTGGATCGCTGATCCCGTCCGCTGTTGACTGAATGGTCTGCGCGGCATCCGTCGACAGATCCATCGAGTGTCCGCTTGCCCGGCGCTGGACCAGCGGCGGTTGCACGCGGAACTGGATGCGCGTCAGGTTGGCGAATTCTTCGAACAGTTGCAGTTGGCGTTGCAGGCGTTTTTGCTGGTAGCGCAGGCGCGTCGCCCAGTGCCCGTCAGTCACCACCAGCGTCAATTGGCCTTCGCGCCACTTGGCTACGTGGCAATGTTCGCGGGCGGCAGGTTGCAGCTGGCTTTCGAGCAGGCGCTGCAGATGCCCCAGGCGTTGGGCGTGGCCGAGCAGAGCCTTGAGAGGTTTGGCTTCGCGAAGCAGAGCGGCGGGTGCCCTGGCTGTAAGGGGGCGAAATGCCATGTTCGAACACCTGAAGTAACAGAAGCGCCATGGTAGCAGAAAGCAACGGAACCACTCGCCCATTGCTTTTGTCCCTGCTTTACCCATTAAATCAACGACTAACTTCGTCCCTTGATGGGTTGAAGTTGAGCAAAACGCCCTTATTTTAAGTGAGCCCCGTCAAAGCGCAGTGCCAGCATCGTGGAATATCGCCACTTTCCTCACCACCGTTTCCGGGTAGAATGCTCGTTCGCATGCGGCCATGAGGGCTGCACGGGCGACTCACGGGGCCGCCCTCCATCCCTTTAGTGTGGAAGATCCTGCCGATATGTTTGCGCCTTTGTTAAAGAAACTTTTTGGAAGCAAGAACGAGCGTGAAGTCAAACGCATGCTCAAGACGGTGCAGCTCGTCAATGCCTTCGAAGAGCAAATGGTGGCCCTTTCGGACGATCAATTGCGCGCCAAGACCAATGAGTTCAAGGCCCGTATCGCCAAAGGGGAATCCCTCGACAAGCTGTTGCCTGAAGCCTTCGCGGTCGCCCGTGAAGCGGGCAAGCGCGTCATGGGCATGCGCCACTTCGACGTCCAGTTGATCGGCGGCATGACCTTGCATGAAGGCATGATTGCCGAAATGCGTACCGGTGAGGGTAAAACCCTCGTGGCAACCCTGGGCGTTTACCTCAACGCGCTGTCCGGCAAGGGCGTGCACGTTGTGACCGTGAACGACTACCTGGCCCGCCGTGACGCCAACTGGATGCGTCCGCTCTACGAATTCCTCGGCCTGACCGTTGGCGTCGTGACGCCGTTCCAGCCGCCGGAAGAAAAGCGCGCCGCCTACGCTGCCGACATCACCTACGGTACCAACAACGAATTCGGGTTCGACTACCTGCGCGACAACATGGCGTTCAGCATGGAAGAGAAATTCCAGCGCGAACTCAATTTTGCCGTGATCGACGAAGTCGACTCCATCCTCATCGACGAAGCCCGTACCCCGCTGATCATTTCCGGTCAGGCCGAGGACAGTTCCAAGCTGTACATGGAGATCAACAAACTGATCCCGCAGCTGGAACTGCATGTGGAAGAAGTCGAAGGCCAGGTCACCAAGGCCGGTCACTACACCATCGACGAGAAGACCCGTCAGGTCGAACTCAACGAAGCCGGTCACCAGTTCATCGAAGAAATGCTCACCGGCGTCGGCCTGCTGGCCGAAGGCGAGAGCCTGTACTCGGCGCATAACCTGGGTCTGCTGACCCACGTCTACTCGGGTCTGCGTGCGCACAAGCTGTTCCATCGCAACGTCGAATACATCGTGCAGGACGGCCAGGTCGTGCTGGTCGACGAACACACCGGTCGTACCATGCCGGGTCGTCGTCTGTCCGAAGGCCTGCACCAGGCCATCGAAGCCAAGGAAGGTCTGAACATTCAGGCCGAGAGCCAGACCCTGGCCTCGACCACGTTCCAGAACTACTTCCGTCTGTACACCAAGCTGTCCGGCATGACCGGTACCGCCGACACCGAAGCGTTCGAATTCCACCAGATCTATGGCCTGCAGGTCATGGTCATTCCGCCGAACAAGCCGTTGGCGCGTAAAGACTACAACGACCTGGTGTTCCTGACCGCCGAAGAGAAATACGCGGCGATCATCAATGACATCAAGGAAGGCATGGCCCAGGGCCGTCCGATTCTGGTGGGTACCGCGACCATCGAAACCTCCGAGCACGTGTCCAACCTGCTCAACAAGGAAGGCATCGAGCACAAGGTACTGAACGCCAAGTTCCACGAAAAAGAAGCCGAGATCATCGCGCAAGCCGGTCGTCCGGGAGCCCTGACCATCGCCACCAACATGGCCGGTCGTGGTACCGACATCCTGCTGGGCGGTAACTGGGAAGTGGAAGTCGCGGCGCTGGAAAATCCGAGCCCCGAGCAGATCGCCCAGATCAAGGCCGACTGGCAGAAGCGTCACCAGCAAGTGCTGGAGTCCGGCGGTCTGCAGGTCATCGCCTCCGAGCGTCATGAATCCCGTCGTATCGACAACCAACTGCGTGGCCGTGCCGGTCGTCAGGGCGACGCCGGTTCCAGCCGCTTCTACCTGTCGCTGGAAGACAGCCTGATGCGCATCTTCGCCTCTGACCGGGTGAAGAACTTCATGAAAGCCCTGGGCATGCAGCCGGGCGAAGCGATCGAGCACCGCATGGTGACCAACGCGATCGAGAAGGCGCAGCGCAAGGTTGAAGGTCGCAACTTCGACATTCGCAAACAACTGCTCGAGTTCGACGACGTCAACAACGAGCAGCGTAAAGTGATCTATCACATGCGCAACACGTTGCTGGCCGCCGACAACATCGGTGAAACCATCGCCGACTTCCGTCAGGACGTGCTCAACGCCACCGTCAGCGCACACATTCCGCCGCAATCGCTGCCAGAGCAGTGGGACGTGGCCGGTCTGGAAGCTTCGCTGGCAAGCGACTTCGGGGTGAAACTGCCGATCCAGCAATGGCTCGACGAAGACGATCACCTGTACGAAGAGACGCTGCGCGAGAAGCTGATGGTCGAGCTGATGGCCGCGTACAACGAGAAAGAAGATCAGGCCGGTGCCGAAGCACTGCGCTCGTTCGAGAAGCAGATCGTCCTGCGCGTTCTCGACGACCTGTGGAAAGACCACCTGTCGACCATGGATCACCTGCGTCACGGCATCCACCTGCGTGGCTACGCCCAGAAGAACCCGAAGCAGGAATACAAGCGCGAGTCGTTCACGCTGTTCTCCGAGCTGCTGGATTCGATCAAGCGCGACTCGATCCGTGTGCTGTCGCACGTTCAGGTTCGCCGCGAAGATCCGGAAGCCGAAGAGCAACGCCTGCGTCAGGAAGCCGAAGCACTGGCCGCCCGCATGCAGTTCGAACACGCCGAGGCCCCTGGTCTGGATCAACCGGAAGTGTTGGGTGAAGAGGTCGATGTGGCCCTCGCCACCGCTCCGGTTCGCAACGAGCAGAAGCTGGGCCGCAACGAACTGTGCTACTGCGGTTCGGGCAAGAAATTCAAGCATTGCCACGGGCAGATCCAGTAAACCCCGTTTCAATCGCTGAAATACCCGCGCCGCGACCGGCTCCTGCCGTCGCGGCGTTTTGCCATTTAATCCGCCGCCTTCTTGTCGAAAACAGCAGGAAGCGGTGCTGACATCATTGAGTAAGGAGCGCATTCATGGCTGTTGGTCTTGGTCCTTTGCCAACGTTGCACCCGGTTGCCGGTTTTGAACTCGGTATTGCCTCGGCCGGCATCAAGCGCCCTGGGCGCAAGGATGTGGTAGTGATGCGCTGCGCCGAAGGTTCGACCGTGGCCGGTGTGTTCACGTTGAACGCCTTTTGCGCCGCGCCGGTGATCCTGGCGAAAAAACGTGTGCAGAACGACGTGCGTTACTTGCTGACCAACACCGGTAACGCCAACGCCGGTACCGGTGAGCCGGGCCTGGCGGCTGCCGAGCGCACCACCGCCAGACTCGCCGAGCTGACCGGTGTCGATGCCAGCCAGATCCTGCCGTACTCCACCGGCGTGATCGGCGAGCCACTGCCGGTCGAGAAGATCGAAGGCGCACTGCAAGCCGCACTGGATGACCTGTCGGAAAACAACTGGGCAGCGGCCGCCACCGGCATCATGACCACCGACACCCTGCCCAAGGGTGCCAGCCGCCAGTTCCAGCATGACGGCGTGACCATCACCGTCACCGGTATCAGCAAAGGTGCAGGCATGATCCGCCCGAACATGGCGACCATGCTCGGCTACATCGCTACCGACGCCAAAGTCTCCCGCGATGTGCTGCACAATCTGATGCTCGACGGTGCGAACAAGTCGTTCAACCGCATCACCATCGATGGCGATACTTCGACCAACGACTGCTGCATGCTGATTGCCACCGGCAAGGCTGCGCTGCCGGAAATCACCCGCGCTGAAGGCGAGCTGTTCAACAAGCTGAAGCAGGCGGTGTTCGAAGTGTGCATGGACGTGGCCCAGGCCATCGTGCGTGACGGCGAAGGCGCGACCAAGTTCGTCACCGTTGAAGTCAACGGCGGCGGCAATCATCAGGAATGCCTGGACGTCGGTTACACCGTGGCCCACTCGCCGCTGATCAAGACCGCGCTGTTCGCCTCCGACCCGAACTGGGGCCGGATTCTGGCCGCTGTCGGCCGTGCCGGTGTGCCGAACCTCGACGTGAGCAAGATCGACGTGTTCCTCGGCGATGTGTGTATTGCCAGCCGTGGCGCGCGCGCAGCGACCTACACTGAGGCGCAAGGCTCGGCGGTGATGCAGCAGGAAGAGATCACTATCCGCATCGAACTGGGTCGCGGCGATTGCAGCGAAACCATCTGGACCACCGACCTGTCGCATGAGTACGTGAAGATCAACGCCGAGTACCGCACCTGATCCAAGACCGGGTCGCTTCTTTCGCGAGCAGGCTCGCTCCCACAGGGGTTTGTGACAACACTATCCAATGTGGGAGTGAGCCTGCTCGCGATGACGTTGTGTCTGGCAATATCAATGTTGAATGTGCCGGCCTCTTCGCGAGCAAGCCCGCTCCCACAGGGTTTTCAGGTGTACACAACCTTTGTGAACGACCGAAATCACTGTGGGAGCGGGCTTGCCCGCGAACGCGTCGGTCCAGTCACTACAAGTCTTGAAGCTTTCCACTGACGAAAAGGCGCCACACCATGTCCCTGCACCTGATCATCGGCGACAAACTGCTGTCTTCCTGGTCCCTGCGCGCCGCCCTGGCGCTGGAACTGACCGGCGCTCCCTACACCGAAGAACTGATCAAGCTCGGCAAGCCCGACACCCGCGAGCGGCTGCTCAAGCATTCGCCGACCGCCAAGGTGCCGCTGCTGCAAACCTCTCGTGGCACTGTGGCCGACTCTCTGGCGATCGCCGAATACCTGGCCGAGCAGTTTCCGTCCGAGCAGCTCTGGCCGAGCGATGTTTATGCCCGTGCCCAGGCGCGGTCCGCCTGCGCGCAGATGCACAGCGGCTTTTTCGCCATGCGCAATCATATGCCGTTCAACCTGAGCCACGACGCCCCGCTCGATCCGGTGCCGCCGGAAGTGAAGGTCGATATCGAGCGCATGCTCGCGCTGTGGGCCGAATGCCGCGCGGCGGCCACTGAGCCTGGGCCGTATCTGTTTGGCCGAGTGAGTCTGGCTGACGCGTTCTTCGCACCGATTGCCGTGCGTCTGCGTACCTACCAGGTGCAGTTGCCGGCGGTTGATCAAGCCTATGTTGAAACCGTCTACCAATGGCCCGCCTTCAAGGCGTGGCAAAAGGCTGGACTGGAGGAGTTGAATCCGTGAAACGCGTACACGTCGCGGCTGCCGTCATTCGTGACGACAGCGGCAAAATCCTCATCGCCCGCCGTGCCGACACCCAGCATCAGGGTGGCCTGTGGGAGTTTCCCGGCGGCAAGGTCGAGGCTGACGAATCCGTCGAAAGCGCCCTGGCCCGCGAGCTGCAGGAAGAGCTGGGCATTGTTGTCGGCGCGGCTCGTCCACTGATCAAGGTTCGCCACGATTACCCGGACAAACAGGTGTTGCTGGATGTCTGGGAAGTCTCCCGGTTTACCGGTGAGCCGCACGGTGCCGAGGGCCAGCCACTGGCCTGGGTAACCGCCAAGGATCTGCTGAACTATGAGTTTCCGGCGGCCAATCAGCCGATCGTTGCCGCAGCGCGCCTTCCCGCTGAATACCTGATCACCCCGGAAGATCTGGACGCTCCGGCCTTGCTGCGCGGGATCCAGAAGGCGATTGCCGGCGGGATCAAGCTGATCCAGTTGCGCGCGCCGAACGGCTATGACCCCAAATACCGCGATCTGGCGGTGGATGCCGTCGGTCTCTGCGCCGGCAAGGCGCAGTTGATGATCAAGGGGCCGTTCGAATGGCTCGGTGATTTCCCGTCCGCCGGTTGGCACATCACCGCCGCGCAATTGCGCAAATATGCCGCAGCGGGCCGGCCGTTACCGGCAGAGCGCTGGTTGGCGGCGTCCTGCCATAACGCTGAAGAGCTGGCGCTGGCCGAGCAGATGGGCGTGGATTTCGTCACGCTGTCGCCGGTTCAGCCGACCTTGACCCACCCGGATGCGCAGCCGTTGGGCTGGGAGCAGGCTTCGACGTTGATCGAGGGCTTTGGCAAGCCGGTGTTCTTGCTTGGCGGCGTTGGCCCGGCGGAGCGCGAGAAGGCTTGGGGTGTTGGGGCTCAGGGTGTGGCGGGGATTCGGGCGTTCTGGCCTGATTCTGTTTAAAGGCTACCGGCCTCATCGCGAGCAGGCTCACTCCTACAGTTGACCGCGTTCCAACTGAAGTAACGCGGTCAACTGTGGGAGCGGGCTTGCTCGCGAAGGCGTCCGTTCAGGCGCTAGATTTCTGAAGGCTTCACCGCCGGTTGCCACAAAATCTCCGCCACCCCCTGCCGCCGCGCAATCAACCGCGCTGCCACAAACAACAGATCCGACAACCGATTGATATACGCCAGACCAACCCCGGCCAACGGCTCGATCGCGTTCAAATGCTGACAACGCCGCTCGGCACTGCGCGCCAGGCTGCGGCACACGTGGGCCTGGGCAATCAGCAGCGAACCGCCGGGCAGAATGAAATTCTCCAGCGGCCCCAATTCCTCGTTCCACACATCAATTGCCGCTTCCAGGCGCTCGATTTCCGCCGCGTTCAGCGCCTGATATTCAGGCATTGCCAGCTCACCCCCCAAGTCGAACAAGCGGTGCTGGCAAGGCGCGAGCACGTCGATCAGCTCATTCAATCCCGGAAACGCCTCGCGTTCGGCGATCAGCCCGGCCAGCAGCACGCCGACCTGACTGTTGAGCGTATCAACCTCACCAATCGCTTCGATGCGCGGGTGATCCTTGGGCACGCGGCGGCCATCGCCGAGGCCGGTTTCGCCGGTATCGCCAGTGCGGGTGTAGATCTTCGACAAGCGAAAGCCCATGGGTTACCTCTGTAGTTGATTGGTTTCGGCGGCAATGGCTGCCGGTTGTGCCAGCGGTAGACGCAGGGTGAAGCAGGTGCCCTGACCGGGCGCCGATTGCACTTCCATCTGGCCTTTGTGGTTGTTGGTGATGATGAAGTACGACACCGACAGCCCAAGGCCGGTGCCCTGGCCGATTTCCTTGGTGGTGAAGAACGGCTCGAAGGTGCGCTTGCGCACGCTCTCGCTCATGCCGATGCCGTTGTCCTCGACCTGGATCTCGGCCCATGGCGGGTTCAGTTTGGTGCGCAAAATGATCCGCCCCGGCTCGCTGTCGTCTTCGCGCTGGTGAATTGCTTGCGCGGCGTTTTTCAGCAGGTTGAGCAGCACTTGTTCCAGTTCGTTGGCGGTGCCCGGAACCGGGCCGAGCGCCGGGTCGAACTGGCGGATGATCGCCTGGCCCTTGAAGTCGAAACCGATCGCCAGATCGAAGTCGTTGCCAGCAATTTCTACAGCCTGATCGATCAGCGCGGGCAAATCGCACGGGGCCATTTGCCGGGTGCTGCGCCGGCTGAAACTGAGCATGTGCGTGACAATTTTTGCCGCGCGGGCGCCGGCCTGCTGGATGCCGTCGAGCAATTTCGGTACTTCGCGGCTTTGCAGGTATCGGTTGACCGTGTCCAGTTCGATGCCCAGCTGTTCGGCGGTTTCGAGGTTCTTCGGCAGATCCGCCGACAGCCGCCGGCGAATGTTCTGCACGTTGTGCAGGATCGCGCCCAGCGGGTTGTTGATCTCATGGGCCATGCCGGCGGCGAGGCCTCCGACCGAGAGCATTTTTTCCGACTGCACCATCATTTCTTCCAGCGACAGGCGCTGGGTGATGTCGTCGATACGGATCACTACACCGCGCCCGGCACCGCCCATCAGCGGGTAAAAGGTCAGAGCGTAGTGTTTGGGTTCGTCGTCCTTGAACCAGGTCACCCGCTCGATCTTCGCCACGGTGTGTTCTTCGACCGTTTGCTTCAGTTGTGGCAGAAACGGCTTGAGCGGTTCGAAGGCGAGGAAGATCGGTTGGTTCAGCGCCTCATCCAGGCGCGTCCCGGAGAGGGCGCTGGCCTCCTGGTTCCACTGGGTCACGTAGAGCTGCTCGTCGAGGGCGATCAGCGCCGAGGGCATGGAGTCGATGATGCTGTTGAGGTAGTTCTGGAAACCAGTGAGCTTCTTCTCGATCTTGCTGCGCACCTGGACTTCCAGCTCCAGCTTGCGGTTGGTGTGGCGGGTTTCCTCGGCCAGACCCTGAGCCTGATCGTAGGCAGCTTGCGAGTCATCGCGGGCGCGCTTGAGTTGTTGCTCGCGGGCTTCGATGCGCGAGAGCATGGTGTTGAACGCTTCGGCGAGGCTGCCGATCTCGTCGTGGTTACCGCGCGAGGCGCGCAGGGAGTAGTTCTCTTCGCGAGTGACCTGCCGCGACAGTTCTTCCAGCTCATGGATCGGGCGGGTGATCAGGCGTTTGATCTGCCGCGCAATCACCAGCCACAACAGCACACTGAAAATCAGGATGCCGAGACTGGCGGTCAGGGTACCGGTGTAGAACGCCATCGGCAGTTCACTGCTGGCGACCAGCAGCAGATGCCCAGGCGCGGTGCCGGGGCGCGGCAGGGTGATCAATTGGTTGCTGCGAAACTCGGTGAGTTGCCAGGCTTCGATGTGTCGAAAGCGCTCCGGCAGATTGAGTTTTTCGCCACGCTGCACCTGGGCGATCCGGTCACCCTTGCCGTCGTACAAAGCCGCTGCGCGCAGCGGCGAATAACTGTCGAGTTCCTTGAGCAGGCGTTCGGCGCTTTGCGGCGACTCGAGGGCTTGCGATACCAGGCTCGGGTTGGACACCAGTCGGCCTATGGTCTGCAGGGCCTGTGGCGCCATGCTTTCCTGGGAGATGTAATAGGCGGCGCTGATAAAGGTCAGGTTGGCGACCAGCAGGACGGTGGTCAGCAACACCAGCAGGGCGGCCAGCAGTTTCTGGCCGACCGGCAGGTTTTCAAGGCGCTGGCGCAATGGCATCAGGTTTATCACGGCAGAGGAACAAGTGGGCAGCGTAGCCGCTGCTCAGTCGCTGGGCAATCCAAGGCTGTGCAGATGGCTGACCAGACGCTGCTGCAATTGATTGAGGTGCGGCAGGTTCAACTGGTGACGGGTGGCGACTTTGCAGGCGTGGCCCAGCAGGTAACTGATTTCGGTGCGGCGCTGGTTCGCCACGTCCTGATACATCGACGAGTAATTGGCTGCGGTGGCGTGGATCACCCGCTCGACTTCCTGTTGCAGATTGACCGCCGCGGCCGGTTGACCGCAGTGCTCGAGCAACTCGGCCAGCTCGTTGCACAGCGTGGCGACTTCGCATTGATGCTGCTCCAGCCCGCCGTTACGGCAATCGTGGAGCACGGTCAGCGGATTGATCGCGCAATTGAGCGCCAGTTTGCGCCACAGCCGGGTGAGGATGTCGGTGCTCCACTCGTGGGGGATTTTCGCCGCATCAAGATCGTCCAGCCAGATTGGCGCTACCGGATGGCTGGCATCGCCCAGCCAGGTGAAACCGTGGCCGGCAAACACCACGCGCCAGTCGCCGTCGCGGAACGCGCCTTCGGTGCTGGAGGCGCTGAGGCAGCGTGCCTGCGGTACCTGCGCTGCAACGGCGTCCTGACTGCCGAGGCCGTTCTGCAACAGGATCAGCTCGGCATCTGCGCTCAGGCGCGGGGCGAGGCGGGCGACCGCGCTTTCGGCGTCATAGGCCTTGCAGGCGACCAGCAGGCGGCGGATCGGCTCCGGGTCGTCCGCCGTTTGCGCGGGGACGGCGTAGGTCGTGGCTGCGCCGTGTTCGACCAGCGTCAGACCGCCGGCCGCCTGATAGCTGCGCAGGCGCTCGGCATCCCGCAC
The DNA here is from genome assembly GCF_023100605.1 of Pseudomonas sp. MWU12-2020. Classification (NCBI taxonomy): domain Bacteria; kingdom Pseudomonadati; phylum Pseudomonadota; class Gammaproteobacteria; order Pseudomonadales; family Pseudomonadaceae; genus Pseudomonas; species Pseudomonas sp. MWU12-2020. Next base: position 90,435 of record NZ_JALMEX010000003.1, read on the forward strand.
GATCAGCCGCACCGGCAGCCCGGCCCGGGCCAGACGCGTGGCCCACAGGGTGCCGAGACTGCCGGCGCCGAGAACGTGCCAAGGGGTGGACATCAGTTTTTCACTCGGTAAGGTACTGGCATGCAAGGCTCGCCGTATCGGTGGGAAAAGACCCGTTATAATGAGCCGGATTTTAACCGCAAGCCAAGCGCGCTCCATCCTGATCGAGCGCGCCTTTTTATTGGAGAGACTACATGCCGTCGTTCGACGTGGTATCCGAACTGGACAAACACGAGCTGACCAACGCGGTCGAGAACGCCGTGAAGGAACTCGATCGTCGCTATGACCTGAAAGGCAAAGGCAGCTTCGAGTTCAAGGAAAAGGACCTGACCGTCAACCTGACCGCTGAAGCCGGGTTCCAGCTGGAAGCGATGATCGAGATCCTGAAGCTGGCCCTGACCAAGCGCAAGATCGATGTGCAGTGCCTTGAAGTAAAAGACGCTTACGCCTCGGGCAAGCTGATGAAGCAGGACGCGATCCTCAAGGAAGGCATCGACAAGGAGCTGGCGAAGAAGATCGTCGCTCACATCAAGGACGCCAAGCTCAAGGTACAGGCTGCCATTCAGGGCGAGCAGGTGCGTGTGACCGGCAAGAAGCGCGATGACCTGCAGGAAGCCATCGCGGCCCTGCGCGCCAAGGAATTCGGCATGCCATTGCAGTTCAACAACTTCCGCGACTAAGTCCGGTCAGATGGCTGTGGGAGCGGGCTTGCTCGCGAAAGCGGTGTGTCAGGCAACTCATTGTTGAATGACACAGCGCTTTCGCGAGCAAGCCCGCTCCCACTTTTAATTTGTGTACAGCCCCGGGTAGCCGGACATCAGGAGATGGAAGATGGATTTGAATGCAGAGGTAGACAACCTGGTCAAGGCGTCCCAGGCGTGGATTCCGATGATCATGGAATACGGCAGTCGCGTGCTGCTGGCAGTGATTACCCTGGCCATCGGCTGGTGGCTGATCAACAAAGTCACGCAAAAGCTCGGCGGTCTGCTGGCCCTGCGCAATGCCGACCTGGCGCTGCAAGGCTTCATCAGCAGCCTGGCGAACATCATCCTCAAGGTGCTGCTGATCGTCAGCGTGGCCTCGATGATTGGTGTCGAAACCACCTCGTTCGTCGCCGCGATTGGTGCTGCGGGTCTGGCGATCGGCCTGGCATTGCAAGGCAGTCTGGCGAACTTCGCTGGCGGCGTGTTGATTCTGCTGTTCCGTCCGTTCCGTATCGGTGACTGGATCGAAGCGCAAGGCGTGGCGGGTACGGTCGACAGCATCCAGATTTTCCACACCGTGCTGCGTACCGGTGACAACAAAACCATCATTGTCCCGAACGGCAATCTGTCGAACGGCATCATCACCAACACCAACCGTCAACCAACCCGCAAAGTGGTGTTTGACGTGGGTGTGGATTATGAAGCGGATCTGCAAAAGGCGCGTCAGGTGCTGCTGGATCTGGCCAAGGACGATCGCATTCTGCAGGACCCTGCGCCGCAAGCGGTCATTTCGACGTTGGGTGACAGTTCGATCACTGTTTCCCTGCGTGTGTGGGTTAAAACTGCAGACTATTGGGATGTGATGTTCATGTTTAATGAACAGTCGCGTGATCGTTTGAAGACAGCCGGTATTGATATTCCGTTTCCACAGCGGGTGATTCGTGTGGTTCAGGAATCGGCGGTGTAATGATAGGTTGCTAATTAAATGCCTGACTTGTTGGTCAGGCATTTATTACAAGTGACAGGCAATAAAAAAGGCCCATCCGAAGATGGGCCTTTTTTTATGCTTCCAAACTAACCACTGACAATTACAGGATGTTCAGTGGGTATTCGGTGATCAGGCGGAACTCTTTAACGTCGCCTTCGCCCTGGTCTGCGTTGGCAGTGTGCCAGGCTTGACGGATGCGGAACGACAGATCTTTCGCCGGGCCAGACTGAACAACGTACTTGGCTTCGAAGTTGGTTTCGTGGTGTTTGCCATCTTCACCGTACAGCGGTGCGCCAGTGCTGGTGCGGTATTGGCTGTTTGCAGCCAGACCGGTACCGTCGATATCCCAACCTTTGACGTAACGAACCATGAAGCTCAGGCCTGGAACGCCGTACTCGGCCATTTTCAGATCGTAACGGGCTTGCAGGGATTTCTCGCCTGGACCGTTGAAGTCAGAGTACTGGATGGAGTTGGCGAGGAAGATCGAGTCGCCGCCACGGTTGTTCTTGCCCACGCCAACGTAGTCGAACGGGGTATCGCCGTTAACCTTCTGGAAGGCCAGGGTGAAGGTGTGTGCCTTCAGGAACGACAGCGCGGTTGCCAGGGAGAAGGCAGTGTTGCTGATGTCACCTGCCAGCTTGTCACCGGTATCGGTGGTGCGGTAGATGTTGAAGTCAGTGTTCAGCGAAGTGTCGCCACCGAATGGGGTGGTGAGGTTCACGTTCGCGTAGTACTGGTTCCAGACGTCTTGCAGCTTGGCACCGTAGAGCGACGCGCTCAGGTTTTCGGTGATGCCGTATTTGCCACCGAAATAGTCGATCGACTTGGCTTCTACGCCAGCGTAGTTCGCGTACAGGCCGCCGTCACGGGCGTTCTTGTCCTGGCTGGTCGCCGAGTAGAAGTGACCGGCTTCGAGGTCAAGGTCTTTGACTTCGCTGCTCTGCAGCTGGAAGCCGCTGGCAGTTTGCGGAATGAGGCGGGAACCACCGACAGCGAACACTGGAGCAGTGCTTGGCTGCTGGTCGCCGATTTTCAACTCGGTTTTGGAGATGCGGAACTTGATGGCAGCACCGGCTTTGCCTTGGCTGTCATCCACATCGTGAGAGTAACCGTTAGCCTTGACTACGTCACTACGGCTCATGTTGCCGGAACCGGAAGTACCGTCACCGCCATCCAGTTTGACCGCCAGGTAACCGAATGCATCGATACCAACGCCGACAGTACCTTGGGTGTAACCGGAGTTAAAATTGCCCAGGAAGCCTTGAGTCCAGTCTTTCTGGTCGTGGCCGCCGTTCTTGTTGTCGCGGTTGAAGTAGTAGTTCTTCAACGTTTCGGTGAGTTTTGCATCTTCAACGAAACCTTTGGCTTCTGCCTGGTCACTAACAAACGGGGCGGCCGTAGCCAATTGAGTGCTGGCTGCTGCTGCAACAGCCAGTGCGATTGTGCTCCACTTCATCACGCGCATCGTGATTTGCTCCTTTGGTTTTAGAAGAGTACTGCCGTCCCACCTGTTTTATTATCTGGGCGGCTCTTTCTTTTTGTGTCGGCGCAAACTTATATCACGCCGACAATGTTGGCGATACTTGCTCATACAACCTTTCATGATCTTTACGACGACGTCGCAAACAGCTGGGTTGATGTCGCAAATTCACGTTACCCATGCAGCCGGGCTGACAACTTTATCGCTGTTTCTGGGCCTTTTTGCATCGGTAAAAAAGAGTCCCTGGCAAAACACTTGAATCTCCATTGGGGCAACCCTGCCACCGTATTGGTTGGTCTCCAGCTGCCACTTCCGGTGGCGCGCTTATAGACCATGTGTGTACTGATGCAACAAGCGTGCACAAAGTGCAGGGTTGCCACGTTTATTTTTCTGAACACCTGCCTGTAGCCGTAAAAACCGCATAAAAACGGGGGTTCAAGCCCTTTTGTATCAGGGGCTTGACGCATACCTTTGCATCGTGTTGTCACGTTCGCATGGCGGCGTGACAACCAAAAACGTTACCGGTTCACCCCGTCAGTGAGTATTTGGCGGATGCCCGACGCACTCAGCGTAGACGCACTGTGCGGTTTTGGTGCAAAAAATTTACAGGCTGTACCGGATTCATACAGCTTGCGGTGAGTCTGTCACCGGATGGCCAAGGCTGTTTCAGCTAGTTGCTCGCGTTCGAGGCCGGTTCAGGCTCCGGGATGGTGCACAATCTTTGTAGGTGTCTCTTGTCAGGGCTGTGGTGGCCTGGTCGAGTGCACTCATCGTGAAGCCCGGCGCATTCGCAGGTATGCTGCCTGCCTGTCGCTTGGTGCGTTGCCTGTCTGGGTGGCCGCTAAGCTGAATATGTAGATCAGCCGGGAGTGCACGCAGTGTTTGCTTTAGATTCACGACTTCAACAGGACACCCTGACCATCGGCGACTTCCCGCTCTGCCGACTACTGCTGTCCAATGATGCCAATTACCCGTGGTTCATCCTGGTGCCTCGTCGCGACGATATCAGTGAGTTGTTTCAGTTGGATGTCGCCGACCAGCAGCAGTTGTGGCAGGAAACCACCGCGCTGGCCGAGTTGCTCAAGGACCTGTTCGATGCCGACAAGCTGAACGTCGCTACCCTGGGCAACGTTGTCAGCCAGCTGCATATGCATGTGATCGTGCGCCAGCGTGACGATGCGGCATGGCCGGCGCCGGTCTGGGGCAAACACCCGGCCAAACCCTATGGCGCCGAGGAGGTTGCGGCCATTCGTGAACGGCTGCGCCTGGTGCTGACTGAGCACTTCACGTTTCTGGAGGATTGAGCGATGAGCCTTGAAGAGCGCGTTACCGATCTGGAAAGCCGCCTGGCCTTTCAGGATGACACCATTCAGGCGTTGAACGACGAACTGGTGGCGCAGCAGCGCGTGATCGAGCGCCTGCAACTGCAAATGGCTGCGGTACTCAAGCGTCAGGAAGAAATGGTTGGGCAGTTCGATGCTTTCGAGGAAGAGGCACCACCGCCACACTACTGATGTCGGCGCTTTTATAACGGCGTAAAAAAAACCGCGATCAGCCAGGCTGCTCGCGGTTTTTTCTTGCCTTGGATCAGCGACGCGGCAGGGCGGCGATCACATCCTCGGCTTGCAGGCCTTTATCCCGGTTCATCACCGAGAACTCAACGCGCTGGCCTTCGACCAGTACGCGGTGGCCTTCGCCACGGATTGCACGAAAGTGCACGAAAATATCATCGCCGGAATCCCGGGAGATAAAGCCGAAGCCTTTGGACGTGTTGAACCACTTGACGGTACCGGTATCGCGGTTGCTCATGTCATAGCTGACAGGTGCGGCAGTCGGTGAAGATTTGTAGAAGCTCACGGCCAGGTGCACAACCACGGCAACCAGGGCGATCACCAGGCTGAACAACACTGCCGGTTGACCGGCGATGACAGGCATCGGTGCGATCAGGGTCAGGGTTTGCAGGACGACAGTCAGCACGAGAAGAGCGCTGACCAGATTTTGCAGATGCTGGCGCGGGCCTTTGTTCCAGTAAGGGATCACTGGAGCGATGACCAGGTTCAGCAGGCCGAAAAAGGCCAGGTAAAGTGCATCGGGTTGTTGCAGGTAAGGAACGGCTTCGGATTTCAGGCTAGGTATGAACGACAGCAGCAAGGCCGCTGCGCCCATTAGCAGGTGGACGATTTTCAACATTTTGATTGGCTCACGTTATGACGGCTCACAAGGAAGAGCTGAAGGCGCACGGTTCGCTTCGGAACAATAAAGAGGCGTTGGACACGTGCCCGGCATCAGCCTATGCACGACACCCCTGAAAAATGGGGCGTAGCGACACACTGCCTATTTAACAGCAAAGCCTGCAGCTACTCAAATTACCCCGGCCAGCGGCACCGGCCCGGTCGATTTGTCGCACGGCGAGCGAAGATTGCCGGCTGCGAGGTGGCGCCTGCCTTGCTAGAGTGGGTCTGCACCTGTTGGATGAATTCAATCGCCTTAGGGGGTAAACATGGCAATCGATATCGGTATCAGTGAAGAAGACCGCAAGTCCATCGTCGAGGGGCTGTCGCGGCTGCTGTCGGACACCTACGTGCTGTATCTGAAAACCCATAACTTCCACTGGAACGTCACCGGTCCCATGTTCAGGACCCTGCATCTGATGTTCGAAGAGCAATACAACGAGCTGGCGCTGGCCGTGGACCTGATCGCCGAGCGCATTCGGGCCCTGGGTTTTCCGGCACCGGGCGCCTACGCGACTTACGCGCGTCTTTCCTCTATCAAGGAAGAAGTCGGCGTGCCAAGCGCCGAGGACATGATCAAGCAATTGGTCGAGGGTCAGGAAGCGGTGACGCGCACCGCTCGCGGCATCTTCCCGCTTCTGGACAAAGTCAGTGACGAGCCGACGGCCGACCTGCTGACCCAGCGTATGCAGGTGCATGAGAAGACCGCGTGGATGCTGCGTGCGTTGCTCGAGACCTGATAGTCCGGTGCTCGGATGTCCCGGGGTGGTGGGTGTCCGCGCGCTGTTTCAAATCTTACCGAACATGTCGGCTTATCCTACGCAGCTGGGCAACTAGTCGTCTGGCGCTGACTTTGCGTCTGCGTTTTTATGAAGACACAGGATGTTGTCTTTATAAAAAGCAGCGATGGCAAAGGAGTGTCAGCGATATGGTAGGTGGAGACAGGCGAAGCGAACATGTCGGTTCGCAGCAGGAAATGAAGGTCGACCCGTTTGTCAGCGATTTCGACTTCGAGCTGATCCGGCCGCTGGCAAGGTCAGTGCGCTTGAACGGGTTTGCCACGTGCTTGAGGCTCGAGCAGGTTTACTGGAACATTCTCGGTGAGATGGCCGGGCACAATGGCTGTTCGGTCAGTACGTTGCTGTCCCACGTTGACCGTCAGGTGCACCTGCGCCACGGCGGGGTGAAAAACTTCAGCGGTCTGGTGCGGGTGGTGTGTGTGATGAATGGTCTGCGGGATACCCCGACGGCCGTCATGCCCTGAACGGCCAATACTTGAAATGACGTGGCGGGCTGTGCAGTCTTACGGCTGCACAGCCCGCATTTAATGGATATAATCCCGCTCTTTCGCCGCAAAGCCCTGCGCGCGGTGGCAATCTGATCGCCGAGACACCTCCATGCCGATGTACGATTATCAATGTGCTTCCTGTGGTCATCAGTTGGAAGCCATTCAAAAGATCAGCGAGGCACCGCTGGTCGACTGCCCTGCCTGTCAGGCGCCAGAGCTCAAGAAACAGCTGTCCATGCCGGGTTTTCGCCTCAGCGGCAGCGGTTGGTACGAAACCGATTTCAAGACCGGAGCCAAGAAGAATCTGGCCGGTGGCGACAAATCTGACTAGGGTTCAGGCCCAGGTCGAACGACACGCGTGAGATTTCGCAGTGCTTGAGTGCGACGGGATCTCCACCGAATTTCGAATTACGAGAAGCGAAACCACTACCATGATGCGCAGCCATTATTGCGGCCAACTGAACGAAAGCCTGGAAGGCCAGGAAATTACCCTTTGCGGATGGGTTCACCGTCGTCGCGACCACGGCGGGGTGATTTTCCTCGATATCCGTGATCGTGATGGTCTGGCTCAGGTGGTGTTCGATCCGGATCGCGCCGAGAGCTTCGCCGCCGCCGATCGCGTGCGCAGCGAATACGTCGTGAAGATCACCGGCAAGGTGCGTCTGCGTCCGGCCGGTGCGACCAACGCCAACATGGCGTCGGGCATGATCGAAGTGCTCGGCTACGAGCTGGAAGTGCTGAACGAGTCGGAAACCCCGCCGTTCCCGCTCAACGAATACTCCGACGTCGGCGAAGAAACCCGCCTGCGCTACCGCTTCCTGGATCTGCGTCGTCCGGAAATGGCCGAGAAGCTGCGTCTGCGTTCGCGCATGACCACCAGCATCCGTCGCTTCCTCGACGAGAACGGCTTCCTCGACGTCGAAACACCGATCCTGACCCGTGCTACCCCGGAAGGCGCCCGCGACTACCTGGTGCCGAGCCGTACTCACGCCGGTTCGTTCTTCGCGCTGCCGCAATCGCCTCAGCTGTTCAAGCAACTGCTGATGGTTGCCGGTTTCGACCGTTACTACCAGATCGCCAAGTGCTTCCGCGACGAAGACCTGCGTGCCGACCGTCAGCCTGAGTTCACTCAGATCGACATCGAGACCAGCTTCCTCGACGAAAAAGACATCATGGGCCTGACCGAAGGCATGATCCGCAACCTGTTCAAGGAAGTGCTGGATCTGGAATTCGGTGAATTCCCGCACATGACCTTCGAAGAAGCCATGCGCCGTTACGGTTCCGACAAGCCGGACCTGCGTAACCCGCTGGAACTGGTCGACGTCGCCGATCAACTCAAAGAAGTCGAATTCAAGGTCTTCAGCGGCCCGGCCAACGATCCGAAATGCCGTATCGCTGCACTGCGCGTTCCAGGCGGGGCGAGCATGCCGCGCAAGCAGATCGACGACTACACCAAGTTCGTCGGCATCTACGGTGCCAAGGGCCTGGCGTACATCAAGGTCAACGAGCGCGCTGCCGGTGTTGAAGGTCTGCAATCGCCGATCGTGAAAAACATCCCTGAAGCCAACCTGAACGTGATCCTCGATCGCGTCGGCGCGGTTGACGGCGACATCGTGTTCTTCGGCGCCGACAAGGCCAAGATCGTCAGCGAAGCCCTGGGCGCGCTGCGTATCAAACTCGGTCACGACCTCGACCTGCTGACCTGCAAGTGGGCGCCAATGTGGGTCGTCGACTTCCCGATGTTCGAAGAAAACGACGACGGCAGCTTCTCTGCGCTGCACCACCCGTTCACCGCACCGAAGTGCTCCCCTGAAGAGCTGGAAGCCAATCCGGCCGGCGCTCTGTCCCGCGCCTACGATATGGTGCTCAACGGTACCGAGCTGGGTGGCGGTTCGATCCGTATCCACCGCAAGGAAATGCAACAAGCGGTCTTCCGTCTGTTGGGTATCAATGAAGCAGAACAGGAAGAGAAGTTCGGCTTCCTGCTCGACGCGCTGAAGTACGGTGCACCGCCGCACGGTGGTCTGGCCTTCGGTCTGGACCGTCTGGTGATGCTGATGACCGGCGCCCAGTCGATCCGTGAAGTGATCGCCTTCCCGAAAACCCAGAGTGCTGCGGACGTCATGACGCAAGCGCCGGGTGTGGTGGATGCCAAGGCACTGCGCGAGCTGCACATTCGTTTGCGCGAAACGCCAAAGGCTGAGTAAGACGGGCCTGAAGGCGCATCTTCGGATGCGCCTTTTTTCTATCTATAGAGAGCAGGTCGAGATTTTTTGTTTGCTGGCCGCTGCATGAGCAGGGCGGGCAACGTTTCAAGAGAATTCGGAGCGAGTTATGGCAGGTCATTCCAAGTGGGCGAACATCAAGCACCGCAAAGAACGTCAGGATGCCAAGAGAGGCAAGATCTTCACCAAGTGGATTCGTGAGCTGACCGTTGCGGCCCGTCAGGGCGGCGGCGATCCGGGTTCCAACCCGCGTCTGCGCCTGGCCCTGGACAAGGCGCTGGGTGCGAACATGAGCCGCGACATCATCGACCGTGCCGTCGCGCGTGGCGCCGGTGCGACCGAAGCGGACAACGTTGAAGAGCTGACCTATGAAGGTTACGGCCCGGGCGGCGTGGCGGTGATGGTCGAGTGCATGACCGACAACCGCAACCGTACCGCAGCTGCCGTGCGCCATGCGTTCAGCAAATGTGGCGGCAACCTCGGTACCGACGGTTCGGTTGCGTATCTGTTCGAGCGCAAAGGCCAGATCAGCTTCGCCCCGGGCGTCGATGAAGACGCGCTGACCGAAGCGGCGCTGGAAGCCGATGCCGACGACGTGGTCAGCCATGAAGACGGCTCGATCGACGTGTTCACCTCGTTCACCAGCTTCTATGCCGTGCGTAACGCGCTGGAAGCGGCCGGGTTCAAGGGTGACGACGCAGAAATCGTCATGCAGCCGACCACCAGTGCCGAACTGGATCTGGAAGGCGCGGAGAAGGTGCTCAAGCTGATCGACATGCTCGAGGATCTGGATGACGTGCAGAACGTCTACTCCAACGCGGACATTCCGGAAGATGTGGCCGCTCAGCTCGGTTAAGAGCGACTACGATTCAATGTGGGAGCTGGCTTGCCAGCGATGGCGTCGGCACATCAGGCAATGATGGCGCCTGACACTCCGTCATCGCTGGCAAGCCAGCTCCCACATTTGTTTTTGTGTTATTTCGAACCAGCAGGCGTTATGACTTTAATTCTGGGTATCGACCCCGGCTCGCGCATCACCGGTTACGGGGTTGTTCGCGATACCGGCCGCGGCGGCTGCATCTACGTGGCGTCGGGCTGCATCCGTACCGGCGCCGGCGAGCTGCATGAGCGGCTGCAAATCGTTTATCGCGGCGTGCGTGAAATCATTCAGACCTATGGCCCGGTGACCATGGGCATCGAAAAAGTGTTCATGGCGAAAAACGCCGATTCGGCTCTCAAGCTCGGCCAGGCTCGCGGTGCGGCAATCGTTGCCGGTGCCGAGGAAAGCCTGGAGATTGCCGAGTACACCGCAACCCAGGTCAAGCAAGCCGTGGTCGGCACCGGCGCCGCCAATAAGGAACAGGTGCAGATGATGGTCATGCACATGCTCAAGCTGACCAGCAAACCGCAGATCGATGCCTCGGATGCCCTGGCCATCGCGATTTGTCACGCGCACACCCGTTCCAGCCTGCTGCCGCATGGCCTGGGAACCGCACGCAGTCGTGGCGGGCGCCTGCGTCTCTGATAGCATCAGCAATCATTTTTGCGGAATGCGGATTTCGCGCCTGGGTCGTCGGCCCGATTCCCGCCTTCCATCTGTCGCCAGCCCACGGCTGGCCAACGCTCAAGGATCTGAAACGTGATTGGACGCTTGCGCGGCACCTTGGCTGAGAAACAGCCGCCGCACCTGATTCTGGATGTAAACGGCCTCGGGTATGAGCTGGAAGTGCCCATGACCACCCTTTATCGTCTGCCGTCGGTCGGTGAACCGCTGACGCTGCACACCCATTTGGTCGTACGCGAAGACGCGCAGTTACTCTATGGGTTCGCCGGCAAGCGTGAGCGAGACTTTTTTCGTGAGTTGATCCGTCTCAATGGTGTCGGACCGAAACTGGCCCTGGCCTTGATGTCGAGCCTGGAAGTCGATGAACTGATCCGCTGCGTGCAATCCCAGGACACTTCGGCGCTGACCAAGGTGCCGGGGGTTGGCAAGAAAACCGCCGAGCGTCTGCTGGTCGAATTGAAGGATCGCTTCAAGGCCTGGGAAACCTCACCGGCCATGTTCGCCCTGGTGCCGAATCAGCCAGACGGCCCGGCGCCGGTCAATACCGCTGAAAACGATGCGGTCAGCGCGCTGATTTCTCTGGGCTACAAACCGCAGGAAGCGAGCAAGGCGATTACCGCCATCAAGGACAAGAATTTGAGCAGTGAAGACCTGATCCGCCGCGCCCTGAAGGGAATGATTTAAGTGATTGAAGCTGATCGTCTGATCGCCGCCGCGCACAGCCCGCGTGAGCGCGAAGAAGTCCAGGACCGGGCCATTCGCCCGGTCAGCCTGGCCGACTACATTGGCCAGCCGACTGTCCGCGAGCAGATGGAGCTGTTCATCCAGGCGGCGCGTGGCCGCAGTGAATCGCTGGATCACACGTTGATCTTCGGCCCGCCGGGTCTAGGTAAAACCACGCTGGCCAATATAATTGCTCAGGAAATGGGTGTGTCGATCAAGAGCACGTCCGGCCCGGTACTTGAGCGTCCGGGCGACCTGGCGGCACTGCTGACCAATCTTGAGCCGCACGACGTGTTGTTCATCGACGAAATCCATCGTCTGTCACCCATCGTTGAAGAAGTGCTGTACCCGGCGATGGAAGACTTCCAGCTCGACATCATGATCGGCGAAGGGCCGGCGGCGCGCTCGATCAAGCTGGATCTGCCACCGTTCACTCTGGTGGGCGCTACTACTCGTGCTGGCATGCTGACCAACCCGTTGCGTGACCGCTTCGGTATCGTCCAGCGTCTGGAGTTCTACAGCACGGCGGATCTGGCGACGATTGTCAGTCGGTCTGCGGCTATTCTCGGTCTGCCACTGGATCCGGAGGGTTCTTTCGAAATCGCTCGTCGTGCCCGTGGTACGCCGCGGATCGCCAATCGCCTGCTGCGTCGGGTGCGCGATTTTGCCGAAGTGCGCGCCAAGGGCCATATCACCAAGTCGGTGGCGGATCTGGCCTTGAACCTGCTGGACGTCGACGAACACGGCTTCGATCATCAGGACCGGCGCTTGCTGCTGACCATGATCGAGAAGTTCGATGGCGGTCCGGTAGGCATCGACAGCCTGGCGGCGGCGATCAGTGAAGAGCGTCATACCATTGAAGACGTGCTGGAGCCGTACCTGATCCAGCAGGGCTACATCATGCGTACGCCACGGGGCAGGGTGGTGACACGGCATGCGTATCTGCATTTCGGTTTAAACATTCCGTCACGAATGGGCGAAATGCCCGTGGCAGACGAGTTTCTCGATGCCTTGGACGATTGATACACATTTATTGGCGATTTATTCAGCGTTTGTACTGTCACAGGACGGTACTTTTGCGGTAAAGCCTTAAACACTGAAAAAACAGTTGCCTGGCCGGATTGGCAACCCGAGGAGTAAGCACTAGAGTATGCGCGCGCAAAACGGGCTTGAGCCGTTCGCACATCGTTGTCGCGTTTATTACGAGGACACCGATGCCGGCGGCATCGTGTATTACGTTAATTACCTCAAGTTTATGGAACGGGCTCGAACCGAGCGGCTCCGGACGCTGGGCTTCGCCCAGTCGGAACTGGCAGGGGAGGACCTGTTGTTTGTCGTGCATTCCAGCGAAGCGCGCTACCACGCGCCGGCGCGACTGGACGACGAACTGCTGGTAAGCGCTGATGTAATCGAATTGAACCGTGCCAGCCTGCGCTTTAAACAGCAGGTCAGGCGGGCCACGGATAATGCGCTGCTCTGTGAGGGGCAGTTTCTGGTGGCCTGTGTGCGCACCGACAGTTTGAAACCCCGGGCCATGCCCGAATCCTTGCGTGCGGCCTTTGCCGACGCGGGCGGCACGGGTACACACTCAAAGCAGGAGATAAAGCGTGGAAGCTAACGTCGTCGACCATTCCTCCATGTGGAGCCTGGTCAGCAATGCCAGCATCGTGGTGCAGTTGGTAATGTTGACCCTGGTGGCCGCATCGGTGACCTCATGGATCATGATCTTTCAGCGCAGCAATCTGTTGCGCGCCGGTCGACGCGCCCTGGAGAGCTTCGAAGAGCGCTTCTGGTCGGGTATCGATCTGTCCAAGCTGTACCGTCAGGCCGGCAGCAACCCGGATCCGGATTCGGGCGTGGAGCAGATCTTCCGTGCCGGTTTCAAGGAATTCTCCCGTCTGCGTCAGCAGCCAGGTGTTGACCCTGAAGCGGTGATGGAAGGTGTGGCCCGTGCCATGCGCGTTGCCATCTCCCGTGAAGAAGAGAAGCTGGAGCAGAGCCTGCCGTTCCTCGCCACTGTCGGTTCGGTCAGCCCGTACATCGGTCTGTTCGGTACCGTGTGGGGCATCATGAACTCCTTCCGTGGTCTGGCTCAGGCCCAGCAAGCGACCCTGGCCACCGTGGCCCCGGGTATCGCCGAAGCCCTGATCGCCACCGCGATCGGCCTGTTCGCCGCGATCCCGGCCGTTATCGCTTACAACCGTTTCTCTGCCCGCAGCGAAACCTTGCTGAGCCGCTACTACACCTTCGCCGATGAGTTCCAGGCGATCCTGCACCGCAAAGTGCACACCAGCGAAGAATAAGCAGGTATTTCCCGATGGCTTTAATCGCTCGAGCCCGAAACAAGCGCAAGCCGGTCGCCGAGATGAACGTGGTGCCATACATCGACGTGATGCTGGTGCTGCTGGTTATCTTCATGGTGACCGCGCCGATGCTCAATCAGGGCGTGAAAGTGGATCTGCCCAAGGTTTCCAGCGAAGCCTTGCCGCAGGACAACAACACTCAGGTGCTGACCATTTCGATCAAGGCTGACAAGACCTACTACTGGAACCTTGGCAGCGAAGTCGACACTGAAAAGCAGCAGGACAGGGCAATGACGCTGCCGCAGATGACTGACGCGGTGACCAAGATCATTCGTGCCGGCACCGAAGGTGGCAAGCGTACCCAGGTCTTTATTCGTGGCGACAAGTCGGTCGACTACGGCTCCGTCATGGGGGCCATGGGCGGGTTGCAGAAAGCCGGGGTCGGTAATGTTGGTTTGATTACCGAGGCCCCCTGATGCAGCAACAGCGAGAGCCGTCCGCCTCGGAAAGCTACTTCTGGCCTAGTGTTCTGGCGATTGTCCTGCACGTGCTGGTGTTCGGCATGCTGTTCGTCAGTTTCGCCTTTACACCTGAGTTGCCGCCGGCCAAGCCGATTGTCCAGGCGACCCTGTACCAGCTGAAATCGAAAAGTCAGGCAACCACCCAGACCAATCAGAAGATTGCGGGTGAGGCGAAGAAATCCGCCGCGCGCCAGACCGAAGTCGAGCAGATGGAGCAGAAAAAGGTCGAGCAGGAAGCGGTGAAGGCTGCGGAACAAAAGAAAGAAGAAGCGGCTCAAAAGGCCGAGGAAGCCAAGAAGGCCGATCAGGCGAAGAAAGCGGACGAGGCGAAAAAGGCTGATGAAGCCAAGAAAGCCGACGATGCGAAGAAAGCCGAGGCCAAGAAGGCAGAAGAGAAACAATTGGCTGATATAGCCAAGAAGAAAGCCGAAGAAGAGGCTAAAGAAGAGGCCAAGAAAGAGGCCGCTGAAGAAGCCAAGAAGAAGATCGTCGAAGACGCGAAGAAGAAAGCCGCCGAAGACGCCAAGAAAAAAGCTGAAGCTGAAGAGGCGAAGAAGAAAGTCGCCGACGAAGCGAAGAAGAAAGCTGCTGCCGATGCTGCGAAGAAGAAATCGCAGGAAGCGGCACGTAAGTCCGCCGAAGAGAAAAAGGCTCAGGCCCTGGCAGATTTGCTTTCCGACACGCCGCAGCGTCAGCAGGCCTTGGCCGATGAGCAGGGTGACGAAGTCGCGGGCAGTTTCGATGACCTGATTCGTGCGCGCGCAGCGGAAGGGTGGGCACGTCCTCCTTCGGCACGCAAAGGCATGACGGTCGTGTTGCAAATCGGCATGTTGCCGGACGGTACGGTGACTTCGGTCAGCGTGGCCAAGTCCAGTGGCGACGGTCCGTTCGATGCTTCGGCAGTCGCGGCGGTCAAGAATATTGGACGTTTGACGGAAATGCAGGGAATGAAGCCGAGCGATTTCGCTCCGTATCGTTCATTCAAGATGACATTCACACCTGAGGATCTAGCCTTGTGAGAAACCTTCTTCGAGGAATGCTGGTCGTGATCTGCTGCATGGCAGGGATCGCGATGGCTGATGAAAAGAACATTCTGGTCACCAGCGGCAGCGATCGGGCGACGCCGATCGCCGTCGTACCGTTCGGTATGCAGGGCGGTGCCGTGCTGCCGGACGACATGGCAGAAATCATTGGTAACGATTTGCGGAACTCGGGCTACTACTCGCCGATTCCAAAGCAAAACATGATCAGCCAGCCAAGCCAGCCGAGCGAAATCATCTTCCGTGACTGGAAAGCGGTGGGTGCTCAATACATGATGGTCGGCAGCATTGCTCCAGCGGGCGGTCGTCTGCAGGTGCAGTGGGCACTGTTCAACGTGGCCACCGAGCAGAAAGTGGCTGACGGCAGTGTGTCCGGTACCACCGAGCAACTGCGTGACATGGCGCACTTCATCTCGGACCAGTCGTTCGAAAAACTCACCGGTATCAAAGGTGCGTTTTCGACCCGTCTGCTGTACGTGACAGCCGAGCGTTTCTCCGAGAAGAACACTCGCTACACCCTGCAGCGTTCGGACTACGACGGCGCACGTGCCGTGACCCTGCTGCAATCGCGCGAGCCGATCCTGTCGCCGCGTTTCGCACCGGATGGCAAGCGCATCGCCTACGTGTCGTTCGAGCAGAAGCGTCCACGGATCTTCATGCAGAACATCGACACCGGTCGCCGTGAGCAGATCACCAACTTCGAAGGCCTGAACGGCGCGCCAGCCTGGTCGCCGGATGGCAATCGCCTGGCTTTCGTCCTGTCGAAAGACGGTAACCCGGACATCTATGTGATGAACCTGGGTTCGCGTCAGATCACTCGTGTGACTGCAGGTCCTGGCATCAACACCGAACCGTACTGGGGCAAGGATGGTTCGACCATCTACTTCACCTCGGACCGTGGCGGCAAGCCGCAGATCTACAAAACCAGCGCCAGCGGCGGTGGTGCCGAGCGTGTGACCTTCATTGGCAACTACAACGCCAACCCGAAGCTTTCGGCTGATGAAAAGACTCTGGTGATGATTCATCGCCAGGACGGTTTCACCAATTTCAAGGTGGCGGCCCAGGATTTGCAGCGAGGTAGTGTAAAGATCCTCACTGATAGCACTCTGGACGAGTCACCTACTGTTGCGCCCAACGGCACCATGGTAATCTACGCCACCCGCCAGCAGGGCCGGGGAGTCTTGATGCTCGTGTCCATTAATGGACGCGTGAGGCTCCCGCTTCCTACCGCACAAGGCGAAGTCAGAGAACCGTCCTGGTCCCCTTACCTGAACTGACGCGGCGCTTTACGTTTTACTTAACACACTGGGGTTCATTAGGAGTTTCACGATGGAAATGCTGAAGTTTGGTAAATTTGCTGCGCTGGCTCTGGCCATGGCTGTAGCTGTAGGTTGCTCGTCCAAAGGCGGCGACAACGCCGGTGAAGGCGCTGTTGATCCAAACGCTGGTTACGGCGCAAACACTGGTGCCGTTGACGGTTCCCTGAGCGAAGAAGCTGCTCTGCGCGCAATCACCACCTTCTACTTCGAATACGACAGCTCGGACCTGAAGCCAGAAGCCATGCGCGCTCTGGACGTTCACGCCAAAGACCTGAAAGCAAACGGCGCTCGCGTTGTTCTGGAAGGCAACACCGACGAACGTGGTACTCGTGAGTACAACATGGCACTGGGCGAGCGTCGTGCGAAAGCCGTTCAGCGCTACCTGGTACTGCAAGGTGTTTCCCCAGCTCAGCTGGAACTGGTTTCCTACGGCGAAGAGCGTCCAGTTGCTACCGGCAACGACGAGCAGTCCTGGGCTCAAAACCGTCGCGTCGAACTGCGTAAGTAATTCGATATGCGAACGTGCCGTCGTGCTGTAACTGTTCTGGCTCTCAGCCTCGCGCCGCTTGCGGTGTGGGCTGCGGTTCCTGTGGTCGATGACAACTCCGGTTATAACAATAGCGGGAGCAGTTATCCGCCTGCGGGTTACGGTACGAACGGCGCCTATGCCGGGGGAGCGGCTTCGGCCCCTGCCTCGGCACAGGGCATGCTGTTCAACCAACTGCAACAGATGCAGGATCAGATATCGCGCCAACAAGGTGTGATCGAAGAACTGCAGAATCAGGTTGCGCGCATGAAACAGGAATCCCTGGAGCGATACCAGGATCTTGATCGGCGCATAGGATCCGGTGTTGCACCTGCCGCGACTCCTGAGAATTCTTCTGCCGGTGGCGATGCAAGTGCTGCTGCCGGTGCTGCCGCTGGCGCCGGGGCTGCTGCCCAGGCACCTGCTGCAAGTAGCGAACCGGGTGATCCGGCCAAGGAAAAGCTGTATTACGATGCCGCTTTCGACCTGATCAAAGCCAAGGATTTCGACAAGGCCAGCCAGGCTTTCTCGGCATTCCTGCGTAAATACCCGAACAGCCAATACGCGGGCAACGCCCAGTACTGGTTGGGCGAAGTGAACCTGGCCAAGGGCGATCTGCAAGGTGCAGGTCAGGCTTTCGCCAAGGTGTCGCAGCTCTATCCCAAGCACGCCAAAGTGCCGGATTCGCTGTACAAGCTGGCTGATGTAGAGCGCCGCCTGGGTCACACCGACAAGGTCAAAGGCATTCTGCAACAGGTGGTTTCCCAATACCCGGGGACCTCCGCTGCTCAGTTGGCCCAACGCGATCTGCAACGCATGTAAGTGTGTTTGACCCGTTTGGAAGAAACCCGCGCTTGTCGCGGGTTTTTTCGTTAGAATTCACGCCCTTTTTCTGAAACACGCTTCTGGTGATCTACGCGTTGGCGGGGTTGTCTGAAGTGCCTGACGGAGGCGGACAGCCTGTTTAGCTGTTACGCCCGTGGCGACTATGCAAGACACATTGAGAATTACCGAAGTTTTCTACTCGTTGCAGGGGGAAACGCGGACTGCCGGGCTGCCCACGGTTTTTGTGCGCCTGACCGGTTGCCCGTTGCGTTGCCAATACTGCGACAGTGCCTATGCGTTCAGCGGCGGTACGATCCGCACCCTCGATGACATCCTCGAGCAAGTGGCCGGGTTTCGCCCACGCTATGTCTGTGTGACCGGCGGTGAGCCGCTCGCACAGCCGAACGCCATCCCTTTGCTTAAACAGTTGTGCGATGCCGGTTACGAAGTGTCACTGGAAACCAGTGGTGCGCTCGACATCTCGGCGGTAGATTCGCGCGTCAGTCGCGTAGTCGACTTGAAGACGCCGGACTCTAAAGAGGCGCATCGCAACCGCTACGAAAATATCGAACTGCTGACGCCCAACGATCAGGTGAAGTTTGTCATCTGCTCGCGGGACGAC
Source organism: Pseudomonas sp. MWU12-2020 (assembly GCF_023100605.1). Taxonomy (NCBI): domain Bacteria; kingdom Pseudomonadati; phylum Pseudomonadota; class Gammaproteobacteria; order Pseudomonadales; family Pseudomonadaceae; genus Pseudomonas; species Pseudomonas sp. MWU12-2020. Next base: position 108,833 of record NZ_JALMEX010000003.1, read on the forward strand.
TATGACTGGGCGGTCTCGAAGCTGATCCAGTACGGTCTCGATCGACGTGCGGGTGAAGTGCTGTTTTCCCCAAGTCATCATGACCTCAATGCCAGGGATCTGGCGGACTGGGTGGTGGCAGACAACCTGCCGGTGCGGCTGCAATTGCAGCTGCATAAATATCTATGGAATGACGAGCCGGGGCGCTGATATGACTGAACAACTGAAAACTAATGAAAAACGTGCGGTAATCCTGCTGTCGGGTGGTCTGGATTCGGCGACGGTCGTGGCGATGGCCCGGGCTGAAGGTTACGCCTGCTACACCATGAGCTTCGATTACGGTCAGCGCTCTCACGCTGAATTGCACGCCGCCGCACGTGTTGCCCGCGATCTGGGTGTGGTCGAGCACAAAGTGATCGGTCTGAATCTGAACGGCATGGGCGGCTCGGCACTGACCGACACCAGCATCGACATTCCGGAAGAGCTGGGCGAGGGCATCCCGGTGACCTACGTGCCGGCGCGCAACACCGTGTTCCTGTCGCTGGCGCTGGGCTGGGCTGAAGTGCTCGGTGCGCGTGACATCTTTATCGGCGTCAACGCGGTGGACTATTCCGGTTACCCGGATTGCCGTCCCGAGTTCATCGAGTCGTTCGAGCGCATGGCCAACCTGGCGACCAAGGCCGGCGTGGAAGGCAACGGCTTCCGCATTCAGGCGCCGCTGCAGAACCTGAGCAAGGCGCAGATCGTTCAGGCGGGCGTGAAGCTCGGTGTGGACTATGGCCTGACCGTTTCCTGCTATCAGGCGGACGATGAAGGCCGTGCGTGCGGCAAATGCGACAGCTGCCGCCTGCGTGCAGAAGGCTTCGCAGCGGCCGGTGTAAGCGATCCAACACCTTATTTTTGATTTTTTTCAAAAAGGTGTTGAATAGTCCTTAAAAATCAGTATTATACGCGCCACCACACAGCGGGTCGTTAGCTCAGTTGGTAGAGCAGTTGGCTTTTAACCAATTGGTCGTAGGTTCGAATCCCACACGACCCACCATATTTGGCGGTTTAGAAAATCCGGAAGGCCCACGAAAGTGAGGATTTCCGGGTTTTTTTTTGCCTGCGATTCGGGCACCGCTCCTTTCATCATCGCCTGCGCTGACACAGGTCAGAATCATCTTTTGTATCAACGGGATATTCTGTAGCCTTGCGCAGCTTCAACGCTGTCCGTGCCTGATAAAAACTCACTCTCCCGGCGGTACCCTCAAGCGGTCCGGAGCCGGGTGTATACTCGACTTTCGCGCGAAAGCGCCTGCAGGTCTTGCGAACATGACGCAGATTTCCGAACGCCTTCTGGTTCAAGCCCACCTCGATGCCAAACAGCCTAAACCGCTGAGTGCCGAGGAAGAGGCCTACTACCGTTCCGCCATCGCCGCTGAGCTCAAGGCTCAGGACGCGGTGCTGGTGGCCCACTTCTATTGCGATCCGGTGATTCAGGCCCTGGCCGAAGAAACCGGTGGCTGTGTGTCCGACTCCCTGGAGATGGCCCGCTTCGGCAATGCCCATCCGGCCAAGACCGTGGTGGTCGCCGGCGTGAAGTTCATGGGCGAGACCGCAAAGATCCTCAACCCGGAAAAACGCGTGCTGATGCCGACCCTGGACGCGACCTGCTCGCTGGACCTGGGTTGCCCGGTGGACGAGTTCTCGGCGTTCTGCGATCAGCATCCGGAGCGCACGGTGGTGGTGTACGCCAACACCTCGGCCGCCGTCAAAGCCCGGGCTGACTGGGTAGTGACGTCGAGCTGTGCGCTGGAGATCGTCGAAAGCCTGATGGATAACGGCGAGACCATTATCTGGGGCCCGGACAAGCACCTGGGCACCTACATTCAGCGCAAGACCGGTGCCGACATGCTGCTGTGGGACGGTGCCTGCATCGTCCACGAGGAATTCAAGTCCAAGCAGCTCGAAGACATGAAAGCGCTGTACCCGGACGCCGCGATTCTGGTGCACCCCGAGTCGCCGACCTCGGTGATCGAACTGGCCGACGCCGTAGGTTCCACCAGTCAGTTGATCGCTGCCGCGCAAAGTCTGCCGAACAAGACCCTGATCGTCGCCACCGACCGTGGCATCTTCTACAAGATGCAGCAGTTGTGCCCGGACAAGGTCTTCATCGAGGCGCCAACCGCCGGTAACGGCGCAGCGTGCCGCAGTTGTGCACATTGCCCGTGGATGGCCATGAACACCCTTGAGCGCACGCTCAAGAGCCTGAAGGAAGGGACCAACGAGATCTTTGTCGATCCGGCGTTGATTCCGCAGGCGATCCGTCCGTTGAAGCGCATGCTGGATTTCACTCAGGCGGCGCGGATGAAGCTGGCGGGTAACGCTTAAGCTCGTTGAGGCAACACGCAAAACCTGTGGGAGCGGGCTTGCTCGCGAAGGCGGTGTATCAGTCGATGCAAAAGGTGACTGATACACCGCCTTCGCGAGCAAGCCCGCTCCCACATTGGTATCTGGCGTCTGGAATTTATTTGCTTTTCTTCGGAATCCGCACCACGCGGGTATCGGAATAGATGTCGTGCCAGGTGCGCTTCTGCTTGTCGTACAGCGACCAGAAGAATCCAAGCCCTGCGCACAGCCACGAAGCGATCGACACCATAAACCGCAGCAGCGCCTGCCACAGGCTGATCGCGCTGCCATCGGCGTTCTGCACACGTATGCCCCACACCTGCATGCCCAGTGTCTGTCCGCCGTGAGTCCAGAACTTGGCGAAGAACGCAAACAGCACCAACAGCAGCACCGTGGAATACAGCGGATCGCCATCCATTTTCCCGGCGTCGGTCAGCACGCGCAGGCGCTCTTCACCGATGATCGCTGCCTGGATCAACTTGTAAACGAAGCCGGTAACGATCAGCAGGGCGGTGCACAGCAGGAAGTCATAGAACATGGCTGCCAGGCGGCGGCCGAGGCCAACAGCAGGAAAGTCGCCCTGGGGAGTGAGCAGGTTTTTCGACATGGCAGCCTCTGGACGCAGAATGAAGCGCCATTTTACGGATTCGCGCGCACAAAAAAGCCCCTGATATCAATATCAGGGGCTTTTTCGTTACAGAAGATTAGCCTTCTGCTTGTACTTCATCAGCCTGCATGCCTTTCTGGCCCTGCACAGCAACGAAGGTCACTTTCTGGCCTTCTTTCAGGCTCTTGAAGCCGTTGCCCTGAATGGCGCGGAAATGCACGAACAGATCCGGACCGCTTTCTGGAGTGATAAAACCAAAACCTTTCTCGTCGTTAAACCACTTGACGGTACCGCTCTGACGTGTCGACATTTCTTATATCCTTTGACGCATAAATTGATGACAGTCTCTTTCTCATGAAAGAGTACTGGGGCTGGTTGCAGGAGAGTAAGAAGACGTCGAGCGGGATGTAGCTAACTTTGTAGGCTACTGCCCAGGTCACGATTCCAAGCTGACCCATGCAAACACAGTGAACAAACTCTACGCCAACTACGGGAGAAAAAACAAGCCCCGCGAAGGCCCCGGTTTTCCTGCCCCTGCAGGCAGTTAATCAATCCACTAGTGCAGGCTTAGTCGATTAGCTTGTTCAATTGTTTTCGAACGTTATAAGCAAAGTTCATATTCGAATCGGATGTTAGAAAATGCACTTTTTTGTGGCGATTGCGTTACACATTAGTGCACGCATAACGCAATCGCGTTACTTATAGAAACAGTCAATCAACCACGATAGTAGCGTTGTGGAACAAATGGCATTTTGCTTACAAGCATTTGCACCTTTTTCCCACGAACGATGGCCCAGACGGGTGTGTCGAGAGTGACATAAGCGCTGTCGAGGTAACCCATCGCCAACGGGCCACCCAGGGTCGGACCGAAGCCGCCGCTGCACACACCGCCGATGATTTCGCCAGCTTCGTTGACGATTTCTGCGCCCTCACGCACCGGGGTACGCTCTTGTGGCAGCAGACCGACACGTTTGCGCGCGACACCGTTCTGTTGCTGGGCAAATACCTGCTCCGCACCCGGGAAACCACCGGCGCGCGCGCCATCGGCACGGCGTGGCTTGGAGATCGCCCACAACAGGCTGGCTTCGATCGGGGTGGTGTCGGTATTCATGTCGTGGCCGTACAGGCACAGGCCGGCTTCCAGGCGCAGCGAGTCGCGGGCGCCGAGGCCGATGGCCTGGACTTCCGGTTCAGCGAGCAAAGCGCGGGCGAGTTTTTCCGCATCGGCGGCGGGCACCGAGATTTCGAAACCGTCTTCACCGGTGTAACCCGAGCGGCTGACGAAGCAATCCACGCCCAGCAGTTGCACGCGGTTGAATTGCATGAAGGTCATCTTCGCCACCTCTGGCGCAAGACGCGCCAGCACAGTGACCGCAGCCGGGCCTTGCAACGCCAGCAGCGCGCGCGCTTCGAACAGCTCCGTAATGGTGCACTGGTCGCCGATGTGTTGTTGCAAATGCGCCAGATCCTGATCCTTGCACGCGGCGTTGACCACCAGGAATAGCTCGTCGTTGCCCAGATTGGCGACCATCAGATCATCGAGAATGCCGCCGCTCTCGTTGGTGAACATCGCATAGCGCTGCATGCCCACTGGCAGGTCGATGATGTCCACCGGTACCAGGGTTTCCAGGGCCTTGGCGGCATTGGCGCCGGTCAGGCGGATCTGGCCCATGTGCGAGACATCGAACAGCCCGGCCTGCTCGCGGGTGTGCTGGTGTTCTTTCATCACGCCCAGCGGGTATTGCACCGGCATGTCGTAGCCGGCGAACGGCACCATGCGGGCGCCGAGTTCGAGGTGCAGAGCGTGCAGCGGGGTTTTCGACAGTTGTTCGGTGGACATGCGCAACTCCTTGATTCACGCCAACCCTCTCCCAGGGGGAGAGGGGGCTAATTAGCATTCGATGATGTTGACCGCCAGACCGCCGCGGGCGGTCTCTTTGTATTTGCTTTTCATGTCGGCGCCGGTCTGGCGCATGGTGCGGATGACTTTGTCGAGCGAGACGAAGTGTTGTCCGTCGCCGCGCATGGCCATGCGCACCGCGTTGATCGCTTTCACCGAGCCCATGGCGTTGCGCTCGATGCACGGCACCTGCACCAGCCCGCCAATCGGGTCGCAGGTCAGGCCGAGGTTGTGTTCCATGCCGATTTCCGCGGCGTTTTCGACTTGCTGCACGCTGCCGCCGAGCACTTCGCACAACGCGCCGGCCGCCATCGAGCAGGCCACGCCGACTTCGCCCTGACAGCCGACTTCGGCGCCGGAGATCGAGGCGTTTTCCTTGTACAGAATGCCGATGGCGGCGGCGGTCAGAAGAAAGCGCACCACGCCGTCATCGTTCGCCCCCGGGATAAACCGCATGTAGTAATGCAGCACCGCCGGAATAATCCCCGCCGCACCGTTGGTGGGTGCGGTGACTACGCGGCCACCGTTGGCGTTTTCTTCGTTGACGGCGAGGGCGTAGAGGTTGACCCAGTCGAGCACGGACAGCGGATCGCGCAGCGCCGATTCCGGGTTCTTGCACAGTTGCCGGTGCAATGCCGCCGCCCGGCGTTTGACCTTCAGCCCGCCCGGCAGAATGCCTTCGTTGCGACAGCCAGCGGCGACGCAGTCCTGCATCACTTGCCAGATTTTCAGCAGACCGGCGCGTGTCTCCGCCTCCGGGCGCCAGGCGCTTTCGTTGGTCAGCATCACCTGGCTGATCGACAGCCCGTAGGTGGCGCAGTGACCGAGTAAATCCTTGGCACTTTTGAACGGGAAGGTCAGCGGGGTGGCGTCTTCAACGATGCGGTCGGCCCCGGCCGCGTCTTCATCGACCACAAAACCACCGCCCACCGAGTAGTACTCGCGGCTGCGGATCTGAATACCTGCCGCATCGAAGGCACGAAAGATCATGCCGTTGGGGTGATAGGCCAGCGGCTTGCGAATCATCGCCAGGTGTTCTTTCTCGTTGAACGTGATGCTGTGTTCGCCGAGCAGATTCAGCCGGCCATTGCCGCGAATTTCCTGCAGGCGCGCGGCGACGGTTTCGGTATCGACGGTGTCCGGGTGTTCGCCCTCAAGGCCAAGCAGCACGGCTTTGTCGCTGCCGTGACCCTTGCCGGTGGCGCCAAGCGAGCCGTACAGCTCGACTTTGACGGAGGTCGTTGCAGACAGCAGGTCGTCGCGGCGCAGGCCTTCGGCGAAGCGCGCAGCGGCTCGCATCGGGCCGACGGTGTGGGAGCTGGAAGGGCCGATGCCAATCTTGAACAGGTCGAACACGCTTAACGACATGAGTGGTTCTCCGGTTTCTTGTTATAGGAATTGGCGCAAGCTCGAGGCTGGACACAAATCCCCTGTGGGAGCGGGCTTGCTCGCGAATGCGGTGTGTCAGGCAACATTGATGGCGATTGATACACCGCATTCGCGAGCAAGCCCGCTCCCACATTGGGATCTATGGTTTTGCTGAAATCGGGGCAGGTAAACCTGCCCCGCATCCGTTTAAGCGTAGCTTTCGATCGACGGGCAGGCGCAGACCAGGTTGCGGTCGCCGAACACGTTGTCGACGCGACCGACCGGCGGCCAGTATTTGCCTTCGACCAACGACGCCACCGGATACACCGCTTGCTCGCGGCTGTACGGGTGGGTCCACTCGCCGACCAGCTCCGCTGCGGTGTGCGGAGCGTTTTTCAGCGGGTTGTCGTCCTTGTCCAGCGTGCCGTTTTCCACCGCGCGGATTTCTTCGCGGATGCGGATCATGGCGTCGCAGAAGCGGTCCAGTTCTTCCTTGGATTCGCTTTCGGTCGGCTCGATCATCAGCGTACCGGCCACCGGGAACGACATGGTCGGCGCATGGAAACCGAAGTCGATCAGGCGCTTGGCAACGTCATCGACGCTGATGCCGCTGCTGTCTTTCAGTGGACGCAGGTCGAGGATGCATTCGTGCGCCACCAGACCGTTGCTGCCGGTGTACAGCACTGGGTAGTGCTCTTCGAGGCGACGGGAAATGTAGTTGGCATTCAGGATCGCCAGTTGCGAAGCACGCTTCAGACCGGCGCCGCCCATCATGCGAATGTACATCCAGGTGATCGGCAGAATGCTCGCGCTGCCGAACGGCGCTGCACAGACCGCGCCTTCCTTGCGTGCCATCTGGCCGTGACCCGGCAGGAACGGGGTCAGGTGCGACTTGACGCCGATCGGGCCGACACCCGGGCCGCCACCGCCGTGCGGGATGCAGAAAGTCTTGTGCAGGTTCAGGTGCGATACATCGCCGCCGAACTTGCCCGGTGCGCAGAGGCCGACCATCGCGTTCATGTTGGCGCCGTCGATGTACACCTGGCCGCCGTTGTCGTGAATGATTCCGCAGATTTCGCGGATGCCTTCTTCGAACACGCCGTGGGTCGACGGGTAGGTGATCATCAGCGCCGCGAGGTGTTCGCGGTGCTCGATCGCTTTGGCGCGCAGGTCTTCGATATCGACGTTGCCACGCGCATCGCACGCGGTCACCACCACGCGCATGCCGGCCATATTGGCGGTGGCCGGGTTGGTGCCGTGGGCCGACGACGGGATCAGGCAGATGTCGCGGCGCTCGTCGCCACGGCTCTGGTGGTAAGCGCGAATCGCCAGCAGGCCAGCGTATTCACCCTGCGAACCGGCGTTGGGTTGCAGCGAGATCGCGTCGTAACCGGTGGCGGCGCAGAGCATTGCTTCCAGTTCGTCGGTCAATTGCTGATAACCGGCGCTCTGTGCGGCTGGGGCGAACGGGTGCAGGGCGCCGAATTCGGCCCAGGTCACCGGGATCATTTCGCTGGCGGCGTTGAGTTTCATGGTGCACGAGCCCAGCGGGATCATGGTGCGATCCAGTGCCAGGTCCTTGTCCGCCAGTTTGCGCAGGTAGCGCATCAGCTCGGTTTCCGAGTGATAACGGTTGAACACCGGGTGGCTGAGGATCGGCGATTGGCGTACCAGCGCCGCCGGGATGGTGCTTTGCACCGAAGCGGCCAGCGCAGCGAAGTCCGGCAGGGCCTTGCCGTCGGCGAACAGGCTCCACAGGGTTTCGATGTCAGCCTGAGTGGTGGTTTCGTCCACCGACAGGCCCAGACGCTCGGCATCAATGACTCGCAGGTTGATCTGCGCGGCGTGTGCCTTGTCGTGCAGGGCGGCGGTGTGTGCACCGGTGGCGAGGGTCAGGGTGTCGAAGAAGCTTGTTTGCTCGACTTTCGCGCCCAGTGCGCTCAGGCCCTTGGCCAGAATCGCGGTCAGGTGATGCACGCGGTTGGCGATCTGCGTCAGGCCTTTCGGGCCGTGGTAGACGGCGTACATGCTGGCGATGTTGGCCAGCAGCACCTGCGCGGTGCAGATGTTCGAAGTGGCCTTCTCGCGGCGGATATGTTGCTCGCGGGTCTGCATCGCCAGACGCAGGGCCGGCTTGCCGAAACGGTCAACCGACACGCCGACCAGACGGCCAGGCATGTCGCGCTTGAACGCATCCTTGGTGGAGAAGTAAGCCGCGTGCGGGCCACCGAAACCCAGCGGCACGCCGAAGCGTTGCGCGGAACCGATGGCGACGTCGGCGCCGAACTCGCCCGGAGCGGTCAGCAGCGTCAGGGCCAGCAGATCAGCGGCCACGGCGACCAGCGCGTTGGCGGCGTGGAAGCGCTCGGTCAGTTCGCGGTAGTCGAATACATCACCGTTGCTCGCCGGGTATTGCAGCAGCGCGCCGAAGAACGGCGTGACGTCGCTCAGTTCACGCTCATCGCCGACCACCACGTCGATGCCCAGCGGCTCGGCACGGGTGCGCAGCACGTCGAGGGTTTGCGGGTGGCTGTGGATCGAGGCGAAGAACTGATGGCTGCCCTTGTTCTTGCTCAGGCGTTTGCAGAAGGTCATGGCTTCGGCAGCGGCGGTGGCTTCGTCGAGCAACGAGGCGTTGGCGATCGGCAGGCCGGTGAGGTCGCTGATCAGGGTCTGGAAGTTCAGCAGCGCTTCGAGACGGCCCTGGGAAATTTCCGGCTGGTACGGGGTGTAAGCGGTGTACCAGGCCGGGTTCTCCAACAGGTTGCGCAGGATTGGCGACGGCGTGTGGCAGTTGTAGTAGCCCTGGCCGATGTAGGTCTTGAACAGTTGGTTTTTGCCGGCGATGGATTTGATCATCGCCAGTGCATCGGCCTCGCTCAGGCCGTCGTCCACGCCGAGCACGCTGGTGCCCTTGATGCTTTCCGGGATGACGCTGGCGCTCAGCGCTTCGAGCGAGTCGAAGCCGAGGCTGTTGAGCATGGCTTGCTCGTCACCGGCGCGCGGGCCGATGTGGCGGGCGATGAATTCGTTGGCAGTGCCGAGGTTTACTTGGGTCATGTCGTTACTCCTCAGGCTTCGGCTTGGGCTTTGATCAGACGGTCGTAGGCGTCCTGGTCCAGCAGTTTCGCCACCGCCGAGGCGTCGCTTGGCTGGAAGCGGAAGAACCAGCCTTCGCCCAGCGGATCTTCGTTGACCAGTTCCGGGCTGCCGTCCAGTGCCGGGTTCACTTCCACAACTTCACCGTCGAGGGGCATGTACACGCCGCTGGCGGCTTTCACCGATTCCACGGTGGCGGCTTCGGCGCCTTTTTCGTAAGCCTGCAGCTCAGGCAGTTGCACGAACACCACGTCGCCCAGGGCGTTCTGCGCGAAAGCGGTGATGCCGACAGTAACGCTGCCGTCAGCTTCGGTGCGCAGCCATTCGTGATCTTCAGTAAAACGCAACTCGCTCATGGAAACTCCTAAGGGGGCCAGACTCGTCTGGTGGACGCGGTGGAAGGCTTGGGCGGGAAAGCCCTGATTTTATGAACGGTTACTTAGCAAGAACGCGGCCATCTTGGATTTATCTATATAAATCAGGTGGTTGGATGATTTTTGAAGTGGCCGGAATCGAATGACTGTAGCGAAATCGCTACAGCTTGGGGCAGGGAGAAAAGCTGAAGCGGATCAAAGCCTTGCACAGCGGCGATTGGAGGAGGGTGTAGTGATATCGTTCCGCTGTAGCGCTTTCAGTACAGATGGAGGTCGTTTTTGAACGGATTTCGAATCCATCACAGATCATTGTAGGAGTGAGCCTGCTCGCGATAGCAGTGTGTCAGACGCCGCAAATGTTGAATGTCAGACCGCATTCGCGAGCAAGCCCGCTCCCACATTTTTGACCGCGTACGGCTTACGGTTTGTTGGGAATGCCGTATTTGCGCAGTCGATGGGCAATCGCCGTGTGCGAGGTTTGCAGGCGGCTGGCCAGTTGGCGGGTCGAGGGGTAGCTGACGTAGAGCTTTTCCAGCAGCGATTTTTCGAAGGATTCGACGGCTTGTTCAAGGCTGTCGACGTCGCTGTCGGTCTGGCGCGCCACCGAGGTGCCGGCGATGTCGAGGTCGCCGATGTCGACCAGACTGCTTTCGCAGATCGCCGCGGCGCGGAAGATCACGTTCTGCAACTGCCGCACGTTGCCCGGCCAGCGGTTGCCGAGCAGCGCCGGATAGGTGCCGGGGGCGAGGCGGCAGACCGGGCGCTGAATCTGCGCACAGGCCTGCTGCATGAAATAACGCGCCAGCAGCAGAATGTCCTGACCGCGTTCACGCAGCGGCGGCACTTCGACGTTGAGCACGTTGAGACGGTAGAACAGGTCTTCGCGGAACAGGCCTTCGCTGACCATTTTTTCCAGGTCGCGGTGCGTGGCGCTGAGGATCCGCACGTTGACCTTCACTTCACGATCGCCGCCGACCCTGCGAAAGCTGCCGTCATTGAGGAAGCGCAGCAGCTTGGCCTGCAAGTACGGCGACATCTCGCCGATCTCGTCGAGAAACACCGTGCCCTGGTTGGCCAGCTCCATCAGCCCCGGTTTGCCGCCACGCTGCGCGCCGGTAAAGGCACCGGGGGCGTAGCCGAACAGTTCGCTCTCGGCGAGGTTTTCCGGCAGCGCCGCGCAGTTCAGGGCGAGGAACGGCGCACTGTGTCGTGCACTGATGGCGTGGCAGGCGCGGGCCACCAGTTCTTTACCGGTGCCGGTTTCGCCTTGAATCAACAGCGGCGCATCAAGCGCTGCGACTCTTTGCGCGCGCGCCTTGAGGGTGCGGATCGCCGGGGATTCGCCGAGCAGTGCATCGAAGCCTTCGGCATGGTCATGGTGCAACGCCGAGAGCTGTTCGCCGATGCGGTTCGGCTGATACAGGGTCAGCAGCGCGCCGGCGTCGGTGATAGGTGTGGCGTCGAGCAGCAGGGTCTGGCCGTTGACGGTGATCTCGCGCAGCGGCAGGCGGAAGCCTTGTTCGAGCAGGGTTTCCAGCAGGCCGGGATCGTTGAACAGTTCCGAGACACTTTCCCCCGCTGGTTCACGCCCATACAGCGCGATCAGTGCCGGGTTGGCCAGCAGCACCTTGCCGGCGCTATCGAGGGCAAGTACCGGATCGGTCATCGCCGCGAGCAGCGCATCGAGTTGCAGGTGCCGACGCTGGCCGGGGAGGATGTCGACCACCGTCACCGCTTCGACACCGCGCACGCGAAACAACGCATCTTTCAATTCTTCGAGCACTTGCGGGCTCAAGGTCGGGGCGTCGATGTAGACGTTGGGCGGGATCATCTCCACCGCATCCAGATTGAGATTGCGTCCACCGAGGATAGCCAGGACTTCCTGGGTGATGCCGACGCGGTCGATGAAGCTGACGTGGATACGCATGGGGCGGTTCAGTGTTCTGGAGTGCGGAGGGTGGCAAGTATGCCTTGGGGCGGGGCAATGGTGAAATCTGCAACGATTGGCAGCGCTACACAGATACCTTGTGGGAGCGGGCTTGCTCGCGAAGGCGCCAGGTCAGACTGCATAAATGGTGACTGACCCGGCGCCTTCGCGAGCAAGCCCGCTCCCACAGGGGAAATGTGCTGTGTTCGGGTTATTCGAGGTGTTCCGGTTTGACCGGATCGCCTGACTTCATATTCAACTGCACCCGCACGTCTTCGAACATCAGATCGTAATGCTTGTGCTGCGAGCCGATGCTGCTGTGGGTCTTGGGAATGCCGTATTTCTCGACAATCCTGGTCACGTCCCTGGCGAAGTTGTAGGCCTGGTCCTTGGGCAGAAAGAAGGTTTCCTTCATGTCCTTGCCCTGAATGCTGCCGTGCAGGGTGAACTGCATCCCTTTGCCTTCTTTGGGATCGGTGAACACTTGGTAGTCGAGGCACAGGTCGTAACTGACATCGTCCTTGTTCAACGCGTGCCGCTCGATGTGCAAATGACCCGGTTCGAATATGGCCATGGGTTTCTCCTTTCAAGGCATGGGAGAAGGGCAGACCCTGGGCCTGCCCTCGGAGTTTCCAGTTATCGATAGCTGATGCCCGGCTTCGCCGTGCTGACGCGCGTACCGGCGGTGCCCTGGACGATCGCTTCGATGTCCGCGAGCGAACCGATCACTGCGACCTTGCCAGTATGGCGCGCGAATTCGCAGGCTGCCTGCACCTTCGGCCCCATGGAGCCGGCGGCGAAACCCAGGCGTTCCAGTTCGTCCGGGTGCGCTTCGGCGATGGCTTTCTGTGTCGGCTTGCCGTAGTCGATGAACGCCGCGTTGACGTCGGTGGCGATGACCAGCAAGTCGGCTTCCAGTTGCTCGGCGAGCAGCGACGAGCACAGGTCCTTGTCGATCACCGCCTCGATGCCCTTGAGGTTGCGGTGCTCGTCGTACATGGTCGGAATCCCGCCGCCGCCAGCGCAGATGACGATGCTGCCCTTGTCCAGCAGCCACTTGATCGGACGGATCTCGAAGATGCGTTTCGGCCGTGGACTGGCCACCACTCGACGGAATTTGTCGCCGTCCGGGGCAATCGCCCAGCCTTTCTCGGCGGCGAGTTTTTCCGCTTCGGCTTTGTCGTAGACCGGGCCGATCGGTTTGGTCGGATTCTGGAAGGCCGGGTCCTTGGCGTCGACTTCAACCTGGGTCAGCAGGGTGGCGAACGGCACTTCAAAGTCCAGCAGGTTGCCCAGTTCCTGTTCGATGATGTAGCCGATCATGCCTTCGGTTTCGGCACCGAGCACGTCCAGCGGGTAGGGGGTGACGGAGGTGTAGGCCGCCGCCTGCAACGACAGCAGGCCGACTTGCGGGCCATTGCCGTGGGCGATGACCAGTTGGTTGCCGGGATGGATCTTGGCGATTTGCTCGGTGGCGATGCGGATGTTGGCGCGCTGGTTGTCAGCGGTCATCGGCTCGCCACGACGGAGCAGGGCGTTACCGCCCAGAGCTACGACGATACGCATGGTGCAATCCTTTTCAGCAGAGAAATGGCAAACGACTCGGTCTCCCTGTCGGAACCGGAATCCCCTGTGGGAGGGGGCTTGCTCCCGAAGGCGGTGTGTCAGGCTCCTTTGATGTCGCCTGACACGGCCTCTTCGCGAGCAAGCCCGCTCCCACATTTGGATTCGGTTCCTTCAGTGGGAGCTATTTCAGTTACAGATCAGCCAGGGTCGAGACCAGAATCGCTTTGATTGTGTGCATGCGGTTTTCCGCTTGCTCGAAGGCGATGCAGGCTGGCGACTCGAACACGTCGTCGGTCACTTCGATGCCGTTGGCCAGGTGCGGATACTGCTCGGCGATCTGTTTGCCGACCTTGGTATCGCTGTTGTGGAACGCCGGCAGGCAGTGCATGAACTTGGTGCGTGGGTTGCCGGTGGCTTTCATCAGTTCTTTGTTGACCTGGTACGGCAGCAGTTGCTGGATACGCTCGGCCCATGCCTCGACCGGTTCGCCCATCGACACCCAGACGTCGGTGTGGATGAAATCGACGCCTTTGACTGCGGCTTTCGGGTCTTCGGTCAGGGTGATGCGGGCGCCGGATTCTTCCGCGTATTTCTTGCAGCGATCGACCAGATCGTCATGCGGCCACAGGGCTTTCGGCGCGCAGATGCGCACGTCCATGCCGAGCTTGGCGCCGACCAGCAGCAGCGAGTTGCCCATGTTGTTGCGCGCGTCGCCGAGGTAGGCGTAGCTGATTTCGTGGATCGGCTTGTCGGCGTGCTCACGCATGGTCAGCACGTCGGCGATCATTTGCGTTGGGTGATATTCATCGGTCAGGCCGTTGAACACCGGCACCCCGGCGAACTTCGCCAGCTCTTCGACGATTTCCTGTTTGAAGCCACGGTATTCGATGGCGTCGTACATGCGACCCAGCACGCGGGCCGTGTCTTTCATGCTTTCCTTGTGGCCGATCTGCGAGGAATTCGGGTCGATGTAGGTGACGTTGGCACCCTGGTCGTAGGCCGCCACTTCGAACGCGCAGCGGGTACGGGTCGAGGTTTTTTCGAAGATCAGGGCGATGTTGTTGCCCTTCAGGTGTTGCTGCTCGGTGCCGGTGTACTTGGCGCGTTTCAGGTCGCGGGACAGGTCGAGCAGGTAACGCAGCTCACGTGGGGTGTGGTGTTCCAGGCTGAGCAGGTTACGGTTGTGGATATTAAAAGCCATGATGGATCTCCTTCGGTGTCGGTTATCCCCCTGGCCGCGCTTTGTAAGTCGCGGCCAGGGCTCAGAGGTTTAGTAATCGATTGGGTCGCGGATGATCGGGCAGGTCATGCAGTGGCCGCCGCCACGGCCGCGGCCCAGTTCACCGGCGCTGATGGTGATGACCTCGACGCCGGCCTTGCGCAGCAGGGTGTTGGTGTAGGTGTTGCGGTCGTAGCCGATGACTACGCCCGGCTCCACGGCCACCACGTTGTTGCCGTCGTCCCATTGCTCGCGTTCGGCGGCGAAGCTGTTGCCGCCGGTTTCCACCACGCGCAGCTTCGGCAGGTTGAGGGCTTTGGCGACGGTGTCGAGGAAGTTGGTTTCTTCGCGGCGAATGTCGATGCCGCCCTGTTTGCTTTCGTCAGGCCGCAGGGTGAACGCGACGATCTGGTTGACCACTTCCGGGAAGATCGTCACCAGGTCGCGGTCGCAGAAGCTGAACACGGTGTCCAGGTGCATCGCTGCACGGGACTTCGGCAGGCCGGCGACGATGACTTTTTCCACCGCTTTGTTCTTGAACAGGTTCAACGCCAGTTGGCCGATGGCCTGGCGAGAAGAGCGCTCGCCCATGCCGATCAACACCACGCCGTTGCCGATTGGCATCACGTCGCCGCCCTCAAGGGTCGAGCTGCCGTGATCCTTGTCCGGGTCGCCGTACCAGATCTCGAAATCGGCGTTGGTGAATTGCGGGTGGAATTTGTAGATGGCGGTGGTCAGCAGGGTTTCCTGGCGACGCGCCGGCCAGTACATCGGGTTCAGCGTCACGCCACCGTAGATCCAGCAGGTGGTGTCGCGGGTGAACTGGGTGTTCGGCAGCGGCGGCAGGATGAAGCTGGAGTGGCCGAGGAAGTCGCGGAACATCTGGATGGTCTTGCCACCGAAGCTGTCCGGCAGATCATCGGCGGACACGCCGCCAATCAGGAATTCGGCGATGTGCCGTGGCTCAAGGCTTTTCAGCCAGGATTTCACTTCGCTGATCAGGCCCAGGCCTACCGAGTCGGCGGTGACCTTGCGATCAAGAATCCAGTCCAGCGCTTCGGGGTTGGCGACGATGTCGGTCAGCAGGTTGTGCATTTCCAGCACGTCGATCCCGCGTTCACGCATCTTGGTCACGAAGTCGAAGTGGTCGCGCTTGGCCTGGGCGACCCACAGCACGTCGTCGAACAGCAGTTCATCGCAGTTGTTCGGGGTCAGGCGCTGGTGGGCCAGACCTGGGGAGCAAACCATGACTTTGCGCAGTTTGCCGGCTTCGGAATGGACGCCGTACTTAACTTTTTCCGTGGTCATTTCAGATCCTCCAGATAACCAATCAATCAGGTGTTACAGAGTCAGGAAGCCGTCGTAGAGGCCGTAGGCTGCCACCAGGGCACCAATGACCACCGCGGCGAAAATCAGCTTCTCGACGTTGGTGAAAACAGCTTGTTTGAGTTCGAGCTTGGCCTTGGCGAACAGGATTGCGCCGGGTGCGTAGAGCAGGGCCGAGAGCAGCAGATACTTGACCCCGCCGGCATACAGCAGCCACACCGCGTAGATCAGGGCGATGCCGCCGATGATCAGATCCTTGCGCCGCTCGGCTGCGAAGCCTTCGTAGGTTTCGCCACGTACGGCGAGCAGCAGGGCATAGGCCGCCGACCACAGGTACGGCACCAGAATCATCGAGGTGGCGAGGTAGATCAGCGACAGGTAAGTGCTGGCCGAGAACAAGGTGATGATCAGGAACAGCTGGACCATCGCGTTGGTCAGCCACAGGGCGTTGACCGGTACGTGGTTGGCGTTCTCGCGGCGCAGAAACTCGGGCATGGTGTGGTCTTTGGCGGCGGCGAACATGATCTCTGCACACAGCAGCACCCACGACAGCAGTGCGCCCAGCAGCGAGATGATCAGACCGACGCTGATCAGCACCGCGCCCCAGTGACCGACCACGTGTTCGAGCACGGCGGCCATCGACGGGTTCTGCAATTTGGCCAGTTCCGGCTGGGTCATGATGCCCAGCGACAGCACGTTGACCAGCACCAGGAACAGCAGCACGGTGATGAAACCGATGACGGTGGCCTTGCCGACGTCGGAGCGTTTTTCCGCCCGCGCCGAGAAAATGCTTGCGCCCTCGATGCCGATGAACACCCACACGGTGACCAGCATCATGTTGCGCACCTGGTTCATCACGCTGCCCAGATCCGGGTTTTTCACACCCCAGATGTCGGCGGTGAAGATGTCCAGTTTGAAGGCGAAGATCGCGATCAGAACGAACAGCAGCAGTGGCACGACCTTGGCGACCGTGGTCACCAGGTTGATGAACGCCGCCTCCTTGATCCCGCGCAGCACCAGAAAATGCACGGCCCACAGCAGCACTGAAGCGCCGATGACCGCAGCCACCGTGTTGCCTTCGCCGAAAATCGGAAAGAAATACCCGAGGGTGCTGAACAACAGAACAAAGTAGCCGACGTTGCCCAGCCAGGCACTGATCCAGTAACCCCAGGCGGACGAGAAACCCATGTAATCGCCGAATCCGGCCTTGGCGTAGGCGTAGACACCGCCGTCCAGGTCAGGTTTGCGATTGGCGAGGGTTTGAAAGACGAAAGCGAGGGTGAGCATGCCGACAGCGGTGATGGCCCAACCAATCAGTACCGCGCCGACGTCGGCGCTGGCGGCCATGTTTTGTGGCAAGGAGAATATCCCGCCACCGATCATTGAACCGACTACCAAGGCAACCAGTGCACCTAGTCGTAGTTTTCCGGGAGCTTCAGACATTGCATGACTCCATTGCAGGAGAGAAGAGTTCACAGCGTAGATCTGTTGTCTGTTCAATCAGCTGACATAGATCAGTGCATGGCCACATTCCATTGTTAATGAATGACTTATGAAACAACTGGAGGCATAACGCTATCGCCTGGAAAGCCCGTCCTAGAGGCTTTTGCCTGATGTGGTTGGGAATTGCTCTTATTACTTTCGAATTAACACGCTAGTTCTTTTTCAGCTTTTGGCAAATTTTCGCCATCTGTTTTCAGTACAGAATTGATTTATTAGGATTCGCGCACAAAACTGTCTTAGCGTGCTAGGCGTTAGCGTCAGTCGCTATATATAAATGGGTATTTCTCGGTATTACCTGATAAACGTCGTGTGGTATTAGGCGTTTAGTTAATAGTTGTTACAAATGAATTAAGGGAGACAAGAATGTCGCAACCGACGCAAAAGCTGCGACTGGGTGCGTTGATCGCCCTGGTGGTGGGTTCGATGATTGGTGGCGGGATTTTTTCCTTGCCGCAGAACATGGCCGCCCGCGCCGATGCCGGAGCGATCCTGATCGGCTGGGGCATCACCGCCATCGGCATGCTGACCCTGGCGTTCGTGTTCCAGACCCTGGCCAACCGCAAGCCCGAGCTGGACTCCGGGGTCTACGCCTACGCCAAGGCCGGGTTTGGCGATTACATGGGGTTTTCGTCGGCGTGGGGTTACTGGATCAGCGCCTGGCTGGGCAACGTCGGCTATTTCGTGTTGCTGTTCAGCACGCTCGGTTACTTCTTTCCGGTATTCGGCCAAGGCAATACGCCGGTTGCCATCGGCTGTGCGTCGGTGCTGTTGTGGGCCGTGCATTTTCTGGTGATGCGCGGGATCAAGGAGGCGGCGTTCATCAATCAGGTGACCACGGTCGCCAAGATCGTGCCGCTGATCATGTTCATCGTCATCGCGGCGGTGGCGTTCAAGGCCGATATCTTTACCCGCGACATCTGGGGCCGCAGCAACCCGAGCTTTGGCGGGGTGATGGATCAGGTGCGCAACATGATGCTGGTGACGGTGTTCGTGTTCATCGGCATCGAGGGCGCCAGCGTCTATTCGGCGCGGGCGGAGAAGCGCACCGATGTCGGGCGCGCCACGGTGATCGGTTTCCTCGGGGTGCTGGCGCTGCTGGTGCTGGTCAACGTGCTGTCGCTGGGGATCATGAGCCAGCCCGAATTGGCCAGGTTGCAAAACCCGTCGCTGGCGGCGGTGCTGGAACACATCGTCGGGCCGTGGGGCGCGCTGCTGATCAGCCTCGGTCTGGCGGTGTCGCTGCTCGGCGCATTGCTGTCATGGGCGCTGCTCTGCGCCGAAATCCTCTTCGCCACGGCCCGGGACAAGACCATGCCGGCGTTCCTGAAAAAGGAAAACGCCAACCATGTGCCGGTCAATGCGTTGTGGCTGACCAACGTGATGATTCAGCTATTCCTGCTGATCACACTGTTTTCTGCCGGCACCTACACCAGCCTGATCTACCTCGCTTCGTCGATGATTCTGGTGCCGTATCTGTGGTCGGCGGCGTATGCGGTGTTGCTCAGCGGGCGCGGCGAAACCTACGAACATGCCTCGGCCGAACGCACCAAGGACTTGCTGATTGGCGGCATCGCCCTGTGCTACGCGGTGTGGCTGTTGTATGCCGGCGGGGTGAAATACCTGCTGCTGTCGGCGCTGCTGTATGCACCGGGGGTGGTGCTGTTTGCCAAGGCCAAGCATGAGCAGGGCGAGCCGCTGTTCACTCATGTCGAGAAGGGCATTTTTACTTGTGTGGTGATTGGCGCGGGGCTGGCGGCCTATGGCTTGTACAGCGGATTGTTAGCGTTGTGAGGTTGAGGCTTGCGTATCAGCCGCCGTATGACTGGGAGGCTATGCTCGGTTTTCTTGCAGCGCGGGCGGTGGTCGGGATGGAGACCGTGGCTGATGGTGTGTATTCGCGCAGCATCGGTTTGAACGGTGTGCATGGCACGGTTTCGGTTTGGCCTGGCACGGGCGATGCGCTGGAGGTCGAACTGGATTTTCCTGATCCGGCGCTGCTGCCGCAGATTGTTGCAAGGTTGCGCCGGCTGTTTGATCTGGACGCAGATCTGGCAGTGATGCAAGGGCATCTGGCGAAAGATCCATTGCTGGCACGATTGATCGCCGAGCGCCCGGGGCTGCGGGTACCGGGGGCGTGGGACGGTCTGGAGCTGGCGTTTCGCGCGGTGCTCGGCCAGCAGATTACCGTGGTGGCTGCGATTCGCTTGGCGGGCAAACTTGTGGCGCAATATGGTGCGCCGTTACGCCCGGCGCTGCCGGGTTTGAGTCATGTTTTCCCTCAGGCGAGTGTGTTGGCGACGGCAGATCTGGCGGCGCTGGGCATGCCGAAAAGTCGCGGGCGAACGTTATCGGGCGTGGCGCAGGCGCTGCTCGATGATCCGCTGTTGTTCGCGCCGGGACGCGAGGGCGGGGTGGCACGGCTCTTGGCGTTGCACGGGATTGGTGAGTGGACGGCGCAGTACATCGCACTGCGGCAGTTGCGCGATATGGATGGCTTTCCTCATGGCGATGTCGGGTTGCTGCGGGCGCTGGAAGTGCTGGAAGGTGTGCGGCCGACAGCGCGGGAATTGGCTGATCGAGCTGAAGTCTGGCGACCCTGTCGGGGGTATGCGGCGCAGGTGTTGTGGACGTCTTTGAGTCGGGCGGATTGAGCCTGAACCAGTGTTGTCGGTGCAACCGTCTTCGCGAGCAAGCCCGCTCCCACAGGGGAACGCATTTCACCTGTGGGAGCGGGCTTGCTCGCGAAAGGGCGCGAATGGTCATCACCATTGCGGGCGATGTGAACCCAATTCGGTGGCCGGCAACGCCCATTGCAACGGGGTCTCGCTGATCTTCAGCGGTGCCAGCAAGCGGTGCGCCGGCCCCCACGGTGTCTGTTCCAGCGACAGGCTTTGATCCTGCTCATCTTCAGCACGCAACGGATCGCTCGGCCCCGGCCCCTGTTCGATCAACAGTTTGGCCGTACGCGCCAGTGACAAACGCGCCGAGCCTCCCTGACCGGTCCTTAAGCGTTCGGTCAAAAGTCGGATCGCACTCGCCGCCATCAAATACCCGGTGCCGTGATCCAGCGCCTGCACCGGCAACGGCGTCGGTTTGTCAGCCTGTTTCCAGCGCTGCCCGGCTTCGGCGATGCCGCTGCTCATCTGCACCAGGCTGTCGAAGCCGCGTCGGTTGTGCCACGGGCCGCTCCAGCCATAGGCGTTGAGGCTGACGTCGATCAGCCCCGGCGCCAGTTGTCGGCGGCGTTCGGCGCCGAAGCCGAGATGTTCCAGGGCATCGGCGCGGTAGCCGTGCAGGAGGATGTCGGCGTCCTTCAACAGGTTTTCGAACAATGCACGATCGGCCGATTGCTGCAGATCCAGTCGCGCACAACGTTTGCCCAGGGTGACTTCCGGCACCACGCCCGGCTCGTTCCAGCTCGGCGGATCGATGCGCAGCACATTGGCACCGAGGCCCGCGAGGAAACGGCTCGCGGTGGGGCCAGCGAGCACGCGGGTCAGGTCCAGCACTTTGAGCCCGGCCAATGGTTGCGCGACTGAGCCTGCCCAGGGTTGCGCGATCTGTTGGTGATCGGCACTGAAATGCACCAGCGGCTCAGCATTTACTGCCAGCCCCTGCGGGTGTTGCTGCCACTGCGCCCAGCTGCGCATTTCGGCGGCGCAGCCCTTGGCGTCGACTATCGCTTGCTCCAGATCGGCGCCGCTCCATTGCGCGACTTTCGCCGCCATCGCTGCACGATCGGCGCAGGCACCGAGCACGCTTTCGGCAGCGGCGCGGTGATGCGGGGCGTTGGTGTGCAGGCGGATCCAGCCGTCGCGGGTCGCGTAGTCGCCGGCGATCGGGTCCCACAGCGGCGGTAAATCCCAGCCCATGGGGCGGATGGAAGAAGCGAACCAGAACGAGGCCAGACGCCGATCAACTTCCACGGCAGGCAAGTGCCCGGTCTGTTGCCGGAGCAGTTCGCTGACGGCCTGACCGGCAGCGGCGATGCTCGCGCAGGCCAGGTCGGTGACGGCAAACGCCGAGGGCAGGGCGCCACGGTCAGTGTACGGAATCGGCGTGTGTGGCAAGCCGAGTGCGGCTTGAATGGACGTGAGTAAATCAGTCATCGAAGGCCCTCCGGGAGAGAGGGCGATGATAGTGCAAAAGAATCTCGGCTTAGATGAAAACCCTCATCTCCTGAGTCAACACAAATCCCTGTGGGAGCGGGCTTGCTCGCGAATGCGGTGTATCAGCAACATCTAAAGTGACTGACACACCCTATTCGCGAGCAAGCCCGCTCCCACAAGGGGACTGTGGTGGATTTCAGACGCGGAACTGATCCATCAATTTCATCTGTTGACTGGCCAGCGCATTCAACTGGCTGCTGATCGCCGCCGATTCAGTGGCCTGCTCGGTCAGCGTCTCAGTCACGGTACGAATCGCCGAGACGTTGCGATTGACCTCTTCGGCCACGGCGCTCTGCTGTTCGGCGGCGCTGGCGATCTGCAGGTTCATGTCGCTGATCACCGTCACCGCATCGCTGATCTTGCCCAGTGCGTCCACCGCCTGACGGATCTGCCCGGCGTTGTTGTGCGCCTGGGTCTGGCTCGAATGCATGGTCGCGACCACGCCACGGGTGCCGGTCTGGATGCGTTCGATGACGATGCGGATTTCTTCCACCGAATCCTGAGTGCGCTTGGCGAGGTTGCGCACCTCGTCGGCTACCACCGCGAAACCACGACCGCTTTCCCCGGCGCGGGCGGCTTCGATGGCGGCGTTGAGCGCCAGCAGGTTGGTCTGTTCGGCGATGCTGCGGATGACTTCCAGCACCGAACCGATCTGCTCGCTGTTGACCGCCAGTGCTTCGACTTCGGTCACCGCTTTGCTGACTTCATCGGCCAGTTGATTGATGTCGCGGGTGCTGCGCTCGATGATCGACATGCCGTCCTTGGCCGACTGATCGGCACCCTTGGCGGCGTTGGCCGCGTTCGACGCGCTGTTGGCGACGTCGTGGGCGGTAGCGCTCATTTCGTTGGAGGCGGTGGCGACCTGATCGATTTCGCGGAACTGCACCTGCATGCCTTCGCTGGTCTGGCGGGCGATTTCCGAGGACTGATCAGCAGTGCCACGCGCTTCGGTGATGCTCTGTTTGATCTGGGCGATGGTCGGTTGCAGTTTGTCGAGGAAGCGGTTGAACCAGTTCACCAGTTCGCCCAGTTCATCTTTCTTGCTGTAGTTCAGGCGCTGGGTCAGGTCGCCTTCACCGCTGGCGATGTTCTTCAGCATTTCAGCAACGCTGTTGATCGGCCGGGTTACGCCCGACGCGGTGAGCCAGATCAGCAGCAGGCCGATCAGACCGGCAACTACCGCCACCAGCAACGCCGTGATCACCCCGGTTTTCTGCGCATCGTCGAGCACCGCTTGCAGCTTGACCGAATCGGCCAGCAGCACCTGTTTCGGCAGGTCGATGACCACGCCCCAGGCCCGCGAGTTACCAATCGGATCGACCGGGTACACGGCGCGAATCAGGTCGCCCTGTTCGAGAATTTTCGGCGTGCCGCTGCTGACCAGTTGCAGGACATCCTTGCCTTCGGCACCGAGCGTTTCGCTGATTTGTTTGCCGACTTTCTTCGCATCGGAACTGTCTGCACCGAGCACGCCGCTGCCGGAGACGATCAGCATGTGCCCGGCGCCGTTGAACAGGTCGCGCTGCGAGTCGAGCGCCGCCGCTTGCAGGGCGTCGAGGGCGATGTCGACGCCGACCACACCGATGGCCTTGCCGTCGACGATCAGCGGCACGGAAATGGTGGTCATCAACATTTCCTTGGTCCCGACGGTATCGGCGTACGGGTCGAGCAGGCAGGTGCGCTTGTTGTCGCGAGGGCAGGTGTACCAGCTGTTGTACGGCGTGCCGCTGACGCTGAGGGTGGTCTTGGTCATGTCTTCTTCGACCATGATCGTGTTCAGCGCCGAACCGGCAGCGCGGCTCCAGTAGGTCGCAAAACGCCCGGCTTCGTTGGACTGGCGCGCCGCATCGTTGACGAATTCGCTGTCCTTGCCATCGAGGCCGTTGGGTTCGAAAGCGAGCCAGATGCCGAGCATCTTGTCGTTGCGCTCGAATGCGGTTTTCAGGCTCTGATTCAACTCTTCACGCAGGGCCCCGGCCTCCAGCGAACGCTTGGCGGCCATCACGCGCATGTCCTTGATCTGGTCGGCCAGGGCGGTGATCACCGTCAGGCTTTCGCCAAAGGTCTTCTGTACTCGCACCGCCTGCTCGGCCGCCTTGGCCTGCAACAGGTTCTGCACACTCGCGGTGAGCATCTTGCTGCTGGAGTCGCTGACCACTTCATCGTTCTGGTTGGTCTGGTAAATGTTTATGCCGACGATCAGCGCAACCACACCGAGCAGGCACAGACCGGAGAGCAGGACGATTTTCAGGCGAATGGAAAGAGAGTCGAACATGGGGCGATCTCGTGAATGAATGAGCAGGTGGCCACGGGATGAACTACCCGGTTCGCCAAATCCATTCAGCGCCATGCATTGCTCATCGGCGCACAACGAGGGCGCATGAGGCGCTTGCCGACGAACGGTCAGCGCTAAACGTTTGCGCAGGGGATTGTGCCGAAAAGGCGATTAATTACAGGGAAGTTTCAGCCTGATGAACACCGGGGAGCTGCTGGTGATGAGGCTTTGTGGTGAGGGGATTCATCC
Organism: Pseudomonas sp. MWU12-2020; assembly: GCF_023100605.1. NCBI lineage: Bacteria > Pseudomonadati > Pseudomonadota > Gammaproteobacteria > Pseudomonadales > Pseudomonadaceae > Pseudomonas > Pseudomonas sp. MWU12-2020. The sequence goes on from NZ_JALMEX010000003.1 coordinate 132,785, forward strand.
CCGATGGACTGCGCAGCAGGCCCAAAACCTGACCACCATTTTTAACTGAAACTCTGCGGAGCCTGATTAGTGGCTGCTGCGCAGCCAATCGGGGATGAATCCCCTCACCACAAAAGCTCATTTGCCAAAAATAGCGGGCGGTCAGGCGGGGGGCGGGATCGCTTCCGGGCGTGACCAGATCCACAGATTGCCCAGACTCATTCCGCCAATCGCCAGATATACCGGCCAGCCGTGATCAAGCATCACCAGCATCAGCGTCGCGCACAGCAGCATGCTGACGGTGGCGCTGACCTTGGCCTTGCGCGCGATGATCTTGCCGTTGCGCCAGTTGCTCAGGATCGGCCCGAACAGCCGATGGTTTTCCAGCCAGGCACTCAGGCGCGGCGAGCTGCGAGTCGCGGCCCAGGCGGCGAGCAAAATGAACTCGGTGGTCGGCAGGCCGGGCACGACGATGGCGATCAGGCCAATGCCGAGGCTGACGTAGGCCAGCAGGCCGAACAGCAGGCGGGCGAGTTTTGACGAGGCGGGTTGCGGCATGGGCTCGGGATTGCTGTGAGGCGAAACGGGGGATTCTACAGGCTAGCGCTGTTCCCATGTGGGAGCGGGCTTGCTCGCGAATGCGGTGTGTCAGTGACATATCAGGTGACTGACACAGCGCATTCGCGAGCAAGCCCGCTCCCACAAGGGGAATTTGCGGTGTATCAGGCCGGTTCGGCTGCGGTCGCGTAAGCCTGTTCCAGCAGCACGGTGAAGCGGTTGAACGCGTCGATCGCGCCTTGCTCGACTTCGGCTTCTTCCTCGGCAGTGAACTGCAGCGAGTCGAGGGTGCGCACGAAGCTTTTCCAGCCTTCGGCACGGCCGCCTTCCGGCTCGCCCAGGTGACGGGCGCCGAAGGTTTCGCTGAGGTCCAGCGCCACCGCGCGTTTGATCAGGAACGCGGCGCCGAGCTTCGAACCTTCGGAGACGAAGATCCAGCCGAGGGCGCGGGCCTTGCTCGGGTTTTTCAGCGCACCGGCCACCGGTGCCGGGATGTCGGTGTCCAGATCCGCCAGGTCAGCCTTGGCTGCTTCGGCGCGGCATCGGGCCGACAGATCCGGGACGATGGCAGCCAGTTCGGCGTCGTTGTACAGGTCTACCAGTTCCGACTGGAACAGGTATTGCGCGACCACGAAACGCGCGAAGTTGGCACGGGTTTCGAACGGCGCGTGGGCCTTGACCAGGGCGTCGAGCTTGCTGTGCGGCTCGTGGGTGATCTGGTTCAGGCGTTGTGAACGCAGGGCTTTTTCCGATGTGGTCATGGGGTGTCCTTGATAAAAGAGGCGCTTGATAACGAGACGAACGGGCAGGTGCCAAACCGTAAAAAAAGCCCTGCGATGCGCTGAACAATGCGCGTCGCAGGGCCGTCCGGATCAGATGTCCCAGACCAGATTGATCGCGAAGTTGCGGCCCGGTTGGGTCAGACGATCAAGGTTGGCCGGTTGCGTCACCGAGGCTTCGCCGACGCTGTCGTAACCGCGCACGTCATCCCACAGCCAGTACTTCTTGTCGGTCAGGTTGTAGATGCCACCGCTGACGGTGACGTCGTCGGTGACTTTGTAGTAGCCGGCCAGATCGAGAATGCCGAAGCCCGGGGTCTTGAACTGGCTGCTGACGCCATCCGGCGACTTGAAGTTGCTGTCGTCGACGCGGTCCTTTTTCTTCACCACGGTCCAGCTCAGCAGGCCACCGTAGTTGTCCTGGTCGTAACCCAGGCCGAACACGCCGGTCAGCGGATTGACGCTGTTGAGCGGTTCGCCGTTGTCGTTGTTGCGACCGTAGGCGTAAGCGATCGAGCCCTGGGTGTAGAGGCCTTGCGGCGCGCCGAACGCATCGAGGTTCAGACGACCTTTGACTTCGGCGCCCTTGATGGTCGCGTGCTTGATGTTGCTCGACTGGAAGGTCAGCTCGTCGTAGCCGGGGGTGACGGCGTCTTCGTTGATGAAATCGCGGTACTTGTTATAGAACACCGCCACGTCGAACGAGCCTTGCTCGAAGTTGCCGCGCAGACCGGTTTCATAGCTTTTGCTTTTTTCCGGTTCCAGGTTCGGGTTCGGCGCCACGTTGTAGCCGGTGGTGCTGTTTTCGAAGCGCCCGTACAGCGCTTTTGCGGTCGGCGTGCGGAACCCTTCGGCGTATTGGCCGTACCAGGTGTAGTTATCGGTCAGGGCATAGGTCAGGCCGAATTTGGGCGAGACTTTGTGCCAGGTCTTGTTCTCGTCGCTGACCGTGCCGTTGCCGTCGGCGGCCACGGTGTTGAGGAATTCCTGGGTGACGTGCGGCTTGAGCTGGGTGTAGTCGTAGCGCAGGCCCGGCAGGAAGGTCCACTTGTTCCAACTGATCTGATCCTGGGCGAACAGGCTGTAGGTGTTGATGGTCGGGTCCGGGAAGTCGCTGGATTTTTTCAGCACATCCGCCGCGCTGGTGGCGCCGATGGCGGTGCAGCCACGACCGACCGCCAGGCACTTGCCGTCGCCGCTGCGCGAACCGGTGACTTTCTGTTGTTTGATCGTGGTGCCGTAGGTCAGCACGTGATCGGTGTCACCGATGGCAAACGCCTTGTCCAGTTGCGCATCGAACACCCACTGTTTTTCCTCGTAGATCGTGTCGCGGGTGCGCAGCACTTTACGGGTCATCGGGTAGTAGAACTCTTCGGTGCTCTGGTCGGTCTTGGCGATCTGGTGATTGAGGCTCCACTTCACGTTATCGGCCAGCAGGCTGTCGAGGGCGAAGCTGTGCTCCAGGCCGAAACGCTCGCGGGTGATGGTGTCGTTGCCGGTCCGCCACTGGTACATGCCGCCGGGCAGCACACTGTTGGGAATGGTCGGCGCGCCATTGAAGTACGGGCCGCCGTAGGCGCTTTTCTGATCGGTGTCGCGATCGTCCTTGTACTTCTCGTAGGTCAGGCCCAGACGGGAACCTTCGTTGTAGTTCCAGCCGATCTTCGCCAGGACGTTGGTGGCTTTGACGTCTTCCGGGTTGGCGGCGGTGCGCTCAAGGCCAATGCCGTTGTTGCTGCCGTAGGAGTCGGTTTCGTGACCGTCGCGCTGGCTGAAGTGCAGCAAGCCGTCGAACTGCTCGGCACGGCCGGCGACGGTGGCGGATTTCAGCCAGCTCTCATCGGCGGAGCTGTAACCGGTTTTGAGGCGAGCGCCGACGTCTTTGCCGGGCTTGATGATGTCGTCCGGGTCGAGGGTGTAGTAGCTGACGGCGCCGCCGATGGCGTTGCTGCCGTACAGCACCGAGGCCGGGCCCCGGAGGATTTCCACGCGTTTGACGATTTCCGGGTCGACGTAATTGCGCTGGGTCTTGGCGTACGGGCCATTGAAGAAACCGTCCGGCACTTCGACGCCGTCAACCTGCGTCAGGATGCGGTCGCCGTCGATGCCACGGATGTTGTAGCCGCTGATACCGCCACGCTGGCCGGCGCCGCCGACCGACACGCCCGGCTCGTAACGCACCAGATCCTTGATGGTGTTGACGTTGTTGCGATCCAGATCCTGGCGGGTCTGCACGGTGACGGTGGCCGGCACGCTGCTGACCGATTGTTCCTGGCGGGTGGCGCTGATGGTCACCTGATCCAGATTGAGCGCGCCGCTGTTGTTGCGCTTCTCCAGCACCACGTTGTTGTTGCTCAGCTTGCGGAAGCTCAGGTTGGTCCCCACCAACAGGCGCTCCAGGGCTTTTTCCGGCGGCAGCGAACCGCGCACACCCGGCGACGATACGCCCTGACCCAATTCTGCCGGCAAGCCGACCTGCCAACCGGTGACAGTGGTGAAGGCATTGAGCGCCGACACCAGCGGTTGCTGGCCGATCGAGAACGAATAATCACCCATGTTGCGCGCCGGTTGTTCGGTGGCAGCCATCAGCGGTGCAGTGCCGGCCATGAGGATGGCGGCCGTCAGCAACGACAATACGCGGGAAGGGGAAGCAGTCTGGCGGGTAAGGCGAGAGGACATCGATAGCGCTCCGTGTCGCACGAATCTTTATATGTGCTGATCCGCCTCCGAAGATGCGAATCAATTGCATTGGCTATAACGAGACGAACGGCCTTTCGCTATCGAGTAAAAATAATTCTCATTTAGTTCAGAATTACCAGCGCGGGGAATTCCTGCAGGCGCGCCGAGGTGATGTGGGCGAGGGAGCGCACCACGTCCAGCGGCTGGTCGAGGCGGTAGTTGCCGGTGACGTTGACGTCGGCCAACTGTTCGTTGGTGTTGATGATCCAGCCCGGGTAGTAGCGGCGCAGTTCGGCCAGCACCTGATTCAACGGGCAGTTTTCGAACACCAGTCGGCCCTGGACCCAGGCCAGGTCGGTCGCGGCATCGAGCTTACCCGGACGATCGAAACCGTTGGGGCCGATGCGGATGCTTTCGCCTGCGCTCAAACGCACTCGCGCATCGTTGTGCGTGGCGCGCAGATCGACATCGCCGCGTTGCACATTGACCTGCGCCACGCCGTCCAGATAGCGCACGGCGAACGCGGTGTCGCGCACGCTGGCCTGCACCGGGCCGGCATCGATTTCCAGCGGCTGAGCCCGGTTGGCCGCTACCTCGAAAAACGCTTCGCCCTGATACAGCCTTGCTACTCGCTGGCGCTCATTGATGGTGCTGGAGAATGCCGAGTTGGTGTTGAGCAGCACCTTGGAGCCGTCCTCCAGTTGCAGGCGCTGACGCTCGCCGACCACTGTCAGATGATCGGCCTGAAGGCGCATCGGCAGGTTGCTGAAACTGAACAGACCGAGCACCAGCACCGCAGCCGTCGCTAACGGTTTCCAGTGCGGACGCAGACGTTTGAGCAACGTGACTTTCGCAGGCTTCGCCGCGAGACTCTGCGCACACTGCACCACTTGCGGCCCGTCCCAGATCGCCTGAGCCTTGGCGAATGCCTCGGCATTCAACGGATCGGCCGCCAGCCATGCGTGAAATTGCCGGGTCTGCTCTTCGTCCGCACTGCCCAGCACGATGAGCCAGTCCAGAGCCTGGTCCATTGCACGGGCGGCGTCCTGCGCCGTTGCAGGCGAAGGCGGGCGGTGGGTATCCGTCACGGTGTGTCCTCGGCAGTGTCTGTGCACGGCTGTTTTTTTAGTGAAGCGTAAAAGTCGGGCAAGGGTAACAAAGCCCGATGATCAGTGCAGTCGATGCTGCTGTCTGAAATCGCCTGCAACCTCAGGCGCCATTCAAGCGCTCGGCGACACCGATGCAGATCGACATGATCAGCTTGAGTTCCTTCTGCACGGTGCTGAGGGACACATTCAGCTCGTCGGCGATTTCCTGGTAGCTGTGCCCGTGCAGGCGGCTGAGGATGAAAATCTGCTGCTGACGCGGGCTGAGTTGACTGAGGCTCACGTTCAGGCGCTCCAGCAATTGTTCGGCGTGGGCGGCGTCTTCGGCGCTGCTGGCGGGGGCGGCGACGCTGTGCACCACGTCCTGCGGCACGTCATCGACCATGGTCCGCGAATGGATCTTGCGCGCACGCAGGTGATCCAGCGCCAGATTGCGCGCGGTCTGAAACACGAAGGGTTCAAGGTGATCGATGGCGCGCTCGCTCAACGCCCGCGTCACGCGCAGGTAGGTTTCCTGCAACAGGTCTTCGGCGGTGCTGTGGTTGTTGACCATGCGCTCGATCGTGCGCAGCAGGGACGTGCGCTGAGAGAGAAAGACATGATTGAAGCGCGATTGACTCACGGGGGAACCTGATCCATTTCGAGCGAATGATAATGCTTATCATCCAGTCGAGTGGTCAAGTGTTGATTTCAGACTGAAATCAAAAACCTGTGGGAGCGGGCTTGCTCGCGAATGCGGTGGGTCAGTCGATAAATCAATTGCCTGACACGACGCCTTCGCGAGCAAGCCCGCTCCCACATGGGGGAAGGGGATTATTCCGCGTTGCAGAGCGCCAGGCAGTTATCCAGCATGCGGTTGGAGAAGCCCCACTCGTTGTCGTACCACGCCAGCACCTTCAGCAGTTTGCCGCTGACTTTGGTGTGGTTGGCGTCGAAGATCGACGACAACGGGTTGTGGTTGAAGTCGCTGGAAACCAGCGGCAACGTGTTGTAACCGAGAATTTTCGAGTGCTGGCTGGCAGCCTTCATCAGTGCGTTGACTTCCTCGGCCGTGGCTTCCTTCTTCAACTGCACCGTCAGGTCCACCAGCGACACATTGATCACCGGCACCCGCACGGCCATGCCGGTCAGTTTGCCCGCCAGTTCCGGCAGCACCAGGCCTACCGCTTCGGCGGCGCCGGTCTTGCTCGGGATCATGTTCTGCGTGGCCGAACGCGCGCGGTACGGGTCGGTGTGGTAGACGTCGGTCAGGTTCTGGTCGTTGGTGTAGGCGTGAATGGTGGTCATCAGACCGCTTTCAATCCCCAGCTCGCGGTGCAGCACCTGCGCCACCGGCGCCAGGCAGTTGGTGGTGCACGAAGCGTTGGAGATGATCTGGTGCGACTGGCGCAGAATGTCGTGGTTGACGCCGTAAACGACGGTGGCGTCGGCGCCCTTGGCCGGGGCCGAGATGATGACTTTGCGGGCGCCGGCAGTAAGATGCGCGGCGGCTTTGGCACGGTCGGTGAACAGACCGGTGCATTCGAACACTACGTCGATTTTTTCCGCCGCCCACGGCAGGTCGGCCGGGTTGCGAATCGCGCTGACCGAGATACGGTCGCCATTGACCGTCAGGCTCTCATTGTCATGGGCCACTTCGGCGTCGAATGTGCCGTGAACGGTGTCGTATTTGAGCAGATGGGCATTGATCGAGCTGTCGCCCAGATCATTGATGGCGACGATCTGCAAATCCTGTCGATAGCCTTGGGTATACAGTGCGCGCAGGACATTACGGCCGATGCGGCCAAAACCATTGATTACGATTCGAAGAGTCATTGAACAGCGCCGCCGTCGTTTTGTTGTTGGAATTACAAGATTATTCGCATAAAAATAGAAAACAAGCCTTTTTAGTGGCAATATTTTGTTTTATCTACAACGAGTGACCTGAATCAACTGGTCCGAATGGTCAAAAAAACCGTCTGTCATTCCAACAACAACGGCGTTTGATCAGCATAGACAATCAGGTCGCCACATCCGTTAGCCTGGAGTTCTACACATGCATCCCCGCGTTCTTGAGGTCACCGAACGGCTTATCGCCCGCAGCCGCGCCACGCGTCAGGCTTACCTTGCACTGATTCGCGGCGCCGCGACTGACGGCCCGATGCGCGGCAAGCTGCAATGCGCCAACTTCGCCCACGGCGTGGCGGGGTGCGGTAGCGAAGACAAGCACAGCTTGCGGATGATGAACTCGGCGAACATCGCCATCGTTTCTTCGTATAACGACATGCTCTCGGCGCACCAGCCGTACGAAGTCTTTCCCCAGCAGATCAAAAACGCCTTGCGCGAAATCGGTTCGGTCGGCCAGTTCGCCGGCGGTACGCCAGCGATGTGCGATGGCGTCACCCAGGGCGAGCCGGGCATGGAGCTGAGCCTGCCGAGCCGCGAAGTGATCGCCATGTCCACGGCGGTGGCGCTGTCGCACAACATGTTCGACGGCGCGCTGATGCTCGGCATCTGCGACAAGATTGTGCCGGGCCTGATGATGGGCTCCCTGCGTTTCGGCCATCTGCCGACGATCTTCGTCCCGGGCGGGCCGATGGTCTCGGGGATTTCCAACAAGGAAAAAGCCGACGTGCGGCAGAAGTACGCCGAAGGCAAGGCAACCCGCGAAGAGCTGCTGGAATCGGAGATGAAGTCCTACCACAGCCCGGGCACTTGCACCTTCTACGGCACCGCCAACACCAACCAGTTGCTGATGGAAGTCATGGGCCTGCACTTGCCGGGCGCGTCTTTCGTCAATCCGAACACCCCGCTGCGTGATGCCCTGACCCGCGAAGCCGCGCATCAGGTCACGCGTCTGACCAAACAGAACGGCAACTTCATGCCGATCGGCGAAATCGTCGACGAGAAGGCGCTGGTCAACTCGATCGTCGCGCTGCACGCCACCGGCGGCTCGACCAACCATACCCTGCACATGCCGGCCATCGCCATGGCTGCGGGTATTCAATTGACTTGGCAGGACATGGCCGACCTCTCCGAAGTCGTGCCGACCCTGAGCCACGTCTACCCGAACGGCAAAGCCGACATCAACCACTTCCAGGCCGCTGGCGGTATGTCGTTCCTGATCCGTGAGCTGCTTGAAGCGGGCCTGCTGCACGAAGACGTCAACACCGTGCTTGGCCACGGTCTGAGCCGCTACACCAAAGAGCCGTTCCTCGATAACGGTGAGCTGGTGTGGCGCGAAGGCCCGATCGAAAGCCTCGACGAAAACATCCTGCGCCCGGTCGCCCGCGCATTCTCGCCGGAAGGTGGTCTGCGAGTGATGGAAGGCAACCTTGGTCGCGGGGTGATGAAAGTCTCCGCCGTGGCGTTGGAAAACCAGATCGTCGAAGCACCGGCCATGGTGTTCCAGGATCAGCAGGACTTGGCCGATGCGTTCAAGGCTGGTCTGCTGGAGAAGGATTTTGTCGCGGTCATGCGCTTCCAGGGCCCGCGCTCCAACGGTATGCCGGAACTGCACAAGATGACGCCGTTCCTCGGCGTGCTGCAGGATCGCGGCTTCAAAGTCGCGCTGGTCACCGACGGGCGCATGTCCGGCGCATCGGGGAAAATCCCGGCGGCGATTCACGTCAGCCCCGAAGCTTATGTCGGTGGTGCTTTGGCGCGGGTGCAAGAGGGCGATATCATCCGCGTCGATGGCGTCAAAGGCACTTTGGAACTCAAGGTCGACGCCGCCGAATTTGCAGCGCGTGAACCTGCCAAAGGCCTGTTGGGCAACAACATCGGTAGCGGTCGCGAACTGTTTGGCTTCATGCGTTTGGCCTTCAGCTCGGCGGAGCAGGGCGCCAGCGCCTTCACTTCTGCCCTGGAGACGCTTAATTGAAACTGGCTTTGGTCGGTGATATCGGAGGCACCAACGCGCGGTTCGCGTTGTGGAAAAACCAGCAACTGGAATCGGTTCAGGTGCTGGCGACAGCCGACCACGCTAGCCCGGAAGAGGCGATCAGCCTTTACCTGAGCGGCCTCGGTCTGGCGCCGGGTTCGATCGGTTCGGTGTGCCTGTCGGTCGCAGGGCCGGTGAGTGGTGATGAATTCAAGTTCACCAACAACCACTGGCGCCTGAGCCGCACGGCATTCTGCAAGACCTTGCAGGTCGAGCAACTGCTGCTGATCAACGACTTCTCGGCGATGGCGCTGGGCATGACCCGTTTGCAGCCCGGCGAATTCCGCGTGGTCTGCGAAGGCACGCCGGAGCCGTTGCGCCCGGCGGTGGTGATCGGTCCAGGCACTGGCCTGGGCGTGGGCACCTTGCTCGATCTGGGCGAAGGCCAGTTTGCCGCGTTGCCGGGGGAGGGCGGTCATGTTGACCTGCCGCTGAGCAGCCCGCGTGAAACCCAGCTGTGGCAGCACATCCACAACGAAATTGGTCATGTCAGCGCAGAAACTGCATTGAGCGGTGGCGGTTTGCCGCGAGTCTACCGCGCGATCTGCGCAGTGGACGGACATGAACCGAAGCTTGATACGCCGGAAGCAATCACCGCAGCCGGTCTCGCCGGTGACCCGATTGCCCTGGAAGTGCTGGAGCAGTTCTGCTGCTGGCTCGGTCGTGTGGCGGGCAACAACGTGCTGACCACCGGTGGTCGTGGCGGCGTGTACATCGTAGGCGGGGTGATTCCGCGCTTTGCCGATTTCTTCGTCAACAGCGGTTTCGCCCGCAGCTTTGCCGACAAGGGCTGCATGAGCGATTACTTCAAGGGCATCCCGGTGTGGCTGGTGACGGCGCCGTATTCCGGGCTGGTGGGTGCCGGTGTGGCACTGGAGCAATCAATCCCGACCTGAAATGCAATCAAACTGTAGGAGTGAGCCTTTGTGGCGAGGGGATTTATCCCCGATGGCCTGCGAAGCAGGCCCTGCTTTTCCAGGGTCGCTGCGCAACCCATCGGGGATAAATCCCCTCGCCACAGGTTTTGTTCCTACAGGTGTTTTGTGGTGTTTGTAAAATCAGTGCTTAAGGCATAATCCGCCCCAATTCCAACAACAAGGATGCCTTCGAAGTGAGCTCAGTCAACAAGTCGATATTGTTGGTCGATGACGACCAGGAAATACGCGAGTTGCTGGAAACCTACCTGACCCGCGCCGGGTTCCAGGTGCGGGCCACAGCCGATGGCGCCAGTTTTCGCCAGGCACTCAACGAGGCGCCCAGCGATCTGGTGATCCTCGATGTGATGCTGCCCGACGAAGACGGTTTCAGCCTGTGCCGCTGGGTGCGCCAGCATCCGCGTCAGGCGCAGGTGCCGATCATCATGCTGACCGCCAGTTCCGACGAAGCCGACCGCGTGATCGGGCTGGAGCTCGGCGCTGATGATTACCTCGGCAAACCCTTCAGTCCCCGCGAGCTGCAAGCCCGAATCAAGGCGCTGTTGCGACGTGCGCAGTTCGGTCAGGAACGCAGCGGCAGCGACGTGCTGGCGTTCGACGAGTGGCGGCTGGACATGGTCAGTCATCGACTGTTCCACACCGACGGCGAAGAAGTGATTCTCTCCGGCGCCGACTTCGCGCTGCTGAAGCTGTTTCTCGATCATCCGCAGGAAATCCTCGACCGCGACACCATCGGCAACGCCACCCGTGGCCGCGACCTGATGCCGCTCGACCGGATTGTCGACATGGCCGTCAGCCGCTTGCGCCAGCGTCTGCGCGACACGGAAAAACCGCCGCGACTGATCCGCACCGTGCGCGGCAGCGGCTACCAACTGGCAGCCAATGTGGTTGCCGGCAATGGTCACTGAGTCGCTGCGCAGCCTCGCCGGCAAGGTACCGGTGCCGCGTTCGCTGCTCGGGCGGATGCTGCTGCTGACGTTGCTCGCGGTGCTATTCGCGCAGACGTTGTCGAGCGTGATCTGGGTCTCGCAACTGCGCGCCACCCAGCTCGAAGGCCTGGTCACCAGCGCCCGCAGCCTGGCCCATTCGATGACCGCCAGCGTCAGTTATTTTCGCTCGTTGCCGGTGGCGTACCGGCCGCTGGTACTCGACCAGTTGCGCAGCATGGGCGGCACCCGTTTTGTGGTGACGCTCAACGACAAGCCGCTGGGTATGGACGTGCTGCCGATCACCCCGCGCAAGGCGGCGGTGATCGAGGCAGTGGACGAAGTGCTGCGTCAGTCGCTGGGCCATGACACTGATATCTCGGTGACCTTTGTCAGCCCCGAGGATCTGCGGATCTTCAATGCCGGGCTGAAACTCGATGAGCTGCCGCGCTCGTGGGCGCATTACGCGTTGACCCTGGAACCGGTGAATCCGCCGGTGCTGGTGACGCAGATTCAGATGGCGCCGGGCGAGTGGCTGTACATCGCGTCGTTGTTGCCCGAACCCTACACCAGCCTCGAAGAACAAGGCCTGCCGGCGCAGCAGGTGTGGTTCATCGTCCTTACCAGCGGCTTTTTGCTGCTGTTCATCGGCCTGCTGGTGCACTGGCAGAGCCGGCCGCTCAAGCGTCTGGCGCGGGCGGCGCGGGATCTGTCGCTGGGCGCCGATGTCGAGCCGGTGGCCGAGGGCGGCGGCAGCGAAGTGGTGGAAGTGGGCCGTGCGTTCAACACCATGCGCGAGCGCATCAGCCGTTACCTGACCGAACGCAGCCAGTTGTTCAGCGCGATTTCCCATGACCTGCGCACACCGATCACCCGTCTGCGCTTGCGCGTCGAACTGCTCGAAGACGAGACGCTGCAAGCCAAGTTCGGCCGCGATCTGGATGAGTTGGAGCTGTTGGTCAAAGGCGCGCTGCAGTGCGTGAAAGACACCGACATTCACGAGAACATCGAGCCGGTGGATCTCAATCATGTGCTCGATTGTCTGGTGGAGCCGTATCTGGCGCCCAACGGCAATGGCCGCGTGACCCAGCAAGGCAAGGCGCTGGCGGCGTATCCGGGCAAGCCTCTGGCGTTGAAGCGCTGCATCGGCAACCTGATCGACAATGCGCTGAAGTACGGGCAGAACGCGCATCTGCACATCGATGACGATGAGCGCGCGTTTGTCCTGCACGTCGACGACGAAGGCCCGGGTGTCCCGGAGCAGCGGTTGGAGCAGGTGTTCGAGCCGCACTTTCGCCTGGCCGGGCAGCAGCAGGGTTATGGGCTGGGCCTGGGCATTGCGCGCAACATCGCTCACAGCCATGGCGGTGAAGTGACGTTGCAGAATCTGCGTGAGGGTGGGTTGCGGGTGACGTTGCAGTTGCCGCGCAGTGTTGACTGATACCACCCCTGTGGCGAGGGAGCTTGCTCCCGCTGGACTGCGCAGCAGGCCGTCTTTTGGGTGCCGCTTCGCGCCACAGCGGGAGCAAGCTCCCTCGCCACAGGTTTCACTTCTGATCTATGTCACAGACTGGTGACAAAACCCGCCCCCTTCGTTACAAGCCCACCGCGGCCCGTTGTTTAGACTCCCCGCAGTCATAACAACAAAAAAGGCCACCCATGGATCTTTTCCACCCAGGCTTCAGCAGTTGGCTGAACGCCCCTGCTCACCAGCAATGGCTCGGCGACGAAGGCCTGCGTCTGCTGGCATTCGCCAAGGCTTCCAGACTGCCCGAAGGTTTCGGCAACCTCGACGAGCGCGGCCGTTTGCCGGCGAACGCGCAGGCCGAAACCATGAATACCGCGCGCATGACCCACAGTTTCGCCATGGCCCACATTCAGGGCTTGCCGGGGTTTGCCGAACTGGTCGATCACGGCATCGCGGCCCTGCGCGGGCCGCTGCGGGATGCGCTGCACGGTGGCTGGTTTGCGGTCGCCGAACATCGCGACGGCAACACCGGCAAGAACGCCTATCTGCATGCTTTCGTTGCGCTCGCAGCCAGTTCTGCGGTGGTTGCGCAACGTCCCGGCGCCCAGGCGCTGCTGGATGATGCGATCGACATCATCGACACCTATTTCTGGAGCGAAGAAGAGGGCGCGATGCGCGAATTCTTCAATCGCGACTGGCGCGAAGAAGAAGCCTATCGCGGCGCCAACAGCAACATGCACGCTACCGAAGCATTCCTCGCGCTGGCCGATGTCACCGAAGACCCGCGCTGGCTGGTGCGTGCGCAACGCATCGTCGAGCGAGTGATTCACGGTCACGCCGCCGCCAATGGCTACATGGTCATCGAACACTTCGACCGCGACTGGCAACCGCTGCGCGAATACAACCGCGACAATCCGGCCGACGGCTTCCGCCCTTACGGCACCACCCCGGGCCACGGTTTCGAGTGGGCGCGGCTGCTGCTGCACCTCGAAGCCGCGCGGGTCCAGGCCGGGATGCTCACGCCCGGTTGGCTGGCGACCGATGCGCAAAAACTCTTCGAGCAGAATTGCCGAAACGGCTGGGACGTCGATGGCGCCCCGGGGATCGTCTACACCCTCGACTGGGACAACAGAGCAGTGGTCCGCCATCGCTTGCACTGGACCCATGCCGAGGCCAGCGCTGCCGCGAGTGCTTTGCTCAAGCGTACCGGCGATGCGCAATACGAAACCTGGTACCGGCGGTTCTGGGAATTCTGCGAGATGTATTTCATCGATCGCTGCGACGGCAGCTGGCATCACGAACTCGATCCGCAAAACCGTCCGAGCGCCGATATCTGGCCGGGCAAACCCGATCTGTACCACGCCTGGCAGGCGGTGCTGATTCCTCGTCTACCCTTGTCACCGAGTATGGCAACGGCTCTGGCGCAATTATCTCGGTCCGTTCCTGTGTAACCATGTGGTGACATTTGCGCGTCCCTTCGTTACCTGCGGGGGGAAACGCCCTGTTTAAACTCCTGTGCAGCGCAAGCACCAGACTTGCATGCATAACAACAAGAAAGGTACATCTCAGATGAATGCGATTTCTCGCCTCGCTACTGTCATTTCTGTCGCCTCCCTGTTCCCGCTCGCAATTCTGCCCCTCAGTGTGTCCGCTGCCGAATCCAAAGGTTCGGTGGAAGTCGTGCACTGGTGGACGTCTGGTGGCGAAAAAGCCGCTGTCGATGTGCTCAAGGCCCAAGTCGAAAAAGACGGCTTTACCTGGAAAGACGGCGCTGTCGCCGGCGGTGGCGGTGCCACGGCCATGACCGTACTGAAAAGTCGTGCGGTTGCCGGCAACCCGCCGGGCGTCGCCCAGATCAAAGGCCCGGACATTCAGGAATGGGCCTCCACCGGTCTGCTCGACACCGACGTCCTGAAAGACGTGGCCAAAGAAGAGAAGTGGGACAGCCTGCTCGACAAGAAAGTCTCCGATACCGTGAAGTACGACGGTGATTATGTGGCCGTACCGGTGAACATTCACCGCGTGAACTGGCTGTGGATCAACCCGGAAGTCTTCAAGAAAGCCGGCATCACCAAGAACCCGACCACCCTCGAAGAATTCTACGCCGCTGGCGACAAGCTCAAGGCTGCGGGCTTCATCCCGCTGGCCCACGGCGGTCAGCCTTGGCAGGACAGCACCGTGTTCGAAGCCGTGGTGCTCTCGGTCATGGGCGTTGATGGTTACAAGAAAGCCCTGGTCGATCTGGACAACAAAGCGCTGACCGGCCCCGAGATGGTCAAGGCGCTGACCGAGCTGAAGAAAGTCGCGACCTACATGGACGTCGACGGCAAAGGCCAGGACTGGAACCTGGAAGCGGCCAAAGTCATCAACGGCAAGGCCGGCATGCAGATCATGGGTGACTGGGCCAAGTCCGAGTGGACTGCCGCCAAGAAAGTCGCCGGCAAGGATTACGAGTGCGTAGCCTTCCCGGGCACCGACAAGGCGTTCACCTACAACATCGACTCCCTGGCGGTGTTCAAGCAGAAAGACAAAGGTACTGCGGCCGGTCAGCAGGACATCGCCAAGGTGGTGCTGGGTGAAAACTTCCAGAAAGTCTTCAGCATCAACAAGGGCTCGATCCCGGTTCGTAACGACATGTTGAACAACATGGACAAACTCGGTTTCGACTCCTGCGCGCAGACCGCTGCCAAGGACTTCCTGGCAGACGCCAAGACGGGCGGCCTGCAGCCGAGCATGGCGCACAACATGGCGACCACGCTGGCGGTGCAGGGCGCGTTCTTTGATGTGGTGACCAACTACATCAACGACCCGAAAGCCGATCCGGCCGATGCGGCCAAGAAGCTGGGCGCGGCGGTTCAGTCGGCCAAATAACTGAAAGCAGGCTCGAACCCTGTGGGAGCGAGCCTGCTCGCGAAGGCGTCATGTCAGTTGCTACATCCGTCGACTGACCCACCGTTTTCGCGAGCAGGCTCGCTCCCACAAGGGATCTCACTGTAGTTTTTATTCCCTGTACTGGATTTCCCCATGAGTTCTGTTGCTGTGTTCAGCAAAGCCTCGCCGTTCGATGCACTGCAGCGCTGGCTACCGAAACTGGTGCTGGCGCCGAGCATGTTCATCGTGCTGGTGGGCTTCTATGGCTACATCCTGTGGACGTTCGTGCTGTCGTTCACCACCTCGACGTTCCTGCCCAACTACAAGTGGGCCGGCCTGGCGCAATACGCCCGGCTGTTCGACAACGATCGCTGGTGGGTCGCGAGCAAGAACCTCGCCGTATTTGGTGGCATGTTCATTGGCATCACCCTGGTGATCGGCGTGCTGCTGGCGGTGTTCCTCGACCAGCGCATCCGTCGCGAAGGCTTTATCCGCACCATTTACCTGTACCCGATGGCGCTCTCGATGATCGTCACCGGTACCGCGTGGAAATGGCTGCTCAACCCGGGCATGGGCCTGGACAAATTGTTGCGTGACTGGGGCTGGGAAGGCTTCCGTCTGGACTGGCTGATCGACCCGGATCGCGTGGTGTACTGCCTGGTGATCGCTGCTGTGTGGCAAGCCTCGGGCTTCATCATGGCAATGTTCCTCGCCGGCCTGCGTGGCGTTGATCAGTCGATCATCCGTGCCGCACAGATCGATGGCGCGAGCATGCCGACCATCTACTGGAAAGTCGTGCTGCCAAGCCTGCGTCCGGTGTTCTTCAGTGCGGTAATGATTCTGGCGCACATCGCGATCAAGAGCTTCGACCTGGTCGCGGCGATGACGGCCGGTGGCCCGGGTTATTCCTCCGACCTGCCAGCGATGTTCATGTACTCCTTCACCTTCAGTCGCGGCCAGATGGGCATGGGCTCGGCCAGTGCGATTCTGATGCTCGGTGCGATTCTCGCGATCATCGTGCCTTACCTGTACTCCGAGCTGAGGACCAAGCGTCATGACTAGTCTTGCTGCCAAACCCGCCTTCAGCCTGAGTCGCGTCGCGATCTACGCGGTGTTGATCCTCGCTGTCCTGCTGTACCTGATTCCGCTGGTGGTGATGCTGCTGACCAGCTTCAAGACCCCGGAAGACATCAGCACCGGCAACCTGCTCAGTTGGCCGACCGTGGTCAGCGGCATCGGCTGGGTCAAGGCCTGGGCCACGGTTGACGGTTACTTCTGGAACTCGATCAAGATCACCGTGCCGGCCGTGGTCATCTCCACCGCCATCGGCGCGCTGAACGGTTACGTACTGTCGATGTGGCGCTTCCGTGGTTCGCAGCTGTTCTTCGGTCTGCTGCTGTTCGGCTGCTTCCTGCCGTTCCAGACCGTGCTGCTGCCAGCGTCGTTCACTCTCGGCAAGATGGGCCTGGCCAGCACCACGACGGGGCTGGTGTTCGTCCACATAGTCTATGGTCTGGCGTTTACTACGCTGTTCTTCCGTAACTACTACGTGAGCATTCCCGATGCGTTGGTGAAAGCTGCGCGTCTGGATGGCGCGGGTTTCTTCACGATTTTCCGGCGGATCATTCTGCCGATGTCGACCCCGATCATCATGGTCTGCCTGATCTGGCAGTTCACCCAGATCTGGAACGACTTCCTGTTCGGTGTGGTGTTCTCCAGCGGTGATTCGCAACCGATCACGGTGGCGCTGAACAACCTGGTCAACACCAGCACCGGGGCCAAGGAATACAACGTGGATATGGCAGCGGCGATGATCGCCGGCCTGCCGACCCTGCTGGTCTATGTGGTCGCAGGCAAGTATTTCGTGCGCGGGCTGACGGCCGGCGCAGTCAAGGGGTAATCATGGCAACGCTCGAACTTCGCAACGTCAACAAGACCTACGGTGCCGGCCTGCCGGACACCCTGAAGAACATCGAACTGTCGATCAAGGACGGTGAGTTCCTGATCCTCGTCGGCCCGTCGGGCTGCGGCAAGTCGACCCTGATGAACTGCATCGCCGGCCTCGAGACCATCACCGGCGGCGCGATCATGATCGGCGACCAGGACGTCAGCGGCATGAGCCCGAAGGATCGCGACATCGCCATGGTGTTCCAGTCCTACGCGCTGTACCCGACCATGAGCGTGCGCGAGAACATCGAGTTCGGTCTGAAGATCCGCAAGATGCCGCAGTCGGCAATCGACGAAGAAGTCGCGCGTGTGGCCAAGCTGCTGCAGATCGAACACCTGCTCAACCGCAAGCCGGGCCAGCTCTCCGGTGGCCAGCAGCAACGTGTGGCGATGGGCCGTGCACTGGCGCGGCGGCCGAAGATCTATCTGTTCGACGAACCGCTGTCCAACCTTGACGCCAAGCTGCGCGTCGAGATGCGCACCGAAATGAAACTGATGCACCAGCGCCTGAAAACCACCACGGTCTACGTGACCCACGACCAGATCGAAGCGATGACCCTGGGCGACAAAGTGGCGGTGATGAAGGACGGTATCATCCAGCAGTTCGGCACGCCGAAAGAGATCTACAACGACCCGGCCAACCTGTTCGTGGCGAGCTTCATCGGTTCGCCGCCGATGAACTTCATTCCGCTGCGCCTGCAACGCAAGGACGGTCGTCTGCTGGCACTGCTCGACAGCGGCCAGGCCCGTTGCGAGTTGCCGATGAGCATGCAGGACGCCGGTCTTGAGGATCGCGAAGTGATCCTCGGCCTGCGCCCGGAACAGATCGTCCTGGCGAGCGGCGAGGGCAATGGTCTGCCGAGCATCAAGGCCGAAGTGCAGGTCACCGAGCCGACCGGTCCGGACACCCTGGTGTTCGTCAACCTGAATGAAACCAAAGTCTGCTGCCGTCTGGCACCGGACGTGGCACCGCAGGTGGGCGAGACCCTGACCCTGCAATTCGATCCGTCGAAAGTGTTGTTGTTCGATGCCAAGACTGGCGAGCGTCTGGGCGTTGCGGGCCAGGCGCAGACCGAAGCGCGGTCGGCAAATGTCGCGCAGTTCAAAGGCCGCTGAAGATCAAAAATGTGGGAGCGGGCTTGCTCGCGAAAACGGAGTGTCGGGCAGCACACATGGCGACTGACATGACGCCTTCGCGAGCAAGCCCGCTCCCACAGGGGAAAAGTGGTGTTCGGCCTGTCGTTCGCCGCACTTTTTATGTAAACCACGTTGGAAAAAAACAGTTAATAACAATAAAGACGAGGATGTAGGGATGAAAAAGAAACACGTCAATGCCCGGTTGATCTGCCAAGTGTCAGCTGCGGCGGCATTGGTGCTGGCCGGCAATGCAATGGCTGACGATGCATTCAGCTCCGATTCGAAATGGATGACCGGCGACTGGGGTGGCGAGCGTACCAAGCTGATCGAGCAGGGTATCGACATCAAGATGGACTATGTCGGTGAAGTTGGCGGCAACCTGCACGGCGGCTATAACGACGACAAGACTGCACGCTACAGCGATCAGTTTGGTCTTGGCGCGGCGCTGGATCTGCAGAAACTGCTCGGCTGGGACAACACCCAGGCGAAGATCCAGCTGACCAATCGTAATGGCGAAAACATCTCCAACGACCGTGTTGGCGATCCGCGTGCCGGCACCTTGTCGTCCTCGCAGGAAGTCTACGGTCGTGGCCACATGGTACGTCTGACCCAGTTGTGGATTCAGCACCAGTTCTTCGACAACAAGCTCGACGTCAAGGCCGGTTACTTCGGCGAAGGCGAAGACTTCAACACCTTCCCGTGCGACTTCCAGAACCTGGCGTTCTGCGGTTCGCAGGTCGGTAACTGGGCGACCAACATCTGGTACAACTGGCCAGTCAGCCAGGCCGCGATCCGCGTCAAGTACAACATCAACGACGAGCTCTACGCGCAGATCGGTGCGTACAACCAGAACCCGTCGCAGCTGGAACACGGCAACGGCTTCAAGCTCAGCGGCAGCGGTACTGCCGGTACCGTATTGCCCGTCGAGCTGGTCTGGTCGCCGAAGGTCAACAGCCTGCCGGGCGAATACCGTATCGGTTACTACAAGAGCACGGCTGACGCCAACGACGTACTTAAAGACGCCAACGGCAACGACGCGGCAACCACCGGTGACGCTTACCGTGTACACAGCAGCAAACACGGCTACTGGTTCGTCGCGCAACAGCAACTCACCAGCCATAACGGTGATGCCTCGCGCGGTCTGAACATTGCGGCCAACGCCACGTTCCACGACAAGGACACCAACTTCATCGATAACTACCAGTCGGTGATGTTTGTCTACAAAGGCCCGTTCGACGCGCGTCCGAAGGATGACGTCGGCATCGGCGCGGCGCGTATCCACGTCAACGACGACGTGAAGAAAAACGCCGAACTGCTGAATGCTTCCAACGGTGTTTCGGACTACGACAATCCGGTGTTCTCGCCGATTCGTGATACCGAATACAACTACGAGATCAACTACGGCTTCCACGTCACCAACTGGCTGACGGTGCGTCCTAACCTGCAATACATCACTCACCCGGGTGGCGTTGATGCCGTGGACAACGCATTGGTCGCTGGCCTGAAAATTCAGTCGGTGTTCTAACGCGTCTGCGATAAGCTCCTCTCAATGTGCGCATATTTGCGGACAGCCAAGGCTGTCCGCTTTTTTTTGCGACACTCGTATACAAGGTTTGTGTCGTACCCATTTGTGGCGAGGGAGCTTGCTCCCGCTCGGCTGCGCAGCAGTCGTAAATCCTGATGATGAGGTTTAAATGACACACCGCAGTGAAAGGTTTCGGGGCCGCTTCGCAGCCCAGCGGGAGCAAGCTCCCTCGCCACAAGAGCAATGTGGATTGTTGAGTACCCCCATGATTTTCAGGACCGTGGCCAATGCATGAGCATCCGCTGCAACGCTTCTTCAAATCCCTGCGCGAACGACCGGTGTTTGCCTGGGAGCGCTATCAGATGCGCGATGTGCTGGTGATCGACCATCCGCTGTGTCAGGCGGTGTTCAGTCGGCAGGGCGCGCAGTTGCTGCACTTTCAGCCACGCGGGCAGAAACCGTGGTTGTGGTGTGCGGCGAAGTGGCCGCACGTTGGCGCCATTCGTGGCGGCGTGCCGGTGTGCTGGCCGTGGTATGGCCGCCATCCGAGCGAAAACGCCTGGCCATCCCATGGCTGGGCACGACTGCTCGACTGGAAGCTGCTCGACAGCAGCAGCGCCGAAGATGGCGTGCGCCTGCACTGGCAATTGCAGTTGTGCGACTGGCAGGTCGACCTGCACGCGCACCTCGGTGAACGCATGGAATTACGCCTGAGCACCGAGCATCAGGACGACATGCCGTGCCAGTTGAGCCAGGCTTTGCACGCTTACTGGCGTATTGGCGATGTCGGTGAGATAGCGCTGTCCGGCCTCGAAGGCGCGCAGGGTTACGACCAGTTGAGCCGCCGGTCCTGCCAGCAGGAAGGCGAGTTGCGCGTCGATGGTGGTTGTCAGCGGGTGTTCCAGCACGACGGCGAATTACAGCTCAAGGATCACGCCTGGCAGCGCGAGTTGTGCATCGATACCGGTGACAGCGGCGACACCGTGGTCTGGCATCCCGGCTCGCGACCGCTGTTGGGCGTGAGTTGGGATGAAGTGACGGAGTTTGTCTGTGTCGAAGCGGCGGCGGGGGGCACCGACAGCCTGCATCTGGCGCCGGGAGAGAAGGCGCACTTGAGTTTGCAGGCGTGGGCGGCGGCTTGAGTGCGTCAAGTTCACCGCTACCCTCACCCTAGCCCTCTCCCGGAGGGAGAGGGGACCGATCGGGGGATGCTGAAGAATTACGCCGAAATGAAAGAGCGGTGCTGAATCCATAATCGACTGGATATTTCAGGTCGATGTATAGCGCAAGACACCTCGGTCAGCTCCCTCTCCCTCGGGGAGAGGGCTGGGGTGAGGGTTGGCTTTTAAGCTTTCAATGACTCAGTTGAACTCGTCACCCACCGGATACCGGCTCGCATTCAAGCTCTCTTTGATCTTGCGCAGATGCGGTTGGAAATCCACCCCACGGCGCAAGGTCATCCCCGTCGCCAATACATCCAGCACGGTCAGCTGAATGATCCGCGAGGTCATCGGCATATAGATGTCGGTGTCTTCCGGCAGCGGAATGTTCAGGCTCAGGGTGCTGGCCTTGGCCAGCGGCGAATTCTCGGCGGTCAGGCCCAGCACCGAAGCGCCGTTCTCCCGGGCGATGCGCGCCACTTCCACCAGCTCGCGGGTACGGCCGGTGTAGGAAATGATCACGAACAGCTCACCGGTGTGCGCCACCGAAGCAATCATCCGCTGCATCAGCACATCCGCATGGGCGGTGACGGCGAGGTTGAAACGGAAGAACTTGTGCTGCGCATCCAGCGCCACCGGCGCCGAAGCACCGAGGCCGAAGAAGTGGATCTGCCGGGCCTGAATCAACAGGTCGACGGCGCGGCTGATCAGGTTCGGATCGAGCGCCTGACAAGCACTGTCGAGCGAGGCGATGGCGCTGCCGAAAATCTTCTGCGTGTAGGCCTCGGGATTGTCATCGGCCTCCACCGCACGGCTGACATACGCCGCGCCGCTGGCCAGGCTCTGCGCCAGTTGCAGCTTGAGTTCGGGGTAGCCGCTGACACCGAACGAACGGCAGAAACGGTTGACCGTCGGCTCGCTCACCTTTGCTGCCTGGGCGAGGGCGGCGATGCTGAAGCGGGTGGCCTGCTGCGGGTTGAGCAGGATCACCTCGGCGACTTTGCGTTCGGCCTTGTTCAGCTCTTCAAGGCGACTCTGGATCTGTTCCAGTAAATTTCGCACGCGGTCCATATGGAATTCCTAATTCACCTGCGCAAAGGTGCGCCGGGCTATGCAAATTGGGCCTTTGATATGGCCCGTAACGGTGGCCTATCCTACTGATGGCTCCGACCGACCACCACTCGGAATCTGTATTTTGCGAAAATGTTGTGGTTATTACTACATTTTCCCTTGAGTGATGCCTTGAAAAAAGGTATTTGTAGCTTAACTTGATAAAAGAACAAACATCATGCCTTCGATTACGGTTGAACCGTGCACCTTTGCCTTGTTCGGCGCTCTGGGCGATCTGGCCCTGCGCAAGCTGTTTCCTGCCCTTTATCACCTCGATGGCGCCGACCTGTTGCACGAAGACACGCGCATCATCGCGCTGGCCCGTGAACCCGGTTCCGAGCAGCAGCACATGGCGTTCATCGCCGCCGAATTGCGCCGTTACGTCGGCAAAGAGCTGGACGAGGCCGTGGCCGAGCGCTTTCTGGCGCGCCTGAGCTACCTGCACGTCGACTTCCTCAAGGCTGAAGACTATGTGGCGCTGGCCGAAGCCGCCGGCACCACGCAACGCATGATTGCCTACTTCGCCACACCGGCAGCGGTGTACGGCGCGATCTGCGAGAACCTGGCGAAAGTCGGTCTGGCAGAAAACACCCGTGTGGTGCTGGAAAAGCCGATCGGCTCCGATCTGGAATCCTCGCGCAAAGTGAACGACGCCGTGGCGCAGTTCTTCCCGGAGAACCGCACCTACCGCATCGACCACTACCTGGGCAAGGAGACCGTCCAGAACCTGATCGCCCTGCGTTTCGCCAACAGCCTGTTCGAAACCCAGTGGAACCAGAATTACATTTCCCACGTGGAAATCACCGTGGCCGAGAAGGTCGGCATCGAAGGCCGTTGGGGCTATTTCGACAAGGCCGGCCAACTGCGCGACATGATCCAGAATCACCTGTTGCAGCTGCTGTGCCTGATCGCCATGGACCCGCCGGCCGACCTGTCCGCCGATAGCATCCGTGACGAAAAGGTCAAAGTGCTCAAGGCGCTGGCACCGATCAGCCCGGAAGGCCTGACCACTCAGGTGGTGCGCGGTCAGTACATCGCCGGGCACAGCGAAGGCAAATCCGTTCCGGGTTACCTCGAAGAACCGAATTCCAACACCCAGAGCGACACCGAAACCTTCGTCGCCCTGCGTGCCGACATCCGCAACTGGCGCTGGGCCGGCGTGCCGTTCTACCTGCGTACCGGCAAGCGCATGCCACAGAAGCTGTCGCAGATTGTCATCCACTTCAAGGAACCGTCGCACTACATCTTTGCGCCGGAACAGCGCCTGCAGATCAGCAACAAACTGATCATCCGTCTGCAACCGGACGAAGGCATTTCCTTGCGTGTGATGACCAAGGAGCAGGGCCTGGACAAAGGCATGCAACTGCGCAGCGGGCCGCTGCAACTGAATTTCTCCGACACCTGGCGCAGCGCACGGATCCCCGATGCCTACGAGCGGTTGTTGCTGGAAGTGATGAACGGCAATCAGAACCTGTTTGTCCGTAAAGATGAAATCGAAGCCGCGTGGAAGTGGTGTGACCAGTTGATCGCCGGCTGGAAAAAATCCGGTGACGCGCCCAAGCCGTATGCGGCCGGGTCGTGGGGGCCGATGAGCTCGATTGCACTGATCACGCGGGACGGGAGGTCGTGGTATGGCGATATCTGATGTGAAACTGCCTGCGGGCGTGCACGCTCACCCATTCAAGAGCCCGGTGCTGTTGGCTGAAGGTCTGGCGCTGAACGTCGCCAAGCAACTGAGCGATGCCATCGCTGCACGCGGCAACGCGGTGCTGGTGGTCTCTGGCGGTCGCAGTCCGGTGGCGTTTTTCCAGCACCTGGCCAAGCAGGAGCTGGACTGGTCGAAGGTCGTCGTGACCCTTGCCGACGAGCGCTGGGTGCCGGTGGAGCATGCCGACAGCAATGCCGGCCTGCTCAAGCAGTATCTGCTCAAAGGGCCGGCGGCCAAGGCAACGTTCTTAAGCCTTTATAGCGCGGCGGCCAACGTCGAGCAGGCTGCGGAGCACGCCGATCGGCTGCTGGCCGAGTTGCCGCCGATCGACGTGCTGGTGCTGGGCATGGGTGATGACGGTCACACCGCGTCGCTGTTCCCCGACAGTCCGAACCTGACCGAAGCCTTGCAGATTGACGGCACCCGTCGCTGCTGGCCGATGCTGGCGCCGAGCGTGCCGCGTCAACGCCTGACCATGAGCCGCGCGCTGCTGGCTTCGGCAAAGCACAAGATTCTGTCGATTTCCGGTCAGTCGAAACTGACCACCCTGAATGCCGCGCTGGCATCCGACGACGTCGCGGCCATGCCGGTACGCGCGTTTCTGCAACCTACGTTAGAGATTTACTGGTGCCCATGAGCCAAGGATCAGCCGCTATGAAAAATCCATCCCCGACCGTTTCCATGGCGGACAAAGTTGCCCTGATCGACAGCCTCTGCGCCAAGGCGCGGATCCTGCCAGTGATCACCATCGCCCGTGAACAGGACGTGCTGCCATTGGCCGACGCGCTGGCCGCCGGTGGCCTGACCGCGCTGGAAGTGACCCTGCGCTCGCAGTTCGGGCTCAAGGCGATCCAGATCCTGCGTGAGCAGCGTCCGGAGCTGGTGACCGGTGCCGGCACCGTACTGGATCGCAACATGCTCGCGGCGGCGGAAGCGGCGGGTTCGCAGTTCATCGTCACCCCGGGCATCACCCGTGACCTGCTCGAAGCCAGCGTCGACAGCCCGATTCCGCTGTTGCCCGGCATCAGCAACGCCTCCGGCATCATGGAAGGCTATGGCCTGGGCTATCGCCGCTTCAAGCTGTTCCCGGCGGAAGTCAGCGGCGGCGTGGCAGCCATCAAGGCCCTCGGCGGCCCGTTCGGCGAAGTGAAATTCTGCCCGACCGGTGGCGTCGGCCCGGCCAACATCAAGAGTTACATGGCGCTGAAAAACGTCATGTGCGTGGGCGGCAGCTGGATGCTCGATCCCGAGTGGATCAAGAACGGCGATTGGGCGCGCATTCAGGAATGCACCGCCGAGGCCCTGGCGCTGCTGGACTAAACGCTTTACCTGACACTTCGTTGTGTGTTCTACGGCTTTACGGTGCGCTTGGTCGGTGCACCGTTTTTTTTGCCCCGAGAAATGGCGCGATACATAGTTACCGCACTGCGGCGCTCGTGCGCCGTTAATCTGCGTTCTCTTATGGAAGAGAGAACGCGTCATGGAACGAGATACTTCAACCGCACCGTCATCATCGATCTATCAGTTGGCCCCCGAACAGATCGCCGGGCCGTATTTTCGCAATCCAAAACTGCTGCGTCGCAACATCAGCGAAGGCGCCGAAGGGCTGCCCTTGCTGTTGCGCCTGAGCATCGTCGACGCGATGACCGGCGAGCCGGTGAGCGGGGCGCTGGTGGACATCTGGCACTGCAATGCACGAGGCGCCTATTCGGGTTGGAGCCGGATCAATCCGGATCTGGAGGTCGATTCCGATGCCATCGGCTCAGTGCCGCGTACCGACGATGACACCTACCTGCGCGGCAGCCAGTTCTGCGATCAACAGGGACGGGCACGATTCACCACGATCTATCCGGGGTTCTATGCCGGGCGAGCGCTGCACATTCATGTGGCAGTGCGCATTGTCGCCGGCACTGAATATCTTGCGGAGCGTAACGTGGCCTGGGTCGGCCAGCTGTATTTCCCCGAAGTGGTGTCACGCGCGGTGCTCAATGCCCGGGACTATCGCGGGCGTGCCTCGGCACCCTTGAACAACGCCGATGACAGCTACTACAGCAACATGGGCGGCGAAGATTCGACGCTGACCGTGTGGCCGATCGGCCGAGACTCTCACGAGGACGGTTTCTTCGGCCACCTGACTATCGGCATCGACACCTTTGCCGCCTCGTCGCAGATCAAACCCGAGGACTTCGACAAGTACACTGTGTGAGCGATCAGCGCAGTTCGTTGAGCGCGCGGGTCAGCAACTGCATGTCATCGGCGGTGGTGGTCAGTCCCGGGGTGATGCGGATGCTCGGCCCGCTCGCTGCGCCGTTGCGCACCACAGTGAACAGGTTGTACTCGTTGAGCAGGCGCTCGACCATTGCCTGTTGATCGGCGTGGCGAGTGAAACGCATCGAGGTGATCCCGCAATACAGGCGCGGATCGTCCGGGGTCATGACCTCGATCCCTGGCAAGTGCCGCACCGCGCTGACCCACAGGTTGCGCAGGTAATTGAGCCGTGCGCCTTTGGCTGCGGCGCCCCCGAGTGAACGGTGCTCCTCGAATACCAGCGGCAGGGTCATCAGTGCCGGAATGTTCGGCGTGCTGTACGGTGTGCGCGCGCGGATATCGCTGGCGGGGAAGTGCATTTCGCCCATGTCCGGGTCGATGTCGGCCAGCCGCTGTGGCGCGATGTACAGAAAGCCCAGGGTCAGCGGTGCGCCGATCCACTTGTGCAGGTTGAAGCCGGCGAAGGCGATGCCCATTGCTTCGAGATTGAAGTCGATCTGGCCGAGGGCGTGAGCGCCGTCGAGGATGATGTCCACGCCGTGTTGTTTCGCCAGCGCGGCGATGGCCTGCACCGGCATCACCAGCCCGGTGCGGTGGGTGACGTGGGTCAGGGCCATCAGTTTGAGTTTCGGATAGCGGATGAAGGTTTCGCGGTAGCTGTCCAGCAGACTGTCGAAACTGGCCGGATGCGCATGGTTGATCTCGATCACATCGACGCCGCGATGCCGCGCCAGCCAGCGCATGGCGCCTTTGACGGTGTCGTATTCCAGGTCGCTGATCAGCACCTGATCGCCGGGTATCAGGCGATTGTAATTACGGATCAGCGACTGCAGCGCATCGCTGGCGTTGCGGGTGAAGGCCACGCTCTGCGCGCGCACGCCGATCAACTCGGCCAGTTGCGCACGGATGTCGAGGCTGTCGTACTGTTCAAAACGTTGGCGCACATACACCGAGTTGCTGGTGTTGATCATTTCGATGTTGCGCTGGTAGTCCTCGATCACCGTGCGCGACATGCGTCCGAAGTAACCGTTCTCCAGGTTCAGCGGGCCGGTTTGCGCTTCGTAGCGATCGGCGAAGGTTTGCCAGAAAGCTTCGTCACGGGCGCGGCGGGTGTTGTCAGGCATGGTCGAGGCTCTAGGGGAGGAGGGCGCTTCAGTGGCGCGGGGCAGGTTTGCCGTGTTTGGCGCGTAGCGGTTCGAGCAGGTCCGACAGGCCGTTATGGTCGATTTCCTGCATCAGCGCCAGCAGTCCGCCGAGTTCGCCGTGAGGAAAGCCTTCGCGGGCAAACCAGTTCAGATAAGGCCCTGGCAGGTCGGCAATGATCCGGCCCTTGTACTTGCCGAAGGGCATTTCACGGGTGATCAGTAGTTCAAGCTTTTCAGGATTCATCAGTGGCAATCATCTGGGGTCGAAACAGTCTGGAAAATACAGGCATTCTGCATGCAGGCCAAATGACAGTTCATGCAAATAACCGTGATAAAGATAGTTCAACTATCTTTAAGTTATTGATTTTTAAGTGATATTTATTGTTGAAAAAGCTGGCACGCACACTGCAATAACCCTTGCATCTTCAACCAACCGCAAGGAATTGAAAAATGACTGACATGAATAAAGAAGCCATCTCTGTACTGAACGACCTGATCGAAACCTGCAAAGACGGTCAGGAAGGGTTCAAGACTTGCGCTGAAGACATCAAGCATCCAGAACTGAAAACCCTGTTCGTGACCCGCTCCGCCGACTGCGCCACTGCCGCTGCCGAGCTGCAGGCCGAGGTTCGTAAACTGGGCGGTGATCCGGAAACTTCCACCAGCGTCAGCGGTGACCTGCACCGTCGCTGGGTCGACGTCAAAGCCATGTTCACCGGCAAAGATGAAGAAGCGGTGCTCAACGAAGCCGAGCGCGGTGAAGACCATGCGCTGAAGGCTTATCGTGAAGCCATCGAGAAAATCAACAAGCACGGCTTGGTCGGCATCCGTGACCTGGTTGAGCGTCAGTACCACGGCGTACAACGCAATCACGACCAGGTGAAAGCCCTGCGTAACCAGGCTCGCGCTCGTTCGTAAGCCACGCTGAAAAAACTGTGGGAGCGGGCTTGCTCGCGAAAGCTCTGTGTCATGCAACGATGATGTTGCTGACATAACCGCTTCGCGAGCAAGCCCGCTCCCACTTTTTTTTTGTGTACCTGATGATCAGCCGATGCTGATCGCCGGCAGAGTCGGCAGGGTCACGGTCTGTTGTTTACGCGGCGCCAGAATTTCGGCCTCGCCATCCACTACCAATTCATCACGCTGGTTGAACACGCGAGTGGCGATGCGCACGCGAAACTTCGGCAGCTTTTCAAGAATTTCCAGGCGCACGGTCAGGGTGTCGCCAATTTTTACTGGCTTCTGAAAGCTCATCTGCTGACCGATGTAGATGGTGCCCGGCCCAGGCAGTTCGCACGCCACTGCCGCGCTGATCAACGCACCGCTGAACATACCGTGGGCGATACGCTCCTTGAACATGCTGGCCGCGGCGAACTCGGCATCCAGGTGCACCGGGTTGTGGTCGCCCGACATCGCGGCGAACAGCTGAATGTCGCGCTCTTCGACGGTCTTGCTATAGCTGGCGGTCTGGCCGACTTCGAGGGCTTCGTAAGGGATGTTGGTAACCTGGGTCATCGGTCTTGATTCCTGTGACGGATTAAAGTGAATCCACAAAAAGATTATTCGCTGCGTTGAGGGCGACGATGGCTCAAGGCCTGTTTGATCCAGGCCAGCACATCGGCAATCACTTCGTCGCGATTGGTTTCATTGAACAATTCGTGCCGCGCCTGCGGGTAGATCTGCAGTTGCAGGTTCTGGCTGCCGGCCGACCGCAACGCCTCGGCCAGATCTGTCAGACGCTTGCCTTCGCTCACCGGATCACATTCACCGCCGATTACCAGCAGCGGCAGGCCCGGGTCGATCTGGGCGAGATTGGACGCTTTGCTGATCTGCTGCAAGCCACCGAGCAAGTCGATCCATAACTGATTGGTGCAGCGAAAGCCGCACAGCGGATCGGCGACGTACTTGTCGACCTCGACCGGGTCGCGGCTCAGCCAGTCGAACGGCGTGCGCGCCGGTTTGAATTTTTTGTTGAACGAACCGAACGACAACCATTCGATCAGCGCACTGCGACCCTTGCCGCCCTGGCGCAGTTTCTCGAAACGGGCGATCTGCCGCGCCGCACCGTACAACGCCACTGGCTGGAAATTCGAACCGCTGAGAATCGCCCCGTGCAGACTGGCGCTGTGATGCAGCAGGTAACCCTGAGCGATGTAGCTGCCCATGCTGTGCCCGAGCAGAATGATCGGCACGTCGGGATGCTGCTGGCCGATATGCTGATTGAGGCTGGCCAGATCGCCAATCACCTTGCACCAGCCGTCGTCATCGGCGAAATGCCCGAGGGTCCCGTGTTCGGCGGTCTTGCCATGGCCGCGCAGATCCGGGGCGTACACACCGTAGCCTTGTTCACAGAACGCATTTGCCAGCCGTTCATAGCGAGCACTGTGTTCGGCCATGCCGTGGGCCAGCAGGATCAGCGCTTTCACGGGCGCGGCGGGCAGCCACTGGTTGACGAACAGGCGGCTGCGGTCACTCGCGTCCAGCCAGAAGGCGTGGTGGATCATGGCAATTCCTTTTATCGAGCGGTAACGGCCCGCAGTCGTAGCATTGTATAGCGCGTCCGATCAGCTCACGCCACGGCAGGAAGATTCATACGATCAATGACGACTACGCCCATATTTGCCTCACTGGCCATAGCTGCTAGTGTCCGTGAAGCTCCGCTTTTTGCTTTCTGCCCTTTAGGGGGCGGCGCGAAACCACAGAAAAGCGGCTCCCGGATCGATTCAGGTAAAGAGGACAAGAACAATGCAACCTGATTTCTGGAATGACAAACGCCCCGCCGGCGTACCACTGGACATCGACATGGGCGAGTTCAAGTCGGTGATCGAGGTGTTTGAGCGTTCCTGCAAGAAGTTCGCGGACCGTCCGGCCTTCAGCAACATGGGCGTGACCCTGACCTACGCGGAAATCGAGCGCCACAGCGCAGCGTTCGCCGGTTACCTGCAAGCCCACACCGATCTGGTGCCGGGGGATCGCATCGCGGTGCAGATGCCCAATGTGCTGCAGTATCCGATTGCCGTGTTCGGCGCCTTGCGCGCCGGGCTGATCGTAGTCAATACCAACCCGCTGTATACCGCGCGCGAGATGCGCCACCAGTTCAAGGACTCCGGTGCCCGTGCGCTGGTGTACCTGAACATGTTCGGGCAGAAGGTCCAGGAAGTGCTGCCGGACACTGACATTCAATACCTGATCGAAGCGAAGATGGGCGACCTGATGCCCACCGCCAAGGGCTGGCTGGTCAACACCGTGGTCAGCAAAGTGAAGAAAATGGTCCCGGCCTATTCGCTGCCCCAGGCCATCTCGTTCAAGAGTGCGCTGCGCCTGGGGCGTGGTCTGGGGATCAAGCCGCTGAAAGTCGGTCTCGACGACATCGCCGTGTTGCAATACACCGGCGGCACCACCGGCCTGGCCAAGGGCGCGATGCTGACCCACGGCAACCTCGTGGCGAACATGCAACAAGTGCGCGCGTGTCTTGCGCAACTGGGGCCTGACGGTCAGCCACTGCTGCGCGAAGGGCAGGAGGTGATGGTGGCGCCGCTGCCGCTGTACCACATCTATGCCTTCACCGCGAATTGCATGTGCATGATGGTGTCCGGCAACCACAACGTGCTGATCACCAATCCGCGAGACATCGCAGGCTTCATCAAGGAACTGAAGAACTGGCGTTTCTCGGCGTTGCTCGGCCTGAATACGTTGTTCGTCGCGCTGATGGATCACCCGGACTTCAAGACCCTGGACTTCTCCAGCCTCAAGCTGACCAACTCCGGCGGTACTGCGCTGGTCAAGGCCACCGCCGAGCGCTGGGAGCAGATCACCGGTTGCCGCATCACCGAAGGTTACGGCCTGACCGAAACCTCGCCGGTGGCCTGTACCAACCCGTATGGCGACCAGTCGCGCCTGGGCACGGTCGGTCTGCCGGTGCCGGGTACGCTGCTGAAAGTCATCGATGATGAGGGTGTCGAACAGCCGATGGGCGAGCGCGGCGAGTTGTGCATCAAAGGCCCGCAGATCATGAAAGGCTACTGGCACAAACCCGAAGCCACCGCCGAAGTGCTGGATGCCGAGGGCTGGTTCAAGTCCGGTGATATCGCGGTGATCGACCCGGACGGTTTCGTGCGCATCGTCGACCGCAAGAAGGACATGATCATCGTCTCCGGTTTCAACGTTTACCCCAACGAGATCGAAGACGTGGTCATGGCCCACCCGAAAGTCGCCAACTGCGCGGTGATCGGCGTGCCGGACGAGCGTTCGGGCGAGGCGGTGAAACTGTTTGTGGTGGCGCGGGAAACCGGGATCAGCCTTGAGGAGCTGAAGGCGTACTGCAAAGAGAATTTCACCGCTTACAAAGTGCCGAAACACATCGTATTGCGTGAGTCGTTGCCGATGACACCGGTCGGGAAGATTCTGCGGCGGGAGTTGCGCGATATCGCCTGATCGGTGAATGGCCGCGCGTTGCGCGGATCGCGGGCAAGCCACGCTCCCACAGGGATCTCCATCAACCTTGTGGGATCGGGCTTGCCCGCGATGCTTTTTGGGCGGTGAAGGCCCGGAAAACCGGGGCTTTCAGGCTGGTATAGGATTTTTGCTCTAAAATGACTGTTAGAAAGTCTTGAGTCATTAAAGTGACCATGAAGGCCGCTTTTGGCTCTAGTCGGCCCTCGGCAAAGCTGCTACTCTCGGCGCGCTTTGTGACTTCTCGGCCTGTATGAAAGCCAGATTCACCAATACAAAACACACACCAATAATAATCGCATCAAATGCGGTGAAGAATTCGCGTTGCTGAGGAGTGGGCTTCCATGATCGAAGACTTTTGGAAGGATAAATACCCGGCTGGAATTGCTGCCGACATCAATCCAGACGAGTACCCGAATATTCAGGCAGTGTTGAAGCAATCCTGCCAACGCTTCGCCAACAAACCGGCTTTCAGCAACCTGGGCAAGACAATCACCTACGGTGAACTGTACGAATTGTCCGGTGCATTTGCCGCGTATCTGCAACAGCATACCGACTTGCAGCCCGGTGATCGAATCGCCGTGCAACTGCCCAACGTTCTGCAGTACCCGGTCGCCGTCTTCGGTGCAATCCGCGCCGGCCTGATCGTGGTCAACACCAACCCGCTGTACACCGCGCGGGAAATGGAACACCAATTCAATGACTCCGGCGCCAAAGCCCTGGTGTGCCTGGCCAACATGGCGCACCTGGCGGAAGCCGTGGTGCCGAAAACCGGCGTCAAACACGTCATCGTCACCGAAGTCGCCGACCTGCTGCCGCCGGTCAAGCGCCTGCTGATCAACAGCGTGATCAAGTACGTGAAGAAGATGGTGCCGGCCTATCACCTGCCCAAAGCCGTCAAGTTCAACGACGTGCTGAGCAAGGGCCAGGGCCAACCGGTGGCCGAAGCCAACCCGCACAGCAGTGATGTCGCGGTGCTGCAATACACCGGCGGCACCACCGGCGTGGCCAAGGGCGCGATGCTGACCCATCGCAACCTCGTCGCCAACATGCTGCAGTGCAAGGCGCTGATGGGCTCCAACCTCAATGAAGGCTGCGAGATCCTGATCACCCCGCTGCCGCTGTACCACATCTATGCGTTCACCTTTCATTGCATGGCGATGATGCTGATCGGCAACCACAACATCCTGATCAGCAACCCGCGCGACCTGCCGGCGATGGTCAAGGAACTGTCGAAGTGGAAGTTCAGCGGTTTCGTCGGCCTCAACACGCTGTTCGTCGCGCTGTGCAACAACGAAGGTTTCCGCAAGCTGGATTTCTCCAATCTGAAAGTCACCCTGTCCGGCGGCATGGCCCTGCAACTGGCCGCGGCCGAGCGCTGGAAAGCGGTGACCGGTTGCTCGATCTGCGAAGGTTACGGCATGACCGAAACCAGCCCGGTGGCCACGGTCAACCCGATCCAGAACATCCAGATCGGCACCATCGGCATTCCGGTGCCGTCGACCCTGTGCAAAGTCATCGACGATGCCGGTGTCGAGCAGCCAATGGGCGAAATCGGCGAGCTGTGCGTCAAGGGCCCGCAAGTGATGAAGGGCTACTGGCAGCGTCAGGAAGCCACCGATGAGATCCTCGACAGCGAAGGCTGGTTGAAGACCGGTGACATCGCGCTGATCCAGCCCGATGGCTACATGCGCATTGTCGATCGCAAGAAAGACATGATCCTGGTCTCCGGTTTCAACGTTTACCCGAACGAGCTGGAAGACGTGCTGGCAACCCTGCCGGGCGTGTTGCAGTGCGCGGCCATCGGCGTGCCGGACGAGAAGTCGGGTGAAGCGATCAAGATTTTCATCGTGGCCAAGCCGGGCGTGACCCTGACCAAGGAAACCGTCATGGAGCACATGCGCGCCAACGTCACCGGTTACAAGGTGCCGCGTTCGGTGGAATTCCGCGATGCGCTGCCGACCACCAACGTCGGCAAGATCCTGCGCCGCGAGTTGCGTGACGAAGAGCTGAAGAAGATCAAGGCCAAGTCCGCCGCCTAAAGCAAAAAGCCCCGCAAATGCGGGGCTTTTTGTTGGAATAGGTGGTGAATTTGTAGTGACTGTGATGCCGCCTTCGCGAGCAAGCCCGCTCCCACATTCAACCGCGTTCCTCCAGTTGGAATACAGTCAAATGTGGGAGCGGGCTTGCTCGCGAAGCTTTTCGGTTACTGCCGGAACGGCGCGAAGTTCACGTTGGTCCCCGTCGGGCGCATGTCCTGCAGATACGAATCCTTGTCCGCACTCAATTCCAGGCTCAACGCGGCCTTGCGCTTGCCTTCGTTGCGAATCACCAGACCTTCGAGCTTTTCCCGCAGGAACACCGTCGGCACTTTCAGGTGCAGCAGTTCGTCGGTGGCCGGGGTGTGCATCAGCAGGTGAATCCACTCGTATTGACCGACGGCCAGGCGCGAGACCGGCAGGTCGAACCACCAGATGTTGCGGTTGCGGTTCAGTTCGGCGAAGTGACAGTTGTTGGTGCCGAGCACAGCGCCGCCCAGTTCCTGGTTGCGACGGGCAATGGCCTGCTTTTTATCGAGTTTCATAACATTCCTGCGGGATCTGATCGTTGGCGCGCGGCGCCCATAGGTGCGCATTCTCGGGGCTTGAAGGGCAAACATAAAGCCCAACCTGCATTGCACGACGAAATGAACAGCAAAAATAAATGAAACTCGTGGCAAACCTGCCCGGTCAATCATTACGTACTGACTTTTCCCCCTAATTGCACCAAGGAGAAACACCATGAGTAGCACAGGCGATAAAGTAAAAGGCATGGCCAACGAAGCAGTCGGCAACGTCAAGCAAGGCGTCGGTAAAGCCACCGACAACACCAAGCTGCAAGCCGAAGGCAAGGTTCAAGAGAAAAAAGGCGAAGCCCAGCAAGCAGTCGGCAAAGCCAAAGACGCCATCAAAAAAGGTGTCGACAAGGCGTAATCCAGCCTTGAACGCAACACATGAGCGGCCATCCAGGGATGGCCGTTCTTGTGTCAAAAGCTTGCGCGAGCCACCAAGGGTCGCCAAGTGAGCTACCTTGATGTAAAAAACCGCCCCTGAGTCGCCACGACTTCAACCTGTAATGCGGCGAAAGGAGACGCGAATGATTTTTCCGGACATGAAAGGTCTGCCACTGCACCGGGTGATGGTGCGCACGGTGACTGAATTCATCGATGACGAGATGTCGACCTACGCCTCGGCACTGGCCTACCAGATGCTGTTCTCGCTGTTCCCGTTCATTCTGTTCCTGATTGCCCTGATCGGTTTCCTGCACCTGCCGGACTTCTTCACCTGGCTGCGTCTGCAATCGGAACTGGTGCTGCCACCGCAGGCGCTGGAACAGGTCAACCCGGTCATCGATCAGCTGCAGCAGTCCAAGGGCGGCTTGCTCTCGATCGGTATCGTCATCGCCCTGTACACGGCATCTGCCGGCGTGCGGCTGATGATGAGCGCGATGAACGCCGCTTACGACGTGGTCGAGGGCCGGCCGATCTGGAAGCGTTTTCCGCTGTCGGTGTTCTACACCGTCGGCATTGCCGGCATGTTGCTGGTGGCGGCCGCACTGATGGTGCTCGGGCCGCAAGTGATGGGCTGGATTGCCGCGCAGGTGGGCCTTGAAGATTTCATTGTCACCGTGTGGACGATTGCCCGCTGGCCAGTGATCGTGATTCTGATGATGGTCGCCGTGGCCCTGATCTACTACGTGATGCCCGACGTCAAACAGGAATTCCGCTTCATCACCCCAGGCTCGGTGCTGGCGGTGGTGGTGTGGATCGTGGCTTCGTTGGGGTTCGCGTTCTACGTCAAAACCTTCGCCAACTACAACGCGATGTATGGCAGCATCGGCGCGATCATCGTGCTGTTGCTGTATTTCTATATTTCCGCCGCCGTGCTGCTGCTTGGGGCGGAGATGAACGCGGTGATCGAACACATGTCCAGCGAGGGCAAGAACGAGGGCGAGAAAGTCCCCGGCGAACTCGATGAACATCCCAAACAACACGTTTCAGGGCTTGGGCGCGACCAGTCGCTGAAACCGAATACCGACGAAGTCTGATCATGATCCGTGAAATCTTGAAAATGGGCGATGAACGCCTTCTGCGCATCGCTCCGCCGGTGCCCCCGGAAATGTTCGACAGCCCCGAGCTGTGGCAACTGATCGATGACATGTTCCAGACCATGGAAAGTGTCGGAGGCGTCGGCCTGGCCGCGCCGCAGATCGGCGTCGACCTGCAACTGGTGATCTTCGGTTTCGAACACAGCGAACGCTACCCGGACGCCGAAGCAGTGCCGCAGACGATTCTGATCAATCCGCTGATCACGCCATTGAGTCCGCTGACGGAAGAGGGCTTCGAAGGCTGCCTGTCGGTACCCGGCCTGCGTGGCGCGGTGGATCGCTATCAGCAGATTCGCTACGAAGGGTTCGATCCCAAGGGCGAACCGATCGTGCGCGTGGCGTCAGGCTTTCATGCGCGGGTGGTGCAGCACGAGTGCGATCATCTGATCGGTCGCTTGTATCCGTCGCGGATTACCGATTTCAGCAAGTTCGGGTTTACCGAGGTAATGTTCCCGGATCTCGATCCCACAGCCGACGACTGATCCTGAGAACACCTCTATCCCAATGTGGGAGCGGGCTTGCTCGCGAAGGCGTCGTATCAGTCAATTGATGCAGCGACTGACACGACGCCTTCGCGAGCAAGCCCGCTCCCACAATTGATTTTTATGGTTCCAGCCCCATCGCAATCATCGGCTTGCTCCGCGCATACCGGCTCAACCGTTCGGCCAGTGCGTAGGGCAGGGCGGGATCGAAACTGAAACCGCGCCGCTCGTAAAATCCGCGCAAGTCCGGATGACAGAACAGCCACACCGGCTCCTGCAAATCCTTCACCGCCGCCGTGATCAACTCTCCGGCGATCCCTTGCTCACGGCAACCCGGATCAACAAACAACCCGGTCAACCAGTACCCGCCCGCCACCGGCCGCAAGCACAATGCGGCGACGATGTCCTCGCGACGGGCCACCCACAACTGCGCGTCGCGCACCGCCTTCATCGACGATTGGTGGCTGCGGTAAAACTTGTTCATCAACGGCCACAAAGGCTCGTCGAGCAGGACGTATCGGGTATCGGGCATGGGATCGGACTGGCGGCGGGCAAAGCGCCGATTATAAAAGAACGCGCGCCGCGCGATAGGTGTATACCTGAGCCTACATCCCTGTGAGTGGAGTACGCATCATGTCCAAAGGTATGGATTCAAAGAAAGCCGCGAAGAAGAAACCGGTGAAGACGGCGATTGAAAAGCGTGCAGAGAAGAAAGCCAAGAAAGTCGATATTTTCGGTCATTGATCCCGTCCTTCGGGAGCCCGTCCCCCGGGCTCCCGTTTCAACGCGAAAATAATCTGCAAGATTGCTCGGCTTCGTTGCACAGAGGGGGAAGATTCCCGTTCCGAGCCACGCCATGCCGAATTACTTCGACGCCGACCATCGCCAGCAGATCGAAACCCTGCGCCAGCGCTTCACCGCCCGCACCGAGTGGCCAACGTGGCTGCTGTTGATCGGCGTGTATGGCGGCTGGTTCACCATCATCCTCAATAGCGCCTGGCTGGGTCGCGGCTTGAGCACCTTGTTGCTGATTCCGTTGCTGGTGCTGTGGCTGTCGGTGCAGCATGAATTGCTGCATGGACATCCGACCCGCTCGGTGCGGTTCAACAAAATCCTCGGTTATGCGCCGTTTGCGGTGTGGTATCCGTACACCCTGTATCGCGACAGCCACCTGCTGCATCACCGCGATGAAGACCTGACCGTGCCCGGCATTGATCCGGAAAGTCGCTACCTCACGGCAGCACGCTGGCAGGGCAGTTCGCTGTTCGAACGCAGCCTGCACTGGCTGAATAAAACCGTAATCGGCCGCTTCATCATTGGTGCTCCGCTGGGATTGATCGCGCTGGCCGCCGAAGAACTGCAACGTCTGAAAAACCGCGAGCGTCAGGCCTGGCTCATGTGGCTGACCCACGGAGCCATGACTGTACTGATGTTGTGGTTCATCGCCCGCTACAGCGTGCTGCCGGTCTGGCATTACCTGCTGCTGATCAGCGTACCGGCACTGTCGATCGCGATGATCCGCTCCTACTATGAACACCGTCCGCATGCACAACCGGAACAGCGCACGGTGCTCAACGAGGCCGGCTGGCCTTGGCGCTGGCTGTTTCTGAATCTGAATTTTCATCTGGTGCACCACGACCTACCGGGACTGGCGTGGTACGACTTGCCCCAGGCCTACCGCATGCGCCGCGAGCAATGGGTGGCGCGCAGTGGCGGGTTTCTGG
Source organism: Pseudomonas sp. MWU12-2020 (assembly GCF_023100605.1). Classification (NCBI taxonomy): domain Bacteria; kingdom Pseudomonadati; phylum Pseudomonadota; class Gammaproteobacteria; order Pseudomonadales; family Pseudomonadaceae; genus Pseudomonas; species Pseudomonas sp. MWU12-2020. The sequence continues at coordinate 170,812 of NZ_JALMEX010000003.1, forward strand.
TGCAGGGTTATGGGCAGTTGTGGCGGCAGCACGGGTTCAGACCGATCGACAGTCCGCAGCATCCTTTCCACTAATCTCAAGAACACCACAAAACCCTTGTGGGAGCGGGCTTGCTCGCGAATGCGGTAGAACAGTGACATGTCTGGTGTCTGACACACCGCTTTCGCGAGCAAGTCGAATCGTCGCACCGCCGCTCCCACAGGGGTAAGTATTTGCAGGGAAATAACGTGTATGACCCAACACCATCTCGAACTGCTGATGTACACCGCCCCCGAGCCCATCCGCTTGGCCAACGAACGCTGGATTTCCCGCATCCTCGAACACCTTGGCCACTCCCGCTTGAACGCCGCCAGACTGTCGCTCCCCGAACTCTGGTTATCCCCGGATCTGCTGCTGACCCAAACCTGCGGCTATCCACTGATGACCTTGCTGCGCGATCAGGTACGCATCGTCGGTCGCCCGCGCTACGAATTGCCCGACGCCACTGCCGGCAATCATTGCAGCCTGATTCTCAGCCGTGCTGACGATTCGCGCGAAACCCTGGCGGATTTTTGTGGCAGTCGCGGGGTGATCAACAGTGACGACTCCAACAGCGGCATGAACCTGTTGCGTCAGCGCCTGGCGCCGCTGCAGCGCGACGGGCAGTTTTTCGCCTCGGTCGGCATCAGTGGCGCACACCGCGAGAGCTTGCGCTGGTTGCGGGACGGTCAAGCCGATCTGGCGGCTATCGACAGCGTGACCTACGCCTATCTCGCTCAGCATGCGCCGGAAGAAGTCAGCGGTTTGCGGGTTGTGGCGCGCAGTGCGTTGAGCCCGACGTTGCCGTTTATCACGGTCGCTACCGCTACTGATGAGCAGATCGAACAGTTGCGCCGGGTTATGAATCAGGCGTTGCGTGAGTTGCCGGATGTGGCGCAGACGTTGGGATTGCCTGAGGTGCTGCCGGCCAGTGAAAGCGATTATCGGGTTGTGCTCGACTATCTGCGTGAGGCTGAAGAATTGGGCTATGGCCGCTTGCGCTAAAGATCGCAGCCTTCGGCAGCTCCTACAGGTTGAACGCTTTCCAATTGTAGGAGCTGCCGAAGGCTGCGATCTGTTGCTCTTATATCTCCAAAAAGAATATAAAAATGAAATATAAATATTATTAATGCATAAGTCGCCTTGCTAGGATCGCGCCACCGGATCACCGGACATTCAGCGACCCTTACCCAGGAGCCCTTATGTCCGGCGCCAACACTGCTCACCGCAATCATCTCGACGCTCTGTTCCGCGCCCACTATCGCTGGCTGTGCACTCACCTGCGCCGGCAGCTGCACGACGCCGCCGGCGCGGAAGACATCGCTGCCGAAACCTTCGCGCAATTGCTTCAGGCGCCCAGTGTCACGGCGATTCGTGAACCCCGCGCCATGCTCACCACGATTGCTCAGCGCTTGCTTTATCAGCGCTGGCGACGGGCGGATCTGGAGCGACGGCATGCGCAGCAGATCGACGTCGAGGTCGCGCTCTCGCCTGAAGAAATCGCCCAACTGAGCCAGACCCTCAAGCGCCTCGATCACAGTCTGCAACGCCTGCCGGGCAAAGTCCGCTCGACCTTTCTGCTGGCGCGGATCGATGGCCTGACCTACCCGCAAATCGCCGCCGAGCTGGGCATCTCGCAACGTTCGGTCAGCGTTTACATGACCCGCTCCCAGGCCCTGTGCGACCGCCACAGCGCCAACCAAATCCTGACAGACAAGAGGTCCGCATGAGATCAATCAAAACCCTGCTCGGCCGTTCGTTACTGGCGCTGAGCCTGAGCGTCGGCGCTGTTTCGGCGGCGGAAAAAACCGCACCGATCCACTTCGGTGACATCACTTGGGAAAGCGGCAGTTTCATCACCGAAGTGCTGCGCCTGATCGTCGAAAAAGGCTACGGCTACCCGACCGATACGCTGCCGGGCAGCACCGTCAGCCTGGAAGCGGCGCTGGCGAAAAACGACATTCAGGTGATCGGCGAGGAATGGGCCGGGCGCAGTCCGGCGTGGGTCAAGGCCGCCAATGAAGGCAAGGTCTTCGGCCTCGGCGATACGGTCAAAGGCGCGACCGAGGGCTGGTGGGTGCCGGAATACGTGATCAAGGGCGATCCCGAACGCGGAATCAAACCGTTGGCCCCGGAGCTGAAATCGGTGGCCGATCTGCCGCGCTACAAGGACGTGTTCCGCGACCCTGAAGACCCGAGCCGCGGACGTTTCCTCAACAGCCCGACCGGCTGGACTTCGGAGATCGTCAACAGCCAGAAACTCAAGGCCTATGCGCTGACCGACAGCTACGTCAACTTCCGCACCGGCTCCGGCGCGGCGCTGGATGCCGAGGTGGCATCGTCGATCAAACGCGGCAAACCGGTGCTGTTCTACTACTGGTCACCGACACCGCTGCTCGGGCGATTCAAACTGGTGAAGCTCGAAGAGCCGCCGTTCGATGCCGAGGCCTGGAAGACCCTGGCCGATGCCAACAATCCGAATCCCAAGGGCACTCGCTCGATGCCGGCCAGCCTGGCGATTGGCGTGTCGGCGCCGTTCAAGGCGCAGTATCCGGAACTGGTGTCGTTCTTCGAGAAAGTCGATTTACCGATCGATCTGCTGAACCAGACGCTGGCCGGCATGAGCGAAAAGCGCCAGCCACCGCGACAGGTCGCCGAAGCGTTTTTGCGTGATCAGCCGCAGGTGTGGAAGGCGTGGGTGCCGGGGGAGGTGGCGAGCAAGGTGACGGCGGGGCTTTGAGTTTCAACTGTTTGATCTGTGGCGTTTGAGCCATCGCCTTCGCGAGCAAGCCCGCTCCCACAGGGGGGCGGGCGCGCCACAAATCCAGTGTGGGAGCGGGCTTGCTCGCGAATGATCTAAAGGCCTACACCGCTTCCGCCGCCAACGCCGCGATCACGGTCGGTCGCCGCTCAATCCGCGCCTGAAACCGCGCCAGCGCCGGCCACTGCGCCAGCTCGATCCCGAACAACCCGGCCCAGCGCAACACCACAAACAACAACGCATCCGCGACGCTAAAACCGCTCGGCAGCAGATACTCCTGCTGCTCCAGCACCGCGACCAACACGGCAAAACGCTTGAACAACTTCTCCTTGATCGGTTCGGCCGGCAGACGCTCATCGAACAGTGCGCCGAAGCCGCCGTGGATCTCGTTCGAAATGAAATTCAACCACTCCTGCAAACGCAGCCGTTCGAAACTGCCGGGCGCCGGGGCCAGTCCTGATTGCGGTTGCAGATCCGCCAGATACTGCAGGATCACCGCCCCCTCGGTCAGTACCGCGCCGTTGTCCAGTTGCAGTGCCGCGACGTAACCCTTGGGGTTGATCGCAAGAAAGTCTTCGCCGCTGGCCGTGCGCTTGCTGCGGTTGTCGACGCGGATCAGCACGAAGGGCAGGTTCAGTTCGCGCAACACAATGTGCGGCGCCAGCGAACAGGCTTGCGGGGCGTAATACAGCTTCATCGGCAGTTCTCTGGTAGGGATTTGGCGCCAGTGTCATAGTGCGCCGCACCTTCGGTAAAATTAATCTTTCAGAAAATAGCCATAAGGACAGCTACTGGCATGATGAACCTGATGCATTGGCGGCTGGTGGTCGCCGTGGCGGATCACGGCAACATCACCCGTGCTGCCGAGCGGGTCGGCATGACCCAGTCCGGCGCGAGCCAGGCTTTGGCGCTGATGGAAGAAACCCTCGGCGTGCAACTGTTCAGCCGCGAAAGCCGACAGACCTTGCCCACCGCCATTGGCTTGCCGGTGATCGAACAGGCGCGGCTGATGCTCGGTGCACTGGAGACCATTCGCCAGACTGTCGACAGCGTTCGCCCGATGCTGCGCGGGACGATCCGCCTGGCGAGTTTCCCCATGGTGCTGGCGAGTTTTCTGCCGCCGCTGCTGCGCCAGTTCAATCGGCTGTATCCGGGGATCGAAGTGGTGGCGCTGGAGGTCAGCGACGATGAGGTCGAAACCCTGCTCGCGGCCGGTCTGGTGGATGTCGGCGTGGTGCTCAACCCGGCGCCCGAGCGCAATGCCGGGCCATTGGGTCGGGATGAATGGGTAGCGGTGGTGCCGGCAGGGCATCCGCTGGCGCTGCGAGGAACCGAGCAGGGCGTCAGCCTGCAAGAACTGACGGCGCTGCCCTTTGTGCTGGCCACCGGCGGTTGCTCGACCAACGCCCGCAGCCTCGCCGCCGAAGCCGGGTTGCAGCTGCAGGACGTGCGGGTCGAGGTGCGCGAATGGAGCAGCGCCTTCACGTTGGTGCGGGAAAACCTCGGCGTGACCCTGGTGCCGGAAATGACCTTGCCGGCCGAGCGCCAGGGCTTGCGCGTGATTGCCCTGCAACCACGTATCGAACGGGTCTTTTCGCTGGTGCTGCCTGCGGGGCAGACGCCGCCAGCGGCGGTGCAGGCGTTGCTGGATCTGGTGGTGGAGACGGCAGTCGCGACAGCTCGCTGAACCGTTTCTTGTGCAAAAAGTGCCAGATACTGGCCGACTAGTGGCCTTGCGCACGGCATGGCGCTGGCTATGCTAGCTGTAACTAACTATGTCGACCGTCATCGGTTAGCCGTGATTTCAACGCTGCCAGAGTGCGCAACCCAAGGCACCGGACACTGAACCAACAAGGAGCAAGTTGTACATGGAAGTTTTCTGCACGTTAGGGCTGGCCCGCTGCTGGGCTATCAAGAGAAGGATGTCTTGATTAGAGCGTCGCGGCATGGACACTCCGATTGAACATCATTTATCACCTGACAACTTCCTCCCGTGGAGGAATGCGTGTGCCTGTTCTGTGGAACGTAGTGGTGGATTCTGAAAGACCTGACTTTCATCAAATCAAAAGACCGCGCGGAAGGTGATACAACCATGTTCAACCTACATCACAAGGCTGACCTGCAGGAAATCGAGCGTTTCAGCTGCGCCTTGACCGAAGCCAACGCCAAGCTCGAAGCGATCAGCCGTTCGATGGCGATGATCGAATTTACCCCCGAAGGCATTGTTCTGGATGCCAACGAAAACTTCTGCAAGACCATGGGTTACAGCGCCGAGGAAGTGCGCGGCAAACATCATCGGATCTTTTGCGAAGAAGCGTTTTACCGCAGCGAGGAATACGCAAAGTTGTGGCGCGATCTGGCCCGGGGTGAACCGATCAGCGGCACGTTCCTGCGCTTGAACAAGAGCGGCAGGGAAATCTGGCTCGAAGCCAGTTACATGCCTGTGTACGGCCCGGACAAACAAGTCAAAAGTGTCATCAAGGTCGCGGCGGACATCACCGCTCGGGTCAACAAAGAGCACGAAGAAGAAAGCATGCTGGCGGCGATCAGCCGTTCGATGGCGGTGATCGAGTTCACGCCCGAAGGCAACGTGATTACCGCCAATGACAACTTTCTGAAAACCATGCAGTACTCGCTCAACGAAATCGTTGGTCATCACCACAGTATGTTCTGCCACCGTGCCGAATCCGAGTCGGCGCAATACAAGGCATTCTGGGCATCGCTCAATCGCGGCGAATATCACTCGCACCGTTTCGAGCGCAAGAACAAGTCCGGGCAGATGGTTTATCTCGAAGCCTCGTACAACCCGCTGTTCGACACCAAGGGCCGTTTGTACAAAGTGGTGAAGTTCGCCAGCGACATTACCCAGCAGATGACTACCTTGCAGAACGCCGCGGAATCGGCCCACAGCACTTCGGTACAAAACGACGCCTGCGCGCAAAAAGGCTCGCAGGTGGTGCAGCAAACCGTGCAGATCATTCAGGACATTTCCCGCGACCTCAACGAAGCGGCGCTGAGCATCGATGCGGTGAGCAAACAGTCGGACATCATCGGCAGCATCGTCCAGACCATTCGCGGGATCGCCGATCAGACCAACCTGCTGGCGCTCAACGCCGCGATCGAAGCGGCCCGGGCCGGTGAGCACGGGCGTGGATTTGCGGTGGTGGCGGACGAGGTGCGCAGCCTCGCGGCACGCACCAGTCAGGCGACCCTGGAGATTGTCGAAGTGGTGCGCAAAAACCATGACCTGTCGCTGAGTGCGGTATCGAGCATGCAGTCGAGCCTGAGCCGCACCGGGCTGGGTGTGGAACTGGCGAATGAGGCGGGGGAGGTGATTCTGGAGATCCAGCAGGGATCACGGCATGTGGTGGATGCGATCAGCCAGTTCAACGATACGTTGCAACTGAACTGACACCCATCAACAACTGTAGGAGTGAGCCTGCTCGCGATTGCGGTTCATCAGTTACTGATCCAGTGACTGACACACCGCATTCGCGAGCAGGCTCACTCCTACATTGGTTTCTAAGCGACCTTCAGATCACAGCGAAGCGAGAAACTTGTTCGCCAGTTTGTCGCTGTCCTTGACGTCATTGCCGTTTTCTTTGTCCGACTGCGCCAGTTGCATCTTGTCCTGCAGGCGCTCGGCGATCTCCTTGCCGATGGCCTGCTGCTTCTCCGGCGGCATGGCTTTGATGTCGTCTTCGGTGATGCCCATGCTCTGAAGGACACTGTCACGCAGACGCTGTTCCGGCGACTTGCTCATGTAGTCCTTGAACGCGTCGGTGGCCGAGGTGCCGGTAGTGCTGCCGGCAGCCGTGGCGTCGGTGGTTTGCAGGCCGACGCGGGTCTTGGCGAAGGCTTCGTCGACGTTATCGCTGATGCGCGTGGCGGCGGCCACTTGCTGAGAGGCGATCTGCGTGGCCGAATCCTGGACCGTTGAAGTCGCATCGGTGGCTTGCGACTGGGTCTGGTTCTGCAGCGATTGCAGCATGGCGCCGTGCAGGCCGCTTTGCAGACCGGCAGCGGCGGTCGTGGTCGCGTCTTCCGCCAGCCGCTTGGGCAGGTGGATGAGCTGCTGCTGTTTGGCACTGACCAACATCATGATGGAGACCTTTGGATAATTGCTGACGGGCGTATCCGAGCAATTACCGTGCCTTTGCAGCAAATTCCACTATTTCAAGGAGTTGCTGCTCTGGCATGCGCAACAAAGCGGTCATCCCTTGCCGTCAGGCGGCAGAGGATGACCGTGCGGCCGTCAGCGATGGGCAATGTTTTCCAGCGCCAGATTGCGCGTGCGCGGGCCGAACCAGCCGATGGTCAGCATCACGATCAGCATGCTGCTGACGATGAATGCGAGCACCCCGGGCGTGCCGAAGTGGTCGAGGAACAGTCCGATCAACAGGCTGCTGAACACCGTCGACAAGCGACTGAACGAATAACAGAAGCCCACCGCCCGGGCGCGGATGTTGGTCGGGAACAGTTCGCTCTGGTACGAGTGATAACTGAAACTCAGCCACGCATTGCAAAAGGTGATCATCACCCCGCAGAAGATCAGGCCGAAGGCGCTGGTCTGCAACGCGAACAGAGTGCCGAAGGTCATCGCGCCGAGCGCCGAGCCGACGATCTGCCATTTGTTCTCGAAACGGTTGGCAAACTTCACGAACAGCAACGGCCCGAGCGGGTAGGCGAGGGTGATGATGAACGCGTACATCAGGCTGTGGGTGACGCTGACGCCCTGGCCGGAAAGCAGCGCCGGCAACCAGTTGCCGAAACCGAAGAAACCGATCGCCTGGAACACGTGAAAGACGATCAGCATCAGTGCCCGACGGCGATACGGTGGTTGCCAGATATCGGCGAAACGACCCTTGCCTTCGACATCCACCGGGACGGCTTCGGGGGCATCCAGCGGTTGGCGGTGATCCTTCTCGCAGCGTGTTTCGATGTTGTCGAGAATTCTGTTCGCTTCATCGAACCGCCCATGCTGCGCCAGCCAGCGCGGCGACTCCGGCAGACGCTTGCGCAGCCACCAGATGAACAGCGCAAACACCGCACTCGCCAACACCACCCAACGCCAGCCGGACACACCGAACGGCGCCTGCGGCACCAGCCACCAGGACATGAGTGCCACCGCCGGCACCGAGAGAAACTGCACGAAAAACGCGAAGGCAAACGCCGAACTGCGCATGCGTTTGGGCACCAGCTCCGAGAGGTAGGCGTCGATGGTCACCAGCTCGATCCCGAGGCCTATGCCCACCAGAAAACGCATGCAGATAATGCCCAGCGCCGAGCTTTGAACGCCCATCAGCACCGTGGCCACCGTGTACCAGACCAGCGCAAAAGTGAAGATTGCGCGGCGGCCGAAACGGTCAGCCAACGGACTGAGCAGGCTCGCGCCGAGGAACAGGCCGAGGAAGGTCGCGGAAGCGAAGGCCGCCTGATCGGAGAAACCGAACACGCCCTGATTGCCGGTGGCAAAGATCCCGTCGCGGATCAGCCCTGGGCTGATGTAGGCGGTCTGGAACAGGTCGTAGAGTTCGAAGAAGCCGCCGATCGACAACAGCGCCACCAGACGCCAGATCGTGGCGACGGCAGGGAGGCGGTCGATGCGGGCGGAAATCTCGGCGGCGCGTATCGGGTCGATGCCGTCGCGTTGCGCGGCGGCGGGGGCATGAGCAGTCATCGGCTGATCCATTTTTTATTGATGGAAAAGCTTAGCCTGCTACCGGAGTGGATGGGTTGTGAATATCGGCGGTTTTCCCGGGAATACCGCCGATTTTTTGCAATAACTGCTTACGAATTAACGATTTATGCCGCAGCGGCCGAATCGGGCAGCGCTGAGGCCGGCAAGCCGAAGAGGCGATCGAACAGCCAGTTGAAGGCAAACGTGTAGCACGGGATGAAGATGATCAATGCCAGATCCAGCAGGAATGCCTGCACCAGACTGATGTTCATCCACCAGGCGATCAGCGGAATCAGGAACACGATCAGCGTCAGTTGAAAACCCACGGCGTGGGCGATGCGCCGTTTGACCGTGCGGGTGCGCGACTTCTGGCGGCTTTCCCAGTGCTCGAACAGCGAGGTATAGATGAAATTCCAGGTCACCGCGATGGTGGTGATAATCACCGCCAGTGGGCCGGTGCTGCCGGGCGAAGTGCCGGACAGCAGCGCCAGACCGAGGGCCGAGAAGGTCATGCCGATCACTTCGTATAGCGACACGTAGACCAGTTTGCGTTTGACGCCTTGCATGGGGATTTGCCTCTTTGTTGCAACGTGTTGGCCAGCGGGACTGGCGAAGACGGCGAAAGATAGCTTCAATAGACGTGACAGAAAAAGTCAGAAGCTTTCAGTTTTGCTGATAGGTAGGTGAAGTGAATTTCAACAGCGACAGCATCGAACTGTTTCTGGCGGTGATCGAGCGTGGCTCGTTCTCCGCTGCTGCCCGCGCTTTGGGCCGGGTACCTTCGGCAGTCAGCATGGGCATCGGCAATCTTGAGGCGGAGCTCGGCTATCCGCTGTTCGACCGCAGCCATCGCGAACCCCAACCGACCGCGATGGCGCTGTCACTGGTGCCGCATGCGCGGCTGATCGCCGAGCAGCTCAAGCAGCTGCAAGTGCACGCAGTGGAGCTGTCACTGGGGCTGGAGAGCAAGTTGTCGATTGGCGTGGTCGCGGACATTGACCGGCGCCGCTTGCTCGCCGCGATCAAGGTGATTGCCGAGCGCCATCCGCTGCTCGACATTGAAGTGCTGACCGCACCGCAGGACGACGTGCTGGCGATGCTGCACAGAGGTCGTGTCAGCGTCTGTCTGGCGTTTGCCGGGTTGAGCATGAACGTACTGGAGCGTTTTCAGTTTGTCGGCAGCGAACGGATGATCGCCACGCTGGCGGCGGACAGTCCGTTGTTGCAGGGGCAGGATCTGTTTCTCGAAGACCTGGTGCATGTGCGGCAGATCGTCGTCGCCAGCCGCGACTTGCCGATCAGCGAGACCCGGCCATTGGTGGCCGAATCGCACTGGCGCACCGACACCCTGGAGGCGGCGCTGGAGATGGTCGAGGCGGGACTGGGCTGGGGCAATTTTCCGTTGTCGGTGGTGCAGCCGTGGCTGGACAGCGGGCGCTTGAAGCGGCTGAATTTCCGCAATATCGAGAATGGCCTGGTGCTGCCGGTGCACGCGGTGTGGCTCAAGAGCCAGCCGCTGCAGAAGGGCGCGTTGGCCCTCGTCGAATTGCTCGGCCACTGAGCCCAACACAAACCCCCTGTAGGAGCGGGCTTGCTCGCGAAGGCGTCGTGTCAGCTGGCATTTGCTTATCTGGCACACCGCCTTCGCGAGCAAGCCCGCTCCCACAGGGAGATTGGGTTTCACCTTGGCATTTGTGACCATCCGAGGGATTTCAGAGGTCAAGTACTCTCGCGAATCTTCAACTCGAAGCCCATATCCTCAACCGGTCGCGCCACGCTGTTGCCGGCCATCAGCGTCAACATCTGCTCCGCCGCGCGCCGGCCGATTGCCTCGCGCGGGGTGTTGATGCTGCTCAGGCGCGGCACCATGTGTTCGGACATCGGCAAGTCGTTGAAGCCGAGGATCGCCACCTGCTCGGGGATCCTGATCCCATTGCGCAACGCTTCCAGCAGCGCACCCTGCGCGAGGTCGTCGTTACCAAAGAAGATCGCATCAACGTCCGGATGCGCCGCCAGCAGTTGCAGGAACAGCTCGCCGCCCAGGCCCACGGACGAGGAACGTGGGGTCAGCACTTCCAGATCCGGGTCGTAGCGACCGGCCTTTTGCAGGGCTTTGCGGAAACCTTCGCCGCGCAACAAAGTGCGCTGATCGAGTTGTGCGCCGATGTAGGCCAGACGCTTGCGCCCACGAGAGAGCAAATGTTCGGCAGCGGTTTCGCCGGCATTGAGCTGGGAGAAACCCACGCAATTCACCCCGGCGGCGCTGTCCAGTTCCATCATGTACACACAGGGAATGTTGCTGGCCTCGATCATCCGCCGCGAACTTTCAGTGCGGTCGAAGCCGGTCAGCAGCAAACCGCGCGGCTGATAGGCCATGTAGTTGCGCAACAGGTTTTCTTCTTCATCGCGTGAGTAGTGGAAGTTGCCGATCAGCACTTCGAAGCCCTTGGGCGTGAGTACCCGATGAATGGCTTCCAGCGTATCGATGAACAACAGGTTGGACAGCGATGGCACCAGGACCACCACCGAATGGCTCTGCGCCGAGGCCAATGCGCGGGCGGCAGGGTTGACCACGTAGTTGAGTTCGAGCGCGGCTTTCTGCACTTTTTCCACCAGTTCGGTGGCCACGGTGCTGACCCCGCGCAGGGCACGGGAGGCGGTAATCGGGCTCACGCCGGCGAGGCGGGCAACTTCATTAAGGGTGGGACGGCCGGTGGTGCGAGTGTTTTTATCGTTTTTAGGGGTGGTCATCGGGCGGCTTGCCAAACAAAAATCAAGGCACTAAGGTAGCGCTGTCCTGATGCAGCTGCAAATGCGTAAGCGAGGTCCTGCCTGATCTCGCTTTTTGGCGTTGGGGCGCAAACCTGCTGCAACCCAAAAAAACGACAAGAAGGCGTCGGCAACTTCTGCCTGTGCACTAGAGTCATAGCTAGCAAAGGTAGCGCTGTCTGCGCGCTGAGGTGTTATATGAGTCATCCCATCACCGCCCTGGTCATCATGGGCGTTGCCGGTTGCGGCAAGACGTGCGTCAGCGAGGCCCTGTGCCAATTGAGCGGCGCCACTGCCATTGAAGGCGATACTTTTCATCCGGCCGCCAACATCGAAAAGATGAGCGCGGGGATCCCCCTGAACGACGACGACCGTGCCGGCTGGCTCGACAGCCTGTGCGATGAACTGCGCCGTGTCGACGCCCTTGGCGAGCGTCCGGTGCTGACCTGTTCGGCCCTCAAACACAGTTATCGCGAAGTGCTGCGCAGTGCCTTGCCGGGCCTGGGCTTCGTGTTCCTGGAGCTGACCCCGGAAGTGGCCGCCGACCGCGTATCGCATCGCCCGGGCCACTTCATGCCGGCGACGCTGATCGAAAGCCAGTTCGCCACCCTCGAATCGCCGGTCGGCGAGCCGCTGACCCTGGCGCTGAATGCTTCGATCCACAGTGTTGAAGAGCTTGCCGCGCAAGCCCATGTCTGGTGGCAGGCCCATGGTCTGAAACAGGCGGTATGAGTGTGTTCATGCAGATAGCGCAGTCCTCACGATTTCTGTTCAACCCGCTTTAATAACAACAACAAGCCAGGAGACACCCCCAATGTTTGGCATGTCCCACGACACGTTTCTGCTGCTTGATGCAGTGGTCACGGTAATCGGGCTGATTGTCCTGATTACCAAGTTCAAGATTCACCCCTTCATCTCCCTGACCATTGCCGCTGCCTTTCTCGGGCTGACGTCCGGCATGCCGATCGGCACCATTATCAAGGCGTTCCAGGACGGCTTTGGTGGCGTGCTCGGTTTCGTCGGGATCATCCTTGCGCTGGGCACCATGCTCGGCAAAATGATGGCCGAATCCGGTGGTGCCGATCAGATCGCCCAGACCCTGATCCGCGCCTTCGGCAAGGAAAGGGTTCAGTGGGCGATGATGTTCGCCGCGTTCCTGGTGGGTATTCCGCTGTTCTTCGAAATCGGCTTCGTGTTGCTGATTCCGTTGGTGTTCATCGTCGCCCGGCGTACCGGTGTGTCGATCATCAAGATCGGTATCCCGCTGCTCGCTGGCCTGTCTGCGGTACACGGTCTGGTGCCCCCGCACCCGGGCCCGCTGCTGGCGATCGGGGTATTTGGCGCCGACATCGGCAAGACCATTCTCTACGGTCTGATCGTCGCGCTGCCGACTGCAATCATTGCCGGTCCGATCTTCGGTACGTTCATTGCCAAGCACATTCCCGGCACGCCGAATCAGGAGCTGGTCGATCAACTGGCCCGTGAGAACGACGAGTCGGCCAAGCTGCCAAGCTTCAGCATCACCCTGATCACCGTGCTGCTGCCGGTGTTCCTGATGCTGCTGAAAACCTTCGCTGACGTGGCGCTGCCGGACGGTCACTTCTTCCGCACCTGGATGGACATGATCGGGCACCCGATCTCCGCACTGCTGCTGGCGTTGCTGCTGTCGCTGTACACCTTTGGCCACAAGCAGGGCATCGGTTCGCAGCAGATCCTCAAGTGGCTGGACGCGAGCCTGGCGCCGACCGCCGCGATCATCCTGATCATCGGTGCCGGTGGCGGCTTCAAGCAGATGCTGGTGACCAGCGGCGTGGGCGACGTGATCGGCCACATGGCGGTCAGCGCGCAGATCTCGCCGATCCTGCTGGCGTGGCTGGTGGCGGCGGTGATTCGTATCGCTACCGGTTCGGCCACCGTGGCGACCATCACTGGCGCGGGCATCGTGGTGCCGGTGGTGGGGATGATCCCGGGCGTCAACCGTGAACTGCTGGTGCTGGCCACCGGCGCCGGCTCGCTGATCCTGTCCCACGTGAACGACGCCGGTTTCTGGCTGGTGAAGCAGTACTTCAACATGACCGTGGCCGAAACCTTCAAGACCTGGACCGCGATGGAAACCATCCTGTCGGTGGTTGCGTTGGGCTTTATCCTGCTGTTGTCGCTGTTCGTCTAAGCAGCTTCTTGCAGACACAAAAAAACCGCAGCGATGCGGTTTTTTTGTGGGTGACGGTATCAGGCTCAATACATTACCCCTGTGGGAGCGGGCTTGCCCGCGAAGGCGTCGTGTCAGTCGACATCAATGTTGTCTGAACCACCGCATTCGCGGGCAAGCCCGCTCCCACAGTGTGACGTGTTGTCAGACGGCTTTCGGTGCTAATCCATCCGCCCGGAACATCCCGCGAATCCCGCGCACTGCCTGACGAATCCGGTCCTGGTTTTCGATCAGCGCGAAGCGCACGTGATCATCACCATACTCACCAAAACCCACCCCCGGCGACACGCAGACCTTGGCCTCGGCCAGCAGCTTCTTGGCGAACTCCAGCGAACCCAGATGCGCATAAGCTTCGGGAATCTTCGCCCAGACGTACATCGAAGCCTTCGGGTTCTCGACCATCCAGCCCAGCTCATGCAGGCCTTTGACCAGCACGTTGCGACGCTGGCGATACTGCTCGGCGATGTCGCGCACGCATTGCTGATCGCCTTCCAGCGCAGCAATCGCCGCCACCTGCAGCGGGGTGAAGGTGCCGTAGTCGTGGTAGCTCTTGATCCGCGCCAGCGCGTTGACCAGTTCCGGGTTGCCGACCATGAAGCCGATGCGCCAGCCGGCCATGTTGTAGCTCTTGGACAGGGTGAAAAACTCCACCGCGATGTCCTTGGCGCCGGGCACCTGCATGATCGACGGGGCTTTCCAGCCGTCGTAGACGATGTCGGCGTAGGCCAGGTCGTGCACCACCAGTACGTCGTACTGTTTGGCGAGGGCGATCACCCGTTCGAAGAAATCCAGCTCCACGCATTGCGCGGTGGGGTTGGACGGGAAGCCGAGGATCATCATCTTCGGCTTCGGGATCGAGCCGCGAATAGCGCGCTCAAGCTCGGCGAAGAAGTCCACGCCAGGCACCAGCGGTACCGAACGCACCTGAGCGCCGGCAATCACTGCGCCGTAGATGTGAATCGGGTAGCTCGGGTTCGGCACCAGTACCGTGTCGCCCTGATCCAGGGTCGCCAGCATCAAGTGCGCCAGGCCTTCCTTGGAACCGATGGTGACAATGGCTTCGCTTTCCGGATCGATATCGACCGCGTAGCGTTCCTTGTACCAGTTGGAAATCGCCCGACGCAGACGCGGAATACCCTTGGACGTGGAATAACCGTGGGTGTCTTCGCGCTGTGCAACCTGCACCAGTTTTTCGACGATGTGCGGCGGTGTGGCCCCGTCGGGGTTGCCCATGCTCAAGTCGATGATGTCTTCACCACGACGCCGCGCGGCCATCTTCAGCTCGGCGGTGATGTTGAAAACGTAAGGGGGGAGTCGATCAATGCGCGCAAAGCGGCGCGGCGAACCTTGTTCAGCCATTGTTGCCTCGGATAACGTAAGCGCCCGGAACCGTCCGAGCGACGCTGGTCACTGCGGTGACCTGTGGCGGAAGATAAGGGCAGCGATGGCGGACTGTCCAGCGTGCACGACAATAATTTTTCCAAGGAAATGCTTAATGGAATTCACCAGCGGCTTCTTGCTGAGCCTCTCGCTGTGCCTGGATATCGGCGTGGCCAACATCGCAATGATCACGTTGGCGATGCAGCGCGGTTACTTTCAGGGCTTCGCGCTGGGCCTCGGCACCTGCGTCGGCGACCTGATCTACGCGGTGTTGGCGCTGGCCGGGATGACCGTGCTGTTGCAGTACGAAACCGTGCGCTGGGTGCTGTGGATCGGCGGGTCGGTGCTGCTGATCTACTTTGCGGCGAAGATGATCTATTCGGCGATTCACCACGAGGCGCAGTTGGCGGCGACGGCGGAGGTGGGGCAGAACTCGCATCGCAAGGAGTTCTTTCGCGGGATCTTCCTCGCCATGTCCTCGCCAAGCGCGATTCTGTGGTTCGCTGCGGTTGGCGGCACCTTGATCGCCCGCTCCGGTGGCGGCGGCCCGCTGAGCTCGGCGCTGTTCCTCGGCGGTTTCCTCTGCGCCGGGCTGCTGTGGTCGGCCGGTCTGTGCTTCGCCGCGAGCCACGGCGGCAAGCTGCTGGGTGACAAGCTGTTGCGCTATTCCTACATGGCATCGGCGGCGATCTTCTGCTATTTCGCGGTTTACGTGATCGTATCCGGTTATAACGAGTTCGTTGGCTCCGGGGCTGCCGACCAGTTGCACGCCCTGTAACATTGCGAATCGGGTTTGGCTTCTATACTCAGCAGCCGAACCCCTTCTTTTGTTCCAGGAGTCGAGTCATGGATGAGCAAAAACGCGTCGAAGTGGCTGAACCTCGCTTCGAACATGGACACTTCCTGCTGATCGCAGGATTTCGTGGTCGATTTACCCAAGACACCGCCAAGGACATCCCTGCGCTGTGGGAAAAGTTCTTGCCGCACCTGGGAAAGATACAGGGACAAAAAAACGAAGTGACCTACGGCGTCTGCAGCAATTTCGACGGCAAGGGTGGCTTTGATTACATCGCCGGGGTGGAAATCAGCAAGCTCGATGACCTCGACCAGAAGATCTACCAGTGGGTTGAAGTGCTGCCCCGGCAGTACGCGGTGTTTGAGCACAAGGGCCCGCTCGATCAGTTGCCGCAGACCTTGCAATACATCTACAAGACCTGGCTGCCGACCTCTCACTACGTGGAACTGAATGCCCCGGAGCTGGAACGCTACAGCGCCGATTTCAATCCGCGACTGCACACCGGCAAACTGGAAATCTGTGTGCCGGTCGATACCAAGGCGTGAGCCATAAAACATGAGGCGGATCACTGATCCGCCTCATGTTTTCAACCGCGTTTACCCTTGCCCACCCGTCGCGCCCGCAACAGGTCAATGCCCAGGGTGATAAAGCCGAAAGTACTGATGCCCAACACCATCAACAGGCCGATTTCAACGCTGCTCATAAGCGGTTCCCCTCAAGGGTGATCAGAGACACACCGCAGAAATAGCCCGCCGCCCGCACGAAGAAAAGCGCTTATACGCAGGCTTTACGCCCCCCGTGCGGATCGATATGAACACCTTATTCCTTTATGCTTTGCGCACTTTTCTCCGCTGATTTTCGAGCTGCCATGAACACCGTCATCCGCAACGTCACCGACGCCGACCTGGATCGCTGCTACGCGATCGAAACCGTTGCCTACGAAGGCGATGAAGCCGCCACCCGCGAAAAGATCGCCACGCGCATTGCCACTTGGCCAGAGGGTTTCATCGTCGCCGAAGTGGACGGCGTGGTCGCCGGTTTCATCAACTCGGGCGCGGCGTTCGACGTGCAGATGTCGGACGAGGCGTTCAAGGAACTGATCGGCCATGATCCGAAGGGCCCGAACGTGGTGATCATGTCGGTGGTGGTGCACCCGGACTATCAGGGGCAGGGCCTGGCCAAGCGGCTGATGGCCGACTTCATCGAACGCATGCGCGGGATGGATAAAGCGACGATTCACCTGATGTGCAAAGAGAAGCACATTCCGCTGTATGCCGGGTTTGGCTTTGCCTATATCAAGCCGTCAGAGTCAGACCATGGCGGGATGGCGTGGCACGAGATGATCCTGACCCTATAAGCCAACACCATTCAAAACTGTAGGAGCTGCCGAAGGCTGCGATCTTTTGATCTTGCTGTTAAGAAGATCAAGATCAAAAGATCGCAGCCTGCGGCAGCTCCTACAAGGGGATTACGTACTTTTTTCGGTCGTGGGCAGGCCGTAACATCGTCGTGCATCCCTTGATGATTTTAGAAAAACAGCCCCATGCGCCGCTCGTACCCGATCCGGCCCTTGTACGCTTCGCCGCTGTCGACGAAACCGTATCTGGCGTACAGCGCAATCGCCGCGTCGTTATCGGCGTCCACCGACAGTTCCAGCCCCTTGATCTCCGGCCATGCTTCGCGTGCCACGTCGGCCAGCGCTTGCAGGCAGGCCTTGCCGTAACCCTTGCCTTGCGCGCGGTGATCGACCTGCAAGGCGTGCAGGGTGGCGCTGTGTTCATTGGCCCAGGCCGGCAGCACGGGCGGGCGCTTGAGCAGCAGGAACGCCACCGGCACCTGATCGGCCAGCAGCGCGAAACCCTTTACGCCAGGACCGGGTTTGGACAGCAGCGTGTGCAACGCGCCGTGAATGTCGCCGGAGAATTTGATCTGCTCGGGATGAATTTCAATCGCCTCGACTTGCTGACGCTGCAAGGCGTTCAGGCTGTCGTACGGCACGAGTTGGGCTGACACGGGAATTTCCTTTTTCCTACAAAAGATGAGCCTCGGATTCTAGCGATTTTGTCTTCGGCGGAAATGTTTTGTTTCGTCTGTCGATCTGCTCGATGGCCGAACGACTAAGGGTGTCTTCACCACAAAAACCACGGAGAACACCATGAGCGCACAGACTGAAATCCAGGCACTGATCAACACTTACCGCGAAGCGGTGATGACCAAGAACGTCGAGAAGGTCATGGCGTTGTATGCCGATGACATTCTCTCCTTCGACGCGATCAAGGCCCTGCAATTCAAGGGCAAAGCGGCCTACCGCGCACACTGGGAAGCCTGCATGGAGATGTGTTCCGGCCCGCACGTTTTCGAGTTCCACGAGATCGCCATCGAGACTGCCGACAACCTCGCGTTTGCCCATTGGGTCGCCAATTGCGGCGGTACCAACGACAAGGGTGAAACCCAGAGCTGCTGGATGCGCGCCACCGCCTGTTATCGGCAAGTGGGCGGGACATGGAAGATTGTCCACGAGCACTGGTCGGCACCGTTCGATCCGATGAGCGGCACCACGCTGTTCGATGTGCAGCCCTGATCTTCAGCCATAGTTGATCCGTTCGATTCAGGAGAAAACCATGAAGTATCTATGCCTGGTCTACAGCGATGAGCGCCTGTTGCACACCTCGCCCGACAGCCCGGAAGACGCCGAATGCTGGGCCTACGCCGAGTCGATTCAGGGCAGCGGGCGGATGGTCGCGGCCGAAGCGCTGGAGTCGGTGCAGACCGCGACCACGGTGCGTATGCGCAACGGCAAGCTGTCGATCACCGATGGCCCGTTCGCTGAAACCAAGGAGCAACTGGCCGGGTTTTACCTGATCGACGCCAAGGATCTGAACGAAGCGATTCAGGTCGCCGGGCATATTCCGGCGGCCCGGGTCGGCAGCGTCGAAGTGCGCCCGGTCCGGCAGTTGAATGTCTGACGTCCGGGTGCGGGTCGAGCAGGTCTATCGCGAAGACTCGCGGCGGATTCTGGCGACGCTGATTCGTCTGCTCGGCGATTTCGACCTCGCCGAAGAAGCCTTGCACGAGGCGTTCTTCGTCGCGGTCGAGCGCTGGCAGCGCGACGGCGTGCCGGACAATCCGCGTACCTGGCTGGTGTCCACCGGGCGCTTCAAGGCCATCGATGTGTTGCGCCGCCGTGCCCGCTTCAAGGCCTCGCAGCCGCTGTTGCTGGCGCAGCTCGAAGAACTGGAACAGAGCGACTGGAGTGGTGAAGATGTGGAAGACGACCGCCTGCGGCTGATCTTCACCTGCTGTCACCCGGCGCTGGCGGCGGATGCGCAAGTGCCGCTGACCCTGCGTGAAGTCTGCGACCTGACCACCGAGGAAATCGCCCGCGCGTTTCTCTCGGCGCCGGCGGCGATTGCCCAGCGCATCGTGCGCGCCAAGGCCAAGATTCGCGACGCCAGAATCCCTTATCAAGTCCCCAGCCTGAGCGAGTTGCCCGAGCGCCTCGACAGCGTGCTACGGGTGATTTATCTGGTGTTCAACGAAGGCTATTCGGCGTCGATGGGGGCGGAGGTGACGCGTGAAGAGCTGACCCGCGAGGCGATCCGGCTCGGGCGGTTGCTGATGGAGCTGCTGCCGGAACCGGAGGTCATGGGCTTGCTCGCGCTGATGCTGTTGCACGAGTCACGTCGGCCGGCGCGCACTTCGCCCAGTGGTGAACTGGTGCTGCTGGATGACCAGGATCGTTCGCACTGGGATGCCGGGTTGATCGCCGAAGGCTGCGCGCTGGTGGAGCGGGCGCTGACCACTCGACGCTTCGGGCCGTATTGTCTGCAAGCGGCAATAGCGGCGGTGCACGCCGAAGCGCCGTCAGCGACGGAAACGGATTGGCAGCAGATCGTGGGTCTGTATGACGTGTTGTTGCGGGCGTCGCCGTCGCCGGTGATCGAGTTGAACCGTGCGGTGGCGGTGGCCAAGCGCGATGGGGCGTTGGCGGGGCTGACGCTGATCGAGGGGATCCTGGATCGCGGCGAGTTGCAGGATTACCACCTGGCGCATTCGGCGCGGGCGGAGTTTTGTCGGCAGTTGGGTCGGGTGGAGCAGGCGCGGGCGGCTTATTTGCGAGTCCTGGAACTGACCCGGCAGGAGCCGGAGCGGCGGTTTATCGAGGGGCGGCTTCGCGAACTGGATTGATCCGAGATGTTCATTCGCAGTGCCGGCCCTTTCGCGAGCAAGCCCGCTCCCACAGTTGGAACGCGGTCAACTGTGGGAGCGGGCTTGCTCGCGAAGGGGCCAGTGCAGCCGACCTCAAACCATCAGGCTTGCTGCCGGGTCGCAGCCAGCACGATCTCGCGAATGCACACGCCCTGCGGCTGCTCATACGCATAGGCAATCGCCGTCGCCACATCCTCGGCGCTCAATACCGTGCCGCCCATCTCCTGCTTCCACGCCTGATAGCCGGTTTTGATCGCCTCATCGGTGGTGTGGCTGAGCAATTCGGTCTCCACCGCACCCGGTGCAATGGTGGTCACGCGCACGTTGTGCGGCGCCAGTTCTTCGCGCAGGTTTTCCGACAAACCATGCACCGCGAACTTGGTGCCGACATACGCGACGTGATTCGGGAAAGTCTTGCGCCCGGCCACCGAGCTGACATTGATGATCGTGCCGTGCTTGCGTTCGACCATCCCGGCGACGACGGCATGCACGCCGTTGAGCAGACCCTTCACATTGACGTCGAGCATCTGCTCCCACTGCGCCGGATCCTGCTCGCTCATCGCGCCCAGCAGCATCACGCCGGCGTTGTTGATCAGCGCGTCGGCCGGGCCGAATTTTGCTTCTGCTTCGGCGACTGCCGCGAGCAGTGCGGCGCGATCAGTGATGTCGACCTGACGGCTGAGGCTGTTCGGCAACTCCAGCGCCTCCAGGCGTTCGATCCGGCGCGCCAGCAGCAACAACGGATGCCCGGCAGCGCTGAAACGGCGAGCGGCGGCTGAGCCAATGCCCGAACTGGCGCCGGTGATGATGATCAATGGCTTGCTCATACGTGAACTCCTGAAATAAGAAAATCAAATGACTGAATGCCGGGCGCAGTATATTTAGCGCGTTCTCGGCTGAAAAATGCCTTATTCCTCTGTCTGTCATCGGAATCACCTATGGATATCCGTCACCTCAAAGCCTTCCTCGCGGTGTTCGAAGAACGCAACATCACGGCAGCGGCACAACGCTTGTTCATCAGTCAGCCGACCCTGTCGGTGACCATCAGGCAGCTTGAAGAAGAACTCGGCGCGACGCTGTTCGTGCGTCAACCGCGTGGGGTCGAGGTCAGCGCCGAGGCGCGGTTGCTGTACCCGCAGGCGCGGCGCATGGTCGCTGAGGCCGAAGCCTTGAGCCGGATGTTTCGCGGCGGCGAGAACCGCGCGCCGCTGACCCTCGGCATCGAAGGCGACATCGCCGCCAGCCACATCGAAGCCTTCGTGCGCATGGCCCATCAGGCCTTGCCGAATCTGCTGCTGACGCTGGAGGAGGGCTGTCACGGTGACGGGCGGCTGGCGGTGGAGGAGATGTGCTGCGAGGACGAACTGTTCCTGCCGCTGTGGGAAGAACCCTATGTGATGGCGCTGCCGCTGGAGCATCCGATGGCGGTGGCGCAGGCCGGATGGGCGCCGATTGAAGACTGGATCACCTGCCCGCAGCATCCGTCGCATCAGCGCTTGATGGCGTTGTACGGGCGTTCGCCGGAGGCGGTGGCGGGGCATGCGGGCTCGTTGCAGCAGGCGCTGCACATGGTCGCGGCGGGTGTCGGCGTGGCGATGTTGCCGCAGTCGCTCGTCAGCGGGCATGCGCGGGTGGTGGTACGTGCGCTGCACTTGCCGGCGCCGACTCGCCGGGTCGGCTTGTGCTATGCGGCGCAGGCGCTGGAATTGCCGGCGATGCGTGGGTTGCAGGCGTATTTTCAGGAGAACCGGCCGGTGGAAATTGCAGCGGCCTGACCGATCGCTTTCGCGAGCAGGCTCGCTCCCACATTGGATCTGTGGTGTTCACAAAATCCTTGTGGAAGCGAGCCTGCTCGCGAAGGGGCGCACCACCTATTCCAGCATCTTGCTAAGCAACCAACTTCCCGCCGGCCCCGGCGGATAAGTCCGCGACCACAATGCATCGACATACACCGGCCGCGGCCAGCCACGCACCGTCAACTCCACCAGCGTGTCGTTGCCGAAGCGCGCCACCAGCCAGCGCGGCAACGCCGCCCAGCCGAAACCCATTTCCGCCATCTCCATCAGCATCAGGTAACTCGGCGCCGACCATACCCGGCCCTTCGCCCGGCTGTCATAGGGATTGACGATGGTCGCCAGGCGCAACTCGCGATGCTGCTCCAGCACTTGCTGGTCGACACATTCGATGCCGGTCAACACATGATCACGTTTGACGAACAGCGCCAGGTCCGTGCGCTCGGCGACGGTCGAGGTCACCAGATCCGGCGGATAGGTGTCCTGCATTTCGGCAAACGCCAGGTGCGCGCGGCCACGCTGGACCAACTCGATCAAGTCGTCGCACTCGGCGATCAGGCATTCCAGTTCCAGATCCGGATAGCGCTGTTCGAAGCCGACCAGCGCCGCCTCGAAACGCGCCGATTGATAGGTGTCGGAAATCGCCACGGTCAGCTTCGGCTCGACGCCTTCGGCCAGTTGGCGGGCGGTCATTTGCAGACGACTGGTGGCCGCCAGAATCGCCTCGGCCCGTTGCAGCATCACATGACCGGCCGGGGTCAGCGTCGGTTTGCGGCTGCTGCGGTCGAACAGCACCAGATCCAGATCGATCTCCAGGCTCGCCACCGCAGCACTGATGGTCGACTGACTGCGCCCCAGTTTGCGCGCCGCCGCCGAAAACGAACCTTGAGTGGCGGCTTGGACAAACGCCAGCAACACTTCTTGCGAAGCCATGAACTATCGCCTTGATCGATGGTTATTGGTTATGAAGTATCGGTGTGAGGGCCGATCATGGCAACTCTCTTCACTCAAGGAGTCAGGCCATGACGGCTAACAAATCCATTGTTGAACGTATCTTTCAGGCCATCGGTTTCGAGTTTCTGGCGATCCTGATCTGCACGCCGTTGCTGGCGTGGATCATGGACAAGCCGCTGTTGGACATGGGCGCCGTAACCGTGCTGATCGCTCTGCTGGCGCTGGCGTGGAACGTGCTGTTCAACGGTTTTTTCGACCGCATGCTCAAGCGCCTGAACGTCGCGCACAACGCCTGGACGCGGGTGGTCCACGCGCTGTTGTTTGAAGGCGGGTTGATCGTGATGGGCGTTCCGCTGATTGCCTGGTGGCTGTCGGTCAGCCTGTGGCAGGCGTTCTTGCTGGACATCGGCGTGCTGCTGTTTTTCCTGCCGTACACCTATGTGTATCACTGGGGGTATGACGTGGTGCGCGAGCGCCTCGTGACCCGCCGGGTATGCGCGGGATAAGCACAACCTGTGGCGAATGCAAAACCTGTGGCGAGGGGATTTATCCCCGATGGGGCGCGTAGCGGCCCCTCTTTTTATCCAGAAAAGAAGGGCCTGCTGCGCAGTCCATCGGGGATAAATCCCCTCGCCACATAGGCTCTCACCAAGAAAGTTTTTAGTGAATCGGGGATTTAGAGGAACATCCCGCCCGATGCCTCGACCCGCTGACCGTTGATCCACTGCGCGCCCGGCGCCAGCAACATCGACAACGCACCACCAATATCATCCGGTTGCCCGGCGCGCCCCAGTGCGGTATTGCTCGCGACCATCGCGTTCAACGCCGCGTTGTCGCGCACCGCGCCGCCACCAAAATCGGTCTCGATCGCGCCCGGCGCCAGAATGTTCACGCCGATCTGCCGCGCGCCCAGCTCCTTGGCCTGATAGCGGGTCAGCACTTCCATCGCGCCTTTCATCGCCGCGTAGGCGGCATAACCCGGCAGGCTGAAGCGGGTCAGGCCGCTGGAGATGTTGATGATCCGGCCGCCGTCATTGATCAGCGGCAGCAGTTGCTGAGTCAGGAAGAACGGCCCTTTGAGCTGGATGTTCATCAGCAGGTCGAATTGTTCCGGGGTGGTCTCGGCGAACAGCGCGTGGACACCGATCCCGGCGTTGTTGATCAGGAAGTCGAAGCGCGGACGCTCCATTTGCTGCAGCGCTTGCGCAACCCGCGAGGCGAAATCGGCAAAGGTTTCGCTGCGGCCGACGTCCAGTTGCAGCATCACGGCTTTGGCGCCGCGTTGTTCCAGTTCTGTAACCAGTGCCTGGGCTTCATCGGCGCGGCTGTTGTAGGTGCCGATGATGTCCACGCCCTGCGCGGCGAGGTGCAGTGCGGCGTTCTTGCCCAGGCCCCGGCTGGCGCCGGTGATCAATGCGATTTTGCGGCTCATGTGAAATCCTCGATTGCGGTGAGTGGTGATGAGCAAAGTTTATTTATCCGCCATTGGGTGATAAACAGACTGAAACCGGAAT
Organism: Pseudomonas sp. MWU12-2020; assembly: GCF_023100605.1. Taxonomy (NCBI): domain Bacteria; kingdom Pseudomonadati; phylum Pseudomonadota; class Gammaproteobacteria; order Pseudomonadales; family Pseudomonadaceae; genus Pseudomonas; species Pseudomonas sp. MWU12-2020. The sequence continues at coordinate 194,895 of NZ_JALMEX010000003.1, forward strand.
CACTGATCGACTCTGCCGAACAATCAACGGGTGTCCTGATGAACAAACTGGAACTGCTGCGCACCTTCGTCCGGGTCAGCGAACTGTCGAGTTTCACCCTCGCCGGGGAGAGTCTCGGGCTGCCACGCTCGACCGTGTCCGAGCACGTTCAGGCCCTGGAAACCCTGCTCGGCACGCGCTTGCTGCAACGCACCACGCGCAAGGTGCAGGCGACTCAGGACGGCCTGGTGCTGTACGAACGCAGCAAGGATCTGCTGTCGCACATGGACGAGATCGAGGGGTTGTTTCGTCAGGATCCGGCGTCGCTCACCGGGCGGATTCGCGTCGACATGCCAAACATTCTCTCGCGCCGCTTGATCATGCCGCTGCTGCCTGAGTTCATGGCGCGCCACCCGAATCTGGAATTGGAAATCAGCAGTACCGACCGTCGCGTCGATCTGCTCAGCGAGGGCTTCGATTGCGTGGTGCGCATTGGCGCGCAGCCGGATCAGTCGGTGGTGGCGCGGCATCTGGGCGACTTTCCGATGATCAACTGCGCCAGCCCCGCTTACCTCGAACGCTATGGCGTACCGCAGACGCTGGAGGATCTGGCGCAGCATCGGCTGGTGCATTACGTCGGCGTGCTCGGGTCGCGTTCCGAAGGGTTTGTGTATGAACAGGACGGACAGGTGCGGCGCCTGCCGATGGCTGGCAGTGTCACGGTCAACAGCACCGATGCCTATGAGTCGGCGTGCCTCGGCGGGCTCGGCCTGATCCAGGTGCCGCGCACCGGCATGCAGCCGCATCTGGACAATGGTGAACTGCTGACTGTGCTGCCGCAATTCACGGCGCCGGCGATGGGCATTTCTATCCTGTATGCGCGGCAACGGCACTTGCCGCTGCGGGTGCGGGTGTTCATGGATTGGTTGGGGGAGGTGATTCGTTCGACGCTCTGACTGATACCGCAGATCAACTGTAGGAGTGAGCCTGCTCGCGATGGCGTGCTGTCAGTCGATGCAGATGTGACTGAAGCACCGCTATCGCGAGCAGGCTCACTCCTACAGGGGGGCCGGGTTGTTCAGAAAATCTGGGTGAACAGCCAGTACAGGCTGCCCGACAGCAGAATCGCCGCCGGCAAGGTCAGCACCCACGCCATCAGCAGGTTGCGGATGGTCTTCATCTGCAGCCCGCCGCCATTGGCAACCATGGTCCCGGCCACACCCGATGACAACACGTGGGTGGTCGACACCGGCAAACCGAACATGTCCGCCGCGCCGATGGTCAGCATCGCCACGGTTTCCGCCGAGGCGCCCTGGGCGTAAGTCAGGTGGGTCTTGCCGATCTTCTCGCCGACCGTCACCACAATCCGTTTCCAGCCGACCATGGTGCCGAGGCCCAGGGCGATGGCCACGGCGATCTTCACCCACAGCGGAATGAAGCGCGTGGCGTTGTCGATCTGCTGCTTGAACAACTGCAGTTTGTCAGTGGTGTCGGCGTCGAAGTTGCCGACCTTGTTCTTGTCCATCAGGCGAATGCTTTCGCTGGCCAGGTACATGTCGTTACGCACGTTGCCCATGGCTTCGGCCGGGACTTTCGACAGCGAGCCATAGCCTTTGACCTCTTCGCCAATGTGCCCGGTGAGGGCGGCGAGGGCGGGGATCAGTTGCGGGGTGGCTTGCTTGCTGCGCACGTAATCGGACAGCACCGGACGCGGATCGACCGGGGCTGGCAGCGGGGTATTTTTCACCAGCGCTTGCTGGGTGACTTCGGCGACGGCAGCGAACTGCAACGCCTGATCGGCCGGCATGGTGCGGTTCAAGGCGTAGGCCATCGGCAAGGTGCCGACCAGAATCAGCATGATCAGGCCCATGCCTTTCTGCCCGTCGTTGGAGCCGTGGGCGAAGGACACGCCGGTGCAGGTGGCGATCAGCAGACCGCGAATCCACCACGGTGGCGGGTTGTTGCCTTCCGGCGCCTTATACAGCGCACGATTCTTGATGAAGGCGCGCATGGCCAGCAGCAACAGCGCCGCGCAGCCGAAGCCCACCAGTGGCGACAACAACAGCGCATAACCAATCTTGGTCGCCTGCGCCCAGTCCACGCCACTGGTGCCATCGCGCCCGTGCATCAAGGCATTGGCGACGCCGACGCCGATGATCGAACCGATCAGCGTGTGGGAAGAGGAGGCCGGCAGGCCCAGCCACCAGGTGCCGAGGTTCCACAGGATCGCCGCGATCAACAGGGCGAAGATCATCGCGAAACCGGCGGACGAACCGACCTGCAGAATCAGTTCCACCGGCAGCAGGGCGATGATGCCGAACGCCACGGCGCCGCTGGACAGCAGCACCCCGAGGAAATTGAAGAACCCCGACCAGACCACCGCCACATTCGGCGGCAGCGAGTGGGTGTAAATCACTGTCGCGACCGCGTTGGCGGTGTCGTGGAAACCGTTGACGAACTCAAAGCCCAGCGCAATCAGCAGCGCCACGCCGAGCAGCAGAAACGGGGTCCAGGTGGTGACGGTGGTGCCCAGCTCATGCATGTCGTGCATCAGGCTGTAAGCGGTGAACAGCATTCCCATCGCGAGCACCGCGAAAAAGATCACGTAGGTGAACGGGCCGGTTTTCTTGTCGAGGGCTGGCCTGCCGCTGGGGGCAGAGGCCTGGCGGGCGGTCAGGGAGGGAGTAGCCATGAGCGGACAATCCTGAGCGAGGGAAGGAATGTCGGTCATGATCGTTGCTAAATATTACAGAGAGGCTGCGGCAGGTCAGTGTTTGCTTTATTAGCCCTACCACTGATCTAAAGAAGAATGAAGGTCCAGTGTGGGAGGGGGCTTTGGATGAAATATTCGAGCTGGTCGCTATCCTGGGTGGGAGTGGGCTTGCTCACGAAGAGGCCGGCAGATCCGACATCAATTTGGCTGACCTGACGCCTTCGGGAGCAAGCCCCCTCCCACAGAGATCTGTGGTGAACACATGAATCAGGGGGTCAGTAATCCCCACGCTTGCGAAACGCCCAACGCCCGGCAATCGCGGTAAACGTCACCACCAGCGCCACCAGAATCCAGAACCCCTCCGGATCACCTGCCAGCGGCACGCCCCCCACGTTCATGCCGAAGAAACCGGCGATGATGTTGATCGGCAGCGCCAGCACCGTGACCACGGTCAGGGTGAACAGGGTGCGGTTGCTCTGTTCGTTGAGGTTGGCGGCGATTTCTTCCTGGAGCAGTTTGATCCGCTCGCCGAGGGCGGTGAGGTCGTTGATGATCAGCGCGAACTCCTCGGTGGACTTGCGCAGTTCCTTGACGTCCTCCTTCTGCAGCCACGGCGGCGGCCGGTTGAGCAGGCGCAGCAGCGAACCCGGCTCCAGCGCCAACAGGCGTTGCAGGCGTACCAGCACCCGACGATTGGCGCCGAGTTCGGCGCGGTTGGTCGACAGGCGTGAAGAGAGCAATTCGTCCTCGACCTGATCGACGCTCATGCTGGTCTTGCGCACGATCTGCGTCAGCACTTCACCCTGATCGCGCAGCAAGTGCACCAGCAGTTCCGACGGCGAGCGAAAGCATTCGCCGGCCTTCACCGACGAGCGCAATTTGTCCACCGAGTGCAGCGGTTGCAGGCGTGCGCTGACGATCAGTTTGCTGCGCACGCAAACCCACAGCGTCGACACGTCCGAGGAAACCATGCTGCTGAGGTTGAACACCACGTCGTTGACCACTGCCAATAACGCCGAGTCGACGTGCTCAATGCGTGTCGAACGCGAACCTTCGTGCAGCGCTTCGAAAAACTCTTCGGGCAATTGCAGATGACTTTTCATCCAGCGCTCGCACGCGGCGTGCGCCAGGTTCAGGTGCAGCCAGAGGAATTCATCACTGTCGCTGTCGTCTTGCAGACAACGCAGAGCGGTCGCCGAATCGACTTCGCGGCCACGTTCACCGGGACGAAAACGGAAGCCGTAAAGCAAACCGAACAAATCAGGATCGCGATGACTGATATCGAGGCTGTGATTCATGGAGGCTCGCTGCGAGGAGGGGGTGTCGGTCGCGGAATGGCAGGTTCACTGAGCCGCATCATCGCAATCACACATGACACTTGTGTGACTGAAAAATGACAGTGCTCGTGATCATTACCGGCAATCCTGTGGGAGGGGGCTTGCTCCCGAATGCGGATGATCATTGAGTGATGATGTGGATGACACACCGCTTTCGCGAGCAAGCCCGCTCCCACCCTGTGCCATGGTCGATCACAGTCTCTTAATTCACCTACCAATGGTCGGATTTTCTTCAAGAAGCGCTCTGGTACGCCGATCACGCTTAGGTTACGTTGCGCGCGCTTGGCCATGAGCCAAGGCTCGCCGACACGGATGTCCGGCAAAATTCCACGCCTTACCGGGCGTGCCTCATCCCTGTCCTGAGTATCTCGCGATGCTGCAAAAATCCCTGAGAGCACAAATTCTCGCCCTGCTGAGCGGCAGCCTGCTGGCGATGCTGTTGATCGCACTGGCCTGCTTTCACTTCCTGTCCAACGGCGTGCAGAACTACAGCCAGTTGATCGCCGGCCCGTTGCACACCTCGCAACTGATCGACGAGGCCAACCTGCAATTCAAGGTGCAGGTGCAGGAATGGAAAAACGTCTTGCTGCGTGGCAAGCAACCGGCGGACCTGGCCAAGTACTGGGGCCAGTTCGAAGATCGTCAGCGCGATGTGCAGAACATTCTCGGTGAACTGGCCGGCCAGAAAGGCCTTGAGCCGGCGCTGAAAACCCGCATCGAACGTCTGCGTGAAGAGCACCGCCAACTCGGCAGTGCCTACCAGAAAGGCCGCGATGCCTACGTCGCTGCCGGTGGCGATCCAACGGCCGGCGACAGCGCCGTCAAAGGCGTGGACCGCGCCACCAGCGATCAGATGAGCGAACTGGTGGCCGAGTTGCGCAAACAGGGTGATGTGTTGTCGGCCAGCATCAGCGAAAGCGCCGACCGTACGGTGTTGCTGGGGATTCTGGTGATGCTCGGTTCCGGTCTGCTGATCGGTTTGCTGAGCCTGTGGCTGGTCAACCGCAACCTGATCGACCCGATCCGCAAGCTGATCGATTACGTCACCCAATTGAGCCGTGGGCACCTCGCCGAGCGCGTCGCCAACGACCGTCAGGACGAGTTGGGCAACCTTGCCGCTGCGGCGAATACCCTGCGTGATTTTCTCGCCGAAACCTTCACCCAACTGCAACGCAGCGCCAGTGATCTGGACAGCGCCAGCGGCGAGCTGAACGCCATCGCTACAACCATGGCCGGCGGTACCAACGAGCAGTTCAACCGCACCGATCAGGTGGCCACGGCAATGAACGAAATGTCCGCGACCGCCCAGGAAGTCGCCCGGCATGCCGCCGATGCGGCGCGGGCTGCCGACGATGCCGACCAGTCTGCCCAGCAGGGTGAAAAGGTCATGCAGAGCACCATCCAAAGCATCACCCGGATGCGTGGCGAAATCGCCAACACCGCAGAGGTGATCCGTCGTCTGGAAGCCGACAGCGGGCGCATCGGCAAGGTGCTGGAAGTGATCCGCGGCATCGCCGAGCAAACCAACCTGCTGGCGCTCAACGCCGCGATTGAAGCGGCACGGGCCGGCGAGGCCGGGCGTGGTTTTGCGGTGGTCGCCGACGAGGTGCGCAACCTGGCGCAGCGTACGGCGGAGTCGATCATCGAGATCAACCAGATCATTCAGAACGTGCAGACCGGTGCCGTGGACGCGGCGCAAGCGATCGAAAGCGGTCAGACGCGCAGCGACGAAAGTGTCGAGCAAGTGACCCAGGCCGGCGCCATGCTGGAGCGCATCACCCACGCCGTGGAAGCGATCCGCGACATGAACCGCCAGATCGCCACTGCTGCCGAAGAGCAAACCTCGGTGGCCGAAGACATCTCGCGCAACCTGACCGAGATCACCTCGATCGCCAGCACCAACCTCAACAGCGTGCAGCGCACCGAAAGCGCCAGCCAGAACCTGCATGGCCTGTCCGGGCAACTCAATGAAGTCACCGCGCGCCTGAGCGCCTGACGTCAGCCGACGTGTACCGGTTCGGTTACCGAGTCGGTACACAGTCGATCTCAAATCCGTGCGACTGCCGCCGATGGCCGGTTATCTATAACCGGCATTGGAGCCATCCCATGGTCAGCATCACCTCTGTTTCAATCAATCAGACCGTCACCACCGCCACCAGCAAAACCAAGATCAGCGACGCCAGTGACGACACCTCAACCAGTGCAACCAGCAGCGCGGGCGTCAGCGCCGATACCAGCAAAGTGGCGGCCGGCGGTGGCGCGGCTCCGGCGGGCGACAGCAGTTCCGACAGCAGCGGTGAGTCGGATTCGGTGAAAGAACTGCGCAAGCAGATCGCCGAGCTGCAAAAGCAATTGCAGGAACAGCAGCAGGCGCTGCAAGCGGCTCAGGCCAAGCAGGAAGACGCTGATGCCAAGGCTGCCGACGTGGCCTCCGCCGAGTCGCAAATCTCCAGCACCTCGGCTTCGTTGCAGACCGCGACGGCGGCGTTGTTGCAGGCGTTGCAGGATTCCGGGTCGAGCAGCTCGGGTTCGCTGGTCAGCACTTCGGCCTGATTCCCAAAGGCACTGAAAATCCAATGTGGGAGCGGGCTTGCTCGCGAATGCGGTGTATCAGTCACTGAAAATATTGACTGACACGACGCCTTCGCGAGCAAGCCCGCTCCCACAGGGATCTGTGGTGTGTTTCAGATTGTCGGCAGGCTGAAGGTGAACAGCGTGCCGCTTTGGGCGGTGGACGCGACATGCAAGCGCCCGCCGTGGGACTGGGCGATCTGGCTGGCGATGTACAGACCCAGCCCGAGGCCGGCCTGGGGCGCGCTGCCGGCAGGGCGCGAGTAGGGGTGGAACAGGTGCGGCAGGACCGCATCGGGAATATGCCCCTGATTTTTCACCGCCAGCATCAACGCACCTTGCTCGACCTGAGCGATGACTTCGATATCCCCGGTCGGGTCGCCATGGGCCACGGCATTGGCCAGCAGATTCGACAGCAGCTGGGCAATCCGTCCACGGTCGCAGTGCACACCCTGCAAGTCGCCAATGGACGCACTGATCGTACGTCCGGGATGCACGTTGCGGATCTCCGTCACCACCTGCTGCACCGCTTCGGTCAGGTCCGTGCAGGGCTGGATATCCACCGGAATGCCTTTGCCCAAGCGCCCGCGAGCAAAGTCGAGTACGTCATCCACCAGCCGCGTCGCCCGTTGCGCGCTGCCAAGGATATTACGCACCCGCACCTCGATGGCCGGTTCCGGATGTTTGCGCAGGAGCATTTCGGCGCCGGCGCTGATGGCGAACAACGGGTTGCGCAAGTCATGGCCGAGCACGGCGATGAACTGTTCTCGCAGCTCGGCGGTTTCGCGCTCCTGCAACAGCGCTGTTTCGGTGCGTTGCGCGTTTTCTTCTGCTTCGATCTGCAACGCGAGCATCCGCGCGAAAGACTCCATGGTGCTCTGGATAGTGCTGAACCTGAGCTGCGCCGGGATCGGGTCGAGGGCGCAGATGGTGCCGAAGAACCGTCCGTCAGTGCGGAACACCGGCACCGAAATATAGCTCTCGAATTTGTACAGGCGCGGGGTGTGGTGATCACGGTAGAGTGGGTCTTCGCTGGCCTTGTCGATCACCACCGAGACATGTGACTGGCGGATCTCGTGGCACAGGGTGGTGACCACATCCAGTTCGCCGCCGACTTGCAGGCCGAATTCCAGTTGATCGAGCACCGCACACGTGGTCCACGAGTCCTCGGTGACCCGCGCCACGGCGGCAAAACGCATCCCGGTCAGTTCGCGGATCACCTGAAGGATGGCCGGCACCGCGCTAATGCGTCCGATGGTGGCGATGTCTGCTGCTTTGCTCTGCCCCATGCCCATCGTTCCCGGCTGCGTTCGTCGATTAATGGGGGCCATACTAGCGGTCTGATGGCAGCTTTGGCATCCCTTCAGGCGGTATCCGCGTGATTTGCCGACCGGCAGACGCAAAAAAGCCGCACGACCTGTTGATCGTGCGGCTTTGCTTTGGCGGTGTATCAGGTGTCTTGCTTGTTGCTCAGCACCTTGCCGGTGGTGGCATCGAAGTCGACGTCGAACTCTTTGCCATCGGCGGTTTTCAGCTCGACTTCGTACTCGTAACCGTTGAAGTGGTTATCCAGGTCGGTGTCGGTGATGGTCGCACCCGGGTGCAGTTTCAGCGCTTCGGCGTTCATCGACTCCAGCGACTTGATCTTGCCGTCCTTCACCAGTTGCGGGATCTGGTCGACGCGCACATCAGCCTGGGCCAGGCCAGCGGTCAGGGTCAGAGCAGCGGCGGCGAACAGGGCAGTCAAAGTTTTCATCGTTTCGTTCCTTGGGTATCGAATGGGGTTGATCTGTTTCAGTGGGGCCAGACTAACCAGCGCAACTTAATTCACCCTTAATTGGCCTTGTTCGATTGCGTCGTTTGTTCAATTGCCGTTCGCCGCGCGCTCGCATGCTGTGCCTTCGATCAACGGAGGTGCACATGAAGCGCAGGGTTGCCGGGTTGTACGCGCCAGTGTTCTGGGGCGGATTCATCGGGTTCGGAGTTTGGGTGTCGGAGGTGTCGACGTTGTGCTTGTTGCCGCTGTTTGTCAGCGCGCTGCTCGTTTCGTTTGTTGCCGAATGGTCGCTGCCCTATGAGCCGGGCTGGAACCATCCGGCCGGTGACCGGCGCCGCGACATCCTGCACGCATTAGTCAACGAAGCACTGAATGCACTGGGCCTGCTGGCATTGCCGGGCCTGGTAACGCTTTTTGCGATTGACGGCGCATGGCCGCGGGAGTGGCCGTTATGGCTGCAGCTGGCGCTGGCGATATTCATTGCCGACGCCGGGATCAGCCTGATGCATTACGCCAGCCACCGCGTGGCGTGGTTATGGCGGCTGCACGCGGTGCATCACAGTGTCGAGCGACTGTATGGTTTCAACGGTTTGATGAAACATCCGCTGCATCAACTGCTGGAAGCGACGTCGGGGCTGCTACCGTTGCTGGTGCTGGGCATTCCCTCGCAGATCGCGGCGTTACTGGCGTTTGCCATTGCCATTCAACTGCTCTTGCAGCACTCGAATGTCGATATCCGCATGGGGCCACTGCGCTGGATTTTCGCCTGGGCGCCGCTGCACCGCTTTCATCACATGAAGTACGGGCGGGCCGGGGACGTCAATTTCGGGCTGTTTTTTACGCTGTGGGACTGGCTGTTGGGCACCGGTTTCTACACCCCGGACTATCAGATCCGCCAAGGTGATCTGGGAATTGGCAGCCGCCCGGATTTTCCCCGTGACTACGCCGCGCAATTGCTTGATCCGTTCGCGACGGTCACGTTGAGTCGCGAGCCAGTGGTGCCGCCAGCGCTGCGCCGTTGAATCAGTCCAGCAGTTGCAAATCGATACGCCGCAACGCTTGAAACGCGGTGACGCCGAAGAGTTTTTTCACGCTGCGCGAGAAGTGCGCCGAATCGGCAAACCCCGCCGAATGTGCCGCAGCGGTCACCGGGCTGCCCAGCAGAATCGCCGCCATCGCCAGGCGCAAGCGGCGCCACAGCACCAGTCGGCGCACCGGCAGACCGACCTGACTGACGAACAGCCGCTGCAACTGACTCAGCGACACATGTGCGGCGTCAGCCACGGCGCGCGCCGCGACTTTGTCGATCAGCGAAGCATCGATGGCAGCCAGTGCGCGTTCGATGCGTGGATCGCTCAGCGAGCGGCGCGGACATTGGCGTATCGCGCGATCAAGTGCGGGCAGCGACAGTTCGGCGGCAGACAGTCGATCGACAAGCGTCTGCGCATCAAACAGCAGCGGTTCGGCGTAAACGGTAAACAGCGGATCCGGCGCGTCGACAATCGCGTGGCGCACATTGGAAGCAATCAGCAGCGGGGAGGCGGTGACAGGCGTGCCGTCCAGCAGCACGGTGGCCGGACGCTCGGGAGCGAGGATGATCTGGTGGGCGTAGTGGGAATGGGGCGCGGTGCGCCCCGACACTCCGTGGATCAGGCTATAGTCGTGCCCCAGCCAGAGGCGGCCTGTCCACTCGGTGTGCGTGTTCACTCAGAACCCGTTGTTCTTCAACACCTGATCAACACTGGCCGCCGCCGGGCGCTTGTAGAACTTCAACAGTTCGCTGGCGCGGTTGGTGAAGATGCCGTCGACACCCGCCGCCATGACTTTCTCGAAGTCCACCGGCTCATCGACGGTGTAGACGTGCACCAGCATGCCCTGATCGTGGGTGTATTGGTTCATCCACGGTTGCACCAGATCCGAATAGCTCTGGTCGCCGCCCTTGGTCAGCTTGGCCGAAGGGCCGGTGCCGATGGCGCCCTGCGACTTGGCGAAATCCACCCATTGCTTGAATTCGGCTTCGGACTTCGGCTCTTGCTTGCCGTAGAACACGTTCTTGTCCTTCTCGCCGGACTCGGCAAAGGTCACTTTCGACTTCGGCTCGATGCTGCCTTCGCCAACCCACAGCAGGAGGATTTTCGGCACTTGCGGCATTTCCTTTTGCAGCAGTTCGAGGCTGTTTTTCTCGAAGGTCTGCAGGATCACCTTGCCTTTGCCCTGGCCGACGCCGAGTTCGCTCTTGGCCAGTTTTGAACCGGCCGGGCTCAGCCAGCCGCGATCCTGCAGCTTCTCTTTGAGGTCATGCTCGATGCCGGGAAACAGCTGCGGCTCCTTGGTTTCGATGTACAGGCCCGGCTTGTGCTGCGGGTTGGCCTGGGCGATGTCGATGATTTCGTCGAGGGTCAGGATCTTCAGGCCGGCGTAGGTCGGACGCGCGCGATCCGGGTAGGCCTTGTTGTACCAGCTGCCGGCGTCGAGGGTTTTCAGTTCGGCCATGGTGAAGGCGGTAGCCGGGCTGTCTTTGCGCTCCGGGAACTTGGTCGCGACGTCGGTGGTGCGTTGCAGGTTGTTGTCGTGCAGCGCAAACAACACGCCGTCCTTGCTGCGTTGCAGGTCCATTTCCAGGTAATCGGCGCCGAGGTCGCGGGCCAGTTTGTAGGACGCCGCAGTGGACTCCGGTGCATCGAAGGATGCGCCACGGTGGGCGATCACGGCTGGATGCGGGATGCCATGGGCGGCGGCCAGCGCGTCGATGTTGGTCTGGGCGGCGGCGTGGGCCTGGCCGAGACCGAGCATCAGGCTCAGCATGAGAGCGCTTTTGGTGAAAGTGGCGGGCATGTTCGAGTTCCTTTCGCAGGGCATTTTCAAAGACGTACCTTTTAACAACTGAATCGATTGCGTGCTATCGCCAGACCGACATAAACGTATTAAAAGCGATTTTTCCTGCACTTTTGTGGCGCGGTTTGCAGTACGCTTGCCCGTGGCAGACGCCCCGGCAGAGGGCGGGCCGAGTCTGTTGCCCTGCGTGTAAACCATCGATGATTTTTCGTGAGGTTTACCATGCGCATCACTTCCCAACTCATCTGTCAGGCCGCCGACGACCTCAAGGGGTTTGTCGGCCTAAACCGCAAGACCGGCCAGTACATTGTGCGTTTCAGCGAAGATTCGTTCGGCATGGACGTGGCTGATGACGGCATCATTCCTACCAGCGAATTTGTCTGGGCGCGGGTTTCGGATACGACCATGACCCTGAAGCGTGAGCTGATCCAGTTGTTGCTGGATCAGAACATTGATGACCGGATCAACATCACCGAGCCGTTGCGGGTGTATATGAGCAAGGTTGAGGTGCCGGAGATTGTGGCGGTGCGCAGTCTGGTGAAAGGCTGAAGTTTTGTAGTGGCTGTTGCGGCCTCTTCGCGAGCAAGCCCGCTCCCACATTGGATCTGTGGCGTTCACAAATTCCTGTGGGAGCGGGCTTGCCAGCGATGAGGCCAGTGCGAACACAACCAAATTCAAAGCCCAAACGCTGTACCTGTGGGAGCGGGCTTGCTCGCGAAGAGGCCAGTCAGCACGCCGCCATCGTCACTGCCCAAACCGATACTCCCGCTCCACCCGACACACCCGCGTCTGAAATTTCGAATACCACTGCGCCCGCCCACGCGCCTGAATCACCCGGTGCTCGGGATGCTCGCGCCAGGCCAGAATCGCCGCCTCGCTCTGCCAGTACGAAATGGTGATCCCGACCCCGTCTTCCCCGCGAATCGAATCAATGCCGAGAAACCCCGGTTGCTCGCTGACCAGTTCCATCATGCGCTCGGAGGCCGCGGCGTAACCGTTGTCACCCTCGGTGCGGGTCGAGGTGAAAATCACTGCGAAACAGGTTTGGTCCGGCTTCATGGGCGCTGCTCCACGCACGCTTCGACGAACGCCTGCACCAGTGGCGGGATCTGGCCCTTGAGCGCGGCGCGTTCCGGCTGGAACAGCGTGGCGACAAAAAACACATGGTCTTTCAATTCGATCGCCCGCAAGTCACCCGCCGAATCGTGCCCCACGGCGTGTAGCTGATGAGTCAGCAATTCTCTTTCGAACTGCGGATTCACACCGTAGCGACAGCGATAGCCTTCATGAATCTCCGACGTTTCGTACGCCTTGGCAATCAACGAGCCGGCGACCAGATGAATGCTGTCCACGGCCTCCACCAATGAACAGGTCAATGGCGTAAGCACCGCTCGCTGCGAGTCCGGCGACGTTTCACCATGCTCGGCATCGGCCCAGCCCAGCACATTGCGGGAAAATTCCAGCACCGCATGCTGAAAACCGCCGCAGGTGCCGAGGAAAGGGCGCTGTTGTTCGCGGGCAAAACGGATGGCCCTGAGTGCGCCAGCTTCACTCTTGTAGGGGCTGGCCGGGACGCACCAGAAACCGTCGAAGTTTTGCAGCGGAGCATCGGCGTGGATCTGCTCGGTGGGCAGCCATTCGAATTGCACATCGCGGCCGCTCTGCTCGGCGATCAGGCCGAGGGCAACGGGGATCGCCTGGTGGGCGGTGACTTGGGGATCGTGATCGCCGATCAGGGCGATGGAAATGGCGTCCATGGGATTTCCTTGATTTGAGTGAGTGATGAATCTCTGTGTGCAGTTGTCGATCACCGGGGCTCACTATAGATTGGCGTTCACGCACTCAATATTGGCGTTTCCCCAAGTGATCAATGCAGCGACGCACTATCGGCTCGACTACCCGGATCTGGCGCTGATCCTCGCTTTGGTGCGTGGCGGCTCTCTGGCCCGGGCGTCGCAGTTGCTCAGGGTCGATGTGTCGACGGTGTTTCGCGCGGTGCGTCGTCTGGAGTCAGCGCTGGGTCAGCAATTGTTCGAAAAGAGCCGCGCCGGTTACCTGCCAACCACCCTCGCGCAGACTTTGGCCGAGCAGGCCGAACGCGCCGAGCAGGCACTGGAAGCGGCGCGGATCGGCGTGGAGCAGGGCGGCCAAGTGGTCAGCGGCACGGTGCGCCTGACCTGTACCGATTCGGTGCTGCAAGGTCTGCTGCTACCGGCGTTGGCGCAGTTCATGCCGAACTATCCGGCGCTGACCATCGAGCTGAGCACCACCAACGATTTCGCCAACCTCAGCCGCCGCGATGCCGACATCGCCCTGCGCCTGACGCGTACGCCGCCGGAACACCTGGTCGGACGGCAATTGGCGAAGGTTTCCTACCGGGTCTGCGCCAGTGCGCGTTACCTGCAAAACGTCGATGCGACGGATCTGGCGGCGCTGACCTGGATTGCTCCGGACGAGTTTTTGCCCGATCACCCGACCGTCGCCTGGCGGCGCCAACAGTTGCCCGGCGTGATCCCGAGTTATCGCTGCAACAGCATGCTTTCGGTCACTGAACTGGTGCGTGCCGGGCTGGGCGTGGCGGCGTTGCCGGACTTTCTGATGACCGAGGGTTTACAGGCCTTGAGCGAACCGCTGCACGGTTATGACACCGCGCTGTGGTTGCTCACCCGCCCGGACTGCCGGGCGTTGCGCTCGGTGGTCACGCTGTTCGATGAACTCGGGCGGGCGCTGCGACTGGCGTGATCAGGGCTGGCGAGTCTGGCAAATGTGTTCGTGCAACTCGCGGGTCAAACCCTCAATGCGTTCGGTCAGGCTTTTGGTCATTTTGGTGAGCTGGGTGTTCTGCTCCAACAACTCGAGCAGTTGCGCAGTGGTCTTCGCCGCCTGCGCCTGACGTTCGGTGTTGGCCTCCGCCAGCGCTTCGCGGTGCTGTGCATCGGCATCCGCTTGCGCTTTGTCGCGCGCGGCCTGACGGGTTTGTGCCAGCAGAATCAACGGTGCGGCGTAGGCGGCTTGCAGGCTGAACGCCAGGTTGAGCAGGATGAACGGGTAGACGTCGAACTGCGTCACGCCCAACACGTTGAGGCCGATCCACACCGCGACGATCACGGTTTGCGCACCGAGGAACAGCGGCGTGCCGAAGAATCGCGCGAAGGCCTCAGCGCGCAGGGCGAACGCATCGTTGCCGAAGGTGGTGTTGAGGTGGGCGTGGGGGCGGTGGAAGCGCAAGTGGTCGACGGGGGCGGGCGCGGGGACGTCGGGTTTTTCTGTGGTCATGATGGGCTCGGCAGGACTTGGGACTGAAGTTCACTATAGTCCTGCATCGAGGCTTATGGCCCTTTCGCGAGCAGGCTCGCTCCTACAGGGGAACGCATTCCAATGTGGGAGCGAGCCTGCTCGCGAAGGCCGCGACGCGGTCTCTCAGCCCGGCGCCCGCTCATTGGCAAACATGCTCACCGCCTGCACCGCTTCACTGGCGCCATCGCGGATCTGCAGAATCACGCTGCCGGCCTGATCCGCCAGTTCAACGCCTTGTGCTGCCCGCCCTCGGGTGCCTTCCATGCTTTTGATCGCCTGGCGGGTTTCGCTCTGGATCAAACCGATCATGTTGGAAATCTCCGCCGTCGAGCCGCTGGTGCGCGCCGCCAGTTGCCGCACCTCATCCGCCACCACCGCAAAGCCGCGGCCCTGATCCCCGGCGCGCGCCGCTTCAATGGCGGCATTGAGCGCCAGCAGGTTGGTCTGGTCGGCAATCGCGCGGATCGTGTTGACGATCGCCGTGATCTGCTCCGAACGTTCGCCGAGTTGCGCGATCAAGGTCGACGACTGCGCGATGTCGTCAGCGATCTCCCGCATTTCACTGGCCGCTTGCTGGATCACCTGGGTGCCTTGCTCGGCGACTTTCCGGGTTTCCACAGAGATGTGATAAGCCGCGCTGGCGCTGCGGGCATCCTGCTCATGTTGCTCGACGCGGGTGGTGACGTCCGTGGCGAATTTCACCACTTTGCACAGGCGCCCGGAGGCGTCGTACACCGGGTTGTAGTTGGCCTCGAGCCACACAGTCTGCCCGCGCTTGTCGACGCGCTCAAACTGACCCTGAAACAACTCACCCTGGTTCAGCCGCCGCCAGAAATCCTCGTAAGCGCTGCTGTTGACCAGCTCCGGTCGGCAGAACAAGCGGTGATGTTTACCCTTGAGTTCGGCGAGTGTGTAACCCATGCGCGTCAGAAAATTCTGGTTCGCTGTGAGAATACTGCCGTCGAGGTTGAATTCGATCACCGCCATCGCCCGGTCGATTGCCTGAAGCTTGGCGTTGGCCTCGCTTTCCTGCTGCACCTTGGTCGTCACGTTCATGGCGAACTTGACCACTTTGACCACGCGCCCCGACGCATCCTTGATCGGGTTGTAGTTGGCTTCGAGCCAGATCGGCTGACCCTTGCTGTCCACGCGCTCGAAGGTGCCGGACTGGAACTGGCCGTTTTTCAGGCGCGACCACAATTCGGTGTATTGCGCGCTACGGCCAAACTCCGGGGTGCAGAACAAGCGATGAGGCTGGCCGATCACCTGTTCGGCGCGGTAACCCATGGTTTTTAGGAAGTTGTCATTGGCCTTCAACACCACGCCATCGAGGTCGAACTCGATCACCGCCATGGAGCGGTTGATGGCTTCGAGCAGGCCATTCTGTTCGGTGATGGTGTGTTGAAGGTCGTTGAGAGCGGACTGATGGCGATTGAAAAACATGTGAGCAGTACCTGGAAGTAGGGAAAGACGAGGTTTGTGTCCCTGTTTCCGCGCTGGCAGAGCAAATGCCGGATGAACATTTGCCATTAACTGCAAAGTGCCAGCATCCAGGCTGACGCGCCAATCTTATACAAACTAATTAATCTTGTACAAGAAAGTGCACGCCAACATGTGTAGAGCTTTTTCAAAGGCTGAATTGGCTGGCGTCGTTTGAGCTCGGACGACCCAGCGCCACGCTGATCGTATTGCGCCCCGTGTGTTTGGCGGTGTACAGCGCCTTGTCGGCGTCATCCAGCCAGGCAATCGCATCGGTGTAGGAAGGCTGAAAGCGCGCCAGGCCGATACTCAGGCTGACCCGCAATTCCGGCACATCGGGATGACGGTACTGGTGCAAGGCCAGGCGCAATTGTTCCATCCGCGCCTCGGCCTTGAGCAGTGGTTGGTCGGGCAGGATCACGCAGAACTCGTCGCCGCCATACCGGCCCGCCGGTTCACCTTCGGCCAGCAGTTTGAGTTCACGGGCCAGATGGCGTAGCACAGCGTCACCAATGATGTGCCCGTAGTTATCGTTGATGGTCTTGAAGTGATCGATGTCGATCAGCGCCAGAATGTCCGGGACGTGCTGCTGCTGGCAGCGCTCGAATTTGCTGTGCAGCAGATCTTTCCAGGCGCCGTGATTGAGCAGCCCGGTGAGGCTGTCGGTGCGGCTCAGGGCGCTCAACGCTCGTTTGTGCTGGGCGAGTTTGATCGCCAGTTGATAAGACACCATGCCCAGTGCCAGTGGATAAAGGGTGAGCATCGGCAGGCAGGCGCAGACCTGGATCTGCGTCATGGTCAGACTGAACTTGAAACCGAAAATTGCCCAGCCCAGCAGCACCCCGGCGAACTGGGCGAGTGCGCCGAATACGAACAGACGTCGTCCACCGGCGGCGACATTGTTCATGGTCATCATCGACAGGATGGTCACGGTGGTTAGCGGGTTGAACTGAAAACACGCGGTCCAGAAGCCGCCGCACAACGAGTCGTACAACAGATTGCGACGTTCGGCGTGGTAGGGAAAGTTCGAGCGGGTCGAAACCTGAAAGGCCAGATGCGGCCAGATAAAACCGTTGAACACCAGCAGCGCCCATAGCCAGGCTGGCATGTGCAGCGGATACAGTGCTGCCGCGACGCTGAAAAAGCCGACGCCCAGACCGATGGCCCTAGGCAGATAGATGCGTCTGGCGAATGACAAGCCTTTGCCGCGTTGGTTTTCCATGATGTCCTGCGCCAGATTCATCCTGAAATACTTTGCAGTGTCTTTTTCAGGCTGACCGTTCGTCGGTCAAATGTCGGACATTGTCATTTATTCCAGCGGGAATAATCAGTGTCCTTCCGAGCCATTTAATCGCGGTGGGTGCAGGAGAGGGGCGGTCTAGAGATGGTAGCGCGCCAGAAACATCTCCATTGCCGACTCGGCCACGGCTTGTTGTGTTGCCGCATCCAGCGGCGCCTGGCCCATGGAAATCTGCGGCCAGAAACCAAACGACTTCAACAGCCCCTGCACCTGCTGCGCGGCGAACTCAGGATCAACGGTTTTGAGCCGACCATCCGCCTGAGCGGCGCGAATCCACACCGTCAAGCCTTCTTCCCGCTCGCCCATGCGCGCCACCATATCCTGCGCGCGCTCCGGAGAATGGATGGTGGCGGCAATCGCCACCCGCGCCAGACCGAGAAAATTGTCATCGGCCATCATCTGCAGTTTAGCCAACAACATCTGCTGCAGTTGCTCGCGCAGCGGCTGATCCGGGCGATAGGTCACGGCCTGTTCGGCAGTGATGCGTGCCCAGAGCTGGTTGAGAATTTCGGCGAACAGTTCTTCTTTGCTCGGGAAATGGTTGTAAACCGTGCGCTTCGACACCCCGGCGGTGGCCGCGATCTTGTCCATGCTGGTGATCTCGAACCCGTTGGCACGGAATTCGGCAATCGCCGCCTGAATGATGGCTTCGCGTTTGCGGTCGGTGAGGCGCTTTGGAGCTGTCATAAGTACGCTTCGGCAGAGAAGGGGGGAATTACACTTGGCAGTTTACTTGTCATCCGGTTTGATGCAACCTAGAAACTACACCGTCCAGTGTAATGTTGCGTTAATCCGCGCAACCTAAAAACCAGACAGTTCGGCTGATGCGTGCGTGCCTTGGCCATTTATCGTCCCACCGTGAAAAACCGTGAATTGCGCGGTTTTTCTGGAGTCTCTCAGTCATGGCCAATCCAGATTTCCCTGCGGATCAAACTTCCACGCCTGAAGCCTCTCGCCAGGATCAAGGACTGTTCCGTAACCATGCGCCGGTGCAACGCGAAGGCCTGCGCAAGATGCTGCGGATCATGTGGAACATGATCTTTCACAAGCCACGCAATACCCGTCCCGCCGCTGCAATCCCGGTGCACGCGTTGACGCGTGAAGATTTGCTGGCAGCCCCCAACCACAGCGTCTACCGCCTCGGACACTCGACCTTGCTGCTGAAACTGCGCGACAAATTCTGGATCACCGATCCGGTCTTCGCCGAGCGTGCCTCGCCAGTGCAATGGGCCGGCCCGAAACGCTTTCACCAGCCGCCGATCAGCATCGACCAGTTGCCGCCGATCGAAGCGGTGATCCTGTCGCACAACCACTACGACCACCTCGATTACCAGGCGGTACTGAAACTGGCGGTTAAAACCAATTACTTCCTGACCCCGCTGGGCGTCGGCGATACCCTGATCAAGTGGGGCATCGACGCCAGCAAAGTCCGTCAATACGACTGGTGGCAGGGCACTGAAATTGCCGGCATCCGCTTCGTCGCCACCCCGTCGCAGCATTTCTCCGGCCGTGGCCTGTTCGACGGCAACAGCACCCTCTGGGCCTCGTGGGTGATGATCGACGGCGACACGCGGATCTTCTTCAGCGGCGACAGCGGCTACTTCGACGGCTTCAAACGCATCGGCGAACAGTACGGCCCGTTCGACCTGACCCTGATGGAAACCGGCGCCTACAACGTCGAATGGCCGCACGTGCACATGCAACCCGAAGAAACCCTGCAAGCGCACATCGACCTCAAGGGCCGTTGGCTGTTTCCGATCCACAACGGCACCTTCGACTTGGCGATGCACGCCTGGCACGAACCGTTTGATCGCATCCTGTCACTGGCCTGGGAACGCAGTGTTGCGATCACCACGCCGCAAATGGGCGAGGCGTTCAACCTGATGCAGCCGCAGCGCGGGAGTGCGTGGTGGTTGGCGGTTGAAGGGGAGAGTGAGGGCGTGGTTCAGAACGCCTGATGAGTTAAAACCGGTTCGCCTCTATAGAGGCGAACCTTATTTTTCGAGATTGTTTTCCGACATCAAGTCCCCATAGCTCACCAACGTGGAAACGTTTATGTCGCGGAATTTCCCCCGGAGAATCTCTTCCAGACTTTCCGGATTCAAACCAAGTCTTTGAGCTACGTCGGCTTTGCTCATGGGAGCTGTTTCGATGAGTGCAGCTAATCGTGTGACATGCCGGGCCTTATTTTGCATGTCACCCGCATCCACGCCTTCCAGATCCTTATAAACGCAACCTTTGCTTTCTTCGATTTCACTCAATTTCCACGTCCTTATTCAGCCATCGCATAATCCCCACGCCCCACCGCATCCGATGGCGCACCTATACTCGCACTGCGACCCGGCGCAAACCCCGGAAAGAACACCAACCCCTGCGCCTCAAACCGATACGCGAGCGCCAGCCGCGCCGCATCCGCCACGTCCTGCTGCGCTTCAAACCGCTGAATATCGTCCACCGCAACCTGCGCCTCGCGCGACAGCTGTTCCACGCTCCAGCCCAGCATCGCTCTGGCCTGGACGCAGTGCGTCGGGGTGAACTGGAAAAGGGCAATGCGTTCGAGGATGTGGTTCATCGCAAGAGAGGCCATGGTGTGCTCCGGGCTCAAGAGTGCTGATTGAAAATGTACTGTGTTTTTGTACAGTTGTTTTCGGCCGGGATCAAACGCATTTTTTGATTTGCCCTAGTTCGCCGCCTCCAACCAGACGGACGGTGCCTGTCCGAGGATGCGCCGGAACATCGTCGAGAATGCCGCCGGGCTCTCATAACCGAAGTCCAGGGCGATTCGCGTTACCGCTTCACCGGCCGCCAGACGTGCCAGTGCCAGCACCACGCAGGCCTGTTGCCGCCATTGGCTGAAGCTCAACCCGGTCTGCTGCCGAAACAATCTGTTGAAGGTGCGCAAGCTTATGTGCAACTGCTCGGCCCAGTGTTGCGGCGACTGATGGGCGTTCGGCTGAAGCAGAAAGGTCTGACACAAAGCGAGGAGCTTTCCGTCAGTCGGCAGCGGAATGTGCAAGGGCAGGGGCGCACTGCGCGCCAGTTCATGCAGCAGCAGGTCGATCAATACGCCGTCGCGTCCTTCGAGGTCATAAGTCAGCGGCACTTCCACGGCTTCCATCAACAAGTGCCGCATCAACGGTGAAACGCTGATCACCTGACAACGCTGGCCCAAATCTACCGCCCCCGGCTCGATGTACAAACTGCGCGTACTCACGCCGAGCATCAGCACTTCATGCGCCACTCCCGGCGGAATCCACACCGCCCGTTGCGGCGGCACTACCCAGTTGCCGTCATGAGTACGAACCTGCATCACCCCGGTCGCGCCGTACAGCAATTGCGCCCGCCGGTGCGTATGAAATGGCAACAGATGGCCGTGGGAATAATCCGTACCGATCGCCACCACCGGGCGCGGAGTGTCATCCAACTGACTGATCGAAATATTGCGCATCGAGGGCGTCCCGGTGATTGGCGTAAACACAAACATTATTGGCTGAGTTGCTGAAGCAGGCCAAGCCGCGTCGCTCTATCGTCGACAGCTCGCCATCACCGGAAGACGCGCCATGTTCTACCTACTGCTGACTCTCTTCGGCTGCCTGACCGGCGTCACCGCCGTCCTGTTCGGCTTCGGCGGCGGCTTCGTCGTCGTGCCGTTGCTCTATCGCATGCTCAGCGCCAGCCACGGCACCGACGACCCCATCGGCCAATCGGCCATGCACATCGCCGTCGCCACTTCGACCTGCGTGATGATCGTCAACGCCCTGATCGCCACCGACAAACACCGCCGCGCCGGCAACCTGATCCGCCATTACCTGTGGCCGCTCGGCGGCTTCATTGCCCTCGGCGCGATCATCGGCGCGATAGCCGCGGTGTGGGCCAGCGGCGAAATCATTCGCTACGCTTTCATCGCCTACCTCGGCGTGACCATCATCGACTGCCTGCTCAGACGCGGCTTCCTCACCCGCAGCGAAGGCGTCATCCCACGCCGACTCAGCAGAACAGAAACGTCCGCCGGCGGTGTAGGCATCGGCGCCATCGCCACGTTCCTCGGTGTAGGAGGAAGCGTCATGACCGTGCCGCTGTTGCGTCGCTGCGGGTTGAGCATGTCTCAATCAACGTCCATGGCGAATCCGTTAAGCGTGCCGGTGGCAGTGGCCGGAACGCTGACCTACATGGCACTGGCCGGATTCAGCGAGACGGATCTGGGCGCATGGTTTGTCGGGTATGTGGATTTGCTGGCGTTTGCGGTGTTGACGGCGGGGTCGTTGGTCGGGATTCGCTTGGCCACGCCGTGGATCGGACGGATACCGGATCGGCTGCATGCTTGGGTGTATATCGGTCTGTTAATCGTCGTGATGCTGGGCATGTTGCTCAAGTAGAGCCTCGATTCCTGCGCGCATCCTCTGCATACTTCGCAGCCTCATTCATTCAGGGATCGATCCATGCTCAAGGGACTGCTGCGCCTGGCGCCATACGCTGCGGCGCTGTTCACACTGATTTCCACCGCCCATGCCGAAGATGGCCGGCGCGTGTTCACCGGTACGCTGGGCAAGATGCCGATTGTGGTGGAGCTCAACACCACGCAGCAGGACGAAGTCACCGGCCGCTACTTCTATGAGAAGTATCACCGCGACCTGGAACTCAGCGGCTCGCTGCAAGACAGCACATTGAATCTCGTTGAAGGCAACAACCGCTATGGCGACGACAAACCGCTGCCCACCCTGAAGTTGAAATCCACCGCCAATGGTTGGCAGGGCGAATGGCAAAACCCCAAGGGCAAGAAGCTGCCGGTGCAACTGACCGATGCCAAACTTCCTGCGCCGAGCGCAACTACGCTGCCCTTTATTGCCACTTTGCCGAAGAGCGATCCCTACGAGTATTTGCGCTTACAGGGACTCAAGCTCAAACCGGAGGGGCTACGACCTGCAATGGTGGACGGAGCCTGAGTCGAAGATATCGTTGTTCAGTGTCGAGTCTGGCTATACGAAAGAAGAGCAGGAGCGGATCAATAACCACTTGCTCGGACGGCTCTGGACTGAAGTCATCGATTATCACCGCTGCATGATGGATGGCGGGGAATACGCCGAGTTCGATCAAGGGGCTGCCCCGGAGTTTCTCTCGCCGGATGTGGTCAGCCTGGACATTTCCACCGGTTACAGCTGCGGCGGCGCCCACCCGGATTTCGGCAGTTCGCCAATCAACCTCGACGTCCACACCGGCGAATTGTTGAAACTAAAAGATGTGCTGTGGATCGGTGAACCGAAAAACGCGGCCACCGAATACGATCAGATGAAAGTCATGGCGCCGTGGCTGGTCAAACAGTTCACCACGCTCTATCCCGAAGAGATGAAGAAGCCCGCCGAAGACGATGGCAACTGCGATTACACCGATGAAAGTGTCTGGGGCTATTCCAACTGGCACTTCACACCGAAGGGGATTTACCTGGGCGCTTACTTCGCCCGTTACCAACGTAACTGCGACAACCCCGATTGGTCAGTGCTGCCGTACTCGCTGGTCAACCAGCACCGTGGCGAAGCCAAACTGCAGCTGCCCAAAGGCTAACCATCACGCCAACCCCGGCGCTTCCCGCACAATGAAGTGATCCAGGTTCTCGATGTTGGCACTGAACACCCCGAACGTCTGTTCGGGGTTCTTCTTGCTCGGCACCTGCTTCAACTCCGGCGTCACGCCATAGAAGAAACAGAACAACTCCTTGTCGCTGTCGATCGCGTGCTTGATCTCTTCCAGAAACGCCTTGCGCTTGCGGTAGTTGTCGATCAACTTCTTGCTCAAGTAAACGTTCACCGAATACGGCTTCTTCTTCGCCTCATCCGCCTGCTTGAACCAGACCTTCTGCTCGAAATCGACGCGAAAACTCTGGGTGTAATCCTTGATCTCCTTGATCTTGCCCCAGTAAATCAGCCCCTTGTTGTCCGTCAGATACTCGATCTTCTTGAAGAACGAGCCATAAGGCGCCGTGTGCTCGCCGATCTTCAACGGCATGCGCTTGAGCAACTCCTTGTCGGCGAAGTTAGAGACAAAACACTCCACCGGATGCGCAAACACACTGGTCTTGTCCGGCGCCGTCTCACGCCCCGGCGACTCCTTGGAACTCACCTGCGCCACCCGCACCGGATCATCCCGCAACACATCCGCCGCCCCCGCAGGCGCAGCTGGCTTGCGCACATACTCACGCCGCGTCAGCAACAACTCCGACGGAAAATGCTCCTCCCGCCCGTCATCCGTTTCGCCATCCACCGCCTCAACCCCGGATGCCGACGCCCTCAAACTCACATACGGACAACCCGCCACATGTTGCGTCGTGGGCAGATTCTTGAAGTGTGGCGTGCGTACGTAATTCACGTTCTTGGCATTGAAGGTGCCTAACTCGTTTGAGGCATCAAACGCCAAACGACAGGCATCGTTGGGGCACTGGAAGTGTTCCTTCGCAGAATCGAACGCCACCGTCTCATCGAAATTGAGATCGCGAACGTCATAGATCGACAACTTGTCGTCGAGACTGAGGCAGTAGGCGAGATCGAATTTCATGGTGGGGCTCGGATCCTTGAGTGGGGGAGGGGTATTAATAGCGGGAGGCGGGGTGGGTTACTAGTAATGGATCTCGCCACCCAGCATCAACAGAACAGCCAAAAAACCGAGATTGCCAAACAGGAAGGGCAGAATGGTAATGACGATTTGAATCACAACCGCGATTTTAAAGCCGACGGACAGGCCATAACGCTTCCAGTAAATAACATGCAGCACCATGGTTAGTGCATTTGCGACCCAGACTGCTCCAACGGCCATGATTTCGTTCTTTTGAACGATACGTAGGGCCATATGCAGCATGCAGAAAAAGACGATTAGAAATGAGGCGACCAAAAGTCGCGATGGACTTGGTTTGATTGAGTTGGCTGGCGGCATGTGATGTTCGTCCGTGTGTTCAAGAGTGCAGGCTCTCGAGAATCCTTTAGATTTGGTTGCATGGTTTCGAGTCATGGAGCCAATCAGGTCAGGGCTTATACATTCGCTCAACATCTACTTCAATCTCTAGTCCAGAACAAACCTAAGCGAAACCAGTCCGCGATGTCAGCCTGCGAGTCAACGACTAAGCCTTTACACCAACCCTTGTGGTGAGGGGATTTATCCCCGATGGGGAGCGAAGCTCCCCTAAGCATTCAGGCCCACAATCATCCGCTGCTTGAAAACTCAAACAGCGGACTCAGAACCGTCAGCCTCCACGCAACAATCGTGAAGCCTTGCGCCACCAGGACTCATGACGATTAAACGGATCATTCGCCAACAAACAGGGCATATCCCGCAAGCGAATCCACGGCTCATCCTGCCAGTGCAACGTACTCAGTGACATCTGCGGCCAACTCAAAACACTCAGCGTTGGACGCTCCACAGATCGCGACGGACGAGCATCACGCAGCGTTGGCACAACCTGAAGCGTCACCCACTCACGAAGCTGTCGGTACTCAGGACAGTAGTGATAGATCAGCAAGGCGTACACGCCGGATTCACTCACCATCCACTGTTCTTCCGTTTCGCCGAAAAGCTCCACGCACATCAACTGACGCTGATCAGCATCGAGTTTGCGTAGCTGGCGCTCATCAAGATGTTTACCCATCAACCGGCCCAGTTCATGGACGCAGAACCACGCCTGGTTCTCCACCAGAAGGGCATGCAGGTGTGTTTTATTGCGGGTAAACCGAGTCGGTAAAAGTGGCTCAGACATGGCGGGCCTCCGGAGTCGGAAGCGACGAGAGCGTTCTGCGGGTACAGCGATTCACCTTCATCATGAAGGTTTGGTATCCAGGCATTTCCATTTACCTCTGGCTGCTTTCTTAGGGCATTCGTTAGGGTGTCGGGAGCTAAGAAACCCACCAGAGACGGGCCGGACATATTCCCCTTTCGGGTCTTGTATTCGCCCACTCCCGACATAACGGGATTTTTCGCAGGCGTAGAGGAACCGCAGACGAAAAGAAGCCGCATGACTGTCGGGTGCGGAGGACCGCTCTGGTTTGTCGAGTTTCTTAGGCTCGCTGGGAGGTTAGTATTACGGAGCAGGAAGGTCAAGCCTTGTCGTATCTATGCAGTTACGGTGCATTTCGCTTTTCGAGGGAAGTGGATTTCCTAAATGGGTGTCCATAAATTATATTTTCGCGTCTGGGCCTGATATAAACAACCGTTCAACAAAAAAACGGTAATGACGGAATTTGTTTTTTATATTTTTTTCGTAAAACAACAAGGAAAATTATGAAGATTCAAATAAAGAAGTTTAAAAAAATAGACGATGTTACGGTGGTTTTACAGCCTTTAAACGTTTTTATTGGGGCAAATAATTCTGGGAAGAGTAGTTTTATTCAAGGGGTCCAGTTTGCTGTGTCGGGCTGCCAGACTTTGAAATTAAAAGGGGGGATATGGACAGGTAAGGGTACCAAAACTCTGTCTTTGGACTCTGGAGAGTATCTTTACACGCCAACAAGTAATATCGAGTATTTATATCATGGCAAGCGTTTGATTGGTTCGAGGCGAAGAGAGGATCGAAGCTGGATTGAATTTATTTTGTCAAATGGCAAAACTTCCTCGCTTAAGATATCTAGAGGGAAAAATGGCGGATTTACTACAAGTTTAGAAGGGCGCGATTTTGGAGATCAGCTTAGTGATATTGATAACCCTTATTGTGTATACGTGCCAGGAATAGCGGGGGTGCCTACTCAGGAAAAGTATGAGGTAACAATAACTGTAAAGAAGTCTGCGACTCGTGGTGATAGTAATAACTATCTTAGGAATATACTTTACTCGATCAGTAAGGATGATGCAAAATGGCGTGCCTTTAAAAAATCTGTAAATAGTATTTACAATAACGTTGATGTGGTTGCGCGGTTTGATGAAAATAAATCTGAATACATTCAAGTTGAAGTGGTTTATGAGGGTTTGGAGTTGCCTCTCGA
Source organism: Pseudomonas sp. MWU12-2020 (assembly GCF_023100605.1). NCBI lineage: Bacteria > Pseudomonadati > Pseudomonadota > Gammaproteobacteria > Pseudomonadales > Pseudomonadaceae > Pseudomonas > Pseudomonas sp. MWU12-2020. Next base: position 221,140 of record NZ_JALMEX010000003.1, read on the forward strand.
TTCCGTGGGGACAGGCCTTCTTCAAATTATTCAAATATTCGCTTATATTGAGTATTTTAATTCAAAAATCATACTCTTAGATGAGCCTGACTCACATGTGCATCCCACGAAACAAAAGTTGCTTGCGAATGAATTAGCACGAAGGTCAACAGAAAATCCTGAGTTGAGAGTGGTTTTTTCAACTCACTCTAGATATATTTTGGATGCTTTAGAGGATAAGGCGAATGTGGTGCATTTTCAAAACGGAAATGCCAGTTCAGGAGTGAAGGGCAGTAAGATTTTATTAGATATAGGCGCTGCCGATGCTGACTATTTGTTTGCAAAGAAAAGTCTTAAGTATATTATTGTTACTGAAGATAAAGTAGATGATATAGATGAAAAAAAACAATTTTTGAATAAGTTTGCTATCGCCAATGGACTTGGAGAGGACGAGTTTGTGTTGCACTCTTATGAAGGGTGTTCAAAAGTTGATTTTGCAAAAATACTTCAGGGCTTTGTTAGAAAGCAGATACCCTTAGTGAAGGTTATTGTCCATATCGATAGGGATCAACGAGTAGATTCTGATCGAGAGGCTTTAAGCTTGAAAGAAAGTTGTGAGAGTAAGGGGTTGCTGTTTTTCATGACCAGGTATCAAGAAATAGAATCATATTTTTGCTCGCCGGCGCATATAAAAGAAGTATATTCGATTGATTTGGAGGTCGCTGAGAGAAAGTATAAGGAGTTTGTTGCTGCACTAGAGGGTGAAACTAAAAGGAAGCTTGCAAATTTCATTCTTAGAGATAGGCGAGAGTTAAGTCTTAATAAAGATGGAAATCAAGATATTCAGTTGGTAAATAAAACAGTTGATGAGTGGTATGAGCAATTTAAAGTTGAGCTAACTCCGGGCAAGGAGCTGCTTGGTAAGGTGAAGAAATTCGCGCAAGAAGAGTTAAGAGATGATCCGAATAAATTGTTAAGAGTGACGGAAGCACTTCGTTGTGAAATATTTATGAGGTTGTTGCATTAACGTTTTGTCTGTGATCTGAGTTGAGTGCTAATAGTATGGATTATTAAGGCGTGGCTCATCATGTCCGTGTGCTTGTTGAGTGTTAAACTTAGGCTTGGTAAATAAATAGTTAATTTTTTAAATGGTTTCTCTGACTCGCTAGTGAGAATTATCGCCAGTCAGAGAGCGTCCATTTTGTTTTCAAAAGAAAAGGTCAAGTCCGCAATTAAATGTCAGGGATAAATTTTTTGAAGTCATTCGGAAGCATGTTAGCTAGGCCACTCCATCCTAAGGCTTCGATATCGTAGGTCAGACTAAGCTGATCCAAGACAGTCGATAGCCTTCTGGGTGAGCCACCGTCTTTGCCACCGCTGCCTCGCTTAAGATTTCCTACTGAATCGTCGTAGTAAAGCTTTGTGAATAGCTCAATTATGCCAGGGCTGTTTACAACTGATTTTCTAGACATCGCTTGTTCATACACTTCCCCGGTCTTATTTACTGGAATGTCTAGAACGCCTTTAAGGCGGTTTAAGTTGTCTTGGTGAGCTAAATAAGCTAACCAAATTGGAGCCATTTTTTGCCTGTAAAGTTTTCGCCAATTACCAGGCATGTAAATCCAGAGCGCGTCTTCACCAATTTTCCCTTTATTAGTGATGAATTTTTCAGAAAATCGTAAAGTCAACCAACTCCAGAACCCTTGATCGTGCTCCAAAGTTGCTGGGTCTAGTGATGCTGCGCGAACCGCATTATCAATAGCCTCTGCCAATTTAAGTTTCGATTCGAATGCTGAAGCGCTGAAAATGTCTGCACGAATTGGTGCTCCGACTTCTATGGAGAAGGACGAGCTTTCTAGTAGTTGAGCTGGGACCGAAAAGGTGGAAGTACTACGAGCTAACGCTAGCAAAGTCCGCATTTGTTCAATGCCTTCGGCATTGAAAGAGCGCATTTGTAATAGTTCCATGTTTAGTCCTCATCACTCATAAACTTAGCGAGACGGTTTCGCAACTTCTTTTCTTGGCAAAAACCAATTGTTGCTTTCTGTGCCCATTCGTCAATATCTAAATGATTTTCTGTATTAGGGAATGAAACTCCTGCCCAAGTGGCCCCCAAATTTAGCCAAGTACTGCAATCATTTTCCCCATCGTGGGAGCCGTCGTCGTCATCACTTGTCCCCAATTGTTCATGAACGAGATTCACCAAGATTGCCCTAATTACGCCAGGGAGGATCGCGAAGAGTATAGGACTTGACTTCAGCTCTTGTTTAGTCCCAAGACCACTATCTAGAATGAGAGTAGGGATTTCTCCCATTTCCAATTCCCAGACGCCTCCCGAGAGATCCTCCATCCTAATCGGCAGAAGTGAGCGGGTAGGTAACTGCAGCTCGCCTTCGTTACAAGCTTTAATTCCTTCAGCGGAAGCAAGGAGGCGGCAGGTTTTTGGTTCAACTACAAGTACACGAAACTGAAGGCCTTCAGAGTCGCCCATAGAACTAATATCAAACTCTGAACCCCGCTTCCAGCTTGACAAGGCAACACCTGCGGTTCCCCACTCGTGTCGTAGACGTAGCGCTCTACCGCGTTCGGCCTCGATCACGACCAAGGCGTCTACTCTTAAATTATAGTTACCCAGCATCAGGTCCATGTTGCAGAATAGTCCGTCGTCACGTCGCTCGATTATCGCTCTGACGTCCTCTTTGTAGATTTTAGTACGCCCGGTAAAATTAAAACGACGGCTCATTCTGCAATCTCCTCATCATCCAAATACTCATCCATAGCTAGAGAGTTGACCTTCATTATCAGGTCTCGATGTAAATCTGCTGGTCGGAAGAGAATTTCGAATTCTGGGCTGGTAACCATAACAGTCAACCGGCCGTGATCGCCGTCTATAATTTCTACATGTTCATTCAAATCTAGGTGGAACTCGCTTTTCTTATCTACCCCTTCTCTTGCTGCTCGAATTAAATCAAAGTCATATTTAGAATGGGAGTTGAAGGGGTTGCGGCCATGAATATCGTATGCTGCTTGTAGGGTTAGCCTATATCCTCCTGCATTTTCGAAACCGCTAGGATTTCCACGCAGATGAACCTCTTTTCCTACTTGTTGCAATTTCCAGCAACGTGAGGCAATCGGCGGTATTTCGGGGGTAATCGGTTTAATTACCTCTTTTTCCTCCTTATCCCGACTAACCGCGTCCTTTTTCATTGTAGGCTTGGAAGGTGCATCATTCGCAGGAAGAGGAAGCAGTTCTGCTAACAAGCTATGGTCTGGCTTGCCTTGTTCGTTAGATAGTTTACCTACTAGCTTCTGAGCGCTATCACGCACGAAAGAAATTAGCCTGTTTCCCTCTCGGTAATGTTGTTCCCTGAATTTATCTCGGCTTGCCTTCCAATCTGTATGCGCAGGGCACTCAGACTTTCCAAGTGTTTCGGCAACTATATTTGCCGATGCGCAGATAAGCGCTATGTGATCTGGCGTCTTTTTACGGGTGGGATGGTTAGGAATAAGTAGTCCATCCCTGACAAATATTGGGTAGTGGCGTCCCGTTTTCTTTTTTAGAAGAACATCGAAATGACCGGTTTCGGGCGTGGCTTTCGTAGGTTGTATTATCATCGGAACCTTGAAGTGCACCACGTTCCCTTGATCAAGGGCTAACTCAATGTCCTGTGGCGAAATATCGGTGATGTAGTTGGACCAATCGTAATCCGGCACTGAAGAACCAGTGGGATGACTAACATTAGCCGTGATTGCCTCAAATTGCTCCATACCTAGCAGGCTGCCCGCTAAATAGATTGAGTCTTGAAATTCATCATCGTCTGGAGCAGCGCTTTTTAGCTCGCTAAGACTATCTGCATCAAATTTAGCGAACTGATCTGTTCTGGAGTCGTTCAGCTCAATGATCAGATCCCCCGACAATATCGGGATAAAATACTCGCGCGCAATTACCGCTGCCAATCTATTAAACGTTAGGTAGTCTTCATAAATCCATGGAATGACTAAGCCTAAACCTGGTTCTTTTTCTCGGCGCAGGCCGAAATCATACTTGAGACGATCTGTTATGGCGTTGTCGGAAAATGGTGTCTGGAGACCATTAATTTCTTCGCTAAACCAACCATCAGGAGTGTAGATTTTTCCCTCAACTTCATGATGACGAAGGATTGCTTGGCCCATAAGATGCAGGCCAGGATCGGATGCTCTACGTGTGATTGCAAAAAAAGACCGAACTCTACTGGAGCGGGGAATTACGATTTTGCCGACCCCCCAGCTACCGCGCTCACCTGGCCTTTTATTAGAAACACCCTCTGCGCGGAAAAAATGATAAAAATTGCCTCCTGTCTTTGGGTCGGCAGAGTCAATTTTACCCTCAAGCCCTTTTGTGTTGAAGTCTTCGATTGTGAGGTATGCACATTCCTCTGCTCCCCAATTTGGGAGATTATTGAGGCGAATCTCCTTTGCAGAAAAGTGAGCCTGAACTTGTTTGGGGAACCAGTATTTCGCCCTATCTGCAGTTAACTGGCCTAATGAAAAGACTATCTTTACGGGATGATCACCAATACGTGCATCAAGGGAGTTCTGCACTGTCTCGCGAATCAATGCGTGATCGATTCCGTCAATCGACTGATCTTGGAAAAACTCTTCTTGCATGGGATCACGGGCCTTAGCCCCCTGAGGTTTTTCCAAAAAGCTCCAATGCGGTTGATCGATCATTATGAATTCTCTCAATAGAAACGTCGGGAATCAGCGTTGCTTGATGGGGGTAGTGGGCTAGAGTTTAAAGTCGCCGCCGGATGAGTTTTCTGAGTCAGAGAACCGTGCCTTGGCTTGATCTAGCTCCTTTTGTAGGGTTCTAAAGATCTTCTTAATGTCCTCTTCGGTAAAGCTGTAAGCACCTCTGTTGGAAAGGTTTCCTATCAGGCGAATGTCATTGAGTGCACGATTCACGCGCTGCTCCGCAAGCCTCACAAATTTTTCTCTCTTTTCTGACACGGCGGCCTCTCAAATCCTACAAATAAATCGGCTTTTCCTACAACATTTGTTAAATATTTAGAAAATGTTGGTGGTTTCGTCAAGTTTTTTTTGATTTTTTTCGGGATTTTTTAGCGTTTATAAGCTTTTTTTGGATGAAGGAAACTGCTCACGCAATCGCGCAATGCCCTAGAGGACTTTGGAATAGAGATCGGGAAAACACATGGGTACTCAGTTTTCCTAGTGGCTGAACGACCCTCCTCTGAGCTATTTCCCTTAAAGCTCAGGCCAAGAGATGGATTTTTGATTACAATCTCTGATCGCATCCAAAATCCACAACATCTCGGCTTCTGGTCTGCGTATACCGCACTCCCATAGCTCGAAAACGCGCCATCCGGATGCCAGTAAGATCTCCTTGTTCTTGGCATCCCTAGCAACGTTCTGTTCAAGCTTTGTTCGCCAGAAATCCTCATTGGTTTTGGGAGTGGTTGCGTAATGACAGCCGAGGTGTCTATGCCAAAAACAACCATGAACAAAAATGCAGACCCGATAACGTGATAGCACTATATCGGGTCTTCCAGGTAGATTTCGTTGGTGCAACCGGTACCTAAAACCATGCCGATGCAGAATGCGTCTGACTTTTACCTCCGGGCGTGTATTGCTACCTCGGATGCCTGCCATCATGCGTGACCTGACTTCTTTGCTGACTATGTCCATGAACGACTCCCAGATAAATTTGAATCTCCTAGCTGATATGACCCCTGAGCCCGAAGGTTGTCTAACCGAGCCTATCCAAGTCGTAGATCTCTTTGCTGGCCCGGGGGGCCTTGGTGAGGGATTTACTTCTTGCAGTGATCGCTTTGAAATCGTCATTTCTGCTGAAAAAGACCCAAAAGCCTGGGAGACGCTACGGCTACGAGCGTTTTTTCGGCTGCTCCAAAAAAAGAGACCGGACCTGCTTTTTGAGTATTATGATTTTTGTAATGACCCCAATGCTGCAGGCACGTTTAAGCCGTCCGTCAATACAGAGTACCTTTGGGAAATGGCGGGGCAGGAGGCCCAATGCATCACTTTGGGAAGTGATCAGGGTAATTCCACTTTAGATGAAGTTCTAAAGGTTAGGTTGAACGAGAAACGTCCTTGGGTGCTGATCGGAGGGCCCCCATGTCAGGCCTACTCGATCGTAGGACGTGCAAGAAATCAGTCAAAAATCGATTATAAGGCTGAGAATGACCACCGGCACTTTCTTTATAAGGAGTACCTGAGGATCATTCGAGAGAGGCAGCCCACAATGTTCGTCATGGAGAATGTGAAAGGCATCCTCTCATCTAAGGTCAACAATGAAAGGATATTCTCAAATATTCTGAAGGACCTTTCAGATCCGGGCCAGGCTCTACATTCAAATGGCGCGGGAAAGCAGTATCGTATTTATTCTCTAGTTACTGGGGGCTCCTTTGGTCCTGGTGAGGATGTGGAAAAAATTGATCCTAGATCTTTCATCATTAAAGCTGAGGATTACGGCATTCCCCAAGCAAGGCATCGTGTAATTCTCTTGGGTATTGCTACTGATAGTCTTCCGGTATCAAGTGATTTAGTGAGGCTCGCTTCTGAAGATAAAAAATACTCCAAAATATCAGTGGGTCAGGTGATAAAAAATCTACCTAGACTTCGCAGCGGGCTTTCAAGAACTGAAGACAGCCAAAGCGGTTGGATTGATGTTGTGAAAGAAGAATTGCGTTATCTTCAAGGTCAGACGGACCCTGTCAATGTAGAGCTGTGGGCCGCACTTCAGGGTCTTTCTAAGTCTTTTGATACGGCGAATGCTCCATTGAACTTTGGAGGTAAAAGAGTTCGCAAAGATATATTGGCTGATGGGGCTACCGAAAGTCCGATTTTAGACGATTGGTATCTTGATGAAGGTTTAGGGTATTGGTTGAATCATGAATGTCGTGGGCATATGCCTACAGATTTACGCAGATATTTATTCGCAGCAGTCTATGCTCAAATTCATGGTACTTCTCCCAAGGGGCATGAGGGATTCTTTCTAGATGGGTTGGCGCCCGATCACAAAAATTGGAAGACAGGAAAGTTTAGCGATCGATTTAGAGTGCAGACCGAGAATAGGTATGCCACTACTATTACAAGTCATATTTCCAAGGATGGGCACTATTTCATTCACTATGATCCAGCTCAGTGTCGCAGTTTGTCCGTCAGAGAGGCCGCTCGGATCCAGACTTTTCCAGATAATTATTTTTTTCAAGGCAGCAGAACTGATCAATTTCACCAAGTTGGAAACGCAGTTCCCCCATTGCTGGCGTCTAAGATTTCGAAGGTGGTGTACGGCATTCTTTTTGATAAGGTGCGGGAATATGATGAGCGGCAAACAGAGAAAAATGAGTTACAGGCGTTTGCTCCTAATCTAGTTGAGTAATAGCTCTTGAGGAATAAAAGAGCCCCGACTAGGTCGGGGCTCTTTTATTTTCAAATGCCAGTCAGAAATTTGCGCTAGATTGAGATATCAATCCCAGCTCAACGCACCACCAGTCTGATACTCAATCACTCTCGTCTCAAAGAAATTCTTCTCTTTCTTCAAGTCCATGATCTCGCTCATCCAAGGGAACGGGTTAGTCGTCCCTGGGTACTCTTCCTTCAAACCAATCTGCGACAAACGACGGTTAGCGATGAACTTCAGGTAGTCCTCCATCATCGCCGCGTTCATGCCCAGTACGCCGCGAGGCATGGTGTCGCGTGCGTATTCGATCTCCAGCTGCGTACCCTGCAGGATCATCTGGGTCGCTTCTTCCTTCATTTCGGCATCCCACAGGTGTGGGTTTTCGATTTTGATCTGGTTGATCACGTCGATGCCGAAGTTCAGGTGCATGGATTCGTCGCGCAGGATGTACTGGAACTGCTCGGCGACGCCGGTCATTTTGTTGCGGCGGCCCATGGAGAGGATCTGGGTGAAGCCGCAGTAGAAGAAGATGCCTTCCAGAACGCAGTAGTAGGCGATCAGGTTGCGCAGCAGTTCTTTGTCGGTGTCCGGGGTGCCGGTTTCGAACTTCGGATCGGAGATCGAGCGGGTGTACTTCAGGCCCCAGGCTGCCTTTTTCGCGACCGATGGGATCTCGTGGTACATGTTGAAGATCTCGCCTTCATCCATGGCCAGCGATTCGATGCAGTACTGGTAGGCGTGGGTGTGGATCGCCTCTTCGAAGGCCTGGCGCAGGATGTACTGGCGGCATTCCGGGTTGGTGATCAGGCGGTACACGGCCAGGACCAGGTTGTTGGCAACCAGGGAGTCGGCGGTGGAGAAGAAGCCGAGGTTGCGCATCACGATGCGGCGCTCGTCGTCGGTCAGGCCTTCCGGGTTTTTCCAGAGGGCGATGTCGGCGGTCATGTTGACTTCTTGCGGCATCCAGTGGTTTGCGCAGCCGTCCAGGTACTTCTGCCACGCCCAGTCGTACTTGAAAGGTACGAGTTGGTTGAGGTCGGCGCGGCAGTTGATCATGCGCTTTTCGTCAACGGCGACACGGGCGGAGGCGCCTTCGAGTTCGGCGAGGCCTTCGGCGACGTCGAGGGAATCCAGTGCTGCCTTGGCGCGGGCCACGGCGGCCGAGTCGTCGGCGGTCACGGCGCGGGCTTCCAGCGCTGCGGCACCGCCGGCGCTGTCGAGGCGGTCCATGTTGGCTTCAGTAGCGTGGCCGGCGTTGGCGCCTTTCACTGTTGCTACTTCACTGTCTTCTTTGTCGAATTCGTCCCAGCTCAGCATGACGTGTCGTCTCCTGCGTGAGGGCCTGTCGCCCCGTGTGAAACCTGATTGGTTGGTTGTTCACACGGTCGTACAGACCGCGTTGGATCTTAAGGAATCGTTTTTTGCAGCAGCTAAGGCAGGCAATAAAACAGAATTTTGTACGGGTTTCCGAGAGCCTCTGACGGGCGCAGATCAGCGTTGACGCTGCTGCGGGGCTTCAGAATGGCTTTTGCTCCCTGTAAGGGAATATTGCTGACCCGATTAGGGCGGCATTATAGGGAAAAAAACACGGCTGTGCTGAGGCGAATCCGCGCATGGAGCGGTCGAGGAGGCTGGTTTTTCGATGAGAGTGCGGGTTTACAGGGCTTTGCCGGGGATAGATTTTTTTTCGTAAAAATCTCGCGATTGTGGATTTGCTCAAAAAATGAACAAAAAAACCGGTTTTTCACTACATCTAGTGTTTTGCAAGCATTTTTGACGACTCCAGACACAACTGAGCCCGACCGAAGTCGGGCTGGAATCGACCCTCAAATGAGACGCTGAGCGGTCCGATTCGGTGCAGTCTCAATCATCAATTGGTGCAGCCGTTACCCATGACGCTGTAGCGCAGGATGTGACGCTGACCCTTGGAGTCGTCGTATTCCATTTTCATCGGAACAACTTCGCAGACGTTTGGAACTTCGCTCATGGAAACTACGTTGGCGATGTCCAGGTGAGTCGAGTAAGTGTATTCCTCGATAGCCGGTTGTTGCTGTGCGACATCAGTCGGGACCTCGTCTGCCATGGCGGTTGCGCACAGACTGCTGAGGGCCAGAACCAATAAAGCTTTCATTTCAGATTTACCTTTTTGAGGTCGAGTGGGGTCACGCAACCTTTTTAGGGTTGCGTGTGGAACTTCATCACTTGGATAAGTTGATTAACGGCCTTCGTGGGGGCTGTAACGTTGTTAATCGGTTTGCCTTGTCGGCGGTGCGGATTTTAGGGAGGTGGGGTGGGGGTAAACAGGTGGGGTTTTGATAAACACTTTTCGCGGTTTTGGTAACAATCGGTCGTTAGGGTGGGGAAGAGCGTTTTCTGGCGATGCAATTTGTCTGGGGAACCGAGTTGTCTGGATCGCTTGCAGGCAAGCTCCTACAAGGGGTTTGCGGTGTTTGAGGATAGTGCGCCGGGCTTGCTGTCTGGGTATCGCCATGTTTTGTAGGGGCTTGTTACTACCATCGTCGAATGGTTCTATGGGCCCGGCCCGGCTACAACGGGGTCATACAAAAACAACTATTTCACCGAGGTAAGAAAGATGAGTGCGGCTTCTCTGTATCCCGTTCGTCCCGAGGTTCTGGCCAATACGCTGACTGACGAGGCGACCTACAAAGCCATGTACCAGCAGTCGGTCGTCAACCCTGACGGTTTCTGGCGCGAGCAGGCCAAGCGCCTCGACTGGATCAAGCCTTTCACCACGGTGAAGCAGACTTCCTTTGACGATCACCATGTCGACATCAAATGGTTCGCCGACGGCACCCTGAACGTTTCCTACAACTGCCTCGACCGTCATCTGGCCGAGCGCGGCGATCAGATCGCAATCATCTGGGAAGGCGATGACCCTTCCGAAAGCCGCAACATCACCTACCGCGAACTCCACGAACAAGTCTGCAAACTGGCCAACGCCCTGCGTGGTCAGGACGTGCATCGCGGCGACGTGGTGACTATCTATATGCCGATGATCCCCGAAGCCGTGGTCGCCATGCTGGCCTGCACCCGGATCGGCGCGATTCATTCGGTGGTGTTCGGTGGTTTCTCGCCGGAAGCGCTGGCGGGGCGGATCATCGACTGCAAATCGAAAGTGGTGATCACTGCTGACGAAGGCATCCGTGCCGGCAAGAAGATCTCGCTGAAGGCCAACGTTGATGACGCGCTGACCAACCCGGAAACCAGCAGCATCCAGAAAGTCATCGTGTGCAAGCGCACCGGTGGCGACATCAAGTGGAACCAGCATCGCGACATCTGGTACGAAGACCTGATGAAAGTGGCGGGCACCGTCTGCGCGCCGAAAGAGATGGGCGCTGAAGAAGCGCTGTTTATCCTTTACACCTCCGGCTCCACCGGCAAGCCGAAGGGCGTGCAGCACACCACTGGCGGTTATCTGCTGTACGCGGCGATGACCCACGAGCGTGTGTTCGACTACCGCCCGGGCGAAATCTACTGGTGCACCGCCGACGTCGGCTGGGTCACCGGCCACAGTTACATCGTCTACGGCCCGCTGGCCAATGGCGCGACCACGCTGCTGTTCGAAGGCGTGCCGAACTATCCGGATATCACCCGGGTGGCGAAGATCGTCGACAAGCACAAGGTCAACATCCTCTACACCGCACCGACCGCGATCCGCGCGATGATGGCTTCGGGCACCGCCGCCGTTGAAGGCGCTGATGGCAGCAGCCTGCGTTTGCTCGGTTCGGTGGGCGAGCCGATCAACCCGGAAGCCTGGGACTGGTACTACAAGAATGTCGGCAAGTCGCGTTGCCCGATCGTCGATACCTGGTGGCAGACCGAAACCGGCGGCAACATGATGAGTCCGCTGCCGGGTGCGCATGCGCTGAAGCCGGGGTCGGCGGCACGTCCGTTCTTCGGCGTGGTGCCGGCGCTGGTCGACAACCTCGGCAACATCATCGAGGGCGAGGCCGAGGGCAATCTGGTGATTCTCGATTCGTGGCCGGGTCAGGCGCGTACGCTGTATGGCGATCATGACCGCTTCGTCGACACTTACTTCAAGACCTTCCGTGGCATGTATTTCACCGGTGACGGTGCGCGGCGTGACGCTGATGGTTACTACTGGATCACCGGGCGTGTGGACGACGTGCTCAACGTCTCCGGCCACCGCATGGGCACCGCCGAGATCGAAAGCGCCATGGTTGCGCACCCGAAAGTCGCCGAAGCGGCGGTGGTCGGTGTGCCGCACGACATCAAGGGGCAGGGCATTTATGTCTATGTCACCCTGAAGAATGGTGAAGAGCCGAGTGAGCAACTGCGTCTGGAGCTGAAGAACTGGGTGCGCAAAGAGATCGGCCCGATTGCTTCGCCGGACGTGATCCAGTGGGCGCCGGGGTTGCCGAAGACCCGTTCGGGCAAGATCATGCGGCGGATTCTGCGCAAGATTGCTACGGCTGAGTACGATGGGTTGGGGGATATCTCTACTCTGGCGGATCCGGGTGTGGTGCAGCATTTGATTGATACGCACAAGACGATGAATGTGGCGTAAGCGTTAGCTCTGTAGAAGCCCTGTCCGGTGATGCCGGGCGGGGCTTTTTTGTGTCTGGAAGTTTTGGGGTGGCAGGGCCGGCCCCTTCGCGAGCAAGCCCGCTCCCACAGTGGGCCTGCATTCTTTCAGACAGGATGCGATCAACCTGTGGGAGCGGGCTTGCTCGCGAAGGCGATCTGTCAGGCGGCGGTGTACTTCGCTGTCGGAATCCAAACCCACCCAACCAATAATTATCGATTTCCTGCGCAAGCCCTTTCCCGCTGTTACCCGCACTCATTCGAGTAACCAAATGTGTAACCGCCCGCCCCGCAGCGGGGCGAAGGGAAACGCAATGCCCCGTTTTAGAGCCTTAAAACCCCCGGTGAAAAATAAGACACAACGCTGCGCTTGCCGGATTAGAAGGGTTTGCGAATAATAGGCCCGCAATTTGCAGCATAGATCGGTTCACTGTCTTTCGCTCTTGCATGAATTTGCAAGGCTGTCAATGCGCTCAAGCGGGTTTCTCTGTGCATCTGTAATTAGTTGTCGCATTGAAGAAATATCGGCTTCGGGCCTGTCGTTAGAATGCCGATCACTCGCTCATCGTGGCTGACGTTGAAACCCCCGATGGTTTCAATGGGAAATTTCCCACCGATGCTGCGCCGCTTTCCCGATTCACCCATTCGCATATTGGGCTGTCGCTCACTCTGCCGTTTTTGCCCTTTACCGATGGAGTCCCAAGATGAAGAAACTTGTGCTGCTTGGCGCCCTGGCACTGTCCGTGCTGTCGCTGAATTCCTTCGCTGATGAAAAACCTCTGAAGATCGGTATCGAAGCGGCTTACCCTCCGTTCGCTTCCAAAGCGCCGGATGGCAGCATCGTCGGTTTCGACTACGACATCGGCAACGCCCTGTGCGAGCAGATGCAGGTCAAGTGTGTGTGGGTCGAGCAAGAGTTCGACGGTCTGATCCCGGCACTGAAAGTGCGCAAGATCGACGCGATCCTGTCGTCCATGTCGATCACTGAAGACCGCAAGAAATCCGTGGACTTCACCAACAAGTACTACAACACCCCGGCCCGTCTGGTCATGAAGCAAGGCACCGTTGTCAGCGACAACCTGTCTGAGCTCAAGGGCAAGAACATCGGCGTGCAACGTGGTTCGATCCACGAGCGTTTCGCTCGCGAAGTCCTGGCCCCGCTGGGTGCCGAGATCAAGCCATACGGCTCGCAGAACGAAATCTACCTCGACGTGGCCGCTGGTCGCCTCGACGGTACCGTGGCTGACGCCACTCTGCTGCAAGACGGCTTCCTGAACACTGATTCCGGCAAAGGCTTCGCCTTCGTTGGTCCGCAGTTCACCGACGTCAAATACTTCGGCGACGGCGTGGGCATCGCTGTGCGCAAGGGCGACGCGCTGAAAGACAAGATCAACGCGGCCATCGCGGCCATCCGTGAAAACGGTAAATACAAAGCCATCCAGGACAAGTACTTCGCCTTCGATATCTACGGCAAGTAACACGTCTCTGCGACAAGTCAGAAATGGCGCAAGCAACAGGATCTCTGCGGTTTGCGCCATTTTTTCATCCCAACTTTCGAGGACCTGAATCATGTTGAAAGGCTACGGGGCTGTCATCCTCGATGGCGCATGGCTGACGCTTCAGCTCGCCTTGTCGTCCATGGCCCTGGCCATCGTTCTCGGGCTGATCGGGGTCGCGTTGCGCCTGTCGCCGATTCGTTGGCTGGCGTGGCTGGGCGATCTGTATTCCACGGTGATCCGCGGGATTCCCGACCTGGTGCTGATCCTGCTGATCTTTTACGGCGGTCAGGACTTGCTCAACCGTGTTGCGCCGATGCTCGGTTATGACGACTACATCGACCTGAACCCGCTGGCCGCCGGTATCGGCACCCTCGGTTTCATCTTCGGTGCGTACCTGTCGGAGACGTTCCGTGGCGCGTTCATGGCGATCCCGAAAGGTCAGGCCGAAGCCGGCATGGCCTACGGCATGAGCAGTTTTCAGGTGTTCTTCCGGGTGATGGTGCCGCAGATGATTCGTCTGGCGATCCCTGGTTTCACCAACAACTGGCTGGTGCTGACCAAGGCCACCGCGCTGATTTCAGTGGTCGGTCTGCAAGACATGATGTTCAAGGCCAAGCAGGCGGCGGATGCCACCCGCGAGCCTTTCACCTTCTTCCTCGCAGTGGCGGCGATGTACCTGGTGATCACCAGTGTCTCGTTGCTGGCGCTGCGTCACCTTGAGAAGCGCTACTCGGTAGGCGTAAGGGCGGCTGATCTATGATCTTCGACTACAACGTCATTTGGGAGGCCATGCCGCTGTACCTCGGCGGCCTGCTGACCACCCTCAAACTGCTCGCGCTGTCGCTGTTGTTCGGTCTGTTGGCGGCACTGCCGCTGGGCCTGATGCGCGTCTCCAAGAACCCGATCGTCAACGGCGCCGCGTGGCTCTACACCTACGTGATCCGCGGCACGCCGATGCTGGTGCAGTTGTTCCTGATCTACTACGGTCTGGCGCAGTTCGAAGCAGTACGTGAAAGCTTCATGTGGCCGTGGCTGTCCAGCGCAACGTTCTGTGCGTGCCTGGCGTTCGCGATCAACACCAGCGCCTACACCGCCGAGATCATTGCCGGCAGCCTCAAGGCCACGCCGAACGGTGAGATCGAAGCCGCCAAGGCCATGGGCATGTCGCGCTTTAAACTGTACAAACGCATTCTGTTGCCATCGGCCCTGCGCCGGGCGCTGCCGCAGTACAGCAACGAAGTGATCATGATGCTGCAGACCACCAGTCTGGCGTCCATCGTGACCCTGATCGACATCACCGGCGCGGCCCGTACCGTCAACGCGCAGTACTACCTGCCGTTCGAGGCGTACATCACCGCCGGCGTGTTCTACCTGTGCCTGACCTTCATTCTGGTGAAGCTGTTCAAGCTGGCCGAGCGCCGCTGGTTGAGCTACCTGGCCCCGCGGAAGCACTGATATGGAACGCATCGACCACGTATTGCCGTGGAGCCACTTGGGCAGCGAGCGCAAGATCTCGGTCTTCCGCTTCGGTAGCGGCGAGCGCAAGGCTTACATCCAGGCCAGCCTGCACGCTGACGAACTGCCGGGCATGCGCACCGCCTGGGAGCTGAAAAAGCGCCTTGGCGAACTCGAAGCCGAAGGCTTGCTCAACGGTGTGATCGAACTGGTGCCGGTCGCCAACCCGCTGGGCCTCGGCCAATTGCTGCAAGGCAATCATCAGGGGCGTTTCGAGGCGGGCAGCGGCAAGAATTTCAACCGTGATTTCGTCGAGCTGAGCGCACCGGTCGCGGCGGCGCTGGCCGAGCGTCTCGGTGACGATCCGCACGCCAACATTCGCCTGATCCGTCAGGCCATGGCTGATCATCTGGCGGCACTGCCCGAAGCGAGCAGCCAGTTGCAAGGCATGCAGCGCGTATTGCTCAGCCACGCCTGCACCGCCGACGTAGTGCTCGATCTGCATTGCGACGCTGAAGCCGCGCTGCACATGTATGCGCTGCCGCAGCATTGGCCGCAGTGGCGTTCGCTGGCCGCGCACCTGAATGTGAAGGTCGGGTTGCTGGCGGAAGATTCCGGCGGCAGTTCCTTCGATGAAGCGTGCTCGTTGCCGTGGCTGCGCCTGTCGCGGCAGTTCCCGGACGCGCAGATTCCGCTGGCGTGCCTGGCGACTACCGTCGAGCTCGGCGGTCAGGCCAATACCGACCGCGCGGATGCGGTGGCCTGGGCCGAAGGCATTCTGGCGTTCCTTGCCGAGCAGGGCCTGATCACGGGCGAGTGGCCGAAGCCGGCCAACGAAGCGTGCGAAGGCATGCCGTTCGAAGGCACTGAATTACTGTTGGCACCGCACCCCGGTGTGGTGAGTTTTCTGCGTAAACCCGGCGAGTGGGTTGACGCCGGGGATGAGATTTTCGAAGTGATCGACCCTGTGTCCGATCGGGTCAGCACGGTGTGTGCTGGTACGTCCGGGGTGCTGTTTGCCATTGAACGGCTGCGCTATGCCCAACCCGGTTTCTGGCTGGCCAAGGTGGCGGGGCGCGAAGCGCTGCGTCACGGGCGCTTGCTCAACGACTGACTGACTGTTTTTGTGAGAACCGACCGCATGTACAAACTTGAAGTCCAAGACCTGCATAAACGCTATGGCAGTCACGAAGTGCTCAAGGGCGTGTCCCTGAAAGCGGCAGCCGGCGATGTGATCAGCATCATCGGCTCCAGTGGCTCCGGCAAAAGTACTTTCCTGCGCTGCATCAACCTGCTTGAGCAGCCGCACGCGGGCAAGATCCTGCTCAACAACGAAGAGCTGAAGCTGGTGGCGAACAAGGACGGCGCGCTGAAAGCCGCTGATCCGAAACAGCTGCAGCGCATGCGTTCGCGCCTGTCGATGGTGTTCCAGCATTTCAACTTGTGGTCGCACATGACCGCGCTGGAAAACATCATGGAAGCGCCGGTCCACGTACTGGGCGTGTCCAAGGCTGAAGCGCGCGAGAAGGCCGAGCACTACCTGAACAAGGTTGGCGTGGCCCATCGTAAAGACGCGTTCCCGGGGCACATGTCCGGTGGCGAGCAGCAGCGTGTGGCGATCGCCCGTGCGCTGGCGATGGAGCCGGAAGTGATGCTGTTCGACGAACCGACTTCGGCCCTCGACCCGGAACTGGTTGGCGACGTACTCAAAGTGATGCAAGCGCTGGCTCAAGAAGGCCGCACCATGGTCGTGGTCACGCACGAAATGGGCTTCGCCCGTGAAGTGTCGAACCAGTTGGTGTTCCTGCACAAAGGTGTCGTGGAAGAGAGCGGCAACCCGCGCGAAGTGCTGGTCAATCCGCAATCCGAGCGCTTGCAACAATTCCTGTCGGGTAGCCTCAAGTAATCGCTCCCGTTATGCACCAAATTAGGTCATGCTTCGCGACCTGAAGACTTGCTCGGCCCTCTGTGGGAGCGGGCTTGCTCGCGAAAGCGGTGTTTCAGTCGACATCATTGGTGTCTGATCTACCGCATTCGCGAGCAAGCCCGCTCCCACAATGGATCTGCGACAGTTTCGATTACGGGCTAGCATTGGCCCTTGCCTCATCACCGTTCTTCGTTTCGGATTGCCCGCCCATGACTGCCCATCGAATTGGTTTCCTGATTTGGCCCAGCACTAAAGCTCTGACGCTGGCGCTGGCGGAGGAGGCCTTGCGTGTTGCTCAGCGGGTGCACCCGGAGGTGGTTTACGAGCTGTCGTTCCTGCAGGCCGAAGCCAGCACCGAAGCCACGGCCGAAGGCGCCTGGCAATTGCCCGGCGAGGCCTGGACCGGCAAGCTGGAAAACTTCCAGAAACTGTTCCTGCTCGCCGACGAGCCGCCGACCACCCTGGCCCCGGCACTCAGCAGCGCGCTCAAGCAACTGGTGCGGGCCGGTTGCGTGATCGGTGGCCTGTCGGCGGGCGTGTATCCGTTGGCGCAACTCGGTCTGCTCGACGGCTACCGCGCGGCCGTGCACTGGCGCTGGCAGGACGATTTCGCCGAGCGCTTCCCGAAAGTCATCGCCACCAGTCACCTGTTCGACTGGGATCGCGATCGCCTGACCGCGTGCGGCGGCATGTCGGTACTCGACCTGCTGCTGGCGGTGCTGGCTCGCGATCACGGTGCGGAACTGGCCGGTGCGGTGTCCGAAGAACTGGTGGTCGAGCGCATCCGCGAGGGCGGCGAGCGTCAGCGCATCCCATTGCAGAACCGCCTCGGTTCCAGCCATCCGAAGCTCACGCAAGCCGTGTTGCTGATGGAAGCCAACATCGAAGAGCCGCTGACCACCGACGAAATCGCCCAGCACGTGTGCGTGTCCCGTCGGCAGTTGGAGCGGATCTTCAAGCAATACCTCAACCGCGTGCCGAGCCAGTACTACCTGGAACTGCGCCTGAACAAGGCCCGGCAGATGTTGATGCAGACCAGCAAGTCGATCATCCAGATCGGCCTGTCCTGCGGTTTCTCCTCGGGGCCGCATTTCTCCAGCGCCTATCGCAACTTCTTCGGCGCCACGCCGCGGGAAGATCGCAACCAGCGGCGCAGCAGCAGTCCGTTCGAACTGTCGTCGGTGCCGCCGGAGCGCGGTTGACGCGTCCCGGCCAATCGCGCTGAACATCACTCGTCGGCTTCGGATTCTTCGGACGTCGACACCTCCATTTCCGCGCGGTCGATGACCGCCTCCACGCCAAAGTCGATGCGGTATTTTCTGAAGTAGGCGATCAGCCGTTGAATGCTGATTTCAGAGAGCGGGTTGTCCCGCAGGTTGATTTTGTCTGCGCGCTCCTCGGGCAGTTCGAGGATGTCGCTGGGGATATCGCTGATAGCGTTGCCATCCAGCGCGACGACATCCAGATGTTCGAGCTGCAGCAAGCCACGGGGCAGGCCGGTAATGCCGGTGTTGTCCAGCAGCAGAGTCGACAGGTCGCTCATCTGGCTGACATCCGGAATTTCTCCCAGTGGGTTGTCGCTCAGATCCAGATGATCCAGGCGCTCCATTTGCGCCAGCTCCAGAGCCGTTTCGCGGGTCAGGGTGATGTGGCATTCCGAGAGCGACAGGTAGCTGAGGTCGGCCATCCGGAATATCGCCGCAGGAATCTGTTCGAGCCGGAACTGGTAGAGCGTCAGCGCCTTCAGGTTGGGAAAGGTCTGCAGAAACTCCGCAGTGCCGGAGGTGTGTCCCGGTCGGCTCCTCATGTAGAGATGCGTGAGGTGGGAAAAGTCGGCGTTGAGCGCGGGCAGATCACCGGTGATGGTCATGGACAGGTTCAGGTCGTAGAGCGGTTGGCTGTCCTGATCAAAATCATCCTGTTCGGTTTCCCGGCGCCAGCTCTGTTCGATACGGTTCTTGAATTCGAGGCGCGCTTCCTGCTCGTTCAATACCTCTTCGAGGGTAAAGGGGTCGCCACTGATCGGATGCAGCAAGGGGTGTTCGGTGCTCCAGTCGGCGAGGCTGTCGCTCATGTTGCGAAACTCGGACTCGCGGCGCGTCAGCTCGACTCGGCCCTCAGCCAGCGTGCCGGGCAGCAGGTAGAAGAGCTCGCTGGCCTGTTCCTGATCCATCTGGGTGTACAGCGCTTGCACGCGCTGCAGGTCGGCGGACTCGGCCAGTACGCCGAAGTCCTGACGGGTTTGATTGAAGTGATGTTTGATCCGTTCGCGGTCTGCGGCACCGATCGGGTTACCCCCGAGGTCGAAGCCCTCCGGAATGTTGTTGGGCAGTTCGAAAAGTGCCGGGGGTAACGCTTCGATCGCGTTGTCATTGAGCAATGCGGTGCGCAGTTGCTGGCGCGACAACAGGCCGGCCGGCAGCGTCGAAATGCCGGTTTCCGAGACGTCGATGTAACTCAGCCTGGCCATTCTCTCGACGTTGGGCGCAAGGCCCAGCGGGTTGTGGAACAGGTCGAGGATTTTCAGATTTGTCTGGGCTGCCAGTGTTGCTTGAGTTTCGGGCGTCAGGGTAATGCCGCACTCGCTGAGCACCAGTTCGCGCAGTTGCGGTGAACGGTTGATGGCTTGCGGCAGTTCGCCCAGAGGCATGCTGCGCAACACCAGGCGCCGCAGGCCGGAGAAGTTGTTGAGGAACCCGTGCACCCCCCGAGTGCCGGCGACACCTTCGATCGTCAGGTAATCCACGTGACTGAAATTGACCTCCACTTGCGGCAGCTCGCCGAGAATCGGATGGGACAGGCGCAGATCGATCGTGTGCTCGGTGTCTTCCGGCAGCACCACCTGTTGCTTCCAGCAGTCGATGAGGTCGACGCGCATTTGCCGTCGGCGCTGGCGCTGGATGGCGTACTGCTCGGTGTTGAGCTGGACCCCGGTTTCCGGGTGCAGTTGCGGCACCGCATCGACCCACGGATCGAGGACTGCGACCAGGCGCTGACGCTCGGTGATCAACCGGTACAGCTCGCTGCGCGGGCCATTCGGGTGGCGTTGCAGGCGGGTGACAAATTCTTCCAGCTCTTCCGGAAGCAAGTGCGGCAGCAGCCAGTGCGCGTGTGTTTGCAAGGTCGGCGTGTCGGTGGGCATGCGCCGATGGCCGGTGGCGCCTCCGCGCAAGCGCATGATCGTCGGGTCGTAGGCAGGTTTGCGGTTCGGGTTTTGTGCGAGCAGTGCCAGTAGCGTTTCCCGGGGCAGCGAGTGTTGGCGAATCAGCTGTTCGAACTCGGTCATTTCGCCAGTGCCGATGTTTAGCGCCGAGCGCTCGGTGTCTGGCAAGGCTTGCAGCAGGCTGGAGGACAGTGAGCCGGAGGTGCGCAGTGGTTGGTCGGTCTCATCGAAGGGCTGATAGTCACCCTGTTCAGTCAGCACCAGTGTCCTGCGAATGGAAGCGCTCTGCGGGCCAATGCTGTCGAGCAGGCGCCCGTCGCGGCTGTAATGCCTGACCTCAAGGCGCAACGAATCCGACCAGCCCGGCAGGCGTGGCAGCGTGTGCAGGATCAGGCGATCCGTGTCGAGATTGTGCGCTGTGGCTTTCAGCGTCAGGCCCTCCAGGGCTCGGCTTGCGCGCACTTGCAGGCCCGCCTCCTGAGTCAGTTCGACCAGGCGCGGGGACAGCGTCGAGCGCTGCAGTTGCTGGCACTCGGCGTCACTCGCGGTTTCGACGATCGCCTGGGCCAGATGCCTGGGCAGGCCGGGTTCGGCGTCCATCAATGCCTGGGTCAGCGCGCCGGCACCCCGTTGCAGTTGGCGATAGCGATCTTCGAACAGGCGTTGGCGCTGCTGTTGCGCCAGTTCGGCAACGGTGTGGCGCAGGCGCGTGGCACCCGCCTCTGGCGTGGGGGCCGGTGTCTGCGGGGCTTCGCCCAGCAGTGTGTTTCTTTGTGCAGGGGTCAGACGTTGCAGCCAGGTTTTCAGCAGGTCGCCATGGTCCAGCCGTGTTCCTTCAATCTGGATGAATGGCACATCGGCGACGGGACTGCGCCACAGGGTTCGTCCCTGGCGATCAATCAGTTTCAGGCCGCAGTCGGCGGGCCAGTTGCCGTGGTCAAACAGCAGTTGCAGTTGGCTGGCGGGATCGGCCTTGAGGTAGTCCTCGGCACGGTGGCTGCCGACCTGTTCGATGAACAATTGAAGGTTCTGGTCGATCTGCCAGCGTTCGAGCGTGTCGACCAGCAGCGGTGGCAACTGACCGAGCTCGACATGCATCTGGCGCAAGGCGTTTTCTTCGCAGCCGCTGATGTTCAGCAGACGTTCTTGCAGCTCTGTGGGAAGACGCTGCATCAACGGGCTGCTGCGGCTCAGCACGGTGGCGCGGTCCCAGCCCAGTGGCTGGTCGAGTTCGGTTTGCCAGGCGCCGGCGGCGTTGTGCCGCAGGGCCGGTTTGTAGGCCTCGGGACGCGTCGGATGGTCGATGCGATGCGCGCCCGTTTCGGCGGCGCGGCTGACGGCATAGCGCTTTTGTCCCAGGGGCAGCAGGGTCTTGCCTTGGTGGTGTTGCAGGCCCAATGCGTCGGTTTGCAGGTCTTTGGGCAGGGCGCCGGGCAATTCGTAGGGGCGCAGGTCGGGCTTCCAGTAGAGGGTCTTGCCATTCGCGGCCTTCACCGGAATGAAGCGGTCGATGAACTTGACGACATCGCTCGGCAGCAGCGCGCGAAACTCGCCGGCCGTGAGGACGCCAGCGGCTGCAAAGGTGCCGACTTGCACAACGGATTCCACGGCGGCCATGAAGTGCCCGAAGGCTTCACGTGGCAGCCCTTCAGCCCAGTCGACGATACTTTCGAACGCCTCGTCGAGCATCTGGTAGGCGGTGTAGGCGAGCATCAGTTCACCGAGAAACGGCACGAATGGCAGGGCGACGAAAGCGACCATATTGAGCAAGGTCTGGGCGATTTCGGTGAAGGAATCCCAGAGTGCCCAGCGCGCTTTGCGATCGACCGTGGCGGTCGAAACGGCGACGACGCGGGCATCGTTGAGCATCTTGTCGAGCTTGCGTTGGTACAGATAGGTGAACAGCTCAGCGCGGATCGGGGTCGCGGCTATTTGCAGGAGCGGGCGTTCAGTCGCGGTCTCGCGCCAGGTGGGGCGTGGGTCGCCGGTCTGCACCGGTTGCCAGGTGACAGGGCCGAGGAGTTTGTTCAACCGGCCGAAAAAATGACCGCGCTCGGCATGCTCGATAAAGCGGCTGAAAAAGGCCTGGTATTGCGGATCGCGCAGGCGCTGGGCCAGCTCCTCGGTGAAGGCGCCGGTGCTGGCGTACTCCTTGACCGGGTGCAGCGGGTCATCGGGAATGTACACCACCACCCGCGCTGGCGCGTTTGCTGCTTCAAGGTTCGGCGCGAACAGCACGATGCCGGTCAGGCTGGCGTCCAGCATCGTCAGCGCATGGCATTGCCACGCCTGACGATTGAGGCGCAAATGCTGCAAGCCATCGAGCAGGCCGAGAATCAGGCGATGCACATCGGCGCCGAGGTTTTTTTGCATGTAGGCCATCTGCAGGGCGGCGACCAGCGCGGCTTTTTCGCTGGCGCAGACTCTGGCTTGCAGCACCGCCGCGACCAGCGGATTGCTCAAGCCCAGGTTGTCTTGCAGATACACGCTGTAGCGCCGGCCGATATCCAGTTCGCGGCACAGGCGGGTGAAGGCGATGATCGGCATCGACTCAAGCATGCCCGGCAATATGCGGAACCGGCCTTCGGGTGAAGGCTGGCTGATATAGGCCGAAGCGGGTTCGAAAGCGTCATCGGTGGTCTCGCTGCTTTCAAAATTGTGCAGCGCGGCGTCCAGCAGCGAGACGGTCCAGGTGCGCGCGGCGCCCGATTTGATTCGCAGCCACGGAACATGAGCTGGCAGGTACAGGCGCAGGAAAACCTGTCTGACATCCAGCAGCAGGCCAAAGCGTTTTTGCAGCTCGGCGCGCAGTAACGGTTCGGCGAAGGTTTTGGCGTCTTGCAGGCGGGCAAGGCTTTGCTCGACTCGGTTGTGTGCAGTCCAGTGCGCGGCATTCAGCGTGCGCAGCTTTTCATGGTCGTTGCGCGATGCTCGCACGAGGCTGACGGGCAGTAGAGGACTGGCCTGTTTCAAAGCTTCGCGCTTGTGTGCTGCAGCCTTGCTCAACCATGTCGGAATGGCTTGGAGCAGCGGTTGATAGTGTGCGTCCTGCCGGGGAAGCAGCAGTGCGTCGGGCAGTGTCGCGAGGGTGGAGGTGGTTTCGTGAATCATGGGGTGAGGCCATTTGCCTGGGAAAGGTCCATAGCAAACACCGGCCATTGATTCGATGTGCGGTACATATATACCGCACCCGATAAAACTCTCTTGCGTAAGATCCCGAGTACGTCTGCGCAAACGGCGGCGTGCAGTTTAAACTGCGCCTTTGCGACGCTATATGTCGCATTGCCGTAAACCCGGGAAAATCCGGGGTTTGCGCTATAAGAAGTTGTCGCTTGGCGGCAAGGCCGGGCTGAAAACTGTCCTTACAATCCCCCCATCGCTCGCCAGTTTCAGGCGGGTGGCCCTCATCAGGAGACTCCGATGTCCGTTGAGCACGCTGCGGTACAACGCGCCGATTTCGACCAGGTAATGGTTCCCAACTACGCGCCTGCCGCTTTCATTCCGGTGCGTGGCGCCGGTTCCCGCGTCTGGGATCAGGCCGGCCGCGAGCTGATCGACTTTGCCGGCGGCATCGCCGTTAACGTATTGGGCCATGCGCATCCGGCGCTGGTCGGTGCCTTGACCGAGCAAGCGAACAAGCTGTGGCACGTATCCAACGTGTTCACCAACGAGCCGGCCCTGCGCCTGGCGCACAAGCTGATCGACGCCACGTTCGCCGAGCGCGTGTTCTTCTGCAACTCCGGCGCTGAAGCCAACGAGGCCGCATTCAAGCTGGCTCGTCGCGTAGCGTTCGACCGTTTCGGCAGCGAAAAGTACGAGATCATCGCCGCGCTCAACAGCTTCCACGGCCGTACCCTGTTCACCGTCAACGTCGGTGGCCAGTCGAAGTACTCCGACGGTTTCGGTCCGAAAATCACCGGCATCACCCACGTCCCTTACAACGATCTGGCCGCGCTGAAAGCGGCGGTTTCCGACAAGACCTGTGCGGTCGTGCTCGAACCGATCCAGGGCGAGGGCGGTGTACTGCCGGCCGAGCTGGCTTACCTGCAAGGTGCCCGCGAACTGTGCGACGCGCACAACGCGCTGCTGGTGTTCGACGAAGTGCAGACCGGCATGGGCCGTACCGGCCACCTGTTCGCCTATCAGCATTACGGCGTGATCCCGGACATCCTGACCAGCGCCAAGAGCCTGGGCGGTGGTTTCCCGATCGCCGCGATGCTGACCACCGAAGCGCTGGCCAAGCATCTGGTCGTCGGCACCCACGGCACCACCTACGGCGGCAACCCGCTGGCGTGCGCCGTTGCCGAGGCAGTGATCGACGTGATCAACACCCCTGAGGTGCTGAACGGCGTCAACGCCAAGCACGACAAATTCAAGACCCGCCTGCAGCAGATCGGCGAGAAGTACGGCCTGTTCACTCAGGTGCGTGGCCTCGGTCTGTTGATCGGTTGTGTGCTGAGCGAAGCCTGGAAAGGCAAGGCCAAGGACATCTTCAACGCCGCTGAAAAAGAAGGCCTGATGATTCTGCAGGCTGGTCCGGACGTGATTCGTTTCGCCCCGAGCCTGGTGGTGGAAGACGCGGACATCGACGCCGGTCTGGACCGCTTCGAACGCGCCGCGGCAACGCTGACGCAAGCCTGATAGACCCTTCGACGCCTGAGGATTCGGGCGTCGAACCCAATTTTTGATACCGGGCAATATCAAATGTGGGAGCGGGCTTGCTCGCGAATGCGGTGTATCAGTCGACATCTACGCTGACTGATACACCGCATTCGCGAGCAAGCCCGCTCCCACAATGTTCGGTGTTTTTTCTGTGATTTTTATAAGAGAAAAGGAGTGACACCATGCTGGTGATGCGCCCTGCGCAAATGGCTGATCTGGGCGAGGTACAGCGTCTGGCCGCGGACAGCCCGATTGGTGTCACTTCCTTGCCGGATGACGTGGAACGCCTGAGCGACAAGATCGCCGCAAGCGAAGCCTCGTTCGCCGCCGAAGTGAGCTTCAACGGTGAAGAGAGCTACTTCTTCGTCCTCGAAGACACCGCCACCGGCAAACTGGTCGGCTGCTCGGCGATCGTTGCCTCGGCCGGTTACTCGGAGCCGTTCTACAGCTTCCGCAACGAGACCTTCGTCCACGCGTCCCGCGAGCTGAAGATCCACAACAAGATCCACGTGCTCTCGCAATGCCATGACCTGACCGGCAACAGCTTGCTGACCAGTTTCTACGTGCAGCGCGAGCTGGTGGGTTCGCCGTGGTCTGAGCTCAACTCCCGTGGTCGCTTGCTGTTCGTCGCCAGCCACCCGGAGCGTTTCGCCGATTCGGTGGTGACCGAGATCGTCGGCTACAGCGACGAGAACGGCGACTCGCCGTTCTGGGACGCCATCGGTCGCAACTTCTTCGACCTCAACTACGCCGAGGCCGAGCGCCTGTGTGGCCTGAAGAGCCGCACGTTCCTCGCCGAACTGATGCCGCATTACCCGATCTACGTGCCGCTGCTGCCGGATTCCGCTCAAGAAGCGATGGGCCAGGTGCACCCGCGTGCGCAGATCACCTTCGACATCCTGATGCGCGAAGGCTTCGAGACCGATCACTACATCGACATTTTCGACGGTGGCCCGACCCTGCATGCGCGTGTTTCGGGGATCCGTTCGATCGCTCAGAGCCGTGTGGTGCCAGTGAAGATCGGCGAGCCGGTGAAAGGCGCCGGGCGCCAGTATCTGGTGGCCAACGCGCAGTTGCAGGATTACCGCGCGGTGCTGCTGGAACTCGATTACGCGCCGGGCAAACCGGTGACCCTGGATCTGGAAGCAGCCGAAGCCCTGGGCGTCGGTGAAGGTGCCAGCGTGCGCCTGGTGGCGGTTTAACGCCTTAGCGAGTTTCACGGGTGGCGAAGGCGGCCCGTTTGAGGAGATAGCATGATTGTTCGTCCCGTACGCAGCAGCGATTTATCCGCGCTGATCGACCTGGCCCGCAGCACCGGCACCGGCCTGACCACTTTGCCGGCCAACGAAGAGCGCTTGACCCACCGGGTCGGCTGGGCCGAGAAGACCTTTCGCGGCGAAGCCGGCCGTGGCGATGCGGACTACCTGTTCGTGCTCGAAGACGACAACGGTCGCGTGGTGGGGATTTCCGCCATCGCCGGCGCGGTCGGTCTGCGTGAGCCGTGGTACAACTTCCGCGTCGGCCTGACCGTCAGCGCCTCGCAAGAGCTGAACATCTATCGCGAGATTCCGACGCTGTTCCTCGCCAACGACCTGACCGGCAACTCCGAGCTGTGCTCGCTGTTCCTGCACGCCGATTACCGCACCGGTCTGAACGGCCGCATGCTGTCCAAGGCGCGCATGCTGTTCATCGCCGAGTTCCCTGAGCTGTTCGGCAACAAGATCATCGCCGAGATGCGCGGTGTGTCCGATGAAGCCGGACGCTCGCCGTTCTGGGAGAGCCTGGGCCGGCACTTCTTCAAGATGGAATTCAGCCAGGCCGATTACCTGACCGGGGTTGGCAACAAGGCGTTCATCGCCGAACTGATGCCGAAATTCCCGCTGTACACCTGCTTCCTGTCGCCGGATGCGCGCAACGTTATCGGCCAGGTGCACCCGGACACCGAGCCGGCGCTGGCGATGCTCAAGAGCGAAGGTTTCAGCTATCAAGGCTACGTCGACATCTTCGACGCCGGCCCGGCCATCGAGTGCGAAACCAGCAAGATCCGCGCAGTCCGCGACAGCGAAGCGCTGGTGCTGGCGGTCGGTACGCCGGGCGATGACGCCACGCCGTTCATCATCCATAACCGCAAGCGCGAAGACTGCCGCATCACAGCTGCGCCGGCCCGTCTGGCTGCCGGCACACTGGTGGTTGATCCGCAGACCGCCAAACGTCTTCAACTCAACGCCGGCGATCAAGTGCGCGCCGTGGCGTTGTCTGCTGCTCGGGAGTCGAAATAATGAATTCGCTATACATCGCAGGTGAATGGCTGGCCGGTCAGGGCGAAGCTTTTCAATCACTGAACCCGGTGACCCAGCAAGTGCTGTGGTCGGGGGAGGGCGCCACCGCCGCTCAGGTCGAGTCCGCCGTGCAGGCTGCGCGTCAGGCATTTCCGGGCTGGGCGCGGCGTTCGCTGGACGAGCGCATCAGCGTGCTCGAAGCCTTTGCTGCCGCCCTGAAAAACCACAGTGACGAACTGGCCCGCACCATTGGCGAGGAAACCGGCAAGCCTCTGTGGGAAGCCGCGACCGAAGTCACCAGCATGGTCAACAAGATCGCGATCTCGGTGCAGAGCTACCGCGAGCGTACCGGCGAGAAGAGCGGCCCGCTGGGCGACGCCACCGCCGTGCTGCGCCACAAGCCACACGGTGTGGTGGCGGTGTTCGGCCCTTACAACTTCCCTGGCCACTTGCCGAACGGGCACATCGTGCCGGCACTGCTGGCCGGCAACAGCGTGCTGTTCAAGCCAAGCGAACTGACGCCGAAAGTCGCCGAGCTGACGGTCAAGTGCTGGATCGAAGCCGGTCTGCCGGCCGGTGTGTTGAACCTGCTGCAAGGCGCTCGCGAAACCGGTATCGCGCTGGCGGCGAACCCGGGCATCGACGGTCTGTTCTTCACTGGCTCCAGCCGCACCGGCAATCACCTGCACCAGCAGTTCGCCGGGCGTCCGGACAAGATTCTTGCTTTGGAAATGGGCGGCAACAATCCGCTGGTGGTCGATCAGGTGGCTGATCTGGACGCGGCGGTTTACACGATCATTCAGTCGGCCTTCATCTCCGCCGGTCAGCGCTGCACCTGTGCGCGTCGTCTGCTGGTGCCGCAAGGCGCGTGGGGCGACAGCCTGCTCAAGCGTCTGGTGGAAGTCAGCTCGATGATTGAAGTCGGTGCGTTCGATCAACAGCCGGCGCCATTCATGGGCTCGGTGATTTCCCTTGGCGCGGCGAAAGCGCTGATGGATGCCCAACAACATCTGCTGGCCAATGGCGCGGTGTCGTTGCTGGAGATGACGCAGCCGCAGGCGCAGTCGGCCTTGCTGACCCCGGGCATTCTTGACGTGACGGCGGTGGCCGAGCGTCCGGACGAAGAGCTGTTCGGTCCGTTGCTGCAGGTGATTCGCTACGCCGATTTTGCTGCGGCGATCGCTGAGGCCAACGATACCGCTTATGGTCTGGCGGCGGGTTTGCTGTCGGATTCCGAAGCGCGTTATCAGCAGTTCTGGCTGGAAAGCCGCGCCGGCATCGTCAACTGGAACAAACAGCTGACCGGCGCTGCGAGCAGCGCGCCGTTCGGCGGTGTCGGGGCTTCGGGCAACCATCGCGCCAGCGCCTACTACGCCGCAGATTACTGCGCGTACCCGGTGGCCTCGCTGGAAACCCCGAGCCTGACGCTGCCGGCGGCCCTGACGCCTGGCGTGAAAATGGTGTGATGCCCATTCGCGAGCAGGCTCGCTCCCACAGGAAGTTGCATTCCAAAGTGGGAGCGAGCCTGCTCGCGAAGGCCGCGCCTCGGTCTGACTGAATTGTTACTTGAAGCCTATAACAACAGATTCTCGTGGAGCCTCGCTGATGAAATCCTATGAAGTCAATTTTGACGGTCTAGTGGGGCCGACCCATAACTACGGTGGTCTGTCCTACGGCAACGTTGCGTCCCAGAGCAACAGCCAGCAATCTTCGAATCCGAAGGAAGCGGCGCTGCAAGGCCTGGCGAAGATGAAAGCGCTGATGGAAATGGGCTTTCAGCAAGGCGTGCTGGCGCCACAGGAACGTCCGGACGTGGCCGCTTTGCGCCGTCTGGGTTTCAGCGGCACCGACGCGCAAGTGATCGAGCGCGCCGCGAAGGAAGCCATGCCGTTGCTGGTTGCCAGTTGCTCGGCATCGAGCATGTGGGTGGCCAACGCCGCCACCGTCAGCCCGAGTGCCGACACCGCTGACGGTCGCGTGCATTTCACCGCCGCCAACCTCAACTGCAAATACCACCGCAGCATCGAACACCCGACCACCAGCCGCGTGCTCGGCGCGATGTTTGCTGATCAGCAGCACTTCGCCCATCACGCCGCACTGCCAGCCGTTGCGCAGTTCGGTGACGAAGGCGCGGCCAACCACACGCGTTTCTGCCGTGAGTACGGCGAGGCCGGTGTCGAGTTCTTCGTGTTCGGTCGCAGTGCGTTCGACACCCGTTACCCGGCGCCACAGAAGTACCCGGCGCGTCAGACCCTGGAAGCCTCGCAAGCGGTGGCGCGTCTGCACGGTCTGCGTGACGAAGGCGTGGTTTACGCGCAGCAGAACCCGGCGGTGATCGACCAGGGCGTATTCCACAACGACGTGATCGCGGTGGGTAACGGCGAGGTGCTGTTCTATCACGAGGATGCGTTCCTCGACACCGAGCAGATGCTGGCCGAGTTGCAGCGCAAACTGGCCAAAGTCGGCGGCAAGTTCCAGTCGATCTGTGTGCCGCGTTCGGCGGTCACCGTCGACGACGCCGTGCGCTCTTACCTGTTCAACAGCCAGTTGCTGTCGCGTCCTGACGGTTCGATGCTGCTGATCGTGCCGGAAGAGTGCCGGGGCAACGAGCGCGTGTGGAACTACCTGCAAGGTCTGACCAGCTCCGGCGGCCTGATCCGCGAAGTGAAAGTCTTCGACCTCAAGCAAAGCATGCAGAACGGCGGTGGCCCGGCGTGCCTGCGACTGCGCGTTGCGCTCAACGAAACCGAGCTGGCGGCCGTCAATCCAGGGGTTATCATGACTGCCCCGTTGTACGGTTCGTTGACCGCATGGGTTGAAAAGCACTACCGCGACCGCCTGAGCGAAACCGATCTGGCGGACCCGCAGTTGCTGCTTGAATGCCGGACGGCACTGGATGAACTGACGCAAATCCTTAAACTGGGCGCGGTTTATCCATTCCAGATCAATTGATGGCCGGCGCGTCGCCTGAACGCGGCGCGCGGCTTGTCTACCCAAGAGAGTAAAAACATGAGCGATTCCCTGCAGCTGATCCTTGAAGACACCGACGGCACGCAACTGCAAACCTCGTGCACCCGCGTCGCGGTCATGTGGCAAGGCAAAGAGCTGTGGATCCAGCAGGACGGCCGTGGCCAACTGCTGATCGGCGTGGACGTCGAGGAAGGTGACGAAGAGTACGCCAACCTGCTGCTGCGCCCATTGGCAACTAATCTGGTAAGTCTGCAACTGGAAATGGAACCGGCTGACCTCGGCGATGACGAGGAACATGTGCACGGCCCGGATTGCAACCACGACCACTAAGGAAACCGCTCTATGCTCGCCCTCGGCAAACTGCTTGAACTGACCCTCGCCGGCCGCGAACCGGCGGAGAAGACTCAACTGACTGTCGAAGGCGTACGCATGCGCTGGTTGAGCGAGGGTGCGCTGGAAGTCCGGCCACCCGAAGCGCGCGACAATGGCCTGGACCTGCTGCTGTCGGCAGGCATCCACGGCAATGAAACAGCGCCGATCGAGTTGCTCGATCGGCTGCTGCATGACATCGCTCGCGGCGATCTGAAGCCGCGTGCACGCATTCTGTTCCTGTTCGGCAACCCGGAAGCGATTCGCAAAGGCGAGCGCTTCGTCGAGCAGGACGTCAATCGGCTGTTCAACGGCCGTCATGAACAAACCAGCGGTTCCGAAGCCATTCGCGCCTGTGAGCTGGAACGGCTGGCGGCAAGTTTCTTCAGCCTGCCGGATCGTCAGCGCCTGCACTATGACCTGCACACGGCGATTCGTGGTTCGAAGATCGAGCAGTTCGCCCTGTACCCGTGGAAAGAAGGTCGCCAGCATTCGCGCCGCGAACTGGCGCGCCTGCGTGCCGCCGGGATGGAGGCGGTGCTGCTGCAGAACAAACCGTCGATCGTTTTCAGTTCCTACACCTACGACAAGCTCGGGGCCGAGTCCTTCACCCTGGAGCTGGGCAAGGCGCGGCCGTTCGGGCAGAACGAAGGGGTGGATGTTTCACGTCTGGAAACCCGTCTGAAGCAGATCATCGAAGGCAATGAGCCGGATCTGGCTGCAGAAGGTCTGGATGGTTTGCAGCTGTTCAGCGTCGCCCGGGAAATCATCAAGCACAGCGATGCGTTCCGCCTGAACCTGCCGGCGGACATCGAAAACTTTTCCGAGCTGGATGTGGGTTATGTGCTGGCCGAAGATCTGGCCAATACCCGCTGGATCATCGAGGAAGAGGGCGCGCGGATCATCTTCCCCAATCCCAAGGTCAAGAACGGCTTGCGTGCCGGCATCCTGATCGTGCCGACCACTGACGAACACTTATCCTGAGAACACTTCAGACCCCATGTGGGAGCGGGGTTGCTCGCGAAAGCGGTGTGTCAGTACACAAATTCGTCACTGACACACCGCTTTCGCGAGCAAGCCCGCTCCCACTTTTAGATTTGAGTGAGGTTTGGGGCCGCGCTCGACCCAGACAGACTCAGACCGCTACAGCACGTGGCTCTGTACGACGCAGCGCACGAACCTTCTGCAGCGTGTCCGCGCAAGTCCGCGCCGCTTCCTGACCCTTGTGCACGAAGTGCTCGAAGAAGAACTTCTGATGTTCTTCACCGGCATGGAAGTGATGCGGGGTCAGGGACACCGAGAACACTGGCACTTCGGTTTCCAGTTGCACCTGCATCAGGCCGCTGACCACGGACTGGGCAACGAATTCGTGACGGTAGATGCCGCCGTCCACGACCAGCGCAGCCGCGACGATGCCGGCATAACGACCGGTCTTGGCCAGCAACTTGGCCTGCAGAGGCATTTCAAAGGCGCCGCCGACTTCGAAAAAGTCGATGTCCGATTCCTGATAACCCTGAGCCAGCATTTCGGCGACGAAGCCTTTACGGCTCTGGTCGACGATTTCCTTGTGCCAGCAGGCCTGGATGAACGCAACGCGCTCGCCGTGAGGGTGTTTGGTTTTGCTGTCGATAGCGGTGGGTTGCATGTTCTGACTCCTGTTTGTGTGAAAAACAGGGCGTTATGAATCGAAAGGGATTCAAGGGTACGCACGAGCACACAAGCGCGCGGGCGGCCCTTTGGTGTCAATCCCGTTCTCTCTTCATCCGGACTATGACCGTCGGCCCCGGAATCACACCGGGTCTGCTGACCTTGCCGCCGATCACCGCCAATGCCGTGTCGTCGCCAAGCGCTCGCGGGCTATGCGCATTGCGCGCAATTACCGCCGGTGGGGAATTACACCCCGCCCTGAGAACGTTTTTGCCGCCCTTTCTCGGGCGGCGCAGCGTTTTTATCACAGATTTTCCGGCCTTGCACAGAACCTGTGGGAGCGGGCTTGCTCCGGGCGGCGTTCCGACGAAGGCGGTGTGTCAGCCGGCAAATTGATTGGTTGACACACCGCTTTCGCGAGCAAGCCCGCTCCCACATTGGGTTGCGTCCTTTCAATAAGTAATGTGCTTTTTCTCACTCAAGGGTTGATTAATCGGCGCCATGACCGCAGTAATTCAACTTCGAAAAGGGATTTCCCCTGCTGACCAGAGGCCAGGTTCATGAGCGTTATCGATCTTCGCAGCGACACCGTCACCCAACCGACTCCTGCCATGCTCGACGCGATGACTGCGGCGGCCACCGGTGACGATGTGTACGGCGAAGATCCGACGGTCAATCGTCTGGAGGCGGAACTGGCAAAACGCCTGGGCTTTGCCGCCGCGCTGTTCGTGCCAACCGGCACCATGAGCAATCTGCTGGGCCTGATGGCGCACTGCGAACGTGGCGACGAGTACATCGTCGGCCAGCAGGCGCACACTTATAAGTACGAGGGCGGTGGCGCGGCGGTGCTCGGTTCGATCCAGCCGCAGCCGCTGGAAGTGCAGGCCGACGGTTCGCTGGATCTGGCTCACGTGGCGGCAGCGATCAAGCCGGACGACTTTCACTTCGCCCGTACCCGTCTGCTGGCGCTGGAAAACACCATGCAAGGCAAGGTGCTGCCGCTGGAGTATCTGGCCCAGGCGCGCCAATTCACTCAGGACCATGGGTTGCAGTTGCACCTGGACGGCGCGCGGCTTTACAACGCGGCGGTCAAGCTCGGGGTGGATGCCCGGGAAATCACTCGGCATTTCGATTCGGTGTCGGTGTGCCTGTCCAAGGGCCTCGGCGCGCCGGTCGGTTCGGTGCTGTGTGGCACTGAGCAACTGATCGGCAAGGCCCGGCGTCTGCGCAAAATGGTTGGCGGCGGCATGCGTCAGGCCGGGTTGCTCGCGGCGGCGGGGCTGTATGCGCTGGATCACCACGTCGAGCGCCTGGCGGATGACCATGCCAACGCACAGTTTTTGGCCGAAGGCTTGCGCGAAGCCGGGTTCAGCGTCGAGCCGGTGCAGACCAACATGGTTTACGTGCAAATGGGTGATCAGGCTGAAGCGCTCAAGGCGTTTGCCGCCGAACGCGGGATCAAGTTGAGCGCCGCGGCGCGCTTGCGCATGGTCACGCACATGGACGTCAGTCGCTCGCAAATCGAGCAAGTGATCGCGACATTCGTCGAGTTTTCGCGCAAGTGACAGCGTTAGCCGCCCAATTGACCGTTACTATCGTATAAACACGCTGTACCCCACGCGAAGGGCCGATATAATGCGGCCCTTTGCCGTCGTTTCGTCTGTTGACGTTTCGTACAGGCCTTTGGCCGCAGCCTCCGTGGAAGAACCTAATGAAAAGCGCAGAAATCCGTGAAGCCTTCCTTCGCTTCTTCGAAGAGCAAGGCCACACCCGTGTAGCCTCCAGCTCTTTGATTCCGGGCAACGACCCAACCCTGCTGTTCACCAACGCGGGGATGAACCAGTTCAAGGACTGCTTCCTGGGCCAGGAAAAGCGCGCGTACACCCGCGCAACCAGCAGCCAGAAGTGCGTGCGTGCCGGTGGCAAGAACAGTGACCTGGAAAACGTCGGTTATACCGCTCGTCACCACACATTCTTCGAAATGCTCGGTAACTTCAGCTTCGGTGACTATTTCAAGCACGACGCGATTACCTTCGCCTGGACCTTCCTGACCGGCGTTCTGAAACTGCCGAAGGAAAAACTCTGGGTCACCGTCTACGCCTCCGACGACGAAGCGTATGACATCTGGACCAAGCAGATCGGCGTGCCGGTCGAGCGCATGATCCGCATCGGCGACAACAAAGGCGCGCCTTACGCCTCCGACAACTTCTGG
The DNA here is from genome assembly GCF_023100605.1 of Pseudomonas sp. MWU12-2020. Classification (NCBI taxonomy): domain Bacteria; kingdom Pseudomonadati; phylum Pseudomonadota; class Gammaproteobacteria; order Pseudomonadales; family Pseudomonadaceae; genus Pseudomonas; species Pseudomonas sp. MWU12-2020. Next base: position 255,288 of record NZ_JALMEX010000003.1, read on the forward strand.
ACCATGGGCGATACCGGCCCGTGCGGCCCATGCACCGAGATTTTCTACGATCACGGCGACCACATCTGGGGCGGCCCACCGGGTTCGCCGGAAGAAGACGGCGACCGTTACATCGAGATCTGGAACAACGTGTTCATGCAGTTCAACCGCACCGCCGATGGCGTGTTGCATCCGTTGCCAGCGCCGTCGGTCGACACCGGCATGGGCCTGGAGCGGATCAGTGCGGTGATGCAGCACGTCAATTCCAACTACGACATCGACCTGTTCAAGAACCTGCTCAAAGCCTCGGCCGAAGCCATCGGCTGCGAAAATGGCGATCAGTCGTCGCTGAAAGTGGTGTCCGACCACATCCGTTCGTGCGGTTTCCTGATCGCCGACGGCGTACTGCCGTCCAACGAAGGCCGCGGCTACGTGCTGCGCCGGATCATTCGTCGCGCCTGCCGTCACGGTAACAAGCTGGGCGCCACCGGCAGCTTCTTCTACAAGATCGTGGCGGCGCTGGTCGCCGAGATGGGCGAAGCCTTCCCGGAACTGAAGAAGCAGCAGAGCAACATCGAGCGCGTACTGAAGGCCGAGGAAGAACAGTTCTCCAAGACCCTGGAGCACGGTCTGAAGATCCTCGAACAGGATCTGCTGGAACTCAAAGGTACCGTGGTGCCGGGCGACGTGGTGTTCAAACTCTACGACACCTACGGTTTCCCGATGGACCTGACCGCCGACATCGCTCGCGAGCGCGGCCTGACGGTCGACGAAGTCGGCTTCGAGCGTGAAATGGAAGCTCAGCGTGTGCGTGCGCGTTCGGCCAGTTCGTTCGGTCTGGACTACAACACGCTGGTCAAGGTTGATGTGGCCACCGAGTTCACCGGTTACACCGACACCAGCGGTTCGGCAAAAATCGTCGCTATCTATAAAGATGGCCAGTCGGTCGACGTCTTGAGTGAAGGCGAAGAGGCGGTGATCGTGCTGAATCAGACGCCGTTCTACGCTGAATCCGGCGGCCAGATCGGCGACTGCGGTTTCCTGCAGGCGGGCAACGCGCGTTTCGACGTCCGTGACACCACCAAGACCGGCGGCGCATTCCTGCACCACGGCGTGCTGGATTCCGGCAGCCTGACCATTGGCGCTCCGGTGGAAACTCACGTGGATGCCGAAGTGCGTCACGCGACCTCGCTGAACCACTCGGCCACCCACTTGCTGCACGCTGCATTGCGTCAGGTGTTGGGCGAGCACGTGCAACAGAAAGGTTCGTTGGTGGATAGCCAGCGTCTGCGCTTCGACTTCAGCCACTTTGAAGCGATCAAGCCGGAGCAGATCAAAGCGCTGGAAGACATCGTCAACGCCGAGATCCGCAAGAACTCCGCGGTTGAAACCGAAGAAACCGACATCGAAACCGCCAAGCAGAAAGGCGCGATGGCGCTGTTCGGCGAGAAGTACGGCGACAACGTGCGCGTGCTGAGCATGGGCGGCGATTTCTCTGTCGAGCTGTGTGGTGGTATCCACGCCAACCGTACCGGCGACATCGGCCTGCTGAAAATCATCAGCGAAGGCGGTGTGGCATCGGGCGTGCGTCGTATCGAGGCAGTCACCGGTGCTGCGGCACTGGCCTACTTGAACGCTGCTGAAGAACAACTCAAGGAAGCGGCCAACCTGGTCAAGGGCAGCCGCGACAATCTGATCGACAAGCTGTCGGCCGTGCTGGAGCGCAACCGCGCGCTGGAAAAGCAACTCGAGCAGTTGCAGGCCAAGGCTGCCAGCGCCGCAGGCGACGATCTGTCGAACTCGGCAGTCGACGTCAAGGGCGTGAAGGTTCTGGCTGCACGTCTGGATGGTCAGGATGGCAAGGCGCTGCTGGCGCTGGTCGATCAGCTGAAAAACAAACTCGGCCGCGCAGTGATCCTGCTCGGCAGTGTCCATGAGGAAAAGGTCGTACTGGTTGCAGGTGTAACCAAGGACCTGACTGGCCAACTCAAAGCCGGTGATTTGATGAAACAGGCTGCTGCGGCAGTGGGCGGGAAGGGCGGTGGTCGTCCGGACATGGCGCAGGGCGGCGGTGTCGACGCCGGCGCACTGGATGGCGCACTGGCGCTGACCGTTCCATTCGTCGAGCAGGGTTTATAAGACGGCCCGTCGGGCCCGCAGTCTAGTGGCGGGCCCGGCGGCTGTTCGAGTGATTATTGGGCGCCCTTCATGGGCAGAGGCGGCTTTGAAATGGCTTTGATCGTACAGAAATTTGGAGGCACCTCGGTCGGTACTGTCGAGAGAATCGAGCAGGTCGCCGACAAGGTTAAGAAATTCCGCGATGCCGGCGATGACCTGGTGGTTGTGCTGTCTGCAATGAGCGGCGAAACCAACCGTCTGATCGATCTGGCCAAGCAAATCAGTGGCGACGCGCAACCGGTTCCGCGTGAACTGGACGTGATCGTCTCCACCGGTGAGCAGGTGACGATTGCCCTGTTGGCCATGGCGCTGATCAAGCGCGGTGTGCCGGCGGTGTCGTACACCGGTAATCAGGTGCGGATCCTGACGGACAGTGCGCACAATAAAGCGCGTATCTTGCAGATTGATGACCAGAAGATTCGCGGTGATCTGAAAGCAGGTCGCGTGGTGGTTGTCGCCGGTTTCCAGGGCGTCGACGAGCACGGCAACATCACCACCCTCGGTCGTGGCGGTTCCGACACCACGGGCGTGGCACTGGCGGCGGCATTGAAGGCTGACGAGTGCCAGATCTACACCGACGTCGATGGTGTCTACACCACTGACCCGCGTGTGGTGCCGGTCGCCCAGCGTCTGGACAAGATCACCTTCGAAGAGATGCTGGAAATGGCCAGCCTCGGTTCCAAGGTGCTGCAGATCCGCGCGGTGGAATTCGCCGGCAAGTACAACGTTCCGCTGCGCGTACTGCACAGCTTCAAGGAGGGTCCGGGCACCCTCATTACTATTGATGAAGAGGAAACCATGGAACAGCCGATCATTTCCGGCATCGCTTTCAACCGCGATGAAGCCAAGCTGACCATCCGTGGCGTGCCAGACACCCCGGGCGTGGCGTTCAAGATTCTCGGCCCGATCAGTGCCGCGAACATCGAAGTCGACATGATCGTGCAGAACGTTGCGCACGATAACACCACCGACTTCACCTTCACCGTGCACCGCAACGACTACCAGGCCGCACAGACCGTGCTGGAAAACACCGCTCGCGAGATCGGTGCCCGGGAAGTGGTGGGCGACACCAAGATTGCCAAGGTCTCGATCGTCGGCGTCGGCATGCGTTCTCACGCAGGCGTGGCCAGCCGCATGTTCGAATCCCTGGCCAAGGAAAGCATCAACATCCAGATGATCTCGACGTCGGAAATCAAGGTTTCCGTGGTGATCGAAGAGAAGTACCTGGAACTGGCTGTGCGCGCTCTGCACACGGCTTTCGAACTGGACGCTCCGGCCCGTCAGGGCGAGTAATCCGGTCACCTGAAGGGCGCGGTCTGACCGCGCCCTTTATTTTTGAATGGCGCGAGCCCCTGAACTGTTCTTTTGCTCGCGCTGGTCAATACTCAGGCATGTAGGGCTACGATCGCTCCGGTTGTAGGTCGGGTGCCTTTTTTTTGCAGACTGTTGTCCCTGAAATGAAATGCGTGAGGAGAAAGGTATGCTGATTCTGACTCGTCGGTGCGCAGAAAGCCTGATTATCGGTGATGGCGAAATCACCGTGACCGTGCTCGGCGTCAAAGGAAATCAAGTGCGTATCGGCGTCAACGCCCCGAAAGAGGTTGCCGTGCACCGTGAGGAAATTTACCTGCGTATAAAGAAAGAGAAGGACGAAGAACCAAGCCATTAATTTTTATCGATTTTTATGTTTGCAAACGGGGAAGAAGGTGGTTAATATACGCCCCGTGTTGCGGAGAGCTGGCCGAGTGGCCGAAGGCGCTCCCCTGCTAAGGGAGTACACCTCAAAAGGGTGTCGGGGGTTCGAATCCCCCGTTCTCCGCCATTATTTGCTTAGTACGTTGTAATCTGGCTTTTTCTGTAAGTTGTTGAATTTATTAGAAAAAGTGGTTGGAATAGAGATTAGACGGGCTATAATGCGGCGCAACAAATGCACTCGTAGCTCAGCTGGATAGAGTACTCGGCTACGAACCGAGCGGTCACAGGTTCGAATCCTGTCGAGTGCACCATTTAAGAGTTGTTTATAGCGATATAAAGAACTCGGCTTCAGCCAGTTGTGGTCTGGTTTAAAAACACAAATGCACTCGTAGCTCAGCTGGATAGAGTACTCGGCTACGAACCGAGCGGTCACAGGTTCGAATCCTGTCGAGTGCGCCATTTAAGAGTCGTTTGTAGCAATACAGGCAACTCGGCTTCAACCAGTTGTGGTCTGGTCTAAAAACACAAAATGCACTCGTAGCTCAGCTGGATAGAGTACTCGGCTACGAACCGAGCGGTCACAGGTTCGAATCCTGTCGAGTGCACCATATTCAAGAAGCCCGCGTTTAACGCGGGCTTTTTGTTGTCTGCGATTTGGCTTTTCCTTTCACGCATCCCTTCTCATCAAAATCGACTTGAGCACTGCGGCCTCGTTTCAGGTCGTATCGATAGCTCGTCGTCGACGTTCGAATATTCACCTTGTCCGGTTTGCCCAGAGCGCTTTCAACATCCTGTTGGCTCATGCCGGCAATCACTCGTTGATTGATGATCGCTGCGCGGCGCTGCCTGGCATTGATCAGGTTGCCGCATTTGTCCTCCGGGCGGCCAACGATGCCTGGTTCACGTCCCCTGATTGTCATACCGGATATTTCTTCGTGGTTGTGTTCCGGCATGATCGGCACGACAGATCCGGGTGAGTAGGGCTTGACTTGCTGCAGCGAGCGCTGCTCATCGTTCGCGCAACTCAGGGTGGTGAAGGTGATGCCGCCGTCGGGTGCTTCGCATCGGTGAAGAGTGTTGGCAACCCCGGCGGGCGGCAGGCAGAGCAGGCTGGCGACTACAAAACGGAATGTTCTGGATAGCATTCGACGTCCTCCATGACGATCTACGCTCAAGGGTAGTCGCTACATTTTTCAGTGCCGGTGTGTTTTCTTTTCAAGATGAGTCGTCGCATCTGCACGGGTCAGGACAGTGCTCAGCTTTGTCGCGCAAGCGCTTGTTTCGACCGCGATTTTTTAACGTTTAAAACCGTCAGGCGGTGTATCATTGCGCCCGTCAGCCCCGCCGGGGCTTATGGAAAACCTCCATGGACTTACCCAGTAGTTACTCAGTAACCCGTTTCACCAATCATGAATTGACTGATTGATCCTTCCGGCGTGCCCCGCTGCTGGGAGTGGAGTTCGCCTATGTCCGAAATCGAAGTAAAGAAAACACAGGAAAGCCTGCAGGATCGCCTGGCTCAGGTCGTTGAGCTGCTGCAGCGCCAGAAGGTCGTCGAAGACCTGACTCATCGCCAGGAAGGCGCGCATCACGACCGGGTCGAGAACCTGGTTCACCGGCAGAACCTCGTCGAGCTGCAACGCAAGCTCGATGATCTGCACTCCGCCGACGTTGCCTACATCCTTGAAGCCTTGCCGCTGGACGACCGTCTGACGCTCTGGCAACTGGTCAAGGCTGATCGCGACGGCGATATTCTTCTCGAAGTATCCGACTCCGTTCGTGAAACGCTGATCGCCGACATGGACGATCACGAGCTCCTGGCTGCGGCCAAGGACATGGACGCCGACGAACTTGCTGACCTGGCCTCCGAGCTGCCGCGAGACGTCGTCCATGAGCTGATGGAGACGCTAGACCAGCAACAACGCGAGCGCGTGCGTTCGGCCCTGTCCTATGACGAGGAGCAGGTCGGTGCGCTGATGGACTTCGAGATGGTGACTATCCGTGAGGATGTCAGTCTCGAAGTGGTTCTGCGTTACCTGCGCCGTCTCAAGGAGCTGCCGGGGCACACCGATAAACTGTTCGTGGTTGATTACGACGGCGTGCTCAAGGGTGTGCTGCCGATCAAGCGTCTGCTGGTCAACGATCCGGACAAACAGGTTTCTGAAGTCATGGCCAGCGATCCGGTGAGTTTTCACCCGGACGAAGACGCCTATGACGCTGCTCAGGCGTTCGAACGTTACGACTTGATCTCGGCCCCGGTGGTCGACAAGAACGGCAAGCTGATCGGCCGTCTGACCATTGACGAAATGGTCGACCTGATTCGTGAGGAGAGCGAAAGCGAAGTCCTCAACATGGCGGGTCTGCGCGAAGAGGAAGACATCTTCGCCTCCGTCTGGAAATCCCTGCGCAACCGCTGGGCGTGGCTGGCAATCAACCTGATCACTGCCTTTGTCGCTTCGCGGGTGATCGGCCTGTTTGAGGGCTCGATCGAGAAGCTGGTGGCGCTGGCGGCATTGATGCCGATCGTGGCGGGTATTGGCGGTAACTCCGGTAACCAGACGATCACCATGATCGTGCGCGCCATGGCGCTCGACCAGGTCAGCACGGGCAACACCTCGCGCTTGATGCGCAAGGAGCTGGCGGTGGCGTTGATCAACGGTCTGGTCTGGGGCGGGGTGATCGGTGTGGTCGCTTACTTGCTCTACGGCAGTTGGTCGCTGGGCGTGGTAATGACGGCGGCGATGACCCTCAATTTGCTGCTCGCAGCGTTGATGGGGGTGCTGATCCCGATGACGCTGGCGAAGATGGGCCGCGACCCGGCAATGGGCGCCAGTGTGATGATCACGGCCATGACCGACAGCGGTGGCTTCTTCATCTTTCTGGGGTTGGCGACGATCTTCCTGCTCTGATTCGCGCAATGCAAAAGCCCGCCAATTGGCGGGCTTTTTTGTGCCTGTGTATTTATCTGTGGCGAGGGGATTTATCCCCGATGGGTTGCGCAGCGGCCCCAGGAGAGGCCTTGGTACCATCGGGGATAATCCCCTCATTACAGGTCTACCTCGGATTGTCGTGATTAACATTCGGGCAAAAAAAAGCCAGCACTTATGCTGGCTTGAGATGTTCGGTGTGGCTCAGGACGCGTCTGCGGCCATTTCGGCGTCGTGAGCGATCAGCGACACCAGGGCGTTCTGTTGACGGTGCGACAGCTGACGGAAGCGTTGCAGCAGCTCACGCTCGTGCAGCGAAAGCTCAGGGCTGTCCAGGCGCATGCTCAACTCTTCGCCCAGTGCACCTTCCTGAATAAGACTCTGCTCAAGGCGCGCAATGATTTCGGAGTTCATGCTGCGATGATGATTGCGAGCCACCTCGGCAATGCGTTCACGCATCCCGTCTGGCAGACGTACGACGAACTTGTCAGCCGTACGGCTGGAATAAATTGCCTGTTTCAATGGGCGCATATATTTAACCGGTTAGTTCAGGGGAGCGGTTCTCGGGATTGGCCGCAGGATGTGTGGTAGGACAAGCATCCGCGCCAAATGGTTCAACCTGAATTGTTAAGAGGCCCGCATCATGCCTCAAAATTGCCAGATCATTGGCGTCAATTCTGTGACAAATATTGAGCTGGGTAAAGGCGTAATGCCAGCACCAATTATCAGAAATGCGGACTGGTTTGAAAACTTTGCCTTGGTCCGCATCAATGACCGCTTCCGGGTGCACATCTGTTGATGTCCAAAGACGTCAGAACGTGCATGCTATGCGGCTTTCGATCCTTGTTCCTTACCTGTACAGGATAGTGGCAATTTGCCGATTTACTAGGGGCAAACACCGGCCGGAGGGCGTTTTCAGGATGGATGGCAAGCTTATTTATCTGATGGGGCCCTCCGGTTCAGGCAAGGACAGCCTGATCGAGGCCGCGCGTGAGCCTTTGCGCGAGTTGAACTGCGAAGTCATGCGTCGAGTAATTACCCGATCAGCGGAATCCGTGGGTGAGGACGCTATCGGCGTAACGCCCGAAGAGTTCGAGCGACGCCAGCAAGCCGGGGGCTTCTCGCTGGCCTGGCACGCCAATGGGCTGGCTTATGGCATCCCGGCAGAAATGGACGAATGGTTGCGTGCCGGGCGACGCGTACTGGTGAACGGCTCACGCGCCAACCTGCGTCTGGCGCTTGAACGCTACCCGACACTGCTGCCGGTGCTGCTGACGGTCAAGGACGAGGTCTTGCGTGAACGCCTGCTCAGGCGTGGTCGGGAGACGCCTGAGCAGATTGATGCGAGGCTGGCGCGCAATGCGCTGTTCAAGGACAGAAGGGCAACTGATTTGCCCGTGCATCTGATCGACAACTCAGGCGACCTGGCGGACGCCGTTAAGCAATTGCTGAACTTGATCCGGCTTAACGCAGCACCGGATCAAATTTGATCTTGCGCCCGGCCACCAGAGCCAGCACAAACAACACTGCAAATACGCCGCAGCCAATCAGGGGAAGGGTGACTGCGGTTTCCTCGAACAGCGAAAAATGCACAACGCCACTCAATAAGGCGAGGATCAGAAACCCTGCGGCTGATTTGGACATGCTGTACTCCTGAAGATATTTCAAAAAACCAGACGTTCGGTGTCGCGCGTCGGCAGTGCTTGCTCAGGCTCATTGACCGCCTGCGCCGCGAAGTCGCTCTGATCGCTCAGTACCGCCCACTGCGGCGCTTTCTGCACCTGCAAGTAATGCGGCATACGCTGAGCAACCGGTTCAGCACTCTCGGGGACAAAATGAAAGCCAACCAAAACCGCCAGTGCGATTGCGTTTGCGAGCAGGAGAGTGCTGTTCATGGGGCGGACTCCGTTTGTTCTGTTATGAGAACAGACATAGCAGCCGTCGTGCCAACAGTCTAACCGCTGTGAAGTCCTTTAAAAACAAGCATTTGGAAGGGTTTTTCATAAGGCGCGGGTTGCAATCTGCAATGATGGCTTTTTGGGGGAGTGCAAATTGCACGGTAAATCTTCCCGCAGCATTGCAAGGCGCCTGCCTACACTTAAAAAGCCCACGGACGACATGACAAATCAAGGGCCGGCCGTTAACATGCACGCCGTCCGTCGCGCCGTGTCCGGCCGTGACAACTCAGTGTCCCAGTAGCTCAATTGGATAGAGCATCCCCCTCCTAAGGGGAAGGTTGGCAGTTCGAACCTGCCCTGGGACACCATATTTTAGAGGCTTTGAAGGGATTCGGTTTTTTCGGTTGTTGTTTGTATCAGCAAGCTACCAACAGCTAACACGACTATGTTTGGAACTGAAAACAATGGATTTTGCCCAGATCAATAGTTTCTTGGAAACCAATCGCATCGGGGACTATGCGGGTTTGCTTGGCTTGCTGATATCTTTCGTAGGGTTCTTTGTCACAATCAAAACCTCGCTAAAAGCTAAGGCAGCTGCCGCCCATGCCTCTGCTGCCGTAGAAAGCATGAGGGGTGATTTGCGAAAGGGAGACACGGTAGCTGACTTTTCCAGCGCGCTGGCCATCATGGATGAAATAAAGCGTATGCACCGCTCGCCGAGCCTTCATCTACTACCCGATAGGTATTCTCAATTGCGGAGGTTTCTCGTGAGCATTCGCTCATCAAATCCTTTGTTGAGTGATGCCGACCAAGGCTGTATTCAGAGCGCGATTGTTCAGTTTTCAGCGCTCGAGCGTTTGGTTGAGAAAGCTCTTGAAGCAGGCGGCGCGGTATCAGCGGCTAAGATGAATTCTCTAGTGTCTAAACATTCTGAAGCCATTCAAGAGCTTCTCGTCCGAGTAAAGTCTGAGATTACCAAAGGCGATGAATTATGAGTTATCCAAAAATTGCGAAGCTAGTTGAAACACTGGCGGTACAAACTGAGTCAGGTTCTCTACAGTGGGCTCAAACAGAAAAATCCGATATGTTTCAGGCGTCCTTTCCAAGGTATTCAATTCGACTGTATCCGAAGACAGCAAGTACTTTTGAAGTCGATTATGTGCTTCAAATACTTAATGATTTGGGAGACATTGTCGAGGAGGTTTCGGATCCAGATCTTCGGTCTGTCCTGGAAAATCCTTTCAATAAAATGAGGGATCTCTACGAGGGCGCTAGGCGAAGCGCGATGGGTGTTGAGAGCGCATTGGACGACATACTATTTTTTCTGGACCCGAAATTTTGAGCATTTAAAGGAGTGGGTTGGTATTGTGACCCTAGATATGCCATCTAAAATACTATTTGGCTGCTGGCGTTAGTCTAGGGATAACATTTTCTTCAGTAGCGGATCGTTTGATCCTATTACCGCAGCCTGCAAATTCACGGCATACCTCCGACGATCTCTCCAACGATCTCACCTTCTTCGATCCACTTCTTGAGCAATTGAAGGCTCGGCTTACTCCCTGCATACCTCAGCTTTCGATACTCCCCAACCTCCATTAATCGGGGTAGTCGAACGTTTACCGTGACGATTTTGGTCATGGAAGCTCCAACCAGGCTGTTTTGCTTACACGGCCTTCCCGTCGATCCGTACGCTGGTTTTTCCACTGCTTGAGTTAGGAATCCACAACTCAACCACTTTGCCGGACTCTGTAGTGACCTTAATTACGACGCTTGTCGGAGGTGGTCGCATATCGTCCCCGCATATCAGTTCTACAGCATCCTCACATGTCGCTTCCTCGTCTAGCGGATCCCACATATCTCCGTTAACAAGTGATGCGAAAATCTTGATTTTAGGCATTTCATGTCTCCTCATGGGTTTGCTTTCTTGGCTGACGCTACCAGAGAATCATCGTGTTCTTTCCTACATCATGTCTCCAGCGTAGATCGAGGCCGAGAGGATTGTGCCACTCCATTGGCGGCAACCAACGCAGATTGGTCCCGGGCTATCGCCGGCTGTGGTGTTCTTGGCGATGCCGAACGTTTAAGGCACTGCGTTTTCGGTCGATGTACTCTGCTTTTAGCTCGGTGCCTTAGGGTTGAACATCTCCACAAGGAATCTTGAACCCCTCCACTTCAGAGAACCCCACTCCTTGCCGATAACTCATTCGGCGACCTCAGACTCGCGCGAAATCGCTTGATAGCATTTGGCCTCCAGCTATCATCTGCGCGCCTGTGAAAACGCCCCCGGTTCACCTACTTCAATTGCCTGGAAATCCTCGATGCTGTCGTATCACCAAAAGAGTTTTCTGATCGTCGATGATTTCTCGGATTTCCGCAGTTCCGTACGCTCGATGCTGCGCGAGCTGGGGGTCAAGGACGTGGATACCGCCGATACCGGCGAGCAGGCGCTGAAGATGTGTGCGCAGAAGTCTTATGACTTCATCCTGCAGGATTTCCACCTCGGTGACGGCAAGAAGAACGGCCAGCAGGTGCTGGAAGACTTGATGTCGGAAAAGCTCATCAGCCATGAAGCGGTGTTTGTCATGGTGACGGCCGAGACCAGTCAGGCGATGGTGCTCAGTGCCCTGGAGCATGAGCCGGATGCCTACCTGACCAAGCCGTTCAACCGCTCCGGCCTGGCGCAGCGCCTGGAGCGTCTGGAGCAGCGCAAGACGTTGCTCAAACCGATTCTGCAAGCCCTTGATCGCGGTAAACCGGTCGAGGTGCTCAATGCCTGCATTGCGCTGTGCAAGCAGGACATCCGTTATTCGCCGCTGTGCCTGCGTTATCGCGCCGATGCGCTGCGTGACATGAATCAGAACGAAGCGCTTGAACGCCTTTACGACAGCATCATCGCTGACCGGCCGTTGCCGTGGGCGTTTGCCGGGCTGGGCAAGTTGTTGTTCAAGCGTGGGCAAGTGGCGCAGGCCAAGGGTGTCTACGAAAAAGCGCTCAAGGTGTTTCCGATGATGCCGGCGCTGTATGACGGCATGGCCGATGTGCTGGTCGCCGAGGGCGATACCAAAGGCGCGCAGCGGGTGCTGGAGGAGGCCATTCGTTTGTCGCCGCTGGCGGTGCGCCGGCAGGCGTTGCTCGGCAAACTGGCGATGGCCAACGAAGACTTTGACACCGCGTCCCGGGCCTATCGTCAGGCCGTGGCGCAGGGCGCGCAGTCGCGGTTCAAGGACCCGGAAAGCAACCTCGGCCTGGCCCATGCCTTGATCAGCAAGGGCAGTGAGCGCGGTCTCGACACGCGCACGCGGCTGGAGATCAACACCACGCTCAGCGCCGTCGCCAAAGAGAACCCGTCTGACCCGGGCCTGCAGATTCGTGCGCGCTTGATGAAGGCCACCAGTCTGCTGCTCAACGATGCCGAGACCGCCGACAAGCTCACCGAGCAAGCGCTGATGCGCCTCGACGGCATGGAGCAGTTCATGAGTCCCGAGGCGGCGTTGCTGGTCGCCAAGCAGTTGCAGATGCTCGGTCAGGCCGAGGCGGGCACTTCGATGCTCAAGAGCTGCGCGGAGATTTACGGCGACGATCCGGCGGTGATGAAAGACATCGCCAAGCTCACCGATGACCCGACTATTCTCAGTTCGAGCAACGCCGCCGCCGACCTCAACCGTCAGGGCGTGCGCGTGTACAAGACCGGCAATCTGGTGGAGGCCCGCGAGGTGTTCCGCAAGGCGCTGAAGCTGCAACCGAAGAACATCAGTATCGCGCTGAACATGGCCCAGTCGCTGCTGCACGGCACCGACACCAGTGTGCCGTCGACGGAGCTGGAAGAATGTCGGGCCTGCCTGAAAATGGTCGGCCTGATGCCCGACACCGACGCGCGTTATGCGCGTTATCAGAAGCTGAAAAGCAAGGCGTTTGGCGAATGAACCAAGACGAACAGGCGCTGGATTTCTCCACGGTGATCGCCTCCACCGTTCACGATATGAAAAACTCGCTGGCGATGCTGATGCAGGCCCACAGCCAGTGGCTGGCGCGGTTGCCTGAAGGGCAGCGCGGTGGGGCGGAGCAGGGTGTGATCGATTTCGAGTTCGCCCACCTCAACGGCATGCTGGTGCAGTTGCTCGGGCTGTACAAGCTCGGCGTCAACCAGATGCCGCTGCAACCGGCGTATCACGAACTTGATGATTTCATCGAGGCGCAACTGGCATCGCACCAAGAGGTGTTCGCCAGTCGCGGGATCATCGCCACCTATGAAGTCGATCCGCTGAGCCCGTTGGGTTTCTTTGATCGCGAATTGGTTGCGTCGGTGCTGGGCAACTGCATCAACAACGCCATCCGTTATGCCCGCGAGTCGCTGCTGATTACCGTCAGCGACGAGGCCGGGCAACTGGTGTTGAGCATCAACGATGACGGCGACGGCTACCCGACCGAGATGCTCGAGCGGCAGGCCGATTACGTGCAGGGCATCAATCACAGCAGTGGCAGCACCGGGTTGGGTCTGTATTTCGCCAACCGGATTGCCGCGTTGCATCAGCGCAATGGCGTGGTCGGGCACACCGAAATTCGCAATGGCGGAGCACTGGGTGGCGGGGTGTTCAGCCTTTATCTGCCGTGACCCGGGTTTTTGTTTGACGCTGCTTGATATTCCGAACAGCCGGAGCCTATTTTGTACGGGTCGCCGTTCGCGGCTCGCACAATAACAAGGATTGCGTCATGACAACCGATGGCCAGCGTTCACTCGCACAGCGACTGACCGGCATTGATGAGATTGAATGTGTCACGCCGGATTTGAACGGCGTGCCGCGCGGCAAAGTGATGACCGCCGAGGGTTTCCTCGAAGGGCGGCGTTTGCAGATGGCACGGGGGGTGCTGCTGCAATGCATCATGGGCGGTTATCCGCCGGCGCGGTTTTACGGCAGCGATGACGGCGACCTGGCACTGGTGGCCGAGCCGAGCATGATTCACCCTCTGCCATGGAGCGACGAGCCACGTGCGCTGGCCATCTGCGATGCCGACGAACTGAGCGGCGAAAGCTCCAATCTGTCGACCCGCGGCCAACTCAAAAAAGTCATCGCCCGTTACGCCGCGCGCGGTCTGGCGCCGGTGGTGGCGACCGAGCTGGAATTTTTTGTCTTCGCCCCGAACACCGATCCGACTCAGCCGTTCCGTCCGCCGGTAGGCCTGGATGGACGCCGCGAGGATGGTCAGTCGGCGTTCAGCGTCAGTTCCAACAATGGTCTGCGGCCGTTTTTCAGCGAAGTCTATAAATGCATGGCGGCCCTCGGTCTGCCGCGCGATACCTTCATGCATGAAATGGGCGTCAGCCAGTTCGAGATCAACTTGCTGCACGGTGATCCGCTGTTGCTGGCCGACCAGACTTTCCTGTTCAAACACCTGCTCAAGGAAGTCGCGCTCAAGCATGGTCTGAGCGTGGTGTGCATGGCCAAGCCGCTGGCACACACGCCGGGCAGTTCGATGCACATTCACCAGAGCATCGTCGAGATCGCCACTGGCAACAACGTGTTCAGCGACGAGAGCGGCCAGCCGACCGCAATGTTCCGCCATTTCATCGGCGGGCAGCAGGCGGGCATGGCTGATTTCACCGCACTGTTTGCACCGAACGTGAACTCCTATCAGCGTCTGTGTCACCCGTATGCTTCACCGAACAATGCCTGCTGGTCCCACGACAATCGCGCGGCAGGACTGCGGATTCCGGCCAGTTCGCCGCTGGCCCGGCGGGTCGAAAACCGTTTGCCTGGCGCCGATGCCAATCCATATCTGGCGATTGCCGCGAGCCTGGCCGCGGGCTTGCATGGGATCGAGCATGAGCTGGAGCCGAGCGCTGCGATTCAGGGCGAATTCGAAGTGCCGGACAATCTTTCGTTGCCGTGTACCTTGCATGCCGCGCTCGAGCGTCTGAAACGTAGCCAATTGGCCAGGGAACTGTTCGGACAGGAGTTCATCGAAGGCTACATCGCTTCGAAGACCATGGAGTTGACCAGCTTCTTTGATGAAATCACTCCCTGGGAACGGCGTGTTCTAGCAGCCCAGGCCTGACGAACTGTCGTCATCGGGCTATCGTTTGGATAGCCCGATACTTACTGCAAGGAGCCGCTCGGAACGCCGATGCGCCAAATCTGGAAATCCTTTCGAGCGCTGTATTTCGCCTCGCTGATGATGTTGATCGGCTCGGGCCTTCTATCTACTTATCTGGCATTGCGCCTGGCCGCTGACCATGTCGATGGGCTGTGGGTCGGTGCGCTGATGGCGGCCAACTATTTTGGACTGGTGCTGGGCGGCAAGATTGGTCACCGACTGATCGCCAGGGTCGGACACATTCGGGCGTACTCGGCGTGTGCCGGGATCGTCGGCGCGGCGGTGCTCGGACATGGTCTGGTCGACTGGCTGCCGGCATGGCTGGTGCTGCGGACCATCGTCGGTCTGGGCATGATGTGCCAATACATGGTGATCGAGAGCTGGCTCAACGAGCAGGCCGACGCCAACCAGCGCGGCCTGGTGTTCAGCGGTTACATGATCGCTTCGTATCTGGGGCTGGTGCTGGGTCAGCTGATTCTGGTCATGCACCCGGGCCTCGGCCTGGAACTGCTGATGCTGGTCGCGCTGTGTTTTGCCTTGTGTCTGGTGCCGGTGGCGCTGACTCGACGGATCCACCCGGCGCCACTGCATCCGGCACCGATGGAGCCGCGCTTCTTTATCAAGCGGGTGCCGCAGTCGTTGAGCACGGTGCTGGGGGCCGGTCTGATCATCGGCTCGTTCTACGGTCTGGCGCCGCTGTATGCGTCGCAGCAGGGGCTGTCGACCGAGCAGGTTG
Source organism: Pseudomonas sp. MWU12-2020 (assembly GCF_023100605.1). NCBI lineage: Bacteria > Pseudomonadati > Pseudomonadota > Gammaproteobacteria > Pseudomonadales > Pseudomonadaceae > Pseudomonas > Pseudomonas sp. MWU12-2020. The sequence goes on from NZ_JALMEX010000003.1 coordinate 270,794, forward strand.
GTCTGTTCATGGGTAGCTGCATTTTTGCCGGACTGCTGGTGCAGTGGCCGTTGGGCTGGTTGTCCGACCGTTATGACCGGGCGCTGCTGATCCGTTGCTTTGCCGGGTTCCTGGCGGTGGCGGCGTTGCCGTTGGCGATCCTGCCGCAGGTGCCGCTGGAGGTGCTGTTTGTGGTTGGCTTCCTCTGTTCGCTGGTGCAGTTCTGCCTGTATCCGCTGGCGGTGGCGTTCTCCAACGACCACGTCGAGGGCGATCGCCGGGTGTCGCTGACGGCGATGCTGCTGGTGACCTACGGTGTCGGCGCGAGTATCGGCCCGCTGCTGGCGGGTGTGCTGATGAAGCTGTTCGGCAGTCAGAGTCTGTACGCGTTCTTCAGCTTCTTTGCACTGGTGCTGGTGTGGCGCATTCGCCCGAAAGCCGTGACCAATCTGCATCAGGTCGACGACGCACCTCTGCATCACGTGGCGATGCCGGACAGCATGTCGAGTTCGCCGCTGGTGGCAGCGCTCGACCCGCGGGTGGATGAGCAGGTGGTGCAGGAGCAGATGCAGACCACGGTTACGCCGGAGCCAGAGCCGGAGCCAGAACCCGAGGTTGAGCCTGAAGCAGCGGTGGAAACTGATCTGGCTGATGGCGGCGATAAACCGACACCGGACATCAGTGGGGCCAGACCCTGAGTCGGGTGAGGGTAAGGCTGTTCAGAGGCAGACACTGTAACTGTGGCGAGGGAGCTTGCTCCCGCTGGACTGCGCAGCAGGCCCCGCTTGCCAGATAAAGGGTGGGGGGTGCGCGTCGCGCCCCAGCGGGAGCAAGCTCCCTCGCCACGGGTGTCCGTTGCTGGCAGAAAGATTTTTGGCATAAAAAAAGGGCAGTCCCGTGAGGGGCTGCCCTTTCTATTTGCCTGTACGAATCACAGATCGTCTTTATCGAACCGGCGTGCTTCACGCTGCAGTTGATAAACGAAGCGCTCGACGTTGCGCGCCGCCTGACCACTGATGTTGTGGAAACGCAGGCCGGCGAAGGTGATGTTGAGCTTTTCTTCGAAGTGCAGATATCGCAGTTCGACCGAAGTCGGCTGATTGCCGAACAGCGGGGTGGCGATCATGCGGTCATAAACCTGGCCCAGTTGCAGGCGGTCGGTGATGTCGCCTTCAAAGCGCAGCTTGCAACCGGTGGCGGAAATATCCAGCAGTTTACCGTTGATCGGTGCCTTGAGCTTTTCGCCGCCGAGTTCAACGCTGACCAGATCGGTCAGTTTCAGGGCCGCGCGAAAAGCGTTGCGGCGCTGGTGGTAAACCACTTCGGTCGGCAGTTCGCCGGTGTAGAAGCGGTCGCCTTCGGATTCTTCAATGTTCAGCGTGCCGTTGCATTCCCAGGCGATGCGCACGCCTTCGTGGAAGCCTTCGACCTTGAACGGTTCGCCGGCCAGCAGAAAACGCTCGCCATCGCGCGGGATCATCTCGTCCAGGGCAATCGTCGCGGTTTCCCGGTCAACCTTGATCAGGTAGCTCTGGAAGCGCTGACTGCGCTCGTGAAAGGTGATGATCAGCGGATCGTGGCTTTCTTGCAGCTGGCGCAGGTTGCTGGAGATTTCCAGGGGCGTGGTCAGCACCTTTGGTGGCTGCGGAGTATCATCCGCGCTTAGGGCGTTTGGCACGTTTTCTCAATCTCCAGACAAAATTTGACTACGACTAGCCAGCATTTTGCCAGCATGTTTCGCGGGTTGATAGTGCAGGCACATCGAATGGCTCACGCCTGGCTGAGCGTACGCGGCTTGGTGGGCTTGGCGAAAGTGCCTGTGGCGTCATACAACGCTGGTGGCTCGCCCCCGGTGAGAATTTTCAGCTGATTGGCCGTGGTGGCCTGCTGAATCTGGATCGACTGACCGTTTTTGACATTGGCCGCCTGGCACTGGGCAATCAGGTCTGTCAGTACGTCGCTCTGGGACAGCAACTGATCGCCAATGCTCGACTGGCTGGCCAGTTGCTCCAGGCCCTGACGATCGAGCGGCAAATTGAGGCTGGCGAGGATTTCGCTGCGCTTGCGGCCATGCTGTTCAAGCAGAATGATCAATGCCTGTTTGCGCGCCAGAATATCTTCGAGCAAGGGCATGTCGCGACCGTGCAAGGCGAGGGACTCGGTTTGCAATAACTCCAGCAATTGTTGAGCTGGAGCAAAGTCGTCGGTGATCAGTTGCAATAAATTAGTGTCGTGCATGGCTGGCCTTGGGTTCTAAGCGTCCAAAAGCCTGGCGCCGGCAAAAGCCTAGCGCTGGGCTTCGAAGTTGAGCAGTTTGCTGGCTACACGGTTGCTGTCGACTTTATAGCTGCCATCGGCAATCGCTGCTTTCAACTCGGCCACTCGGGCTTTGTCGACGGCAGGCTGATCGCGCAGCTTGTCAGTGACCTTCTGCAACTGTTGAGCCTCATTGCTGAGGTGTACCGATTCCCCGCTTTTTACGGTACTGGCCGTTTCGGCCGGGGTATTCAGCGGCGCGGAGGTGCCGGTATCGGCGGTTTCCTTGGCGTTGCTGGTACGTGTACTGCCCGTAAGTGACGAGGAGCTGTTCAAACGGCTGAAATCGATGACCATGTTAAAAACCTCTGGGAATTTGGACGCTTGCCATGTTCTCGGCCATCCCCTGGAAAACTTTAGGCTCATTTGCAATGAGCTGCATGCGTCGAAGCGTGTCCTGCTTCGGCACAGTTTAGGGAAGCGTCGAGGCCGGCGCCAGTTTTCTGCGTGAGCGTTTTACATGGCCACTTCCACTTGGCCCGGCGCGATGACCTGCGCCTTGATCACCCGGTTGGAGTTCAGGTTTTTCACCCGGATCTGTTCCTTCAGGCCGCCATTGGCCAGGGCTTCGCCGGGCATGCGTACGGCGAGCGTACCGCTGCGGGCGATGATGACCACCTGATCGCCCTTGCGCACCACTTCAGCCTGTTCCAGATGCACCAGAGTAATGACCTGATCGGCGACCGTTGGTCGGGTTAATTTTTGCCCGATGGCTTCATCCACCGACGTCAGGAAACCCTGATTGATCTGGCTGACGTCGCGTTCACGCAAGGTCACGTCCTGCGGCTCGATAATCCCTGCGCGTTTGAGCGGTCGGGTGGTGGTGACAATCTCGCGAAACAGGCGGACTTGAGCGGGCACGAACACCGTCCAGGGCGAGCTTCCCTCGCAACGGACCTTGACCGTGACCCGGCCCAGCGGACGTGCCGGACTCTCCAGCGACGCTGTCAATTCCTTGTCGCACATAGGCATGCGCATACGTGGATCGAGCTGGTTGACCTCGATTTCGTAGCGGCCTTCGGTTTGACTGGTAGCCAGATAGTCTTCTACGGTGAACTCAAGAAAGCCCTGAGTGACGCCGATAAGCATGTCAGGCAAGGTAACCGTATCAGCACCGGCAGGGCTGCCAGCGAAAAACAAGCAGACGGCAGACGTCGCGCACAACGCTTTGCGGGTGCGGGAGGTCAGGCGTCGGAAAAATGTCGTTTGAGCGTTCATACGAGTTAAAAAGCAAGCGCCGTGCCGTTTAGCAATGAATGTGCGTCGCAACAACACTTGGCGTTGGTGTAGGAGTCTGGGCATGGCTGGTGTAATGGATTCGGTGAACCAGCGCACGCAACTGGTAGGGCAGAATCGCCTGGAGCTGTTGTTGTTCCGTCTCGACGGTCAACAGCTCTACGGAATCAACGTGTTCAAGGTGCGGGAAGTGCTGCAATGCCCGTCGCTGACGTTGATGCCCAAGTCCAGTCCTGTCGTGTGCGGGGTGGCGAATATCCGGGGGGCGACCATTCCGATCCTTGATCTGGCAATGGCGACCGGTTCCGGGGCGTTGAAAGACAAGAAAAATCCGTTCGTGATCATCACGGAGTACAACACCAAGACCCAGGGTTTCCTGGTTCGCTCGGTGGAGCGCATCGTCAACATGAACTGGGAAGAGATCCATCCGCCGCCCAAGGGCACGGGGCGCGATCATTACCTGACCGCTGTGACTCGAGTCGACAATCAGTTAGTCGAAATCATCGACGTCGAGAAGGTGCTGGCGGAAGTCGCGCCGACCCCCGAGGCGATTTCGGTCGGTGTGGTCGATGTCGAGACCCAGAGCAAGGCGTTGTCGCTGCGGGTATTGACGGTCGATGACTCGTCGGTGGCGCGCAAGCAGGTCACGCGTTGCCTGCAGACGGTCGGTGTCGAAGTGGTGGCGCTGAACGACGGCAAGCAGGCGCTGGATTACCTGCGCAAGCTGGTCGATGAGGGCAAGAAGCCGGAAGAAGAGTTCCTGATGATGATTTCCGACATCGAGATGCCGGAGATGGACGGGTACACCCTGACGGCGGAGATCCGCAGCGACCCGCGCATGCAAAAGCTTCATATCATCCTGCATACTTCGTTGTCGGGGGTATTCAATCAGGCGATGGTCAAGAAAGTCGGTGCCGATGACTTCCTGGCCAAATTCCGTCCTGATGACCTGGCATCCCGGGTAGTCGACCGGATCAAAGCAGCAGATATCAGCTAGGGGCCTTCTGCCCCTGGCGGTCAACACGATTTAAGAGGCGGCATCATTGTCTACGGGTAATTTGGATTTCGAACAGTTCCGGGTCTTCCTGGAAAAAGCCTGTGGCATTTTGCTCGGTGAAAACAAGCAGTACCTGGTCTCGAGCCGTCTCAACAAACTGATGGAGCAGCAAGGCATCAAGTCCCTGGGTGAGCTGGTACAGCGCATCCAGACCCAGCCGCGCAGCGGTTTGCGCGAGCAGGTGGTCGATGCCATGACGACCAACGAAACCCTGTGGTTTCGTGACACCTATCCGTTTGAAGTCTTGAAGAACAAGGTGCTGCCCGAGGCGATCAAGGCCAGTCCCAACCAGCGTCTGCGGATCTGGTCGGCGGCGTGCTCGTCCGGTCAGGAGCCGTATTCGCTGTCGATGTCGATCGATGAGTTCGAGCGCAGCAACCTCGGTCAGTTGAAGATGGGTGTGCAGATCGTTGCCACCGACCTGTCCGGCAGCATGCTGAACAACTGCAAGACCGGCGAGTACGACAGTCTGGCGATCGGTCGCGGTTTGTCCGCCGATCGTCTGCAGCGCTACTTCGACCCGAAAGGGCCGGGGCGCTGGGCAGTCAAGGCGCCGATCAAGAATCGCGTGGAGTTCCGCTCGTTCAACCTGCTCGACAGCTATGCGAGTCTGGGCAAGTTCGACATCGTGTTTTGCCGCAACGTGCTGATCTACTTCTCCGCCGAGGTGAAGAAAGACATCCTGTTGCGCATTCACAGTACGCTGAAGCCGGGCGGGTATCTGTTCCTCGGCGCTTCCGAGGCGCTGAACGGTTTGCCGGATCATTACCAGATGGTCCAGTGCAGTCCGGGGATCATTTACCAGGCGAAGTGATTGCATCGGCAATACAAAAAACGGGAGTCCTCAGGGACTCCCGTTTTTTTGTGCCTGAATTATCTCCCTCACACACCACAAATCCCCTGTGGGAGCGGGCTTGCTCGCGAAGGCAGTGTGTCAGAAAAACAGATATCGACTGACTCGACGCTTTCGCGAGCAAGCCCGCTCCCACAGTGGGTCTGTGGTGTAGGTGCGAGGGGAGGGCAAGCGGCAGAAAAGCGGCAGCCAGCGGAAGCCGTTTGCCGCTTTTCTGGCATTGCCGCTTTGCCAATGCCCTGCAAAGCCCCGGTTTTCGGGGGTTTCTCGCATTGGCACGCGGCTTGCTAAAGCTCAGGTACGAAAAACCGGTCACCCGAAGGTTCCCGACATGAGCATCAGCTTCGATAAAGCGCTCGGCATTCACGAAAAGGCATTGGGCTTCCGCGCCCAGCGCGCCGAAGTGTTGGCCAACAACATCGCCAACGCCGATACCCCGAACTACAAGGCTCGGGATCTGGACTTCTCCAAAGTGCTCGAAGCACAGAGCCAGAAGAACGCCAACGGCACTATCGCCCTGAACATGACCAACAGCCGTCACATCGAAGCTGAAGGCGTGGGCAATGGCGACGAGTCGCTGATGTATCGCACGCCGATGCAGCCTTCGATCGACCAGAACACCGTGGACGCTCAGCTCGAGCAGTCGAATTACGCGGAAAACGCGGTCGGCTTCCAGGCCAGCTTCACTCTGCTCAACAGCAAATTCAAAGGGCTGGTGTCAGCCCTGCGCGGAGAGTAATCCATGTCCCTGTCCAGCGTTTTCAACATTGCCGGCAGCGGCATGAGCGCACAAACCACGCGTCTGAACACCGTGGCTTCGAACATCGCCAACGCCGAAACCGTCTCATCGAGCATCGACCAGACCTACCGCGCCCGTCACCCGGTGTTCGCCACCATGTTCCAGGGCGGCCAGAACAGCGGCAGCAACTCGCTGTTCCAGAGCCAGGACGCCGCAGGGCAGGGCGTACAGGTGCTTGGCGTGGTCGAAGACCAGAGCAACCTCGAAGCGCGCTACGAGCCGAACCATCCGGCCGCTGACGCCAAGGGCTACGTCTACTACCCGAACGTCAACGTGGTGGAAGAAATGGCTGACATGATTTCCGCGAGCCGGTCGTTCCAGACCAACGCCGAAATGATGAACACCGCCAAAACCATGATGCAGAAGGTGCTGACCCTCGGTCAGTAATAAGGGGCGACTGCCATGAGTGTTTCCGATACCACCAGCAGCTTGAGCATGAATGACATCCTGGCGAACTCGTCGAAAAAGACCAGTTCGACCGCCGATGGCATTGCTTCTGCGACTAACAGTTCCACCGGCGGCCAGGCGCTGGGCAAGGATGCGTTCCTGCAATTGCTGGTCACCCAGCTGAAAAACCAGAACCCGCTCGATCCGCAGGACAACAGCGCGTTCGTTGCGCAGTTGGCGCAGTTCAGCAGTCTGGAAGGCATCACCACGCTTAACAGCACCGTCAGCTCGCTGGCCGGCAACTACAACTCCTCGCAGGCCCTTCAGGCGTCGTCGCTGGTGGGCCGCAACGTGATCGTGCAGACCAACACCGTTCAATTGGACGACCCGAGCAAAGGCATGACCGGTTCGGTCACCGTTCCGTCGTCGATTGCCGGCGGCACCGTCAGCATTACCGACAGCAGCGGCACGGTCGTTCGCACCATCGATCTGGGCAGTCGCGCCGCAGGCAGCGCGAGCTTCACCTGGGACGGCAAGGACAAGGACGGCAATCTGGTCAAGACCGGTACCTACACCGTAAAGGCCAACGCATCGATCAATGGCACCTCGACCGATATGGCGACCTATCTGCCAGCCACGGTCAACAGTGTGACCATCAGCCAGACCGGTGGCGAGCTGATGCTCAACCTGTCCGGCAAGGGCACCGTTGCCCTGTCCAAAGTACAAACCATTGGTATATAGAGCCGACTAACCGGCACAAAGGAGTGGAATATGTCTTTCAATATCGGCCTTAGCGGTCTCTATGCAGCCAACAAACAACTGGACGTGACCGGCAACAACATCGCCAACGTCGCGACCGCCGGTTTCAAATCGTCCCGTGCAGAATTCGAAGACGTCTACTCGGCCACTCGCCTGGGTAGCGGCAGCAAGGTCATCGGCAACGGTGTGCGCCTGGCCAACGTCTCCCAGCAGTTCACCCAGGGTGACATCAACAACACCGGTAACGTGCTGGACATGGGTATCAACGGTTCCGGTTTCTTCACCATGAGCAACAACGGCGCGATCACCTACACCCGTGCCGGTACGTTCAAGGTCGATAATAACGGCTTCATCACCAACACCGACTACACCTCGCGCCTGCAAGGTTATGGTGTGGATGCCAACGGCAAGATCATCAACGGCGTGTTGACCGACCTGAAGATCGACACCTCGAACCTGGCGCCGAAATCGACTTCGCTGGTGACTTCGTCCATCAACCTGAACTCGTCGGCCCCAGTGATCGACGACACAGTGGCGGCAGGCAAGTTCGACCCGGCAAAACTCGAAACCTACACCAAGTCGTTCAGCACACCGATCTATGACTCTCAGGGCAACTCGCACGTCATGGATCAGTACATGGTGAAAACCGGCCAAAACACCTGGAAGGTCTACACCCTGGTGGACGGGCGCAATCCGGATGCAACCGGCAGCGATCCAACCAAGACCGCCCCGACTGCTTCGACGCTGACGTTCGACAGTTCGGGTAACCTGACTCAGGTCAGCACGCCTAACCCGGCGGACCCGGCCAACCCGATCATCAGCAGTGACTTGAAGTTGACCGGCTGGGTACCGGGTACCGTGACTAACGGCACCTTCACGCCTAACGGCGCGTCTGCCAATACCAATGGCGTGACCATTTCCATGGCCAAGACCACTCAGTTCAACGCTGATACCGCGCGTTCGATCCCGACTCAGGACGGTTACGCCACTGGCCAGATCACCAACCTGACCATCGACGGTACCGGTACGCTGTTCGCCAACTTCAGCAACAACCAGAGCAAGGCCATCGGCCAGGTCGCGCTGGCCAGCTTCACCAACGAACAAGGCCTGCAGGCTGTCGGCGGTACTAGCTGGAAAGAGACTTTCGCTTCGGGTATCCCGGGTTACGATGCGCCGGAAACCGGTACCCTGGGTTCGATCGCGTCCAACTCGCTGGAAGAGTCCAACGTTAACCTGACCAACGAGCTGGTGGACCTGATCAAGGGCCAGAGCAACTATCAGGCGAACGCCAAGACCATTTCGACTCAGAGCACCATCATGCAGACCATCATTCAGATGACCTGATTGCGGTTTCTGGTTGTGCAAGAGCCCCTCTTTTTGAGGGGCTTTTTTGTGGGCGGCTATTGGGTGGCAGCTGTTTTGATTGGGTGAATATCCGGTTCTTTGGGTGCTGCGGCTGGCGGTTTCGCCCTTACGGCGAGTCACTTTTTCAGACGCCAAAAAGTAACCAAAAGGCTTGGCCCCAGCGTTCGGCCCTCGCTTAGGCTCGGGTTCCTTCGCTGCGGAATTCATCCGGGGGGCATCGCCTCCGGTTTGCTTCGCTGCACCTCCTCTCGATGTGTTTGGCTTCGCCAAACGGTCGCTGCGCTCCCACCCCCGGATAAACCCCTCCACTCAGCCTGCCGACGGGGCCGGTACGGCAAGATCAAGTGCTGCAGCCGAGCTTGCGCTCATCCTGTTGAGAGGTGAAAAGCGTATGCGGTGGACTCATCCTCTGTAGGAGCTGCCGAAGGCTGCGATCTTTTGATCTTTTGATCTGTGGCAGCAGCACTGAAGATCAAAAGATCGCAGCCTCGTTGCTCTCGACAGCTCCTACAGGTAAATGGCGGGCAAAAGAAAACCCCCGACAAACCAGAAGTCTGTCGGGGGTTTCTTTTGCCTGGAGAGATCAGGCGCCTCGCGACGCCTGACTCAGCTCAGCTTATTGGCAAGCTTCGCAATCCGGCTCGTCGATCGCGCAAGCCTTTGGCACTGGAGCCGGACCTGCAGGAGCTGCCAGAACCGAATCGTCGCCGTGGTTGCCGCCGCTGGAAACAGCGTTCAGCTTGCCGGTGTTGATGGTCGACTTCTCGGTGCTGGTCGCGGCCAGGGCACGGAGGTAGTAGGTGGTTTTCAGGCCACGGTACCAGGCCATGCGGTAGGTCACGTCGAGCTTCTTGCCCGAGGCGCCGGCGATGTACAGGTTCAGCGACTGGGCCTGGTCGATCCACTTCTGACGACGGCTGGCGGCGTCAACGATCCACTTGGTGTCCACTTCGAACGCGGTCGCGTAGAGCTCTTTGAGTTCTTGCGGGATGCGCTCGATCTGCTGCACCGAACCGTCGTAGTACTTCAGGTCGTTGATCATGACCGAGTCCCACAGACCGCGCGCCTTGAGGTCGCGAACCAGGTACGGGTTGATCACGGTGAATTCGCCCGACAGGTTCGATTTCACATACAGGTTCTGGTAGGTCGGTTCGATCGACTGCGAGACGCCGGTGATGTTGGCGATGGTCGCGGTCGGTGCGATGGCCATGATGTTGGAGTTACGAATGCCTTTCTGCACACGGGCGCGAACCGGTGCCCAGTCCAGGGTTTCGTTCAGGTCAACGTCGATGTACTTCTGGCCACGTTGCTCGATCAGGATCTGTTGCGAATCCAGTGGCAGGATGCCTTTGGACCACAGCGAACCGTTGAAGGTCTCGTAAGCACCACGCTCGTCTGCCAGGTCGCAGGACGCCTGGATCGCGTAGTAGCTGACCGCTTCCATCGACTTGTCGGCGAACTCGACGGCAGCGTCGGAACCGTAAGGGATGTGCTGCAGGTACAGCGCGTCCTGGAAGCCCATGATGCCCAGGCCGACCGGACGGTGGCGGAAGTTGGAGTTCTTCGCTTGCGGCACCGAGTAGTAGTTGATGTCGATCACGTTGTCGAGCATGCGCACGGCAGTGTTCACGGTGCGTTGCAGCTTGGCGGTGTCCAGCTTGCCGTCGACGATGTGGTTCGGCAGGTTGATCGAGCCCAGGTTGCAAACGGCGATCTCGTCCTTGTTGGTGTTCAAGGTGATCTCGGTGCACAGGTTCGAGCTGTGAACCACGCCGACGTGCTGCTGCGGGCTACGCAGGTTGCACGGGTCTTTGAACGTCAGCCATGGGTGGCCGGTTTCGAACAGCATGGACAGCATCTTGCGCCACAGGTCTTTGGCCTGGATGGTCTTGAACAGCTTGACCTTGCCCGGGTACTCGGTGAGGGCTTCGTAGTACTCGTAGCGCTCTTCGAAGGCTTTACCGGTCAGGTCGTGCAGGTCCGGAACTTCGGATGGCGAGAACAGGGTCCACTTGCCGTCATCGAAGACGCGCTTCATGAACAGGTCAGGGATCCAGTTGGCGGTGTTCATGTCGTGGGTACGACGACGATCATCACCGGTGTTCTTGCGCAGTTCGATGAACTCTTCGATGTCCATGTGCCAGGTTTCCAGGTAGGCACACACAGCGCCTTTGCGCTTGCCACCCTGGTTAACGGCTACAGCGGTGTCGTTCACCACTTTCAGGAACGGCACCACGCCTTGCGACTTGCCGTTGGTGCCTTTGATGTACGAACCCAGTGCACGAACCGGGGTCCAGTCGTTGCCCAGGCCGCCAGCGAATTTCGACAGCATGGCGTTGTCGTGGATCGCGTGGTAGATGCCCGACAGGTCGTCCGGAACGGTGGTCAGGTAGCAGCTCGACAGCTGTGGACGCAGGGTACCGGCGTTGAACAGGGTCGGAGTCGACGCCATGTAGTCGAAGGACGACAACAGGTTGTAGAACTCGATCGCACGGTCTTCTTTCTGCTTCTCTTCGATTGCCAGGCCCATGGCCACGCGCATGAAGAAGATCTGCGGCAGTTCGAAACGCACGCCATCCTTGTGGATGAAGTAACGGTCGTACAGGGTCTGCAGGCCCAGGTAGGTGAATTGCTGATCACGCTCGTGGTTGATCGCCTTGCCCAGTTTTTCCAGGTCGAAGGTGGCCAGCACAGGGTTCAGCAGTTCGAACTCGATACCTTTGGCAACGTAGGCTGGCAGCGCCTTGGCGTACAGCTCGGCCATTTCGTGGTGAGTGGCGCTTTCGGCCACACCCAGGAAGCCCAGGCCTTCGGCACGCAGGGTGTCCATCAGCAGGCGCGCGGTCACGAACGAGTAGTTCGGCTCACGTTCAACCAGGGTACGCGCGGTCATCACCAGTGCGGTGTTGACGTCGTTCAGGGCCACGCCGTCGTAAAGGTTCTTCAGGGTTTCGCGCTGGATCAGGTCGCCATCGACTTCAGCCAGGCCTTCGCAGGCTTCGGTGACGATGGTGTTCAGGCGGCCCATGTCCAGCGGCGCAAGGCTGCCGTCGGCGCGGGTGATACGGATCGACGGGTGCGCGTCGACCGCAGCTTCGACCGGAGCGTGGGCAGCGCGTTCTTTCGAACGGCCGTCACGGTAGATCACGTAGTCACGAGCGACTTTCTGCTCGCCGGCACGCATCAGGGCCAGTTCGACCTGGTCCTGGATTTCTTCGATGTGGATGGTGCCGCCCGACGGCATGCGACGCTTGAAGGTCGCGGTGACTTGTTCGGTCAGACGGGCAACGGTGTCGTGGATTCGCGACGAAGCGGCAGCGGTGCCGCCCTCAACTGCGAGAAACGCTTTGGTGATAGCGACGGTGATCTTGTCATCGGTGTAAGGAACGACAGTGCCATTACGCTTGATCACGCGCAGTTGACCAGGCGCGGTGGCAGCCAGATCCGAATTCGAATCGGCGGCCTGCGGCAAGGTGCCCTGCGGGTTCTCGCGAGTTGTGTCGGTTTGCATGGGGGGTGATCTCCACATTCTCTATGTTTGTTTGGGCACCATCATGGTGCTCACCGTTCTGGTCCGAAGCACTACAACCGACGGGCGTCGGGCATAACAACTTCGGACCAGTAGGAAAAAGGCTAATGACGCCGCATCCTTGCCGAAGTTTTTGGCTGCGAGCCAGGGCTCGAGCCGGATTCCTTCCAGGGTGACAGTCATGACTGCAACACCCGTACCGTTCCGGTCGTTTCCAACCTAAAAAACGGTGCCATCCGCAAGTGCGGTTTGGGCTTTGAAAAACTTGCTTGGTTCAACCGGAAACCGGCAATAAAGCGCTTGAGTTTCAGGTCCGAAATGTGGTTGGGCGTTTGAGCGGAAAACCCTATATGTAGGGTCTCTCCTTGCGCCGTGCTACAAGATAATGCGTTTCAAGGGGGCTTGCAACGTACTAGCTGTGGATAAGCCTGTGCGTAAATTGTGTAAGAAACCAGGAATTCCCGTGTAGGCCGCGAACCTGCTGAGCTAGACCGTTTGTCACTGTTTTTCACTCGGGAAAAACGCTTCAGCGGATTTTTAAGGGCGCGAACCCTATCACAAAAAACCGGGTTGTCCGAACGCATTTGGCGACTTGTGTTCTGGTTGTACGCCGTTTATACAATCGGGCGGTGTTTACCCATTCTTATCCTCCCGAAAGATGACAAAAAGACGGGAGAAATGTGGGAGCGGCTTGCTCGCGAAAGCGGTGGGTCAGGCAATATCCATGTTGACCATGCCGCCGTCTTCGCGAGCAAGCCCGCTCCCACAGGGGAATTGAGTCAGGCCGAGCATTCTTCCTTATTAATAAAAACAGCAAGCAGAGGTCACTGGTGGAGCAAGAAGCCTGGCAGGTATTGATAGTCGAGGACGACCAGCGTCTGGCCGAACTCACCCGCGAATACCTGCAGGCCAATGGATTGCAGGTGGAGATTGAAGGCAACGGCGCGCTGGCGGCGGCGCGGATCATCAAGGAGCAGCCGGACCTGGTGATCCTCGACCTGATGCTGCCCGGTGAAGACGGTCTGAGCATCTGCCGCAAGGTGCGTGACCGTTATGACGGGCCGATCCTGATGCTCACCGCGCGCACCGACGATGCCGACCAGATCCAGGGCCTCGACCTCGGCGCCGACGATTACGTGTGCAAACCGGTGCGTCCACGGCTGTTGCTGGCGCGGATTCAGGCCTTGCTGCGACGCAGTGACACAGCCGAACCCGTCGCGGAGAAAAGCCGTCGCCTGCAATTCGGCCCGCTGGTGGTGGACAACGCCTTGCGCGAAGCCTGGCTCAGCGACAGCGGCATCGAACTGACCAGCGCCGAATTCGACCTGCTCTGGCTGCTGGTGTCGAATGCCGGGCGAATCCTCTCTCGCGAAGAGATCTTTACTGCGCTGCGGGGCATCGGTTACGACGGCCAGGACCGCTCGATCGACGTGCGTATCTCGCGCATTCGCCCGAAAATCGGCGACGACCCCGACCACCCGCGCCTGATCAAGACTATCCGCAGCAAAGGCTATCTGTTCGTCCCTGAAGCTTGCGTAGACCTGGCGCTGTGAACTCGATCTTCCTGCGCATCTACGGCGGCATGTGCGCGGCGCTGATTCTGGTGGCGGTGCTTGGTGTGCTGGCGCTGCACCTGCTCAATCAGGTGCGCAGCGAGCAGTACCGCGAGCGCCTCGCCCACGGCACGTTTTCGCTGATGGCCGACAACCTGCAACCGATGAACGAAACCGAGCGCCATCGGGCGCTGTTGGTGTGGGAGCGGCTGCTGGGGATTCCGCTGGCGCTGAAGAAGTTTTCCGAGACTGATCTGGACTTGTCACAGCGCACCCGGGTGCAACGCGGTCAAGCGTTGGTGGAGCAGACCGGCCCGCATGCTGCGCGGGTCTATCGACTGGTCAGCGACAAGGAACAGTTGCTGCTCACCGGCGACGTGCAACAGATCAGCGAACAACTGGCCCGTGCGACCATTTATCTGCTGGCCGATGAGCTGGTGCGTTTTCCGGTGGGCGAACAACCCAAGCGGCTGGCGCAGTTAAAGGAAGAGAAGGGCTTCGGTTTTGATCTGCGACTGGTCACGGTCAATGAGGCCGACATGGACGAAGACCAGAGCCGCCGCGTGTCCGAGGGCGACACGGTGATGGCGCTGGGCAAGGGTGGTGACTCGATCCGGGTGTTTGCCGGCATGGTCGGCACGCCGTGGGTGCTGGAAATCGGCCCGCTGTATCAGATGAATCCGTACCCGCCGCAATGGCTGGTGCTGATCGCCGTGCTCGGCCTGAGTCTGATCGGCCTGATCGTTTACCTGTTGGTGCGCCAGCTCGAACGGCGTTTGCGCGGCCTCGAAGCCGCCGCCACGCGCATCGCCAAGGGCAGCCTGGAAACCCGCGTGCCGGCCCGGGGCGCTGACTCGGTAGGGCGGCTGGCGGCAGCGTTCAACGGCATGGCCGAGCACTTGCAGCAATTGCTGGCGATCCAGCGCGAACTGGTGCGCGCGGTGTCCCATGAGTTGCGTACTCCGGTGGCGCGCCTGCGTTTCGGCCTGGAGATGATCGGCTCGGCCACCACCCCGCAGGCGCTGGAGAAGTACCGCGAGGGCATGGATCACGACATCGAGGATCTCGATAAGCTGGTGGACGAGATGCTCACCTACGCGCGACTGGAGCAGGGCTCGCCGGCGCTGACCTTTCAGCGCATCGACCTCGATGCGCTGGTCAATCAGGTGATCGAAGAGCTGGCGCCGTTGCGTGCCGGGGTCACGGTGCAGCGTGGTATGTGCCTGTCATCCACCGATAACGACGGCGCCTGGGTCGAGGCCGAACCGCGCTTCCTGCACCGGGCGTTGCAGAATCTGGTGAGCAACGCGATGCGCCATGCGCGCTCGAAAGTCACGGTGAGTTATCAGGTCGGGCAGTTGCGCTGCCGGGTCGATGTCGAGGATGACGGGCCGGGCGTGCCGGAGGTGGCGTGGGAGCGCATCTTCACGCCGTTTCTGCGTCTGGATGACAGCCGTACCCGGGCGTCGGGCGGGCATGGGCTGGGGCTGTCGATTGTGCGGCGGATCATCCATTGGCATGACGGCCGGGCGCTGATCAACAAGAGCAAGAGTCTGGGCGGGGCCTGCTTCAGTCTGAGTTGGCCGCGGAATCAGGAACGCCGCTGAGTTTTGTGGTGGCAGGGATGATGCCTTCGCGAGCAAGCCCGCTCCCACAGGGGAATGCATTTCAAGGGTGGGAGCGGGCTTGCTCGCGAAGGCGGCGGGACAGGCTGAAAAATCCTCAGGCCGGAATGCTGGCCAGACTCAGCAACTGCCCATCCTGCACCCCAAATTGCGCTTCCAGCTCGGTGCCATGACGCCATTCGCCAGACAAGTCAGTCAGCAAACGCAACCGAACCTGCCCTTGCTCTGTCCACTCCAGCACCTCGGCGTGCTCGAAATAAAAGCGCTTCTGCACAATCGGGTACAACGCCTTGAACAGGCTTTCTTTCACCGAAAACGTCAGCGTCACCAGCAACGCCAGTTGTTCCCTCGAACCGGCGGCCATGCGCTGCAGTTCCGCAGGCGTCAGGATCTCCCCGGCCAGGCGTTCGGCGCGGTCGGTGTCGAGCAGGTTTTCCAGGTCCATGCCCAAGCCACGCCAATGCTGCTTGTTGGCGACAATCGCCGCCGCACGCCCGGTGCTGTGGGTGATCGAGCCGCAGATGTGCGCCGGCCATACCGGTGCACGGTCTTCGCCAATCGCCGGAATCACGCTTGAGCCTTCCAGTTGCTGCAACGCCGCCCGGGCGCAAATCCGCCCGGCAAGAAACTCTGCCTGGCGCTTGGCAACCGAACGCTGAATGCTCGGCGGCGGCTCGATGGCACTGCGCTGGAAGTCGTCGCCGAGCAATTGTTTCGGGTCGAAACGGGTGCTCAACAGGACGGTCTCGCGCAGCACGCTGGGCAACGGCCAGTGAGCGTCGAGCGCGGTGCAGCAGGTGGGGAGGATCGGGCTGGAATTCATGGCGGGCATTTTGCCGGTTGAAGCCGCGACTGGGTAGAGGCTGCACACTTTTGTGGCGAGGGAGCTTGCTCCCGCTGGGGGCAAAGCCCCCCAAAACTGTGGACGAGGTCTGTCAGGTAAACCGCATCGGCAGGTTTTTGCGACGGCTTTGCCGCCGAGCGGGAGCAAGCTCCCTCGCCACAGGGGCAATGTCAGCCAAAGATTTTCTGGAAGAACGCTTTCATGTCCGCCCAGGATTTTTCATCGGCCGCTTTGTTGTAGCCGATATCCGGGCCACCGTGTTCACCGTGGCTCAAACGATCGGCATCGGGATTGGTGAAACCATGCTTGGCGCCGTCGAGGCTGACGAATGTGTAGTCGGCGCCGGCCTTGTCCATCTCGGATTTGAATGCGGTGACGTTGGCCGGGGTGACCATGCTGTCCAGCGCACCATGCTCGACCAGAATCTTCGCCTTCACACTGCCGGGCGTCGCCGGGGTGGTGGTCGCCAGCGCGCCGTGGAAACTCACCACGCCCGCCAGCGGCTCGCCCTGACGCGCCGCGTTGAGCACCACGCCGCCGCCGAAGCAGTAACCGATGGCGGCGATTTTATTCACGTCGGTCTGTGGCTGCTTTTTCAGCAGGTTCAGCCCGGCCTCGAAGCGCTTGCTGGAGGCGGCGGCATCCTGGGTCGCGGCCTGCATGAATGCCATTGCATCCTTGGGGTGCTCGGTGTTCTTGCCTTCGCCGTACATATCGATCGCCAGTGCGCTGTAGC
This sequence comes from Pseudomonas sp. MWU12-2020, assembly GCF_023100605.1. Lineage (NCBI taxonomy): Bacteria > Pseudomonadati > Pseudomonadota > Gammaproteobacteria > Pseudomonadales > Pseudomonadaceae > Pseudomonas > Pseudomonas sp. MWU12-2020. Next base: position 287,832 of record NZ_JALMEX010000003.1, read on the forward strand.
CCAGCTCAGCGAGGTCGCGGGCGCGGCGTTTGGCGTAGTCGTTCAGCCCCCACCATTCATGCACCACGACGATCCCCGGGCGCTTGCCCTTGATCGCGTCGTCGTAGGCGTAGTAGCCGATCAGTCTGGTGCCGTCGGCACTCTGGTAGGGAATCTCCTGAGTCTTGATTGCGGCGTTGGTCAGACTGCTGGCCGCGAGCAGGGCGAGGGCGAGGAACAGGCGCATGGTCGGTCTCCTTATCGAAAGTGGTCAGGACAGCCTAGTCGATTTGATTCAGTGCAGGTTCAACGAGCGTTCAGGGCAGGTACAGGGGCGGCTTGCTAACCTTGCATCCAGTCGAACAGCAATGAGAAAGTCGTCGCCCGTGCCGTCGCCTTCGCGAGCAGACTCGCTCTCACAGGTATGCTGTTGAAGTTGGAGCTTTTGATTTACCCGGGAGAGCGTTATGAAACTGTTGGTCGTCGAAGATGAAGCGCTGTTGCGCCATCACCTGCAAACCCGTCTGACGGAGAGCGGTCATGTGGTCGAGTCCGTGGCCAATGCCGAAGAGGCGCTGTACCAGACCGGGCAGTTCAACTTCGATCTGGCGGTCATCGACCTCGGTTTGCCGGGCATGGGCGGTCTGGACTTGATCCGGCAGTTGCGCTCGACCGGCAAGACGTTTCCGGTGCTGATCCTCACTGCGCGCGGCAACTGGCAGGACAAGGTCGAAGGCCTGGCCGCCGGTGCCGACGATTACGTGGTCAAGCCGTTCCAGTTCGAAGAACTCGATGCACGACTCAACGCCTTGCTGCGTCGCTCCAGCGGGTTCACCCAGTCCACCATCGTCGCCGGACCGCTGTTGCTGGACCTCAATCGCAAGCAGGCATCGCTGGATGAAGAGCCGCTGGCGCTGACTGCCTACGAATACCGCATCCTCGAATACCTGATGCGCCACCACCAGCAAGTGGTGCCCAAGGATCGCTTGATGGAGCAGCTCTATCCGGACGACGACGAGCGCGATCCGAACGTGATCGAAGTGCTGGTCGGCCGCCTGCGCCGCAAGCTCGAAGGCACGCGCGGGTTCAAGCCGATCGATACCGTGCGCGGTCTCGGCTATCTGTTCAATGAGCCTTGCACTTGATTCGTTCTCTTCGCGTTCGCTTGATGCTCGCCGCCACCACGTTGGCGGTGTTGTTCATGCTCGGCTTGCTCCCCGCCATGCAGGGCGCGTTCAGCCTGGCGTTGCAGGACTCGATCGAGCAGCGGCTGGCTTCGGACGCCACCACGCTGATCTCTGCCGCCCGCATCGAGAACGGCCGCCTGATGATGCCGGCGCAATTGCCCGATGAGCGTTTCAACCTCACCGACAACCGCTTGCTCGGCTACATCTACGATCGCGAAGGCAAACTGGTCTGGCGCTCGAAAGGCACGCAGGAAGAGCAGATCAACTACAAGCCGCGTTACGACGGCATGGGTAACGAGTTCGCGCGGATCCGCGAGAGCGACGGTCAGGAGTTCTTCGTCTACGACGTCGAAGTCAAACTGCTTGGCGGTAAAAGTGCCGCGTTCAGTATCGTTGCCCTGCAACCGGTGCGTGAATACGAAAACACCCTCGAAGGCCTGCGCGAAAATCTCTATCTGGGCTTCGGTGCCGCATTGCTGGTGTTGCTGGCGCTGTTGTGGATCGGCCTGACCTGGGGCCTCAAGGCGCTGCGCCAGCTCAGCCAGGAACTCGACGAAATCGAAAGCGGCACCCGCGAAAGCCTCACCGAGCAGCACCCGCGCGAACTGCTGCGCCTGACCGGCTCGCTCAACCGTTTGCTGCTCAGCGAACGCCAGCAGCGCAGCCGCTACCGCGACTCTCTCGATGATCTGGCGCACAGCCTGAAAACCCCTCTGGCGGTGTTGCAAGGGGTCAGCGAAGACATGGCGAAACGTCCCGAAGATCGTGATCAAGCCTGGGTGCTGCAAACCCAGATCGAGCGCATGAGTCAGCAGATCAGCTACCAACTGCAACGCGCCAGCCTGCGCAAAAGCGGGCTGGTGCGCCACCAGGTCCGTCTGCAGCCGGTGCTCAAAAGCCTGTGCGACACACTGGACAAGGTCTACCGCGACAAACGTGTGCGGGTGGCCTTCGATCTGCCGGAGCACTGCTATGTGCCGATCGAGCAGGGCGCTTTGCTGGAGATGATGGGCAACCTGCTGGAGAACGCCTATCGCCTGTGTCTGGGCGAAGTGCGCATCAGCGTTCGCGAGAGTCTGGCCGGGACCGAGTTGTGCATCGAAGACGACGGCCCGGGCGTACCGCCGAATCAACGGGCGCGGATTCTGGAGCGTGGCGAGCGTCTGGATCGACAGCACCCCGGGCAGGGCATCGGCCTGGCGGTGGTCAAGGACATTATCGAGAGCTACAACGCCAAACTGATGCTCGGGGATTCACCGATGGGCGGGGCGGCGTTCAGGATTCAGTTTCCTGCGGTTTAGTCGGCACCTTTCGGGCCTCTTCGCGAGCAAGCTCGCTCCCACATTGAATCGGCGGCGCTCGCCATTCCCCTGTGGGAGCGAGCTTGCTCGCGAAGGGGCCTGCCGCCTCGGCGTAAAACTCTGCGGAGGCTTACTGCTCCTGCGCCCGATAAGCCCCCGGTGTCAGCCCCGTCCATTTCTTGAACGCCCGGTGAAACGCCGACGGCTCGGAAAACCCCAGCTGCTCGGCAATCTGTTGCAACGACAGATCCGCCCGTCCCAGATGATAAATGGCGATGTCGCGGCGCAACTGATCCTTCAATTCCTGAAAACTGGTGCCTTCCTCACGCAAATGCCGACGCAGGGTTTGCGGGCTGATGTGCAGGTGCGCGGCCACCGCTTCCAGATCCGGCCAGTGCGCGCTGTCGCGGCTGAGCAAGCGGCGCAGGCGGCTGCTGAGACTGTCGCCGTCGTCCGGACGTGATAGCAGGTCGGCGGGGGAGCGTTCAAGGAAGTGCTTGAGGGTGCGTTCGTCCTGCAACAGCGGCATGTGCAGGTAGCGGCTGTGAAACAGCAGGCTGCTTTGGCCCTCGGCAAACACCAGCGGGCAGGGGAACAGCAGGTCGTACTCGGCACCATGCGCCGGTTTCGGATAACTGAAAGTGGCCTGCTCCAGACGAATCCGCTGGCCGATCAGCCAACTGCCGAGGCGATGCCAGATCACCAGCAGGCTCTCGCTGAGAAAGTGATCCGGGTCCCATAGCTGCGAATCATCGAGGCTCAGGCGCACCCATTCGTCTTCGCGGCTGAGGTCCAGGCGCGGGGCCCCCGGGAATAGGCTATAAAACAATAAACCGCGTTGCAGTGCCTTCTCCAGGTTGCGGCAGTGGATCAGGGCGTGGCACATCATCGCGAAGCTGCCGGGTTTGCTCGGTACGTTGCCGAAGCCCAGGTACTCATCATCCAGCGCCAGCCACAGGCTCTGGATCAGTTGGGTGAATTGCTCCGGTGCAATTCGCGCCCGCGGCTCATCCAGCAACTCGGGACTGATGCCCAGTCGCTGCAGCAGTGGCGAATAGTCGAAGCCCGAACGGCGTGCGCCACCGAGGGCGGCACGGGCGAAATGGCTGGCGATGGTGCGTTCGCGCATAAGCGGCGGATCCTTCCTCTGGCGCCGGATGGTAGCCGGGGCATGCGCATGGCAACAAGGCGGATTTCCGCCAAATTGTAGGACGAGAGCCAACGAGTTGGCGGAAATCCGCCACACTCACGTCACCGGGCAGTGACAAAAATTACCCTGCACTGCCTGATATCAAAAGGCTTGTAGCGAATTGCACCAATGTGGCACGGCGTTTGCGATAAGAGCGACAGAAGTGTGCGTCTATCCCGCCGGAGAAGCGCCGCTCGACACAACAAATCCCTCCAGTGCAGGAGGGTTCGCAATTCAGGTTTTGCGCTCGACAGATGGATGTTGCCCGCAGGACGCTTGAGGAAACTTGCAATGACGACTCGTCAGCCACTCTACAAATCCCTGTATTTCCAGGTGATCGTCGCAATCATCATCGGTATTGCACTCGGTCACTACTACCCGCAGTTCGGTGTCGCGGTAAAGCCGCTGGGTGACGGGTTCATCAAACTGATCAAGATGATCATTGCCCCGATCATCTTCTGCACCGTGGTCAGCGGCATCGCCGGCATGCAAAGCATGAAATCGGTCGGCAAGACCGGTGGTTACGCACTCCTGTACTTCGAAATCGTTTCGACCATCGCGCTGCTGGTCGGCCTGATCGTGGTCAACATCGTGCAGCCGGGCAACGGCATGCACATCGACGTCAGCACTCTGGACGCTTCGAAAGTTGCCACCTACGTGGCTCAAGGTGCTGATCAGAGCGTTGTCGGCTTCCTGCTCAACGTGATCCCGACCACCATCGTCGGCGCGTTCGCCACCGGTGACATCCTGCAAGTGCTGATGTTCTCGGTGATCTTCGGTTTCGCCCTGCATCGCCTGGGTGACTACGGCCGTCCGATCCTCGACTTCATCGATCGCTTCGCCCACGTGATGTTCAACATCATCAACATGATCATGAAGCTCGCGCCAATCGGTGCCTTCGGTGCGATGGCATTCACCATCGGTGCCTACGGTGTCGGCTCGCTGGTGCAGCTGGGTCAACTGATGGCCTGCTTCTACATCACTTGCGTGCTGTTCATCCTGATCGTGCTGGGTGCCATCGCCCGCATGCACGGCTTCAGCGTGCTGAAGATGATTCGCTACATCCGTGAAGAGCTGCTGATCGTACTGGGTACTTCTTCGTCGGAATCGGTACTGCCACGCATGCTGATCAAGATGGAGCGTCTGGGCGCCAAGAAATCGGTAGTGGGTCTGGTGATCCCGACCGGTTACTCGTTCAACCTCGACGGTACCGCGATCTACCTGACCATGGCCGCAGTGTTCATTGCTCAGGCCACCGACACGCACATGGACATCACGCACCAGATCACCCTGCTGGTGGTGTTGCTGCTGTCCTCCAAAGGCGCAGCCGGTGTGACCGGTTCGGGCTTCATCGTGCTGGCAGCCACCCTGTCGGCGGTCGGTCACCTGCCGGTGGCCGGTCTGGCGCTGATTCTGGGTATCGACCGTTTCATGTCCGAAGCCCGCGCCCTGACCAACCTGGTCGGCAACGCCGTGGCAACCATCGTCGTCGCCAAGTGGGTCAAAGAGCTGGACACCGACGTACTGCAATCCGAGCTGGCCTCGGGCGGTCGCGGTATCGCGGATACCCGTCCGGAAGATGATCTGGGTGTGGCTGAAGGCGTGGCTCCGAGCAACGTCAAGTAACTGCAGTTTGGTACTACCTTGTGGCGAGGGAGCTTGCTCCCTCGCCACACAGGCACTGAAGAACCTGCCTCGGCAGGTTTTTTATTGCCGGCGATTTGAGCATTACGGTCACTGCCGCTGATGCATCCGGTGATTGCCGTGCGCGGCAGCGCTGCCTAGGCTGGGTGTATCGCCCAAGGAGATCGCCCATGTCTGCGCCGCTGGCCTCACTGAAAATTCTGGATTTCTCGACCCTGCTGCCGGGGCCGTTCGCCTCGCTGTTGCTGGCGGACATGGGCGCCGATGTGTTGCGCATTGAATCACCGACGCGCATGGATCTGCTGCGGGTGTTGCCGCCGCACGATCAGGGCATGTCGGCCAGCCACGCTTACCTGAACCGCAACAAGCGCAGTCTGGCGCTGGACCTCAAGCAGCCTGAAGCGCTGGAGGTGGTCCGGCAGTTGCTGACTGAATACGACATCGTCCTCGAGCAGTTTCGTCCCGGTGTGATGGAGCGTCTGGGCCTGGGTTACGAGGCACTGAAGGCGATCAACCCGAAGCTGATTTACGTGTCGATCACCGGCTATGGCCAGACCGGCCCGTACAAGGACCGCGCCGGGCATGACATCAACTATCTGGCGCTGGCCGGGCTTGCCAGTTACACCGGCCGCGCTGACAGCGGGCCGTTGCCGCTGGGCATGCAGGTGGCGGATATCGCGGGTGGTTCGCTGCATGGGGTGATCGGCCTGCTGGCGGCGGTTATCGCCCGGCAGCAGACAGGGCAGGGCACGCACCTGGACGTGAGCATGACCGACTGCGCCTTCAGCCTGAACGCCATGGCCGGTGCCGGGTATCTGGCCTGTGGCGAGGAACCGCATTGGGAAGAGCAGATGCTCAATGGCGGCAGCTTCTATGACTACTACCGCTCGCGCGACGGACGCTGGCTGTCGGTGGGCAGTCTGGAGCCTGCGTTCATGCAGCAACTGTGCACGGCGTTGGGCCGGCCGGAGCTGGCGGCGCAGGGCTTGTCGCCGAAACCCGAGCAGCAGCGGTTATTGAAGGAGGCGTTGAAAGTTGAATTCGAGAAGCACGACTTTGCCGAGCTGTGCGAGTTGTTTGCCGGAGTTGATGCCTGTGTCGAGCCGGTATTGAACCTGAGCGAGGCGGTGCAGCATCCGCAGTTGCAGGCGCGTGAATTGGTGACCCAGGTGCCGCGGGGGGACGGTACGACGCAGGCGCAGATTGCCTGTCCGCTGAAGTTCTCCGAGGCGCTGCCGGCGCCGCGGCATGCCGGGGCGGGGTTGGGGCAGCATACGGAGCAGGTGTTGGGGGAGTTGGGGTTTAGTGCTGAGCGGATTGCCGAGTTGCGGCGTGCCAAGGTGATTCTCTAGCGTCTGTGCCGCCCCTTTCGCGAGCAAGCCCGCTCCCACATTTTGAAATGCGTTCCCCCTGTGGGAGCGAGCCTGCTCGCGAAGGGGCCAGTCGGGGCAATACAAAAACCGACTACTCCACCCGCATCTCACCACTGAACACCAAGGTGTTGCGGCATCTACGGCACAAATACCGTCGCCCCTGCCGTACCAGACTATGGCGCTGCGCCGAAAACGGAAAATCACTGTCGGCGCACGGGCATTTGTAGATATAGCGGGTCACGCTGCGGCGTTTGATTGCGTAGGTGTGGCAGCGATCCGGCGGCAGTTCGTAAACCCCGCGCATGATCAATTGCCACTCCTCGCCATGCGGCTGGATGCGGTCGCCAAACAGTTGATGAGCGATCAGGTGCGCGACTTCGTGGGCCACGGTCTGCTTGAGGAAGTGTTCGGTGTTTTCCCGGTACAGCTGCGGATTGAAGCGCAGCAGGTTCTCGTGCAGATGCGCGACACCGGCTTTTTGCCCGCGCAGCTTGAGGCTGACGACGGGGCGTTGGAAATGACGTTTGAAAAAGGCTTCAGCGAGTTGGTAACAGTCTTCGACGCGGGTATTGAGTTGCTCGGGCATGCTTGATGGATCTCCAGAGGCGTCGAGTATGCCGCAACCTCCCGGACTTGCGAATCGCTGACCTGCCGAATGGTCATCCGCCATACGAGAAGGCCGCCTTGCGGCGGCCTGTATTGGCAGATCTTGTTGTTCTCGGGGGTGAAGCATCTCAGTTGGTATACACCGGCCCCACGCCGAGGCCCCAGACAATCACGGTGAACGCCATGATGGCCACCAGTACCACCAGACCCACCGCCAGCACCGAGCTGGAAAACAGGAAGCCTTCGTCCGACGGAATGTTCATGAACGTCGGCAACCCTACATACAGCAGATAAACCGTGTAGCAGATGGCCGCCGTGCCGACGATCATCCCCAGCCACATATGCGGATACAGTGCCGCCAGCCCGCCGACGAACAACGGTGTCGCGGTGTAGGTGGCGAAGGCCACGCAGCGGGCCAGGCTCGGATTGGCGTCATAGGTGCGGGCCATCCAGTGCACGAACGCGCCCATCACCGCGACGCCGCCGAGCATCGCCAGGTACGACATCACCGTCATCCAGATTGCGCTTTCCACGGTGAGCATCACCGGCGCGCGGCTGCCGATCACCCAGCCGACCTGAGTGGTGCCGATAAACGCCGAAACGGCCGGAATCGCCGCCAGGATCAGCGTGTGCGTCAGGTACATGTGGCTGATGCTTTCCTCTTGGTCGCCACGGATTTCCTTCCATTCCTGATCGGGGTGGGTAAAAAGTCCCACTACGTGATGGATCATGCCAGTCACTCCTCTTGTTATTGCCATCGCCCCCCAGCGGAGCGCCTACGGGCCAAGGTGGCCGAGCAAATACAGGTCTTCAGATGTGTGCGACCTTATGTCGCAGTATAGAAAGGACTTAACCGCACAGGTGATAGGGGCTTAGAGCAAATCGCGCTGTAAACAGGGGGCGTAATCGCGGCAGGGTCTTGCACGGTTGAGGCCGGATCACCTCTGTGGCGAGGGAGCTTGCTCCCGGCTCGGCTGCGCAGCAGTCGCCAATCCTTCCGGTTCGGTGCGTCAGGAAAACAGCGGCTGCAGGTTTGGGGGCGCTTCGCACCCCAGCGGGAGCAAGCTCCCTCGCCACAGGGGATCGGGTGATAGGGACAGACCCACGGCCCTTCGCCCCCAGCGGGTTTTTTGCGTAAAATGCCCGCCTTTCGTCACACCTCACGGATTTCGCGTCATGGGCACTCTTACGGTCAACCAGAACAAACTGCAAAAGCGCCTGCGCCGCCTGGCCGGCGAAGCGGTCGCCGATTTCAACATGATCGAAGACGGCGACAAGGTCATGGTCTGCCTGTCCGGGGGCAAGGACAGCTACACCATGCTCGACGTGCTGCTGCACCTGCAGAAGGTTGCACCGATCAAGTTCGAAATCGTCGCGGTGAACATGGATCAGAAGCAGCCGGGTTTCCCCGAGCATGTGCTGCCGGCCTATCTGAAAGAGCTGGGCGTCGAGTACCACATCGTCGAGAAGGACACCTACTCGGTGGTCAAGGAACTGGTGCCGGAAGGCAAGACCACCTGTTCGCTGTGTTCGCGCCTGCGTCGCGGCACGCTGTACACCTTCGCCGACGAAATCGGCGCGACCAAGATGGCCCTCGGTCACCATCGTGACGACATCGTCGAGACGTTCTTCCTCAACATGTTCTTCAACGGCACCCTCAAAGCGATGCCGCCGAAGCTGCGCGCCGACGACGGCCGTAACGTGGTGATCCGTCCGCTGGCCTACTGCAACGAGAAAGACATCCAGGCTTACTCGGACTTCAAGGAATTCCCGATCATCCCGTGCAACCTCTGCGGTTCGCAGGAAAACCTGCAGCGTCAGGTGGTCAAGGAAATGCTTCAGGACTGGGAGCGCAAGACTCCGGGCCGAACTGAAAGCATCTTCCGCAGTCTGCAGAACGTGGTGCCGTCGCAACTGGCCGACCGCAACCTGTTCGACTTCACCAGCCTGAAGATCGACGAAACGGCGGCTTCGCGCTTCGTCAACGTGGTCAATCTGTAAACCCATTCCAGGTGGGAGCGGGCTTGCTCGCGAAGGCGGTGTATCAGTCGCTATATGCGCCGACTGACACTCAGTCTTCGCGAGCAAGCCCGCTCCCACATGGGTTTCTTCGTTTCATTCAATAGGAGAGGGCATGCGCGATTACAAGTGGCTGCACGAATACTGTCTGAACCGCTTCGGTTCGGCGGCTGAACTGGAAGCCCATCTGCCCGTTCCCAAGACTCCCGCGCAATTGCGCAAGATCAGCGACGATCGTTACCTCTCGACCATGGCCCTGCGGGTATTCCGCGCCGGGCTCAAGCACAGCCTGGTGGACGCCAAGTGGCCGGCTTTCGAAGAAGTGTTCTTCAAGTTCGACCCGGAAAAGGTCGTGCTGATGAGCGCCGAGCACCTCGAACGCCTGATGCAGGACGCGCGAATCATCCGCCACCTGGGCAAGCTCAAGAGCGTGCCGCGCAATGCGCAGTTCATTCTCGATGTGGAGAAGGACAAGGGCAGTTTCGGCGCACTGATCGCCGACTGGCCGGTGACCGACATCGTCGGTCTGTGGACCTACCTGAAAAAGCACGGCCATCAGTTGGGCGGGCTGTCGGCGCCACGCTTCTTGCGCATGGTTGGCAAGGACACCTTCGTGCCGAGCTATGACGTGGTCGCGGCGCTGAATGCGCAGAAGATCGTCGACAAGGTGCCGACCAGTCTGCGCGATCTGGCGATTGTGCAGAACGCGTTCAACCAGTGGCATGAACAGAGTGGTGGGCGGCCGATGAGCCAGATTTCGATGATGCTGGCGTACACCGTCAATCATTAAGACCGCATCGCTCCATTCGCGAGCAAGCCCGCTCCCACAGGATCCTTGTTGAAACACAATATTGTGATCGACACAAAAACTGTGGGAGCGGGCTTGCTCGCGAAGGCGTCAGCTCAGGCGACGGAAATCTCGCCCTCGCCAGCCAGCTTGCGATTCAACTGATACCGCCAGCGCACATACAGCAGCGCCGAGCAGAACAGCGCCAGGCTCGCGACCATCTCCAATACGCCAAACAGCTGCCGGTTCGGGTCATACGCCGCCAGTGCGCCCTTGATGAAATACAGATTCACCACAAAACACATCCACGAATGCCCACGGGCGCTGCCCATGATCATCGCCGGGGCGAGAACGATCCACGGGATCAGCTCGACCAGCAAAATCACCCACGGTCGGGCGCCATGCAGGTCGGCGAATACCAGGTAGTAAGCGGCGAGCAGCCCGGCGAGGCCGAAGAAGCACAGCAGGCTGAGGGCCCGCATCGCCTTGACGCGGGGTTCGAGCCACTCCACCGAGGGCAGGATTTTCGCCTTCTTCGCCACCCTCAGCCCTCCAGTTTTTGCGCGGTTTTCGCCAGGCGTGCGCCGAGTGCGCGACACAGCGCCATCTCGTGCTGATCCAGACCTTTCTTGCCATCGGCGCCAGCGTGATGACTGGCGCCATATGGCGTGCCGCCGCCCTGGGTTTCCAGCAGCGCCGACTCGCTGTACGGCAGGCCGGTGATCAGCATGCCGTGGTGCAACAGCGGCAGCATCATCGACAGCAGGGTGGTTTCCTGGCCGCCGTGCAGGCTGGCGGTGGAGGTGAACACGCCGGCCGGTTTACCGACCAGTGCACCGGTCAGCCACAGGTTGCTGGTGCCGTCGAGGAAGTACTTGAGCGGTGCGGCCATGTTGCCGAAACGCGTCGGGCTGCCGAGTGCGAGGCCAGCGCAGTTCTTCAGATCGTCGAGGGTGGCGTAGAGCGCACCTTCGTCAGGGATGCCCGGGGCCACGGCTTCGCACTCGGTGGAAATCGCCGGTACGGTACGCAGGCGCGCTTCGAGGCCGGCCTGCTCGACACCGCGGGCGATCTGCCGAGCCATCTCGTTGGTCGAACCGTTGCGGCTGTAATACAGAACCAGAATGTATGGCGCGCTCACGGCAACAGCTCCAGGATCTGCTCCGGAGGACGGCCGATCACGGCCTTGTCGCCGACTTCGAGAATCGGCCGCTCCATCAGTTTCGGGTGTTCGGCGATGGCGGCGATCAGTTGCGCTTCACTGAGGCTCGTGTCCGCCAGCTGAAGCATTTTGTATTCATCTTCTCCCGTGCGCAGCAGTTGCCGTGCGCTGATGCCGAGCTTGCCGAGCAAGGCCTTGATCTGCGAGGCGTCCAGCGGCGTTTCCAGGTAACGCACCACGTTTGGGGTCAGGCCACGGGCCTCGAGAAGTTCCAGTGCGCCGCGGGATTTCGAGCAGCGCGGATTGTGATAAAGCGTCAGATCGGTCATGGCGGGTCGCTTCTGGCGTAAAGTGGCGGCTATTCTAACTGTGCAGCGCGCAATCCAGAACCTTCAGAGGCGATGGGTCGCAGGCGCATCCAATTTTTGACCAGGGAACACGACATGACACGGCGATTGGCAGCGGCATTGACGATAATCGGGGCGTTGATGCTGGGGGGCTGCGGGAATGACTACGGCATTGACCAGAATGGTCAGAAGGTGGCGTCCGAGCGTCTGGATAAACAATGGGTAGTCATCAATTACTGGGCCGAATGGTGTGGCCCGTGCCGCACGGAAATTCCTGAACTCAATCATTTGGCTGACGAACTCAAGAGCAAGAATATTGGGGTGTTCGGGGTCAACTTCGACAACGTGCAGGGTGAAGACCTGAAGAGCGCCAGCGAGAAGCTGGGCATCAAGTTCACCGTACTGGCGCAGGATCCGGCGGACCTGTTCGACCTGCCGCGCAGTGAGGCCTTGCCGGTGACCTACATCATCGACAACAAGGGCAAGGTGCGTGAGCAACTGATGGGCGAGCAGACGGCGGCTGGGGTGATGGCCAAGCTGGAGGCGTTGCAGGCGACAAAGTGAGTTGAATGGGCTTTTGTGGCGAGGGAGCTTGCTCCCGCTGGGCCGCGAAGCGGCCCCAAACCCTGCTGACTCGGTGTCTCCGGCAACGCGCGGTTAACGGTTTTGCGACTGCTGCGCAGCCGAGCGGGAGCAAGCTCCCTCGCCACAGTAACCTCAGTGTGCGTCTAAGGGGGTTAACCCTCTTCCAGCCACCAACGCAACGGCTTGCCTTCCGCCGGCCAGAAGCGCATCTGCTCGATCGGCGAGATGTCCCAGCGTTCCACGCCTTGCAGCGCCTGCAGGAAGCGTTGTTCCTGCTCCATCAGCGCCGGGGCGCAGAGTTTGCGGGTCTTGCCGATCGGGCCGAAGCTCAGCTTGTCACCCTCGAGGGTGTACGGTGCGAACCAGTGGTTGCAGCCGCCATTGCCATACGCGCGGCCATCGTCACCGAGGGTCACGGTCAGGTGGCTGTAATCCATCAATGGCCGCTCGCCGATCCACTCCAGAATGTAGCTGCGGTTCTGTTGCAACTGCACTGGCTCTGCGGCGCAGCCCACCAGACCGGCACCGACCAACAGGGGCAGGGCAAGGCGTTTCATCACGCAGGCTCCTGGCATTTGGGGCACAGGTGTTTGTCGCCGACGGCTTTCCAGCCCAGCTCGGCGATGCGCGCCGTGGCGGCCGGTTTCTCGGCGGTCTTGCCCAGCTTGGCGTCCACCGCGAACTCGAAGCTCAGCTCTTTGGCGCAGCTGTCGCAGTTGACCTGCCAGGTGTGGATTGCCAGTTCGCCGAATACCGGGCCCGTGGTCATCGCGGTCCATTGGCCCGGCGGATTGATCAGGTGGCGTACGGAGTCGACAGTCAGGCGCATGGACAAGTCCTTGCTGCCTTTGAGGGTGACCAACAGGACGTCACCGTTACGGATCGAGCCACCGTTGCCGGTGACCTGATAGCGGCCCGGTACGAGGGCGCGGCATTCGGTGAGGGTGTGTTGCGGGTTCATCAGGGTGTAGCGGAAATCGTGTTCGACCATGGGTCCTCCAAATCTGCGCGACATGCTAGCACGGGCTGGATTGCAGGATGGCGTACGTGTGTGACCTTCGATCCGGTTCAAATTGCTCGGCGCTCATGGCAAACTGCCGCCCTTCAATCTGAGGGAACGGAACATGGCGCTGATCGAATGTTATGAATGCAAGCGGAGCATCAGCTCTGAAGTCAAGGCGTGCATTCATTGTGGTGCTCCGATGGCGCAGCAACACGGGCACAATCCGCAGCAGCCGACGGTCGCCGCTGCCGCGACGACAATTTCATTTGGCAGTCTGCCGCGCAACAAGTCCGTGCCTGAAGCCTTCGTCCCGCCGCCAGCCCCGGAGCCCGCGCCGAAAGTGACACCGGCAGCAGTCGGTCGCCGTCGTCGGCAGCCCGAGCCAACCCCTCAACTTCAGCCCAACGCCGACGGTTCTCGTCCGGTGGAAGGCTGGTTGAAGATCATGGTGTTTCTGCTGCCGATGGTCTTTGTCTGGTTCCTGCTGCGTAACGGTCATTCGATGAAGCAGCGTTTTTTCGGTTTTGGCTGGCTGGCCCTGCTGATCCTGGCCTCGTCGCTGTCGCCGAAATAAGCCGGTAATCCTCAGCCCTCGACCTGGTTCTGCGGTGCGCCTGCAGCCCAGGTCGCGATGTTGTGCAGGGTGGTCGCGGCAATCGCGCCCAACGCCTCGTGGGTCAGAAACGCCTGATGCGCGGTGATGATCACATTCGGGAAGGTCAACAGCCGCGCCAGCACATCATCCTGCAACGGCAAGTCGCTGCGATCCTCGAAAAACAGCTGCGCCTCTTCCTCATACACATCCAGGCCCAGATAGCCCAGTTGGCCGTCCTTCAAGGCGTCGATCAGCGCGGGTGTGTCCACCAGACCGCCGCGTCCGGTGTTGATCAGCATCGCCCCCGGTTGCAAATGTGCCAGTGACTCACGGTTGATCAAGTGTTTGCTCTGTGCATTGAGCGGGCAGTGCAGGCTGATGATCCGCGACTGCGCGAGCAGCTCCGGCAGGCTCAGATAACGCGCGCCCAAGGCCACAACCTCGGGGTTTGGATACGGGTCGTACGCCAGCAACTCACAACCGAAGCCGTGCATGATTTTCGCGAAGGTCGCGCCGATCTGCCCGGTGCCGACGATGCCGACGGTCTTGCCCACCAGATCGAAACCGGTCAGGCCGTGCAGCGTGAAGTCGCCTTCGCGGGTGCGGTTGTAGGCACGGTGCAGGCGCCGGTTGAGCGCCAGAATCAACGCCACCGCATGTTCGGCCACCGCATGCGGCGAGTAGGCTGGAACCCGCACCACGGCCAGCCCGAGGCGTTTCGCCGCGACCAGATCGACATGGTTGTAGCCCGCCGAGCGCAGCGCGATCAGCCGCGTGCCGCCGGCCGCCAGCCGCTCCAGCACCGGCGCACTGAGATCGTCATTGATGAAGGCGCAGACCACCTCTTGCTGTTCGGCCAGGGCGGCGGTGTCGAGACTGAGCCGGGCCGGCTGAAAGTGCAGTTCTATTCCGGTCGGGCAATCGACGGCGAGGAAACTGTCGCGGTCGTAGGTCTGGCTGCTGAAGACGATCGTGCGCATCAATTCCTCCTGGAACGGGGTGGCGAGTCAGGGTTGACGGTCACCACTTTAAAGGCGAATGCCGCTGCCGGCATTGCCGTGGATCAGGCGCTGATCCTGGCCTGAGTGGCGAGGCGATTGATCGCCCGCTCCAGCTCTTCCAGCGCCGCCACGGCTTTGGGATCGCCCTGTTTGAGCAGGGTTTCACTGCGCTGACAGGCCGCGCGCAATTGCGGCACGCCACAATATCGGGTCGCACCGTGCAGGCGATGCACGCGCTCAATCAATGCGTTCTGATCACGGGCTTCGCTGGCGGCACGAATCGCTTCGCGGTCGGCTTCCAGCGAGGCGAGCAGCATTGCCAGCATGTCGGCGGCAAGATCCGCCTTGCCGGCGGCCAGGCGCAGGCCTTCCTCATGGTCGAGCACCGGCAGCTCATTGCTGCCTGCTGCGCTGTCGCTGGCGCGCTCCGGGCCTTGATTACGCAAGGCCAGACCGGTCCATTTCAGCACCACTTGCGCCAGTTGCCGCTCGCTGATCGGTTTGGTCAGGTAGTCATCCATGCCGCTTTGCAGCAAGGCGCGTTTTTCGTTGGCCATGGCGTGGGCGGTGAGGGCCACGATCGGCAGCGGCGTGCAATGCCGTTCGCTTTCCCACTGGCGGATGGTTTCGGTGGTCTGACGTCCGTCCATCCCTGGCATCTGCACGTCCATCAGCACCAGATCGAAGGATTCGCTCTGCACCGCTTTGACCGCCGCATAGCCGCTTTCCACCGCGAGCACCTTGGCGCCCATGTCTTCGAGCAGGGTCTGCACCAGCAACAGGTTGGCCGGGTTGTCGTCGACGCACAGTACTTTCGGCGCGCGACTCGACAGCGGTTCGCCCGGTTCGCTGCGTGGTTGGCGCGGGTTGGCCAGATCGGCCAGTGCCCGGCGCAGTTTGCGCGTGCAGGCCGGTTTGGCCTGCAACTGACTATGTGGGTTCGGTACCGAGAGATGGAACAGCGTCTGTTCGGTGGTCGGGCACAGCACCAGTACTTTGCAGCCCAGGTGCTCCAGATCCCAGATGTGCTGGTTCAGACGCTCCGGGAGCATGTCGTTGCTGGTGATGCCGAGCACCGCAAGGTCGATGGCCTGATCGGTCTGGTGTGCGCCGGTGACGCCGTTGGTCAGGCTCTCCAGCGTATTGAACGGCGTGACGTCGAGGCCACAGTCTTCCAGTTGATGCTGTAAGGCCTGGCGCGCCAGTTCGTGATTTTCCAGCACCGCCACACGGCGTCCGAGCAGCGGCGGGGCCGGTAGGTCTTCGGTGTCGTCGCGGGCTTTGGGCAGGCTCAGGCTGATCCAGAATTCCGAGCCTTCGCCGGGGGTGCTGTCGACGCCGATTTCGCCGCCCATTTGTTCGATCAGGCGCTTGGAAATCACCAGACCCAGACCGGTACCGCCAGGCTGGCGCGACAACGAGTTGTCGGCCTGACTGAACGCCTGGAACAACGCGCGCACATCCTGACTCGACAGACCGATGCCGGTGTCCTGAATGCTGATGCGCAGCTGCACGCTGTCTTCGTGCTCTTCTTCGAGCATGGCGCGGGCGACGATAGTGCCTTCGCGGGTGAACTTGATCGCATTGCTGACCAGGTTGGTGAGGATCTGCTTCAGGCGCAGCGGGTCACCGACCAGCGACAGCGGTGTGTCGCGATAGACCAGACTGACCAGCTCCAATTGCTTGGCGTGGGCTGCCGGCGCCAGGATGGTCAGGGTGTCCTGCAACAGGTCGCGCAGGTTGAATGGAATATGGTCGAGCACCAGTTTGCCGGCCTCGATCTTCGAGAAATCGAGGATCTCGTTGATGATCCCGAGCAGGCTGTCGGCGGACTTTTCGATGGTGCCCAGATAGTCGAGCTGGCGCGGGGTCAGCTCGCTTTTCTGCAACAGATGCGTGAAACCGAGAATGCCGTTGAGCGGCGTGCGGATCTCGTGGCTCATGTTGGCAAGGAACTCGGATTTGATCCGGCTCGCCTCCAGCGCCTCTTTGCGTGCCAGATCCAGTTCGATGTTCTGGATCTCGATGGTTTCCAGATTCTGGCGCACGTCTTCGGTGGCCTGATCGACGCTGTGCTGCAGTTCTTCGCGGGCGTTCTGCAAGGTGCCGGCCATGCGGTTGATGCCCGAGGCGAGCTCGTCCAGTTCCTGACTGCCGAGCGGTGGCAGACGGGTTTCCAGATGACCGTCCTTGAGCTGGGCGACCGCGTGTTTGATCTGGCTCAGCGGGCGGTTGATGGTGCGGCCCATGCGCAAGGCGAGCAGGGCCGCGCCGGCAAGGCCAGCGGCGATCAACAGCAGGCTGGCAAACAGGCTGCGATAACCGCGCAGCAGCATGCCGTTGTGCGACAGCTCCAGTTCGACCCAGCCGAGCAGACGGTCGGACTCTTGCGGAATCACGTCGCCGGCAAGATTGCGATGCTTGCCGAACACCGGCATGAGGTAACGGGTGGCGTCATTGCCGCTGCGCCGTTGCAGTTGCGCACTGTCGCCGCTGGGCGCCTGATTGAGCATGGTCGGGCCGGCGTGCGCCAGCGGTGTGCGGTCGGGGGCGAGGAAGGTGACGGCGCGCACGTCGGGTTGTTCGAGAGACTGGGTGGCGATGCGTTCCAGCAGATCGGTGTTGCCGTGGCCCATGGCGGGCGCCACCAGCGGCGCCAGTTGCTCGGCGATCATTTCACCGCGCTGCATCAGTTGGGTCTGCAGGTCGGACTGTTGCATCCAGGTGAAATAACCACCGAGAACCAA
Source organism: Pseudomonas sp. MWU12-2020 (assembly GCF_023100605.1). NCBI lineage: Bacteria > Pseudomonadati > Pseudomonadota > Gammaproteobacteria > Pseudomonadales > Pseudomonadaceae > Pseudomonas > Pseudomonas sp. MWU12-2020. The sequence continues at coordinate 305,357 of NZ_JALMEX010000003.1, forward strand.
TGCCATCAGGCTGGTCGGCAACAGGGTCAGCAACAATACGCGACCTTTGATTCCCAGTTTCTTGAGCACACCCATCTCCTGCATCCCGCTGAACTGTTGACTCTTACGTGCATCCGGCACGCGACATTGGCGCAGTGTAGCGATTTGCAGGCAGGCAATCTTCGGAAAAATGATGTCGTCATCGGTCGACAGCGCATGGCGCGTTTGTCCGCCAGGTCAACCTTGGGTTGCCCGATAGCGGGCAATCTTGAATAATCGGCCAACTGAGAATTATTTGCAGATACTCATGACGCTTGCCTCCAACGATTTCCCACGCATTCTTGCCATCGAGGACGACCCGGTTCTGGGCGCCTATGTTCACGAACATCTGGGGCGCAGCGGCTTTAAGGTGACCTGGTGCCAGAACGGTCAGGAAGGGCTGAACATCGCGCGTCGCCAGCCGTTCGATGTGGTGCTGATGGACATACTGTTGCCGGGGCTCGATGGCCTGAATGTGCTGACCCAATTGCGCCAGAGCCATTCGACGCCGGTGCTGCTGATGTCCGCCCTGGGTGCCGAGGCCGATCGCATCAGTGGCTTTCGCCTGGGGGCCGATGATTATCTGCCAAAGCCGTTCAGCATGGCCGAGTTGCACGTGCGCATCGAGGCGATTCTGCGGCGGGTGGCCCTTGATCGGCGCCCGGCGGCGGTTGCGCCGTCGGTGGCCAGTGACACGCTGCGCTTTGACGATGAACAGTGCGAGGTTTTCTATAACGCGCAAGCCGCCGGCCTGACCCGCAGCGAATACCGCCTGCTGGAAACCCTCAATCGCAACGATGAAGAAGTGTTGAGCAAGGCCTTCCTCTATCAGCACGTTCTGCAACGCGGTTACGCGGCCCACGACCGCAGCCTCGACATGCACATCAGCCAGATCCGCCGCAAACTCAAGGCCATCGGTTACCTCGAGCGTGAAGTGCGCACGGTGTGGGGCAAGGGCTACGTGCTGAGTGCGCCTGATGAAAGTCTCTGACCTGCCGGGCCGGCATTCGCTGTTCTGGAAACTGGCGTGCCTGCTGGTGGCGTTCTGTCTGCTGATGATCTGGCTGAGCTGGTCCTGGGGCCGCTACATGGAGGAGCGCAACCAGTTTCTCTCCGACGAGGCGCGCGGCACGCTGAGCCGTTATGCCGCTGAAGCCGAACGGGCGTGGCAGCGCGGTGAGCGAGACGGGATCGATAACTGGTTGCAGAGCATGGAGCTGCGCGAGGCGGGTTGGGTCGGAGTGATAGACCGCAATCTGCAGTCGTTGAGCAGCGATCCGCTGAATGAACAGGAAATCCAGCACCTGACTTTTTTGCGCGGGCTCGACTGGCCGATCCACAAGCAGGGCCGGCCGTGGCTGCGGGTGCCGTTTCCCCAGGACCCATCTGCCGGCAGTCTGGTGATCGAGTTGCCCGAGCGTTTCCTGCCGGGTAAATACCGGGTGTTCTGGAGGGTGATCACCAACGGGGTGATTCCGGGGCTGTTCACCTTGCTGCTGTGCGTCGGCCTGTATCGCTTGCTGGTGGTGCCGCTGAACAATTTGCGCGAACAGGCCAACGCCTGGCGCGCCGATCAATTGAATGTGCGCCTGTCGAGCGGCATTACCGAGCGCCCGGACGAACTCGGCGAGCTGGCGCGGGCTTTCGACTCGATGTCCGAGCGCCTGCAGTCCACCGTTGCCCTGCAACAGCAGCTACTGCGGGATCTGTCCCACGAACTGCGCACGCCGCTGAGTCGATTGCGGGTGGCCAGTGAAAGCGAACAGGATCTGCGGCAACTGCGCGAGCGCATCGGCCGTGAGGTCGACGGCATGCAACGGCTGGTCGAGGACACCCTGCAACTGGCCTGGCTCGACACCGAGCGTGCGCCACTCCCGGAGGAAGCGATCCAGATCCAGGCGCTGTGGGAAATGCTCACCGACAATGCCTGTTATGAAAGCGGCTGGCCGAGCCTGCAATTGCAGTGCGCGGTGCCGTCGTCGTGCTGGGTGCGCGGTAATCTCAATAGTTTGGCGCAGGCGTTGGAGAACATTCTGCGCAACGCCATTCGTCATTCGCCCGAGGGCGGCATCGTGCGCCTCGATGGACGGCGTGACGGCGATTACTGGCATCTGTGGCTGGAAGATCAGGGCGGCGGTGTGGCTGAAGCGGATCTGGAACGGATCTTCTCGCCGTTCACCCGCCTCGACGGCTCACGGCCTGGCGACGGTGGGTTTGGCCTGGGGCTGAGCATCGCGCGCAACGCCGTACAGCGTCAGGGCGGGAGTCTGTGGGCAGAGAACAGTGGGGCGGGATTGCGGCTGAATTTGCGGTTGGTGGCTGAGGGTGATTTCGCGCCGCCTGATGCATTCGCGAGCAGGCTCGCTCCCACAGTGGATCTGCGTTCACCACAAATTGTCTGACAGCGCTGCCCCCCTGTGGGAGCGAGCCTGCTCGCGAAGAGGCCATCTGCATTATATGGATATTCAAAAGAACCCATCAAAAGTCGAACCACCAGGTGCGACTTTCAACCCCTTATTCCCATAAACCATAAGCACCGCACTTTGCGTGATATGGCCTGCGAACGTTTGCCGGTATGATAGGCGCCCCCGCACGTCTGGATTGCGAATACGCCATGACCCTGCAGTACCCAACCATCGCCGATTGCGTCGGCAACACTCCGCTGGTGCGTTTGCAGCGCCTGCCCGGTGCCACCAGCAACACCCTATTGCTCAAGCTCGAAGGGAACAACCCGGCGGGTTCGGTCAAGGATCGTCCGGCGCTGTCGATGATCACCCGTGCCGAACTGCGCGGGCAGATCCACGCGGGTGACACGCTGATCGAAGCGACCTCGGGCAACACCGGGATCGCCCTGGCCATGGCCGCCGCGATCAAGGGTTACAAGATGATCCTGATCATGCCGGACAACTCCAGCGCCGAGCGCAAGGCGGCGATGACCGCTTACGGTGCCGAGCTGATTCTGGTCAGTCAGGAAGAGGGCATGGAAGGCGCTCGTGATCTCGCCCAGCGGATGGAAGCCGAAGGCCGTGGCAAGGTGCTCGATCAGTTCGCCAACGGCGACAACCCGGAAGCGCACTACACCACCACCGGCCCGGAAATCTGGCGTCAGACCCAGGGCACCATCACCCATTTTGTCAGTTCGATGGGCACCACCGGCACCATCATGGGCGTGTCGCGCTACTTGAAAGAGCAGAGCGACAGCGTGCAGATCATCGGCCTGCAACCGATGGAAGGCTCGGCCATTCCGGGCATCCGCCGCTGGCCGCAGGAATACCTGCCGAAGATCTATCAGGCCGACCGCGTCGACCGCATTGTCGACATGGCGCAAAGCGAAGCCGAGGACGTCACCCGGCGTCTGGCCCGCGAAGAAGGCATCTTTTGTGGCGTGTCCTCGGGCGGTGCGGTGGCAGCGATGCTGCGCCTGTCCAAGGAAGTTGAAAACGCGGTGATCGTCGCGATCATCTGCGACCGTGGCGACCGTTATCTGTCGACCGGCATTTTCGACGCGCCCAACTGATGGCCAAGCACGAGAGAGGCCTGCGCTTCCAGCCCACCGGCGGCAGCAAGGCCGCGCAAATTCCGACCGGCAAAAAACAGCGCTTGAATATCGAGCGCCTGGCCAATGACGGTCGCGGCATCGCGTTTTTCGAAGGCCGCACCTGGTTCGTCCTCGGCGCCCTCGCGGGTGAAGAAGTCGAAGCGCGAGTGCTCGGCGCCCGCGGCAAAGTGGTCGAAGCGCGCACCGAACGGGTGTTCAAGGCCAGCGAGTTGCGTCGCCCGGCAGCGTGTCAGCATGCCGGTCGCTGCGGCGGTTGCAGTGTTCAACACTTGCCCCACGCCGAACAGCTTGCCCTGAAACAGCGCATGCTCGCCGAGCAGCTGTCGAAGGTCGCCGGGGTCGAACCTGAAGAATGGGCGGCGCCGTTGACCGGCCCGGAGTTCGGCTATCGCCGCCGCGCGCGGATCGCCGTGCGTTGGGACATGAAGGCGAAGAAACTCGAAGTGGGTTTCCGCGCCGCCGGCAGCCAGGACATCGTCGCCATCAACGAATGCCCGGTGCTGGTACAGCCCTTGCAACCGATCATGACCCGTTTGCCGGAGATGCTCCGTCGTTTGAGCAAACCGCAGGCGCTCGGGCATGTCGAGTTGTTCAGTGGTTCATCGCTGGCGGTGTTGCTGCGACACATGGCGCCACTGTCCGAAGCCGACCTGACGATCCTCAAGGATTTCTGCCAGTTCCATGCAGCGCAACTGTGGCTGCATGGTGAAGGCGAGCCACAACCGGTGGATGCCACGCAGTCGCTGGGCTATCGCCTGGAGCAGTGGGATCTGGATCTGGCCTGGCGGCCGGGGGATTTCATCCAGGTCAACGCCGGGGTCAACGAGGCGATGGTCGCGCAGGCGCTGGACTGGCTGAAGCCGACCGGTGACGAGCGCGTGCTCGACCTGTTCTGCGGTCTGGGCAACTTCGCCTTGCCACTGGCCAAAAGCGTGCGTGAAGTGGTGGCGGTGGAGGGCGTGCAGACCATGGTCGACCGTGCCGCTGCCAACGCCGCTAGTAACAATTTGCATAACACAAAGTTTTTTCAAGCCGATTTATCCCAGCCTTTGACCGATGCTCAGTGGATCGGAAACGGCTTTTCTGCGGTACTCTTGGACCCACCGCGTGACGGTGCTTTCGAGGTGGTGCGCAAGCTCGCGACCCTGGGTGCCAAACGGTTGGTGTATGTATCGTGCAACCCTGCAACTCTGGCGCGCGATACGGTCGAATTGATCAAGCAGGGCTACCGGTTAAAACGTGCCGGGATTCTCGATATGTTTCCTCAGACGGCGCATGTCGAGGCCATGGCGTTATTTGAAGCGAGCCAGGATGGCTCGTCTGAATCCGTCTGACCTGTCCGAGCGGCGCTCGCTTTAGCCCCACGAGCGCATCCGGGCATTGGGGGTCAGCGATTTGACGCATTGAATCTGCGTCGTAGGGAAGGTAAAGCAGCATGGTACAGGTGAGAGCACACCAGCCGATCAACACTGACGGCAGTATCAATCTCGAGGCTTGGCTCGATCACGCGGTCAGTGTCGACATGGCGCTGGATCGCGAAGCCTTGAAAGAAGCCTGCGAGTTCGCTCGCGAGGCCGAACAGCAGTCCAACGCCGCGAAGAATCTGTGGGCCGAGGGCAGCGGCAGTTTCAGTACGGGACTTGAGATCGCCGAGATCCTCGCCGACCTCAAGCTCGACCAGGACTCGCTGGTCGCGGCGGTGCTGTATCGCGGCGTCCGCGAAGGCCAGATCGAACTCGCGGCGGTCAGCCAGCGCTTCGGTCCCGTGGTGGCCAAACTGATCGACGGCGTGCAGCGCATGGCGGCAATCAGTGCCAGCCTCAGCCCGCGCCAGTCGATGGTGATGGGCACCCAGGGCCAGGTGGAAAACCTGCGAAAGATGCTGGTGGCGATGGTCGACGACGTTCGCGTCGCGCTGATCAAACTGGCCGAACGTACCTGCGCAATCCGCGCGGTGAAAACCGCTGACGACGAAAAGCGTAACCGCGTCGCCCGGGAAGTCTTCGACATCTATGCGCCGCTCGCGCACCGACTCGGCATCGGTCATATCAAGTGGGAACTGGAGGACTTGTCCTTCCGTTACCTGGAACCCGATCAATACAAACAGATCGCCAAGCTGCTCCATGAGCGGCGGCTGGACCGTGAGCGGTTCATCGCCGACGTGATGACCCAGCTCAAGGACGAATTACAGGCCACCGGTGTCGACGCCGACATCAGCGGCCGCGCCAAACACATCTATTCGATCTGGCGCAAAATGCAGCGCAAGGGTCTGGAATTCAGCCAGATCTACGACGTGCGCGCCGTGCGCGTGCTGGTGCCGGAAATGCGCGACTGTTACACCGCGCTCGGCATCGTCCACACCCTGTGGCGGCACATCCCGAAAGAATTCGACGACTACATCGCCAACCCGAAAGAGAACGGCTACCGCTCGCTGCACACGGCGGTAATCGGTCCGGAAGGCAAGGTTCTCGAAGTGCAGATCCGTACGCACTCGATGCACGAAGAGGCCGAGCTCGGCGTCTGCGCGCACTGGCGCTACAAGGGCACTGACGTCAAGTCCGGTTCCAACCACTACGAAGAGAAAATCTCCTGGCTGCGGCAGGTGCTCGAGTGGCACGAAGAGCTGGGCGATATCGGTGGTCTGGCCGAACAGCTGCGGGTCGATATCGAACCGGATCGGGTGTACATCTTCACCCCCGACGGCCACGCCATCGATTTGCCGAAAGGCGCGACGCCGCTGGACTTCGCCTACCGCGTGCACACCGAAATCGGTCACAACTGCCGTGGCGCGAAGATCAATGGGCGCATTGTGCCGCTCAACTACAGCCTGCAGACCGGTGAGCAGGTCGAGATCATCACCAGCAAGCACGGTACGCCGAGCCGCGACTGGCTGAACCCGAACCTGGGCTACGTCACCACCTCGCGGGCGCGGGCGAAGATCGTTCACTGGTTCAAGTTGCAGGCCCGTGACCAGAACGTTGCGGCCGGTAAAACCCTGATCGAGCGCGAACTCAATCGCCTCGGTCTGCCGGCGGTGGATTTCGACAAGCTGGCTGAAAAGGCCAACATGAAAACCGCCGAAGACATGTTCGCCGCCCTCGGTGCCGGCGACCTGCGTCTGGCGCAACTGGTCAATCTGGCGCAGCAACTGGTCGAGCCGGAACGCGGCAACGAACAGCTGGAGCTGATCCCGCGCAAGGCCACCGGCTACAAGCCGGGCAAGCGTGGCGACATCCAGATCCAGGGCGTCGGCAACCTGATGACGCAGATGGCTGGCTGCTGCCAGCCGCTGCCGGGCGACGCGATCGTCGGCTACATCACTCAGGGTCGTGGCGTGAGCATTCACCGTCAGGACTGTGCCTCGGTGCTGCAACTGGCCGGGCGCGAGCCGGAGCGGATCATCCAGGTCAGCTGGGGCCCGGTGCCGGTGCTCACCTATCCGGTGGACATCGTCATCCGCGCCTACGACCGTTCCGGTCTGCTGCGTGACGTCTCGCAGGTGCTGCTCAACGAGCGGATCAACGTGCTGGCGGTCAACACCCGCTCGAACAAGGAAGACAACACCGCGCTGATGTCGCTGACCATCGAGATTCCCGGGCTGGATGCGCTCGGGCGCTTGCTGGGGCGGATTTCGCAGTTGCCGAACATCATCGAGACGCGGCGTAACCGTACTCCGTGAAGATGGCTTTGTTCGAATGTGGGAGCGGGCTTGCTCGCGAAGAGGGCGTGTCAGTCGATATTTACGCTGAATGACACACCGCATTCGCGAGCAAGCCCGCTCCCACATTGGTTTTGTGTAGAGGCATGACAGATGTATTCACTTGAAGACCTGCTCCACCTGATGAACCGCCTGCGCGATCCGCAGTTCGGTTGCCCGTGGGACATCAAGCAAACCTACGCGACCATCGTCCCGCATACCCTCGAAGAAGCCTATGAAGTGGCTGACGCCATTGAACGCGGCGACTTCGATCACTTGCAGGGCGAGCTGGGCGATCTGTTGTTTCAGGTGGTCTATTACAGCCAGTTGGCCAAGGAAGAAGGGCGCTTCGAATTTGCCGGAGTGATCGACAGCATTACGCGCAAGCTGATCCGCCGTCATCCGCACGTGTTTCCCACCGGCGATCTGTACGCGCCGCTGGATGTGCCACGGCTGAATGAAGAACAGGTCAAGCAGCGCTGGGAAGAGATCAAGGCCGAAGAACGCGCCGAGAAATCCGCCGTGCCCGAGCAGCTGTCACTGCTCGATGACGTGCCCGCCGCGTTGCCGGCACTGTCGCGTTCGGCCAAGTTGCAAAAGCGCGCCGGGCAGGTCGGCTTCGACTGGCCGGATGCACTGCCGGTGCTGGACAAGGTGCGCGAAGAGCTCGATGAAGTGCTCGAAGCCATGTCCGAAAACGATCCCGACGCTGTGGCTGACGAGATCGGTGATCTGCTGTTTTCCGTGGTCAATCTGGCCCGGCATCTCAAGGTCGATCCGGAAACCGCACTGCGCGGTGCCAACGGCAAGTTCGAACGACGTTTCCGATTTATCGAACAGGCATTGCGCGACACCCGTCGTCCCATGGAAGATTGCACCCTCGAAGAGTTGGACGCCCTGTGGGGTGAAGCCAAACGCCAGGAAAAGAATGTGCCCAGCTGCGGCTGAGCCGTTGCCCAAGTGAGTAAGCATTAATGAGCCTTTCCCTTCGCGACCAGTTGCTCAAAGCAGGCCTGGTCAACCAAAAGCAGGCCAAGCAGGTCAGCAAAGACAAGCAGAAGCAACAGCGTCTGGCCCACAAGGGGCAGGCCGAGCTGGATGATTCGCAGCAGCGCGCCGCTCAGGAAGCCATGGCCGAGAAGGTCAAGCGCGACCAGGAGCTGAACCGTCAGCAGCAGGAGAAGGCCGAGGCCAAGGCCCGTGCCGCGCAGGTCAAGCAGTTGATCGAAGTGACGCGTCTGCCGAAGCTCAATACCGAGGACTACTACAACTTCGTTGACGACAAGAAGGTCAAGCGCATCTGCGTCAACACGCTGATGCGCAACAAGCTCAGCAACGGTTCGCTGGCGATCGTGCACCATGCCGGCGGCTACGAAGTGATCCCCCGTGAAGCGGCCCTGAAGATCCAGGAGCGTGATCCGCAGCGCATTGTGCAGCTCAACGTGCAGACCGAAGAGGTCGCAGCCGAGGATGATCCGTACGCGGCCTACCAGATCCCTGATGACCTGATGTGGTAAATCGGTAAAGCTGTAACAACCCAAACTGTGGCGAGGGAGCTTGCTCCCGCTGGACTGCGTAGCAGGCCCCTGCTCTTGAGTTGAAGAACAGGGCCGCTTCGCGCCCCAGCGGGAGCAAGCTCCCTCGCCACAGGTTCAATATTCGCCTAAGCGGATTTCAGATCCCGTTGCTGTTCTTGCAGTTCGAGTTCGGCCTTGTAGTTGTGGGCGTCGATCTCGTTGTGGAACATGCCGACCAGCAAGTCTTGTTGATGCACATCCCAGATCCGTACACCGGCGGCTACGCCTTCATGGGACATGTGTGAATCGTCGCGTTCAGTTACTTTTACAGTCATCTGCTAGCTCCAAATCTCAAGTTATCTGCAGCAAGGCGTGTGCAGGACTCTTTTATATGATTTGTTAGCTTGCTAAGTAAACGCTTGATTTGTGCAAGGTGTTGTTGCGGTTTTTGCAACAGTGCTGCAGCCCGCTAAATCCGCGACATTCGGTCGCAGGGCGGGAAGTTGCATGACAGAAGTTTCATTTTCAGGCGCAGTGACATCCTTTGTGGGAGCGGGCTTGCTCGCGAAGGCGGTATGTCAGACAGACTGATGTCGACTGACGCGACGCTTTCGCGAGCAAGCCCGCTCCCACAGGGTTTTGCGCTGTGGCTGCTGGTTTCAAACCGGCCAAAAAAAACGCCCCGAACCAGTCGGGGCGTTTTCATGTGGAGCTCAGCAGGGGGGAATTACTTGCCTTCCCAGCGCTTCAGCACCAGCGTGGCGTTGGTGCCGCCGAAGCCGAAGCTGTTGCTCATCACGGTGTTGATGGTGGCGTTCTCTCGGGTCTTGGTCAGCACCGGCAGATCGGCCACTTCAGGGTCCAGCTCGTCGATGTTGGCGGAACCGGCGATGAAGTTGCCTTCCATCATCAGCATGCAGTAGATCGCTTCGTGAACGCCGGCGGCGCCCAGGGAGTGACCGGACAGGCTCTTGGTCGAGCTGATCGCTGGCGCCTTGTCGCCGAACACTTCACGCACACCTTTCATTTCCGCGACGTCGCCGACCGGAGTCGAGGTGCCGTGGGTGTTCAGGTAGTCGATCGGGGTGTCGACGGTGGACATTGCCATCTGCATGCAGCGGATCGCGCCTTCGCCACTTGGGGCAACCATGTCGTAGCCGTCGGACGTTGCGCCGTAGCCAACGATTTCGGCGTAGATCTTGGCGCCACGGGCCAGCGCGTGTTCCAGCTCTTCAACCACGACCATACCGCCACCGCCGGCGATGACGAAACCGTCACGGTCGGCGTCGTAGGCGCGGGAAGCTTGTTCCGGGGTGTCGTTGCGCTTGCTGGACAGGGCGCCCATCGCGTCGAACAGGAACGACTGGCTCCAGTGCTCTTCTTCACCGCCACCGGCGAAGACGATGTCCTGCTTGCCCATCTGGATCTGTTCCATGGCGGTACCGATGCAGTGAGCACTGGTGGCGCAGGCAGAGGCGATGGAGTAGTTCAGGCCCTTGATCTTGAACGGTGTGGCCAGGCACGCGGAAACGGTGCTGCTCATGGTCCGCGTTACACGGTATGGGCCGACGCGCTTCACGCCTTTCTCGCGCAGGATGTCCAGCGCTTCCATCTGGTTCAGGGTCGACGCGCCGCCGGAGCCGGCGATCAGGCCGGTACGCGGGTTGGACACTTGTTCTTCGGTCAGGCCGGAGTCAGTGATGGCGTCTTTCATGGCCAGGTAGGCGTAAGCCGCTGCGTGGCCGACGAAACGATAGATCTTGCGATCGATCAGTTCTTCAAGGTTGAGGTCGATGGAGCCGGAAACCTGGCTACGCAGACCCATTTCAGCATATTCCGGGTTGAACCGGATGCCAGGGCGGCTTGCACGCAGGTTAGCGGAGACGGTCTCTTTGTCATTGCCCAGGCACGAAACAATGCCCAGACCAGTGATAACGACGCGGCGCATGCGAATAACCCTTAGAAGTTGTCAGTGGAGGTGAAAACGCCGACGCGAAGGCCTTCGGCGGTGTAGATTTCGCGACCGTCGACAGTCACCGAACCATCGGCGATGGCCAGGTTCAGCTTGCCCTTGAGGACGCGTTTGATATGGATGTTGTAGGTGACTTTCTTGGCGGTCGGCAGGACCTGGCCGAAGAATTTCACTTCGCCCGAACCCAGCGCACGACCACGGCCCGGCAGGCCTTGCCAGCCGAGGAAGAAGCCGACCAGTTGCCACATGGCGTCCAGACCCAGGCAGCCCGGCATCACCGGATCGCCCTCGAAGTGGCACGCGAAGAACCACAGGTCAGGGTTGATATCCAGCTCGGCGACCAATTCACCTTTGCCGTACTTGCCGCCTTCTTCGCTGATCAGGGTGATGCGATCGACCATCAGCATGTTCGGGGCGGGCAGTTGCGCGTTACCTGGGCCGAACAGCTCACCGCGACTGCAGCGCAGCAGGTCTTCCCGAGTAAAGGCGTTTTGTTTGGTCATGCGAGCTCCTCAATAATCCCATGCGGCAGGTGGGGCAAATCTTCCCGGCCGATCGACGCGTTCATGCCTCGTACCGGCAGCCTACTCATAGACTATTGCGTTGTGGTGAAAGTCACAGCACCAAGGACATGAATGTACACTTGTGCACTGAAATTTTTATTCAAGCCTCTTTTGAGGCTCGTTCGGGTGCCTAAGACTGCCGCACTTTCGCTTTTCACGCCAGTCGCAGATGGTCGAAAAACCGTCACTACTGCACCCAGCGCTGCAGAATCTGTTGTAGGTCATTGCGTTTGAACGGCTTGGCCAGATAATCGTTCATGCCCGCCGAAAGGCAAGTTTCGCGGTCGCCCTGCAACGCGTTGGCGGTCAGCGCGATGATCGGCACCTCGCGGCGTCCGGGCAGTTGGCGGATCTGCCGGGTCGCCTCGTAGCCGTCGATGATCGGCAGCCGGCAATCCATCAGAATCACTTCGAAATCATTGCCTTCAGCACTGCGCACCGCTTGCGCGCCATCGGTGGCGACGCTGACGGTAAAGCCCAGGCTGCGCAGCATCGCTTCGATGACGGTCTGGTTGACCGGATTGTCCTCCACCAGCAACACATTGCGCCCCTCGCCATGCCCGTTGCCATTGGCCGCGCGCGGCGCCGCCAGTGTCGGCAGCGTCTGCTTATATAGCGCCAGCGGGATTTCCAGGGTGAACACCGAACCCAGGCCTTCTTCGCTCTGCGCCCGCAACGTGCCGCCCATGCGTTCGGCCAGGGTGCGGGCGATCGGCAAACCGAGACCGGTGCCGCCATAGCGCCGGGAAATCGAACTGTCGGCCTGCTGGAAGGCATTGAACATCAATTCCAGACTCTCAGACGAAATGCCGATGCCGCTGTCGCGCACCGAACAGGTGAACCACAGCAACTCGTGATCCAGCGACTGCCACTGTGCCTCGATGCTGACCCGGCCACGCTCGGTGAACTTCAAGGCGTTGCCCACCAGATTGACCAGAATCTGCCGGATCCGCGTCGGGTCGCCCTGCACCTGCAAGTCGCGCATGTCCTCGGGAATCTGCAGGTTCAGGGCGAGGCCACGTTGCACCGCGCTGTGCTGGAACGACTGGGCGCAAGCACCGATCAGGTCGGCGAGGTTGAACGGGATGTGCTCAAGCTCCAGCTCCGAGCGTTCGATCCGCGAGAAGTCGAGAATGTCGTTGATGACTTTCAGCAGGTGTTCGGTGGACTCGGAAGCGAGCGCCGCGTACTCGATCTGCTCCTCGGTCATGTCGGTGGTTTCCAGCAACTGCAACATGCCCAGCACGCCGTTCATGGGGGTGCGCAGTTCATGGCTCATCATCGCCAGAAAATCGGATTTGGCGTTGTTGGCCTTTTCCGCTTCTTCACGTGTCTGGATCAGTTGCGCCATCGCCTGATGCTGTTCGCGGCTGGCCTGTTCCAGTGCCTGGGCGAGGTTGTTGATGTGCTGCGACAGCGCGCCCAACTCGGTGTCATCGACGATCGGCAGCGGGGTCTTGTAATCGCCTTGCTGAATCGCCTTGACCGCGTTGCCGATATCGCGGATCGGCGCCGACAGACTGCCGGCCAGACGCCGCGCCAGAACAAAGGTGAAGAGCAGGGCGAACAACGCCAGAATCCCGGCCTTGAGCAGAATTTCCTGTTGGCGCTGACTGAAGGCATCGTTGGACAGACCGACGATTACCCGGCCCAGGTAATCCTCGCTGGTCACGTTGTTGCTGGCTTTGGCGTCGTGGAAAAAATCGCTGTTGAGGGCGATTCGTTGCAGGCGCACCGGGGCCTGGAACACCTCGACCTGATGCGGGCGGTTGTGCGCGTCGGCGGCTTGTTCAACGTAGGCCAGAATCCGGTTGGCGCTGTCCTGCACTTCCAGAAAGCGTACGTTCGGTGTTGCGAGAGTCGCCTTGAGCAGGCTTTCCAGCACTTCGTTGTTGCCGGAAATCACCCCGTACTCGGTGGCGGGCGCCAGTTGATTGGCGATCAGTTGCCCGGTGTGATTGAGCTCCTGACGCAAATCCTGAATCCGCACGAAGGTAAAGAAACTGATCAGCAGCAGCGTGAGCAGCAGGGCCGGGCCGAGGCTGATCAATTGCGTGCGGGTGTTGATGTCCCAGCGGCGACGCAGATTCATGGGTGGCTTTCTCCTTCAGCCAACTGGCGGGCAACAGACGCTTCATCGATTGGCTCGATACCGAGGGAACGAGCGACCTGCACATTACTTGAGACTTTGAAACGATCGGGGTAGAGCGTGCGCGGCCACGTCGCCGGGGGACGATCCAGCAACCGGTCAAGGATCGCCAGCCAGTCGGGCTGATCGCTGTAAGTGCTGGCGAGGCTGCCGGCACGCACGAACGCCGCGTTCGGCCCGATCAGCGCCACTTGCCGGGAGTAGCTGCTGAGCAGCAGGTTTTTCGCGGTTTTCGGGTTGTACAGATCGGGATCGTCGAGGCCCAGCAACACGTCACTGTTTCTCAGCACGCTTTGCAACGGGCGACTGTCCTGGGTGTTGTCCCAACGCTGGCTGACGATTTGCAGGTTCAGCGGCGCAGCAGCCTGGTGCAGCTCCTTGAGCAGGAATTCGCTGTGCTGGTCGAACAGCACGCCGACCCGCCGCACCTGCGGCAGAATCCGCCGAATCAGTTGCAGTTGCCTCCCCAGCGGCGGGTCGCTCCACAGCAGACTCAAGTGCGGCGGTTGTGCGCCACCCAGGCGTTGCCGCGCTTGCAGGCGACTGATGCGCAACACCAGCGTCGCCGGCCCCTGAGACTCTTTAAGGCGCCAGTCGAGGCTGGGCAGGTCGAGCAGTATCATCCGCAGATTGGCCGGCAACTTGCCCGGTGCCGGCAGGCTGGCCAGTGGCTGGAAACGTACGTTGTCGGTGGGGCGCAGCTCGCTCAACGCCTGGACGAAGGCCTGCACACCGGGACTTTCTTCTGCGCCGGTCAACAGAATGTCGGCGGCCTGCACCGCCATGCCGTGCAGCCACGCGGTCAAAAACAGACACGCACCGGCCAGCCAGTGGCCCAGGGTTGGTGTCTTGTTTGCCGTGCCGAAGCGCACCCTAGAACTCCAGCTCGGCGCTGAAGTACAGCACCCGGCGTTCGTCGTAATTGTTGTCGACGAAAGTGGTCGGTTCGTTGTCGAGCCGTTGTTGCAGCACGCCGGCCAGTTGCAGTTGCGCCTTGCCCAGCGGGAGGCGTTTGGCGATGCGCGTGTCGACCCGTTCGAAGCGGTAGCCGTTGAGCGCGTTGTCGCCGTAATAGAACAGGGCGCTGTTCCAGCCGTGGCCCCAGTCGCGCAGCCAGCCGGCAGAGCCGCTGTTGCGCGAGGTGAATTGCTGGTCCAGCGGATTGCTCGCTTCGGCGTCGACGAAGGCGTAGGTGAAGCGCAGGCGATCGATCATGCTCAGGCGCCAGTCGAGCTGGGTTTCGCTGCCGCGAAAGCGTGAGCTGTTGGCGTTGCTGGCGATGTATTGGTTGTTGCGCAGCGGCTCGCTGATCATCCCGGTGATTTCGTCGTAGAACAGCTTCACGTCCACGGCCAGCCCCAGTTCGGCGAAATAGCCGTTGTAGCCCAGTTCGCGCGAGCGCATGTGTTCCTGATCGAGATCGCCCGGGCCACGGGTCTTGACGAAGTAGCGCGCCGAGGACTGACCGTAGGCCGAGGGCCGCAGGTTGCTCACCTGATAGCTCCAGTTGACGTTGTTCTCGAACATGTCCGGCGAACGGATCGCCTCCGAGTACACCGCGCGCAGGCCATGGCGCGGGTTGATCAGATAGTTGACCGCAAATCTGGGCGTCAGCGAACTGCCGATCAGTTGGGTGTTTTCGAACATGGCGCCGCCCTGCAACAGCCAGTGTTCGCTGGCGCGCCACTCCAGTTGGCCGAACGCGCGCCAGGTGGTGTCGTCCAGTGTGCCGTTGAAGTAGGTTTCGGAATCGGCCCGGTCATAACGATAGTTCATGCCGCTGACCAGCCGCAGGCTGTCGGACAGGCTGAGGGTGTCCTGCAATTCCAGATCGTAGCGCGACTCGCGGGCGCTTTGATCGATGTCGCCACACAGGGTCTGGCTGGCACCGTTGCGCCATTGGTCGAGCACCTGATTGGCCAGGGCCATTTCCTGTGGCGTTCCGGCTTCCGGGCCGGGGCCAGTGAAACGCGTGATGTTGCGCGCCAGGCGTTCGGTGTAGTTCGGGTTGAGTTGCCACAGCTGCGTCAGCTGCGGGCTGAACGACACTTCGGCATCACAGGCGCGCCACACCTGCTGGCGATCCCAGTGCTGGGCCGAACCTTGTATATAAAGGCTGTGTTCGGGATTGATGTCGAGATTCCAGCGCACCGAGCCGGCGTAGTCCTTGGCGATCACGTCGGAATTGTTCCCGGCAGCGGTAATCCCCGAGAACACCGGGTGGTAGGTGTAGGGCCGCTGGTTGGTACCGTCCTTCGCGTTGATCTGCCAGTCGAGGCTCTGGTTGTCGCTCAGGGTCTGGCTGACGGCGAGGCTGAAGCGGTTCAAGCGGCGGCTGTCACGGTAATCGGCGCCGGTGCGGTCGCTGTCGAAGCCATCGTCTTCCTGGCCGGACAGTGACAGACGCAGGTCGCCGCCATTCCACCCCGTGCCCTGGCTGGCATAGAAGTCGTTGATGCCGCGCTGGCCTCGGGTGACCTTCAGGCGCGTGCCGTGGCTGTCCGCCGGGTTGCGGGTGATGATGTTGACCACCGCCATCAGCGCGTTGGCGCCGTAGCTGACGGTGTTCGGCCCCCGAAAAACCTCGATGCGTTCGATGTCTTCCATGGCCACCGGAATGTCGCTCCAGTCCACCGTGGCCAGGCCTGCGCGGTACACCGAGCGGCCATCGATCAGTACCTGCATGCGCCGCGCTTCGCTGGCATTGGTCCCGTGATAGTTGACCGCCGCCTGATTGCCGCTGATGTTGCCGACCATCATCCCCGGCACCAGCCGCAGCAACTCGCTGATGTCCCGCGCGCCACTGGCACTGATCAGCTCACTGTCGATGACGGTCATGCTCCCCGGCACTTCCGCCGGCGTCTGTTTCAGGCGCGTGGCCGTCAGCACCTGCGGCAGCGTTTCGCTGTCGACAAACAGGTCGTCCGCCTGCAACACCGGGCTGAACAACAGCGCCAGCAACAGCGACGAACGCGAAGGGGCAGAGGCAAAAGACACAACACAGCCTTGATCACAAAGAATTGGCGCGCATGTTAACCGAGGACAGTGACTTTTCCAGTCACGATGCGGGCATTTTCCTCGGTTTTATTGGTCTTCTTCCTACAAGTGCCGGTAATTGACGCAGGGGCTGGCCGCGCTTCGGTCGCCCCGTATAATGCCGGCATCGCCACTGGTATGGATTAACGGATTGCATATGACTGAACAGCGCCCGATTGCGGTCCTGGGAGGCGGAAGTTTTGGTACCGCCGTGGCTAATCTCTTGGCCGAGAACGGCCATCAAGTCCGGCAGTGGATGCGTGACCCCGAGCAGGCCGAGGCCATCCGGGTCAACCGCGAGAACCCGCGTTACCTCAAGGGCATCAAGATTCTGCCGGGGGTGACGGCCGTCACTGATCTGCAGGAAACCCTCGACGCCTGCGAGCTGTGCTTCGTTGCGCTGCCCTCGAGCGCATTGCGCACGGTGCTGGCCGCCCACGCCGAGCGCCTGAGCGGCAAGATGCTGGTCAGCCTGACCAAGGGCATCGAAGCCCACACCTTCAAACTGATGAGCCAGATCCTCGAAGAAATCGCCCCGCAGGCGCGCATTGGCGTGCTGTCCGGGCCGAATCTGGCGCGGGAGATCGCCGAGCACGCGCTGACCGCCACCGTGGTCGCCAGCGAGGACGAAGATTTGTGCAAACAGGTGCAGGCGGCGCTGCATGGTCGAACCTTCCGCGTTTACGCCAGTGCTGACCGATTCGGCGTCGAGCTGGGCGGCGCACTGAAAAACGTCTACGCAATCATCGCCGGCATGGCGGTGGCGCTGGAGATGGGCGAGAACACCAAGAGCATGCTGATCACCCGCGCACTGGCCGAGATGACGCGTTTTGCAGTGAATCAGGGCGCCAACCCGATGACCTTCCTCGGTCTGGCCGGGGTAGGGGATTTGATCGTGACCTGCTCGTCGCCGAAGAGCCGCAACTACCAGGTCGGGTTTGCCCTCGGTCAGGGCTTGAGCCTGGATGAGGCGGTATCGCGTCTGGGCGAAGTGGCCGAAGGCGTGAACACCCTGAAGGTGCTCAAGGCCAAATCCCAGGAGGTGGGCGTGTACATGCCGCTGGTCGCCGGGCTGCATGCGATCCTGTTTGAGGGGCGCACGCTGGAGCAGGTGATCGGTCTACTGATGCGGGCCGAGCCGAAAACCGACGTCGACTTTATTTCCACCAGCGGTTTCAACTGATTCAACAGGAAGCGAGCCATGAACGATCCGAAAACCGAAGCCAAGTACGAATCCATTCTCCTGCGGGTGCTGTGGATGATCGTCTATGTGCTGGTCTGGCAAGTGGCGCAGTTCATCCTCGGCGCCGTGGTGCTGGTGCAGCTGATCTATCGTTTGATTTATGGCGCGCCGAGCGCCAGTCTGATGAATTTCGGCGACAGCCTGAGCCAGTTTTTGGCGCAGATCGGCCGTTTCGGCAGCTTTCACAGCGACCAGAAACCCTGGCCGTTCGCCGACTGGCCAACCCCGCGTACTCCTGAAGGCGAAGCACCGCACGCCGTGCCGCCAGCGCCGCACCCGGCCCGCGATGAGGAACCCAAGCTATGAAACTCTGGGTGTTGCGTCACGGTGAAGCGGTGCCTTATGGCTCGTGCCCTGACTCCGAGCGGGAACTGACCGAGCGTGGTCGTAAAGAGGCCTTGAGCAGCGCCGCCCATTTGATTGGTCAGCCGCTGACCGCGATCTATGCCAGTCCTTACCTGCGTGCGCAACAGACCGCACAGATTGTCCGCGAAGCCCTGGGATTCGAGCCGGAGATTCGCACGGTCGGCTGGCTGACGCCGGAGAACGATCCGGACAAGGTGGCCGATCAACTGGTGTCGGTGAGTGATGTGCTGCTGGTCAGTCACAACCCGTTGGTGGGCAATCTGCTGAGCTATCTGCAGCATGGCGCTGGGTATCCGCCGGAGAAGGTCGGCACTGCTGGGCTGGCTGAGCTGGAAAGCCCTGAACTGCTGATCGGCTCGATGACCCTCAACAGCCTCAAGCATCCCTGACGCTGATTCCTTGTGGGAGCGGGCTTGCTCGCGAATGCGCTGTGTCAGTCACTGTAAATGTCACTGATAGACCGCATTCGCGAGCAAGCCCGCTCCCACAGGGCCCTCATTTTCAGCTGAAATTATTTGTTGGAATTTTCCAACCAAGCACTTGCTTGGTTGACTACGCTTGCTCCAGACCAAAAAAACAGGAGCGAGTCGCATGTCTGCCGCATTCCGTTTGCCGCTGGACGTGTTTTACGAGCGTGAGGCCCGGCACCCGCGCCAGCGCTTTCTGGTGCAGCCCATCGGCGGCGGGCAGGTCGAGACCCTGACCTGGGCCGATGTCGGTCATCAGGCCCGTTGCGCCGCGCACTGGCTGCGCGCGCGGGAATTGCCGCAAGGCAGCCACATCGCGCTGATCTCGAAAAACTGCGCGCACTGGATCATCGCCGATCTGGCGATCTGGATGGCCGGGCACGTCTCGGTGCCGCTGTATCCCAACCTCACGGCAGACTCGGTGAATCAGGTCCTGACGCATTCGGAAAGCGTGCTGGCGTTCATCGGCAAACTCGATGACTGGCCGGGCATGTCGGTCGGTGTACCGGCGGATTTGCCAACCATCAGTCTGCCGCTGCATCCGCCGGGCGACTTCGCTTTCAGTTGGGACGACCTGCAACGCAGCTCGCCGATCCAGGACGATCCGCGCCCGGCTGCCGAGCAACTGGCGACGATCATTTACACCTCCGGCACCACCGGCCAGCCCAAAGGCGTGATGCATAGCTTCGCCAATCTCGGTTTCGCCACGACCCACGGCACCCGGTTGTTCGGACTCAATGAGCATGACCGGCTGCTGTCCTACCTGCCGCTGTGTCATGTCGCCGAACGGATGTTCGTCGAGCTGGCGTCGATCTACACCGGGCAAACCGTGTTCTTTGCCGAAAGTCTCGACACCTTTATCACCGACCTCAAGCGAGCACGACCTACCGCGATGTTCGGCGTGCCGAGAATCTGGACCAAATTCCAGATGGGGGTGTACGGCAAGATTCCGGCTAAACGCCTGGATTTCCTCCTTGGTCTGCCGTTCATTGGCAAGCGGGTCGGGCGCAAGGTGTTGGCGGGGCTGGGGCTGGATGCCTTGCGCGTGGCGCTGTCCGGCGCGGCACCGGTGCCGCAGACCCTGCTCGACTGGTATCAGAAACTCGGCCTCGATGTGCTGGAGGTCTACGGCATGACCGAGAGTTGTGGCTACTCGCACATCTGCCTGCCGGGCCAGTACAAACAGGGCTGGATCGGCAAGCCGTGCCCGGAGGTCGAGGTGCGGATCGACGCGTCCGGAGAGGTGCAGGTGCGCAGTCAGGCAAACATGCTCGGCTATTTCAAGGAACCGCAGAAAACCGCCGAAACCCTCACCGAGGACGGCTTCCTGCGTACCGGCGACAAGGGCGAGCAGGATGCCGAGGGGCGCTTGCGCCTGACCGGCCGGCTCAAGGAAATCTTCAAGACCAGCAAAGGCAAATATGTGGCCCCGGCGCCGATTGAAAACCGTCTGGCAGTGCACTCGCGAATCGAGCAGGTCTGCGTGGTTGGCGATGGTCTGAGTGCGCCGCTGGGCTTGTGTGTACTGTCGGTGGTCAATCAGGAGGAAGCGCGGGGCAGTCTGCATTTGAGTCTGGAAAAACTGCTGGAAGAGGTCAACGCCGGGCTCGACAAGCACGAGCGTCTGCGGCGGCTGGTGGTGGTCAAGGACAGCTGGGCGGTGGAAAACGGCTTTCTTACACCGACGTTGAAGATCAAGCGCAACGTCATCGAAGACACCTACGGTGCGCGGTTTGAGGAATGGAGCGCGCGCAGCGAGGCGGTGCTGTGGCAGGATTGAGCGACGATCAAAACAACAAAGGAAGCCTGCGATGACCTTGTGGCGCACCACTCCGAACATCGAGCAGTTGAATGCAATCCAGAAAAACACCATCGGCGAAGTGCTGGATATCCGGTTTGAAGCCTTCGACGAAGCGTCGCTGACGGCGAGCATGGTCATCGACCACCGCACCCATCAACCCTACGGTCTGCTGCATGGCGGCGCCTCGGTGGTGCTGGCGGAAACCGTTGGCTCGATGGCCAGTTACCTGTGCATCGATGCGAGCAAGTTCTACTGCGTGGGGCTGGAGATCAACGCCAACCATTTGCGCGGTTTGCGCAGCGGGCGGGTGACTGCAGTGGCCACGCCAATTCACATCGGTCGCACCACCCACGTCTGGGATATCCGCCTGACCAGTGATGAAGGCAAGGCCAGTTGTGTGTCGCGGTTGACCATGGCGGTGGTGCCATTGGGCGAGCAGCCGCCGGCGCGCTGAGGTTCGATGTGCCCATAGCCATGACCGGACTGTCATCATTCCTGGCAGTTACGGTCATTGCTGTGGGGCGCGGTCTTGCGGACAATCAGCGGCATGTTTTCCGCTCATGGATTTACCGGCATGTCGCAACCGATCTTTTTCGCCCACGCCAACGGGTTTCCTTCGGGCACCTATGGCAAGTTGTTCGCGGCGCTGGCGCCCGAGTATCGGGTCGCGCATCTGGAACAGCATGCCCATGACCCGCGTTTCCCGGCGGATGACAACTGGTACAACCTGGTCGACGAACTGATCCACCATTTACAGCAGCAGGATCAACCGGTGTGGGGCGTCGGCCATTCGTTTGGTGGTGTGTTGCACCTGCACGCGGCGTTGCGCTGCCCTGAGTTGTATCGCGGTGTGGTCATGCTCGACTCGCCGGTACTGACCCGCACCGATCAGTGGGTGATCCGCGCTGCCAAGCGTTTCGGCTTCATCGACAAACTGACCCCGGCCGGACGTACGTTGGGCCGGCGCGAAGAATTCGCCGACCTCGACAGTGCGCGCAGCTATTTTGCCGGCAAGACGCTGTTTCGCGGTTTCGATCCGGAATGTTTCGATGCCTACCTGCAACACGGGCTGCATGCGGTCGGCGACAAGCTGCGTCTGCGCTTCGACCCCGCCACCGAAATCAGTATCTATCGCGGCGTGCCGCACACCAGTCCGGGCCGCACGCGCCAATTGCAGGTGCCGCTGGCCGTGGTGCGTGGCCACAAGAGCCGCGTGGTCATGCGTCATCACACCCGATTCGTCGGGCGCCTGCCGCAGGGTGAAGCGCTGAGCATGCCCGGCGGGCACATGTTCCCGCTCGAGCGTCCACAAGACACGGCGCGCCTGCTCAAAGAGCTGTTTACGCGCTGGGAGCGCCGCCAACAGAAGGATTGCGCATGAACCCGACCTTCGAAGAAGTGCGCCTGAGCCTGCCGCATATCGAACTGGCGGCGCACTTGTTCGGTCCCGAGGACGGTCTGCCGGTGATTGCCCTGCATGGCTGGCTCGACAACGCCAACAGCTTCGCGCGCCTGGCGCCCAAGCTCCACGGCTTGCGCATCATCGCGCTGGACATGGCCGGGCACGGGCATTCCGGGCATCGACCGAATGGCGCCGGTTATGCGCTGTGGGATTACGCCCACGACGTGTTGCAGGTCGCCGAGCAACTGGGCTGGAAACGTTTCGGCCTGCTCGGGCATTCGATGGGCGCGATCGTTTCGCTGGTGCTGGCCGGTTCGTTGCCGGAGCGCATCACTCACCTGGCGTTGATCGACGGGGTGATTCCTCCTACGGACAAAGGCGAAAATGCCGCCGAGCGCATGGGCATGGCCCTGCAAGCGCAGCTGGATCTGCGCGAGAAGCGCAAGCCGGTCTACAACACCCTCGATCGTGCCATCGAAGCGCGGATGAAGGGGCTGGTGGCGGTCAGCCGCGAAGCCGCCGAACTGTTGGCGCAACGCGGCCTGATGCCGGTGCCCGGCGGTTATACCTGGCGCACCGACAATCGCCTGACCCTGCCATCACCGCTGCGCCTGACTCAGGAGCAGGCAATGGCCTTCGTCCAGCGCATCACCTGCCCGGCGCAACTGGTGGTCGCCGCCGACGGCATGCTGGCCAAACATCCGGAGTTGCTGGAGCGTCTACCCTTTAGCCAGGAACAGCTGGCGGGCGGGCATCATTTGCACCTGAACGATGAGTCCGGTGCCGACCTTGTCGCAGACTGTTTCAATCGCTTCTTCGCCATTCCTTGACTTGCACCGGGCAACTGTCGAGGCTGGGCGGGTTGAAATGGGAGACAACCACGATGGATTTCTATACCGCTGCGAACCCGACCCGCCAAGCCATGCCGATCCGATGAGCCTGACTATGCGGTCACTCAGTCTGTTGGCGCTGTGCTGCTTCAGTTCCGTTTCGTTCGCCGCCGACGTGCCCGGCAGCCAGGATCTGCAGATCGTGCCGCGTCTGGCCGACGCGCAGATCGTCGACTATCGCCCTCCCGTGGAGCTTGAGCGGATCTATCCGCTGGGCTCGATCCGCAAGATCAGCGGCCAGTTACGCTTTGACGGCCAGGTCACGGCGCGTGGCCAGACCACCTCGGTCACCTATGAGTTACCCCCGGAGCATTCCGCCACCGAAGCCTTCACCGCCGCTCGCGAAGCCCTGCAAAAGCAGGACGCCGAGTTGTTGTTCTGGTGTCAGGCCCGCGACTGCGGCGAAAGCAGCCTGTGGGCCAATGAAGTGTTCGGCAATTCCAAGCTGTACGGCGCCGACGAGCAACAGGCCTATCTGCTGTTGCGTCTGGCCGCGCCGAAGGACAACACCCTGGTGGCGCTCTACAGCATCACCCGCGGCAATCGCAAAGCCTACCTGCATGTCGAACAGTTTGAAGCGGGCGCACCGTTGGGCGAGTTGCTGCCGACCTCGGCCACGCTGTTGCGACAGCTCAAAAGCACCGGTGAGCTGGACTTTCCCAAGCTGACCGGCGATCCGGATGACACCTGGCTACGGCTGATTTCCCGTGGCTTGAACCTCGACACCACCCAGCGCGTGACGATTGCCGGACCCAAGGCCGAGGCCTGGCGGCAGGCGCTGATCGGCCAGGGTGTGCGCGCGGCGCGGATGGAGGCGGGGAGCGCCGACGGCTCTGGCCTGCGCATCGATCTGTTGCGATAAGCTGCACCGGGCGTGCGCGCGTGGCGTGTTCGCCTACTCTTTGACGAACTGAATTCTTCGAGACTTTACATGCTCAATAACGATCGGCTGTTGGTGCAAATCCTCCTGCTGGTGCTGTTCGGTGCCAGCCTGTGGGTGATGGCGCCGTTCTGGTCGGCGCTGTTCTGGGGTGCGGTGCTGGCCTTTGCCAGTTGGCCGCTGATGCGCCTGTTGACCCGTTGGCTCAATGGCCGCGAATCGCTGGCCGCAGCCATTCTGACTCTGGGCTGGATGTTGCTGGTGGCGGCGCCGCTGGTGTGGCTGGGGTTCAACCTGGCCGATCACGTACGCGACGCCACGGTCTTCATCAAGGACGTGCAGGTCGACGGTCTGCCTGAGGCGCCGGTCTGGCTCGGGACTATCCCGTTGGTGGGCGAACGTCTGGTGGGCCTCTGGAACAGCATTGATGAGCAGGGCGCGGCGCTGATGGTATCGATCAAGCCCTACCTGGGGCAGGTGGGTAACTGGTTGCTGGCGCGCAGTGCACAGATCGGTGGCGGCATCCTTGAGTTGACCCTGAGCATTGTCTTCGTGTTCTTTTTCTATCGCGACGGGCCGCGATTGGCGGCGTTCGTTCACAGCCTGCTGCAGCGGCTGATCGGTGAGCGTGCCGGGTACTACATCGAGTTAGTGGCCGGTACGGTGCAGCGGGTGGTCAACGGGGTGATCGGTACGGCGGCGGCGCAGGCGATTCTCGCGTTGATCGGGTTTCTGATTGCCGGGGTTCCGGGGGCTCTGGTGCTGGGGATCGTGACCTTTCTGTTGAGTCTGATTCCGATGGGGCCACCCTTGGTGTGGATTCCGGCCACAGCCTGGCTGGCGTGGAAGGGTGAGTATGGGATGGCGGTGTTTCTCGGGATCTGGGGGACGTTCATCATCAGTGGCGTGGATAACGTGTTGAAGCCTTATCTGATCAGCCGCGGTGGGAATCTGCCGTTGGTGATTGTGTTGCTTGGGGTGTTTGGCGGGTTGATTGCGTTTGGGTTTATCGGGTTGTTTATTGGGCCTACGTTGTTGGCGGTGGCCTATAGTTTGTTGACGGATTGGAGTAAGAGTCAGGCTCGGGTTTAGGTGCCTTGGCTTTTTTGGGGTTGTGGGCATATCCGTTGGTTTGGGTGTGGCGGCTGGCGGTTTCGCCCTTACGGCGAGTCACTTTTTACAAACGCCTAAAAAGTAACCCAAAACGCTTGCCCCGACGTTCGGCCCTCGCTGTGGCTCGGGTTCCTTCGCTACGGGATTCATCCGGGGGCATCGCCTCCGGTTTGCTTCGCTGCACCTCCTCTCGATGTGTTCGACTTCGTCGAACGGTCGCTGCGCTCCCACCCCCCGGATGAACCCCTCCACTCAGCCTGCCGACGGGGCGGGTAGGGCAAGATCAAGAGCTTTCGGCGAGCTGACACTCGGCCATTTGAGTGGTGAAGAGCGAGGCGTGCACTACCTTGCTTCTCTGTAGGAGTGAGCCTGCTCGCGAAGGCGGCCTTACAGCCGACCAATTTCCAGCTGAATAAACCCATTCCCACTGTGGGAGCGGGCTTGCTCGCGAAGGCGGCCTTATAGCCGAACAATCTCCAACTGAATGCACTCCATCCAACTGTGGGAGCCAGCCTGCTGGCGATGGCGGCCTTATAGCCGACCAATTTCCAACTGAATGCACTCCATCCAACTGTAGGAGCCAGCCTGTTGGCGATGAGGCCTTCTCAGCCAACCACTCTCTTCCCGCTGTACCCAAATGATCGTTCCCACACCGCTGCATGGAAACGATCACCCATCACGACATCATCTCAGGTCGCCACATTCAGGTATTTGCCCACCGGCGCGGCATTGTCGAGCGAGTATTGTTTGCTCAAGTTGGCAATCATCCGGTTCAGCGCTTCGCTGGTGGTCTGGGTGCTGGCGGTCTGTTCTTCGGGCGGGCGTTCCCGACCTGTCTGTATCGCCGCTTTCAGTTCGTCGCTGCTCACGCCGCCACTGCTGTCGCTATCCAACACCTTGAGCAGCACGGCGCTGGTGTCGGTGCTGGTTGTCGAGGTGTTGTCGCTGGTCTGCAGGGCACTGCTCAGTTCGGTAGCGCTGATGTTGCCATCACCATCGGCATCCAGTTGGCTGAACAGTTCGTCGCTGGAGGCTTGTTGCGGGGGCGGAGGTGGGGTCAGGCTGGCGGTGAGTTCGTCCTGGCTGACGGTGCCGTCCTTGTTCTTGTCCAGGGCCGAGAATATTTGGTTGCTGTCGGCGCTGCTGCCTGCGCTGATCAGGCCGGTGCTCAGTTCGTCGCTGCTGATGGCGCCGTCGCCATCGGTGTCGAGGGCGCTAATCAGCGCGTCGGCGAGGTCGGTGTTCGGGGCTTGGTCCTGAGGTGGCGGCGGGGGTGCCATCGCGGTCATTTCTTCGGCGCTGAGGCTGCCGCTGTCGTCGCTGTCCAGATCGCCGAATTGCTTGCTCAGGTTGACCAGCAGGCCATCGTCGGATTTCTGCGACAGAGCACTTTTCAGTTCGTCCTGATCCACCGCGCCGTCGCCGTTGCTGTCGAGTTTGGCGAACAGTTCCTTTTGCAATTGCTGGCTGCGGGCGTTCTGGGTGGTGCTGCTGGTGCTGGTATAGCTCGTGTAGTTGCTGACGCTACCGATCATGGGCTCACTCCTTGGACTGTCAAACCGGTTCGCGTACCGGCTTGTGCAGACTCAAGGGGCAAGTTGTCCTGGGTATTTGGGATTTGTACCGGTGGGTATACACGATGGAGTGAACACCACTGAAACCTGTGGGAGCGGGCTTGCTCGCGAAGGCGGCCGATCATTCAACACAGAAGTCGACTGACACACCGCTTCGCGAGCAAGCCCGCTCCCACAGGGGGATAGGTGTGTTTCTCAGGAGCGCGGCAGGCGGATGATTGCGGTCAGGCCGCCACCCGGGGTTTCTTCCAGATTCAACTGGCCACCCAAACGCTGCGCTGCCTCGCGGGCGATGGTCATGCCCAGGCCGACGCCGCCGGAGTTGCGGTTGCGCGAGCCTTCCAGGCGAAAGAACGGTTCGAACACCGCCTCGCGTTTGTCTTCGGCAATCCCCGGGCCGTGGTCGATCACGCGGATCAGCAGTTGCTCGCGTTGATCCTGCAATTCGATGCGCGCCTGCCCCGCATAGCGCAGGGCGTTGTCCATCAGGTTGTTGATGCACGAGCGCAGCGCCATCGGCTGCACTTGCAGCGGTGCGCAATGGCCGCTGACGTCAACGTCGGCGCCCTGATCCTGAGCGTTTTCGCACAGCGATTCGACCAGCGCCTGCACGTCCATCAACTGCAACGCTTCGCTGGTGCGCTGTTCGTGCAGGTAGGTGAGGGTGGCGTCGAGCATGCCGATCATGTCGTTGAGGTCTTGGCGCATCTGGCCTTGCAGTTTTTCGTCGTCGATCTGTTCCAGGCGCAGCTTCAACCGCGACAGCGGCGTGCGCAGGTCGTGGGAGACGGCGCCGAGCATGCGTGCTCGCTGCTGCACCTGTTCACGAATGCGTTGTTGCATCAGGTTGAAGGTGTTCGCGGCTTGTCGGGCTTCACGCGGGCCGGACTCGTCCAGCGGCGGGCTGTCGAGGTTTTCGCTGAGGCGTTCGGCGGCGTCGCTCAGGCGCTGGATCGGCCGGCTGAGCAGTTTGGCGCCGTACCACGCGGCGATCATCAACGAGATGAACTGGAAGGTCAGCGGCACCAGCGGCCCGCCGAACCACGGACGCGGCGGGCGATGGGCGAAACGTGGATCCGGCGGTGGCCGTTGGCCGTCGACGCCCTCGGCAAACTCCGGCGGGGGCGGCGGTGGGGGTGGCCCATAGTGATGAAACCAGGCAAAGGCCAGCAGGTGCGCCAGGACGATCGCCACGAACAGCATGCCAAACAGGCGGCCGAACAGCGTGTCGAAGCGCCCTCGCATCAGCCGATGTCTCGTGCGTCGAACAGGTAACCTTCACCGCGCACGGTTTTGATCAACTGTGGGGCTTTCGGGTCGTCGCCGAGTTTTTGCCGCAGGCGCGACACCAGCAAATCGATGCTGCGGTCGAACGCTTCGATCGAACGGCCACGGGCGGCGTCCAGCAGTTGTTCGCGGCTGAGTACGCGACGCGGGCGTTCGATGAAGACCCAGAGCAGGCGGAATTCGGCGTTGGACAGCGGCACCACCAGGCCATCGTCGGCGATCAGCTGGCGCAGGACGCTGTTCAGGCGCCAGTTGTCGAAGCGGATGTTGGCCCGTTGTTCGGTGCGATCGTCACGTACCCGGCGCAGGATGGTCTGGATCCGCGCCACCAGTTCCCGTGGTTCGAACGGTTTGGCCATGTAGTCATCAGCGCCCAGCTCGAGGCCGATGATGCGGTCGGTGGGTTCGCAGCGGGCGGTGAGCATCAGGATCGGGATGTCCGATTCTGCGCGCAGCCAGCGGCACAGCGACAGGCCGTCTTCGCCGGGCAACATCAGGTCGAGGACCACCACGTCGAAATGCTCGGCCTGCATCGCCTGGCGCATGGCCGCGCCGTCGGTGACGCCGCTGGCGTGGATGTTGAAGCGGGCCAGGTAGTCGATCATCAGCTCGCGAATCGGCACATCGTCGTCGACGATCAGCGCGCGGATGCTCCAGCGCTTGTCGTCTTTCTGCTCATCAATCACGGTCGTTTGGGTGTTGTGCATGGGGCTGTTCATCTGCCTGTAGGCCCGCCAACCACAAGATGGGCGCGAGGTGGTGGTTTCAGCATAGGCGTCCGGCCGTAAAGCGGGAAGTGCTGATGTAAGGACGTGTTGCGGCTGGCGAGGCTAGCGCGCACGCTTGTTGGCGGCGTGTCGGTTGTGTATCGCATTCGACACAATAACGCTGCAGGCTAAGCTGATCACGCCAGCGGCGACGATTTACCGATCATCGGGTGCCGCGCCGCCGCCGCTTCCGCTACAATGCGCGCCGATTTCGACTTGCCTGAGAGCCCATCCATGTCCGCCTGCCAGACTCCTATCATCGTCGCCCTGGATTTCCCTACCCGTGACGCCGCACTGAAGCTGGCCGACCAGTTGGACCCGAAACTGTGCCGGGTCAAAGTGGGCAAGGAACTGTTCACCAGTTGCGCCGCGGAAATCGTCGGCACCTTGCGTGACAAAGGCTTCGAGGTGTTCCTCGACCTGAAATTCCACGACATTCCCAACACCACCGCGATGGCCGTGAAAGCTGCTGCCGAGATGGGCGTGTGGATGGTCAACGTGCATTGCTCCGGTGGCCTGCGCATGATGGCGGCCTGCCGTGAAGAGCTGGATAAGCGCAGCGGCCCGCAACCGTTGCTGATCGGCGTGACCGTGCTGACCAGCATGGAACGTGAAGACCTGGCCGGCATCGGTCTGGATATCGAGCCACAGGAGCAGGTGCTGCGTCTGGCGGCACTGGCCGAGAAGGCCGGGATGGACGGTCTGGTGTGCTCGGCGCTGGAAGCCACCGCATTGAAGTCGGCGCACCCGTCGCTGCAATTGGTGACCCCGGGGATTCGTCCGGCGGGCAGTGCGCAAGATGACCAGCGCCGTATCCTGACGCCACGTCAGGCGCTGGATGCCGGTTCCGATTATCTGGTGATCGGCCGTCCGATCAGCCAGGCGGCGGATCCGGCCAAGGCACTGGCTTCGGTTGTGGCCGAAATCGCCTGATCAAACACGCAAGATCCAACAATGTGGGAGCGGGCTTGCTCGCGAATGCGGTGGTTCAGTCGAAATTGATATCGACTGACACGGCCTCTTCGCGAGCAAGCCCGCTCCCACAGTGGTTTTAGGGTGTTGTCGAGTTAAGTTTCAGACCTTCAGCACCAACTTGCCGAAATTCTCCCCGCTGAACAACTTCATCAGTGTCTCCGGAAAGGTCTGCAGACCTTCGACGATGTCTTCCTTGCTCTTGAGCTGCCCCTTGGCCATCCAGCCGGCCATTTCCTGCGCGGCGCTGGCGTACTGTGCGGCGTAGTCCATCACCACAAAGCCTTCCATACGTGCGCGGTTGACCAGCAATGACAGGTAGTTGGCCGGGCCTTTGACCGCTTCCTTGTTGTTGTATTGGCTGATGGCGCCGCAGATCACCACCCGGGCTTTCGGGGCCAGGCGGCTGAGCACTGCGTCGAGGATGTCGCCACCGACGTTATCGAAGTACACGTCCACCCCTTTCGGGCACTCGCGCTTGAGTCCGGCCAGTACGTCCTCGTGCTTGTAATCGATGGCGCCGTCGAAGCCCAGTTCATCGATCAGGTATTTGCACTTGTCGGCACCACCGGCGATACCGACGACCCGGCAACCTTTGATCTTGGCGATCTGCCCGGCAATGCTGCCCACCGCACCCGCAGCCCCTGACAGCACCACGGTGTCGCCAGCCTTCGGTGCGCCCACGTCGAGCAGGGCGAAGTAGGCGGTCATGCCGGTCATGCCAAGGGCCGACAGATACACCGGCAGCGGCGCCAGTTTCGGATCGACTTTGTAGAAACCTCTGGGTTCG
The DNA here is from genome assembly GCF_023100605.1 of Pseudomonas sp. MWU12-2020. Classification (NCBI taxonomy): domain Bacteria; kingdom Pseudomonadati; phylum Pseudomonadota; class Gammaproteobacteria; order Pseudomonadales; family Pseudomonadaceae; genus Pseudomonas; species Pseudomonas sp. MWU12-2020. The sequence continues at coordinate 335,420 of NZ_JALMEX010000003.1, forward strand.
CCAAGGAAATAATCCTGCACGCCGAGGGCGCCGTTGACGTAGTCCCCGACGGCAAAGCCCGTGTTGTTCGAAACGATGACCTGGCCTACGCCCAAGGCGCGCATGACCTCGCCAATCGCCACCGGCGGGATGTAGGACTTGCCCTCGTTCATCCAGCCGCGCATGGCCGGGTCGAGGGACAGGTATTGGTTTTTCACCAGTATCTGGCCTGCGCCCGGTTCGCCGACCGGGACTTCCTGATAAGTAAACGTCTCACGGGTCGCCGCGCCCACCGGGCGTTTGGCGAGGAGGAACTGGCGATTGGTCTGGCTGGTCATGGCAGGCACTCGAACTGAATGAAGCCTTGTTGATAGACCCTCGACGCCAATGCTGCAAGGTTGGCTGATGCGGCGAATGCGCAATGATCCAGTGCAGTGATAGTCCCCCGACAGGTTTTATCACTGCGACGGATGAAGGCATAAACAGCCTTCTGATAGTGCTGACGTGGGGCGCGCCCCGGTGGCTATGCTGCGACTCTGCAAATACCTCCTGCATCTCTCCCTTCGAGGACATAACAATGAGCATGACGTTTTCCGGCCAGGTGGTCGTAGTCACCGGAGCGGCCAACGGTATTGGCCGGGCGACCGCCCAGGCATTCGCCGCCGAAGGCTTGAAAGTGGTGGTGGCCGATCTGGACGCGGCAGGGGGCGAGGGGACGGTGGCGCTGATTCGTACAGCCGGTGGCGAAGCGACCTTCGTGCGCTGCAACGTTACCGTCGAAAGCGAAGTGAAGAATCTGATGGACGAGGTGATCAATATTTACGGTCGCCTGGACTACGCCTTCAACAATGCCGGGATCGAAATCGAGCAAGGCAAACTGGCTGACGGCTCGATGGACGAGTTCGACGCGATCATGGGCGTCAACGTCAAAGGTGTGTGGTTGTGCATGAAGTACCAGTTGCCGTTGTTGCTCGCTCAAGGCGGCGGGGCGATCGTCAACACCGCGTCGGTGGCGGGGCTCGGTGCGGCGCCGAAGATGAGCATTTATGCGGCGTCGAAACACGCAGTGATCGGCCTGACCAAATCGGCGGCGATCGAATATGCGAAGAAGAAAATTCGCGTCAACGCCGTATGCCCGGCAGTGATCGATACCGATATGTTCCGTCGCGCCTACGAGGCCGATCCAAAGAAAGGCGAGTTCGCCAATGCGATGCACCCGGTGGGCCGCATCGGCAAAGTCGAGGAAATCGCCAGCGCCGTGCTGTATCTGTGCAGTGATGGCGCGGCGTTCACCACCGGTCATTCCCTGGCCGTGGATGGCGGCGTCACGGCTTTCTGACGTCTTGTCGCAAGTCCCAGGAAAACCCGCCTTCGTGCGGGTTTTCTCGTTGTTGCCTGTCAGTTCCGTGAAACCATTAAACAATTTGTATCAAGCGGTTAGAACGGTCGCTTTTGACGGCGTTGTCGCACAGCCTGCAGGACGTGGCTGTGATTTACTGCCGCCAGCAAAACGGACAGGAGTTTGCGTGCTCATGGAATTGAGAATTGACCGACAGGCAATGGTGCCGGTCGTACAGCAGATTGTTGATGGCATGACCGAGTGGATCTCGCGAAGTGGTGTGGCGCCGAGCACGCGGCTGCCCTCCGTCAGGCAGATTGCGCGCGCCAATCTGCTCAGTCAGTCGTGTGTGGCGGAGGCCTGCGAGCGCTTGGTGGCGCAAGGCATTCTGGCCTCGCGCCAGGGCGCCGGATTCATGGTGGCCGCGCACGGCAGCGGGTTGCTCGGAATTGACTGCGGGCCGGCAGAAAACTGTTTGAAGCTCGGCGAAGGTGGCTTGCCGCAAAGCTGGCGGGAGTCCGATGACCTGAGTTACGCGATCCGTGAGGTGGCCCGTACCGACATGGCGAGCCTGTTCAATTACAGCAGCCCGCTGGGGCTGCCGGCGCTGCGCGAGCAGATCGTCAAGCGCCTCAGGCTGATCGGCGTCCAGGCCCGGGAAGAACAGGTCCTGACGACTTCCGGTGCCAGCCACGCGCTTGATCTGCTGGTACGCACGCTATTCAAGTCCGGGGATTGCGTTGTGGTCGAGAGCCCCGGGTACGCGCCGTTGTTCGAGCTGTTGCGCCTGCATGGCGTGCAATTGCTGGAAGTGCGTCGCACCCCGAGCGGGCCTGATCCTCAGGCGCTGGAGACGCTGTTGAGGCAATTTCGGCCGGTTGCGATGTTCATCAACAGCCACCACCACAATCCCACCGGCTCGTGTCTGACACTGGGCGTGGCGCAACAGATCCTGCAGTTGTGCAACGCCCACGATGTGCGCGTGATCGAAGACGATGTCTACGCCGGTAACGGCACACGCCTGGCGGCACTCGATGAGCGAGTGATCTATGTCGGCAGTTTTTCCAAGACGCTCAGCAGCTCGCTGCGCGTCGGGTTCGTGTACGCCGAACCCTCGCTGATTGCGCGTCTGGCGCGGGTCAAGATGATCAGCAGCATGGGCTCCTCGAGCTTCAACGAGGCGGTGCTGGCCAGTCTCCTGGCCAGTGGCGCGTACCGCAAAATGGTCCAGCGTCAGCGTCAGCGCCTCAATACTGATCGGATTGCCGCATTACAGGCGTTGGAAGATGCCGACTGGGAGGTTTTCGGCAAGCCGTGCGGCGGGCTGTTCATCTGGGCCCGCGCACCGCTGAGCGATTTTGCCCGCTTGCACAGTCAGGCGCAGTGCAGTGGCGTGCGCCTGTGTGCGCCGGGGGCTTTCAGTCCGAGTGGCGAAGTCGGTGAGTGGCAGCGAATCAATGTCGCCTATGCCTGTGATCCGCGCGCCCGACAGTTTTTTCGCAGCACCCGTGTGAATCGACCTCAAGCGTTCTGAAAACGACGCGTGCGTAGCTTTTTGCCATTATTCCGACGCCAGAGACTTGTGCTGCTTCATGGCCGTTGCGAATCTTCGGCAACAGACTTTGGCAGGGGACTAAGCGCAATGATTTCCGCCGTGCAAGGACGTTTTGCCAACCTCGGTATGGCGAAGAAACTGGGTATCGGGTTCGTGCTGGTGTTGCTGTTGACTGCGCTGGTGGCTGCCATCGGTGTTTGGTCCCTGCAGACCATCAGTCATCGTTTCGATGGGCTGAAGCAGATGTCGTCACTCAACAGCGCGTTGCTCAAGGTGCGACTGCTGGAGCAGGACTATGCGCTCCACAGCAACCCGAAAACCGTCGATGCCTTGCACGAAGGTGTCGACGGTTTGCTGGCCCAGGCGGCGCAACTCAAGGCGCAATCCCCGGCCAACGTGGCGGTGATGGGCGATGTCGAGCAGGCATTGGGTGCCTATCGCAAGGCTTTCGATGAGTTCGTCTCGCTGACCCAGGCCAAGGATCTGGCGCTGGAAATGGCCAGTTGGTCGGTGTCCAGCGTGGCCAACAACCTGGATGTGCTGCAAGCCGGGCTGGCCGATGATGGCGCGTATACCTTGAAGGACACCGAAGGCAAGGACGGTGCGCAGTTCATCGAACAGGCCAGTCAGGTCAGCCAGGTGTCGCGGTTGATGCTGCAGGCGATGAACGAGGCGCGGATTCGTCTGGACCAGAGCCGCAAGGGCGATGCCGACAGTGCCGGCAAGGGCAATATCGAGCAGGCCGCTCAGGCCCAGGCTCAGGCCGAGCAGTTGAAGACCACGGTCAAGGATGAGGGCTACCTGACAGTCCTTAATGAGGTGTCCGGGCACATCGCCGGTTTCAACGACAAACTCGCCGAGTACACCGGCCTGCTGGCCCAGGAAAAAACCGTCTACGAGCAGCTGCACCAGCGCGCGGCGCAGGTGATGGAGCGCGTGGATCAGGCGTATGGCGCAGAGGATGGCGCGATGCAGGCGGAACTGAAGAAGAACTCGGTGTTGATCATCGGTTCTTCGGCGCTGGCATTGCTGGTCGGACTGATTGCCGCGTGGGTCATTACCCGGTTGATCGTCGCGCCGTTGCGCAGTGTGATGCGGGTCGCACAGCAGATTGCGGCCGGGGATTTGAGTGCGAGGGTAGAGGTCACCCGTCGTGATGAAATAGGCCAGCTGATGCTGGCGATGCAGCAGATGGGCGCCGGGCTGAGCACGATCGTCAGCGGTTTGCAGGCGGGAATTGAACAGTTGGCCAGTTCAGCGCAATCGCTGTCCGCAGTGACCGAGCAGACCAACCTTGAGGTCAACAGCCAGAAGGAAGAAACCGAGCAGGTGGCCACGGCCATGAACCAGATGACCGCCACCGTGCATGACGTGGCGCGTAACGCCGAGGAGGCGGCGCTGGCCGCGCAAACGGCAGATGGCAAGGTCGAGAGTGGGCAGCAGGTGGTGCGCCAGAGCATGGCGCGGATCGAGCAGTTGGCGGATTCGGCGACGTCGGCCAGTTCGAGCATCGAAAGCCTCAGTGCGCAGATCCAGAACATCGGCACGGTGCTGGATGTGATCAAGAGCGTGGCCGAGCAGACCAATCTGCTGGCGCTCAACGCTGCGATCGAGGCGGCGCGGGCTGGGGAGCAGGGCAGGGGGTTTGCAGTGGTGGCTGATGAGGTTCGTGCGTTGGCGCGGCGTACCCAACAATCGACCGAGGAGATCGAGCGGCTGGTCAGTGCTTTGCGTTCGGCAGCGCATTCGTCGGTGCAGCAGATTCAGAGCAGTGGTGAATTGGTGAAGCTGGCGGTCAGTGATGCGCTGCAGACGGAGAGTGCGCTGGGCAGTATTGCGGCGGCGGTTTCGTTGATTCAGCAGATGAATCAGCAGATTGCGGCGGCGGCGGAGGAGCAGAGTTCGGTGGCTGAGGAGATCAATCGCAGTGTGACGAGTATTCGCGCGAGTGCGGATCAGTCTTCGATTGCGATGCGGGGGAATGCGGTTTCGAGTGTTGAGCTGGCGCGGTTGGGGGGGGAGCTCAAGGGGATGGTTGGGCATTTTCGGCTTTGACTTGGCGGCCTCTGGGCCGACCAGGTTCTTGGGGGTTTGGGGGTATATCCGTTGCTTCGGGGGTTGCGGGTGGCGGTTTCGCCCTTACGGCGAGTCACTTTTGCAGACGCCCAAAAGTAACCAAAACGCTGGGCCCCGGCGTACGGCCCTCGCTTAGGCTCGGGTTCCTTCGTTGCGGGATTCATCCGGGGGCATCGCCTCCGGTTTGCTTCGCTGCACCTCCTCTCGATGTGTTTGGCTGCGCCAAACGGTCGCTGCGCTCCCACCCCCGGATAAACCCCTCCACTCAGCCTGCCGATGGGGCCGGCACGGCAAGATCAAGAGCTGCAGCCGAGCTTGCGCTCATCCTGTGTAGGAGCTGCCGAAGGCTGCGATCTTTTGATCTTGATCTTGATCTTGATCTTGATCTTGATCTTGATCTTGATCTTGTGGGAGCTGGCTTGCCAGCGATGGCGGCCTGACAGCCGACCAATCTCCAACTGACTCCCCCCAATCCCACTGTGGGAGCGGGCTTGCTCGCGAAGACGGCCTGACAGCCAACCAATCTCCAACTGAACACCCTCAACCCCACTGTAGGAGCCAGCCTGCTGGCGATGGCGGCCTGACAGCCGACCAATCTCCAACTGAATAAACTCATGCCCACTGTGGGAGCGGGCTTGCTCGCGAAGGCGGCCTTACTGCCAACCAATCTCTAACTGAGTGTTCGCAATGGCAGTCAGCCCATCACCCACAAAAAAGCCACCTCTCGGTGGCTTTTTCTTCAGCTCTCGACAATCAGTCGTAGATCACTTTCTTTTTCCAGTCCGCATCGGCTTCGACTTCTTTGAGGCCTTCGGTCAACTGGTTCACTTCGCCTTCAACCGGGGCAATCTTGTCCATGACCTGGGCATTGGCGCGGGCCAGCAGTTTTTCCAGGTATTGCAGTTGTTCCGAGTACATCTGCGGGTCTTGCTGTTTGCGCAGGTATTGCACGCCGCGTTCGAAGGCGAGGCGGGCCTGGCCGGGCTGGTTTTGTTGGAGGGATTGTTGGCCGAGGTTGTTGAAGAATTCGATGTGCAGCAGGACCAGGATGTGGCGGACTTCTTTGATCCAGTGCTTGGCTTCGTTTGGTGGCAGGAAGCCGTCGTGGGCGGCGCGGGTGATCTGGCCGTGCAGGGCTTCGAGCAGGAAGCGGACGTCCTTGGCTTTGGCTTCGGTCAGGATCGGTGCCGGTGGGTTGTTGACCGGGATCGATTCGCCCTGGGCCACCAGTGCGCTCAGTTCGGTGATCCGTGCTTTGGTCGTGGCGCTGGTTTTTTCCAGGTTCAGCAGGCGCTGGCAGACGTTCAGTTCCAGACGGGTCAGCAACAGCTTGAGCGCCGGGGTCATGAACTGGCCGGGGAAAGTTTCGGTCAGTTCGCCGCAGCGGCGCAGGCGATCGTTGAGTTCGATCTTGGTGCGGGCCTTCTCCAGTTTGTTGTTTTCCACCACATGGTTCATGTAGCCAATGGCGATCAGAATTGCGATCCCGGCTACGACTAGCAGGGTGATCATGAGTGGTGTCACCGGTAAGACCTCTTTATAGGGTTCGCGTGCGAGTTTAGTGGCTTGGCATTTAGGCGCCTAGCGCCGCTCGACGAGTTGGATCGGCAGCTTCAATCTGTATCGGCTGCGCACTGCTTATATGAATGCTGGCGCTGGAAGTGCAGATTGCCATCACTGAGCGGTGGACTATAGCGTCTTGGCGAGTGGCGGAATATAGGCGTCAATCGTCGGGCGACGGAAAACCCCGAATGCTCCCGTAAAGCAGGTCGAAGTCATTGATTTAAATAAATTTATATTCGGGGGTTGACGACCTCTCAAACCATCCATAGAATGCGCGCCACTTGCAGCGTAAAGCACACAGCGAAACGCCGCAGGGAGTGAATGTTGTAGCGTGTCCCCTTCGTCTAGTGGCCTAGGACACCGCCCTTTCACGGCGGTAACAGGGGTTCGAGTCCCCTAGGGGACGCCAATGCGGGAATAGCTCAGTTGGTAGAGCACGACCTTGCCAAGGTCGGGGTCGCGAGTTCGAGTCTCGTTTCCCGCTCCAATTTTAAACGGCACTGCTTTCGGGCGGGGCTGAGTGAAACCAGAACCAAGTCTTCGGATGCGGATCTGGACACCGAAACACACACCATGTGTTCCGGGTAGCGTGTCCCCTTCGTCTAGTGGCCTAGGACACCGCCCTTTCACGGCGGTAACAGGGGTTCGAGTCCCCTAGGGGACGCCATTTGCGGGAATAGCTCAGTTGGTAGAGCACGACCTTGCCAAGGTCGGGGTCGCGAGTTCGAGTCTCGTTTCCCGCTCCAAATTCTAAAAGTGCCGCTCAGTGAGCGGCGTTTTTATTAGTGAAAGTTGTAGCCTGTCCCCTTCGTCTAGTGGCCTAGGACACCGCCCTTTCACGGCGGTAACAGGGGTTCGAGTCCCCTAGGGGACGCCATTGCGGGAATAGCTCAGTTGGTAGAGCACGACCTTGCCAAGGTCGGGGTCGCGAGTTCGAGTCTCGTTTCCCGCTCCAATTTCACAAAAACGCCGATCAGTGATGATCGGCGTTTTTGTTTGCGCAGTATTTGTCGCACAACAAAAAAGGACCTTCGGGTCCTTTTTTGTTTTCACGTCAGGCCCGCTGAATCACGGGCCCCGTGTCTTATCAGAGCTTCGGCAGCTGCCCGACACGCCCCATCATTTCCGTGACGATCTGCAGGTCCAGCAGGAACTGGTCAACCGTCTTGAACTCGCCATCGGTATGCCCGGTGTATTTGACTTCAGGTCGCGCCAGGCCGAATTGCACGCCGTTCGGCAATTCGTGCACCGACGTTGCGCCGGCAGACGTACCGAACTCGTGCTTCATGCCCAGGTTTTCAGTGGCTACCGCCAGCAGTGCTTTCACCCATTCGCCTTCCGGATTGCGGTACATCGGTTCGGCGATCGAATAGGTGAAGTCCACGGCGACGTGGGTTTTCTTGCTCCAGGCCGTGAGTTTGTCAGCGATTTCCTTCTTCAGTACCTCCGGTGATTTACCCTTCGGCACGCGCAGGTTGACCGCCAGTTTGAAGGCTTTGTCGTCCACGCCCACATAGGTCAGGGAAGTGGTCAGCGGGCCCATGAACGAATCGGAGAAACCCACGCCGAGTTTCTTGCCCAGGTAATCCAGGCCCCAATTGTTGGACGCATAGCGTGCAGCGTCGGTGATCTGGTTGTGCTTGAGCGCCACCTTGCCGTCGAGGCTGTTGATGAAGTCGAGCATCCGCGCGACCGGATTGACGCCGGACTCGGGCTCGGAGGAGTGCGCGGATACGCCGGTAATCGTCAGTTTGACGTCTTTGCCGTCAACCTTGGCTGCGACTTCGAAGTTGCTGCCGTGTTTTTTCGCGTACTCGTTGCCGGCCTTTTGCAGGCTCGCCGCCAGTTGCTCAGGCTTGTCGGTGACGAGGGTCGCAACCGAAACCGATGGAATCTGGTTGGTCGCCAGGCCACCGGTCATCGAGATGATTTCTGCGCCACTGCCTTCAGCCTTGCGCAGTGGGAAGTTGGCCATGACGATGCCGTAGCCTTTTTCGGCGATGACCACCGGATAGCCGCCGTCCAGCGCCATGTTGTAGTTCGGCGTCGGGTTGTGTTCGAAGTAATACGGGATCGCGTCGCCGGAGGTTTCTTCGGTGGTGTCCACCAGCAGTTTGAAGTTGCGTGCCAGCGGCAGCTTTTCTTCCTTGATCACTTTCATCGCGTACATCGCGACGACGATGCCGTTCTTGTCGTCCTCGGTGCCGCGGCCATACATGCGGTCGCCGATCAGAGTGACTTTGAACGGATCGAGTTTGGTGCCGTCCTTCAGCACCCAGTTTTCCGGGGTGACCGGCACCACGTCGGCATGCGCGTGAATGCCCACAACTTCGTCGCCGCTGCCGTCGAGGGAAATTTCATAGACGCGGTTGTCGACGTTGCGGAACTTCAGGTTGAACGATTCGGCCAGGTTCTTGATCTTTTCGGCGATCTTGATGAACTCCGGATTGTCGTGCTGGGCCACGCCTTCTTTCTGGAAGGTCGGGATTTCCACCAGTTCGCGCAGGGTTTCGAGGGCGGCTTTGCCGTACTTCACGCGGGTGTAGATGCCCAGCAGGCGATAGATTTCGTTCTGCTGTTCGGCGGTCAGGGGCTTGTTGTCGAGAAAACCATTGATCGCCGGGGCGAGGTTGTCGGTCTTGCTCAGATCGCTCTTGGCTACGGCACCGAGAAACTGACGAAAATCGCTGACCGTCGTATCGCTGAAGGTCTTGAGGAGCGCAGCGCTTTGCTCGGGGGTGATGTTGGCCTGAGCAGGCAGGGTGAACGACGAGAGACTGGCCAGAACCAGGCTGGCAGCAGCCAGACGCTTGAGGGGAAAATGCATTGCGAGGGGCATTCCTTTGCAGGCAGTTGAGTGGGAAGTGTTTGAAAGATGAAACAAATCTTTTCCAAACTAACACCGCGAAGGTGTTGAAGGGGAGCCCCTGAAGTGGGATCCGTCGCACAGAAATGCAAAAGCGGCGCACAAACGAAAAAGGCCCGATCGGCGTTCAACCGATCGGGCCTTTGCTTTGAACGCGGCTTTTACATCGACAGCACCAGCCTGCCGGCGAACAGAATCAGGATCACGCCCATGCTGCGTTCGAACCAATGGCCCATGCGCATGAACAGGGTTCGCACCCGGCTGCTGGAAAAAAACAGCGCGACGATCACAAACCACAGCGCATTCACGAAGCACATCCACACCCCGTACAGCGCCTGGACTTCCAGTGGGGTGCTGGCGCTGATGATCGTGGTGAAGATCGCCAGGAAGAACAGCGTGGCCTTAGGGTTGGTGGCATTGGTCAGAAAACCGGTGCTGAACGCCTTGAACAGCGATTGCGCAACCAATGGTTCGTCCGTGCTTTTCTCGCCCTCAAGCGTGGTTTTCGGTTTACTGCGAATCAGGCTGATGCCGAGGTAAAAGATGTACGCCCCACCGATCACCTTGGCCACCGTCAGCAACCACGGTGTGGTGTGCATCAGAGCGCCAACGCCGAGCAACGTGTAGAGAACGTGCACGGAAATACCGGCGCCGATCCCCAGTGCAGTGCAGATCCCCACCAGTCGGCCGAAGCGTACGCTCTGGCGGATGGTGACAGCGAAGTCCGGGCCGGGAGCGACCACGGCCAGAAAGTGAATGGTGGCCAGCGCCAGAAACTCGCCCAGGTAGTTCGATAACATCTCAGCTCCAGAAGGTCAGGGGTGAAGCATTGCCGCGATAGCCGACAAAGAACGAAAGGCTCAGTCGCGGATCCGCCACGCCCGGGGTGACCGAGTGCATGCAGCGCGAATTGAACATGATGAAATCTCCCGGTTGCGGCCGCACTTCAAGGGTCGGTGGGCCGAGCAGCGCCGGGTCGATGCCGTAACTGTCACCGCGCATCTCGTCGAACTGATCCGGGGTGATGTCGTCGTCCCACATCTGCAGCGCGCCGCCTTCGGTCGGCATGTTCAGGTAGACGTTGCAGGCGAACTGCGCCTCCAGGCTGCGGGCCTGAAAGCTGTCCGGGGCGTCTTTGGCGAAAATGTCGTGATGGGCAAGAAAGCACACGCCGGGTTTGACCACCCGTGACAGGCCGACGTACATCTTGCGGCCGTAGAGGTTTTCCAGATGGGCACCGGCCGGCCATGACTCATCGAGCATGCAGCGCAGGGTGTCGACCGGCGAGGAGTAGGGCGCACAACGCTCGCGCAGTTCGGCGATGTTACTGGCGGCGCGTTCGAAGTAGTCCTCGATCAGCAACGGCTGGTTTTCCGCCTCGTAAAACGCCATGCCGATCCGGCCGATGCTCGGCGCGTTGATGTAGCCTTCGAAGCCCGGAGCCAGAATCTTGTCGCCAATCTGGATCGCCAGCGTCTCGGGCAAAAAGCCTTTGACGCGGATGGCGAGGACTTCTTCGTTGGCCAGTTTTTTTATGCACGTCTCATCGAGACGCTCGACGTCTAGCATCATTGTTTTTAGGTCCATCTATCGATAGTCAACGGAACCAGCGAATGCGGTTCCCCCGGCGTCGGACGCTGCGTGGAGCAACGCCCGAGATGCTTAATCCACGCTGTAGTGGACGGATAACGTGCCTTTCTTCTGCGAAAGGGAGGCGATCGTGACTGTGCCCAAATCCTTCAGGCTGCGTACATGGGTGCCACCGCAACCGTAGGCCGGCAGTTCGCCAAAACCGATTTCCCGCGCGCCCTCGCGCAGCGAGGTCAGGCGTGGCAGATCGTGTTCGATCCACTGACTTATTCCGTGTTGAACGGTTGACGCGTCGACTTCCTGAGCGGCATCGCCCGGCTTGAACTGCACCCGGCCTTCGTCTGGCCAGTGGTGCGCCTTGATCGGTGTCCAGCCCATGGCCTGGACGAAATGCCCGATCAGATGCCCGGCAGAATGCATGCGAGTGTTGTAGCGGCGACGTTGTTCATCGACGTGGATACAGGTCATGCCCCGTTTCACCGGACGATCGACGTAATGCACGATCCGGTCGGGTTCCTGCACCACGCGCAGCACCTGGCTTTCGCCGATCATGCCGGTATCACAAGGCTGACCACCGCCTTGCGGGTGAAACAGGGTGGCGCGCAGCACCACGGCAAATTCGTTCTCGTGGGGCGTGCAGTCGAGGACTTCCACATTAGCCTTGAGGTCATCACTATGGAAAAAGAGGCGAAGCGTCATATTCCATGCCCTTATTAAAGTTTCTATTTTTATTATATGAATCGTGCAATAACGTGATAATCCGTTCAAACATCAAAGGACTTGTGCGCTGTGAGCATCAATCTACCGCTGCCACTGCTCGGTGAAATGGCGATTTTCGTCAAGGTCGTAGAGACCGGCAGTTTCTCCGAGGCTGCCCGCCAACTCGGTTCGTCGCCGTCGGCGATCAGTCGCAGCATTTCTCGGCTGGAGAAGGCCTTGGCCACGCGTTTGTTGCAGCGCACCACCCGCAAATTGCGCTTGAGTGACGGTGGCGAGGAAGTGTTCAAGCGCTGTCAGGAAATGGTCAGCGCCGCCAAATCGGTGATGGAGATCAGCGGGCAGTTCACCCACGAGGCGGAAGGGCTGGTGCGGGTCAGTGTGCCGAAAGCGGTCGGGCGTTTCGTGATTCATCCGCACATGCCCGAGTTTCTCCGGCGTTATCCCAAGGTCGATGTCGAGTTGCTGTTGGAAGACCGACAGGTTGATTTGATTGACGATCATGTCGATCTGGCGATTCGCATCACTGATCGACCACCGGCGGGGCTGGTCGGGCGGCAGTTGCTGACCATCGACCATTTGCTCTGCGCCACCCCGCAATACCTGGCCGAACACGGCACCCCGACCCACCCGCATGACCTGCTTGATCACAGTTGCATCTATCTGGGGGAAACCCCGAGCGATGCACGCTGGAAATTCAAGAAGGGCAGTAAAGCGGTGACCGTCGGCGTGCGTGGCCGCTATGCCGCCAACCATACCGGCGTGCGGCTGGGAGCAGTGTTGCAGCACATCGGTATCGGCAGCCTGCCGTACTTCACCGCGCGCTATGCCTTGGAGCAGAAGTTGATTGTGCAGGTGCTGCCGGAATGGACGTTCCTGGCTTCGTATCACGGTGGGCTGTGGTTGCTGCATTCGCCGACGCGTTACCTGCCGCCGAAGCTGCGGGTATTCATCGATTATCTGGTGGAGTGCCTGGAGAAGGAGCCGACGTTGAGCAAGCCGGGGAAGGCGGGGGCGCCGAATAATCTGGCGATGGCGTATGAATTACCGGAGAGCGAGGGGCTGCTTTAAAAGCAAAAGATCGCAGCCTGCGGCAGCTCCTACACAATCCCTGTAGGAGCTGCCGCAGGCTGCGATCTTTTGCTCTTCAAACCATTAAATCAGTGCTTGCTGTCCTGAGCAGACATCGCCAGCAGCTGCTTTTCCTGATTCCAGTCGAACGGTTCGTCGTTCTGTTCGGCTTCGTAGCGACGTTCTTCCAGTGCCTGATACAGATCGATTTCTTCATCAGACAGATAGTGCAGGCAGTCGCCGGCGAAGAACCACAGCAGATCCCGTGGAATCAGGTGGGCAATTTGCGGATAACGGGTAATCACTTGGGTCAGGATGTCCTGGCCCAGGTACTGGCTTTCGATCGGGTCGATCGGCAGGGACGCCAGCAGTTCGTCGAAGCGCTCCAGGAACAAGGCATGGCTTTCTTCGGGAACCTGTTCGGCCTCACCTACGGCGACCAGGATACTGCGCAGATGGTCGAGCAAAACAAGATGATCGGCAACGACGTTGGACACGAGATAAGTCCTCAAGAGCAAAACGGGCGCGGGAGTATAAAGCTCTCGCGCCCGTTTTTCATAAATAAACAGCTACACGGTCGTCAGCATCAGCGGACTTTACCCTCAGCCAGCTTCAGCTCTTCCTTGTCGAAATCATCGACGTCGATCACCTTGCGCCTTGCCGCTTCGGCATCGCGCAGGGTCTGCGCTTCCGCCGCTTGCAACACCCCGGCCTCCAGCGCAGCGTCGATGGCGTGTTCGCCAGCCACCGGTTTGACCTGACCGCTTTTCAGTGCCGTGTGCAGTTTCTTGTGCAGCGGTTGCGCGGCAGTCAGCAGATCGCTGGCGTGTTGCAGGGCACCGACGGCATCGTCGGCAGACTGCGGGCGATAGCAGCCGGCGAGCAATTCTTCGAGGGTCGGATCGCCTTTGGCGCGACCGATCACAGCTGCCACTTCGGCACCCAGTTTGTCCGAAGGGCCTTTGTGGCGACGACCGAACGGGAACACGATTACTCGCAACAGATAGCCGAACACTTTGTTCGGGAAGTTGCTCAGCAGTTCATCCAGCGCTCGTTCCGACTGACCGAGGCTTTCTTCCATGGCCCAACGGAACAACGGCTCCATATGCGCCGGCGAATCCAGGTCGTGATAACGCTTGAGCGCGGCCGAGGCCAGATACAGGTTGCTCAATACATCGCCCAGACGCGCGGACAGGCGTTCGCGACGTTTCAGTTCGCCGCCCAGCAACATCATGCTGAAGTCGGCGAGCATGGCAAATGCTGCGGCCTGACGGTTGAGTGCGCGGAAATAACCTTGGCTGATCCTGTCCCCAGGCGCATGTTCGAAGTGGCCGAAGCCCAGGTTCAGCACCAGGGTGCTGGCCGCGTTACCCACCGCAAAACCGATGTGCTTGAGCAGCAGGCCATCGAACTCTTTCAGTGCCTGGTCCTTGTCTTCACGGCCGGCGAGGGCCATTTCCTTGAGGACGAACGGATGGCAGCGGATCGCGCCCTGACCGAAGATCATCAAGTTGCGCGAGAGGATGTTCGCGCCTTCCACGGTGATGAAGATCGGCGCGCCGTTCCAGCTACGACCGAGGTAATTTTTCGGCCCCATGATGATCGCCTTGCCGCCGTGCACATCCATGGCGTGGCTGATGCACTCGCGGCCGCGTTCGGTCAGGTGGTACTTGAGGATCGCCGACAGCACCGACGGTTTCTCCCCCAGATCCACCGCGTTGGCAGTCAGCATGCGCGCCGCGTCCATCATCCAGGCGTTGCCGCCGATGCGCGCCATGGCTTCCTGAATGCCTTCGAAAGCCGACAGCGGGACGTTGAACTGTTCACGAATCTGCGCGTACTGACCGGTCACCAGGCTGGTGAACTTGGCCGCGCCAGTGCCGACTGCAGGCAGCGAAATCGAACGCCCGACGGACAGGCAGTTCATCAGCATCATCCAGCCCTTGCCGAGCATTTCCTGGCCGCCGATGAGGAAGTCCAGCGGGATGAACACGTCTTTGCCCGAGTTCGGGCCGTTCATGAACGCGGCACCCAGTGGCAGGTGACGACGACCGATTTGCACGCCGGCGGTATCGGTAGGAATCAGCGCCAGGCTGATACCGAGGTCTTCCTTGTCGCCCAGCAGATGCTCCGGGTCGTAGGCCTTGAAGGCCAGGCCCAGCAGGGTCGCGACCGGGCCGAGGGTGATGTAGCGTTTTTCCCAGTTCAGGCGCAGGCCGATGACTTCCTGGCCTTCCCATTCACCTTTGCAGATGATCCCGGTGTCCGGCATGGCGCCGGCATCGGAGCCGGCCAGCGGGCCGGTGAGGGCGAAGCACGGAATGTCGTCGCCGCGGGCCAGCCGCGGCAGGTAGTGATTGCGTTGCTCGTCGGTGCCGTAATGCAGCAGCAGTTCGGCCGGGCCGAGGGAGTTGGGCACCATCACCGTGGAGGCGAGGTCGCCGCTGCGGGTCGCGAGTTTCATCGCCACTTGCGAGTGAGCGTAGGCGGAAAAGCCCTTGCCGCCGAACTCCTTGGGAATGATCAGGGCGAAGAAGCCGTGCTCCTTGATGTGGCTCCAGGCTTCGGGTGGCAGATCCATCGACTGGCCGATCTGCCAGTCAGTGACCATTGCGCAGAGTTCTTCGGTCGGACCGTCGATGAAGGCTTGTTCCTCTTCGCTCAGTTGCGCTTTCGGATAGGACAGCAGTTTGTCCCAGTCCGGACGTCCGCTGAACAGTTCACCGTCCCACCAGACGGTACCGGCATCGATCGCGTCGCGCTCGGTCTGCGACATCGGCGGCAGGGTTTTCTGGAACCAGTTGAACAGCGGCGCGGTGAAGTGTTTGCGGCGCAGGTCGGGCAGCAGCAAAGGCGCGGCAACCGCTGCGAGCACGACCCAGAACACCAACAGCAACCAGCCCGGAGCATGGCTGAAAATGCCCATCGCCAGCAGGTAAATGGCGACGATACCCAACGCGGGCAGGGGGGCGATGCGACGGTGGGCGAGGTACGCCACACCGACGATCAGAACCAGTATCCACAACAACAGCATATGTAATCCTCCGTGAACCAGGGCAAACCGACCCTCCAGAGCTTAGACGGCATCTGTAAAACGGGTTGGTCAGAACATGGTGATTGAACTTGTGGGAAACCCCGGATGGTTTTCGTAGGTTCGGTGGGCAACATCCGTGGGAAATCGTTCGCCGTTCCCGCGTCTTTGCGTCCATGTTTGGCCGAAACGTCGTTATCTCTGTGCTTGAGCTGTCGCTAGACTCGGGACTCACCCAGGAGAACATCGTCATGCGCGAGTATCTGAGTCCCGGCCGCTTCATCGATAGTGACCACCCGGCGGTGGTGGAGTTCGCCGAACAGCACCGGGGTGCCAGCCGCGACCCGCTCGCGCAGGCGATCAGTCTCTATTACGCCGTGCGTGAAGCGGTGCGCTACAACCCGTATACCTTCAGCCTCGACCCGCAGACCTTGTGTGGCAGTTACGCGCTGGGGGCCGGGGAAAGTTATTGCGTGCCCAAGGCCACGTTGCTCGCCGGGTGTACGCGGCATTGCGGCATTCCCGCGCGCATTGGTCTGGCCGACGTCAGGAATCACCTGTCGACCCCGCGTTTGCTGGAGCTGTTGCGCAGTGATGTGTTCGCCATGCACGGCTACACCGAACTGTTTCTCAACGAGCGCTGGGTCAAGGCCACACCGGCCTTCAACCAGAAGCTCTGCGAATTGTTCAACGTTGCGCCGCTGGAATTCGACGGGATCAACGACAGCGTTTTTCACCCGTATAACCGTGATGGCGCGCTGCTGATGGAATATCTGGTCGATCACGGCCAGTTCGCCGATGTGCCGGAGCGATTCTTTTTCGAACACCTGGAAAAGTGCTACCCGCATCTGTTCGGCGAACACGGGGCGACGGTGCTGGGCGATCTGCAGAGTGATTTGAGCCGTGCCTGATCCGGCGTATGCTGCTTGCCCACGCATTGGAAAAGAGGCGGTCATGCTGAAGATCTGGGGACGGAAAAACTCATCGAATGTCAGGAAACCACTGTGGGCCGCCGAAGAGCTTGGCCTGGCCTACGAGGCGATTGACGCCGGTGGTGCCTTCGGTGTGGTAGACACGCCCGAATATCGGGCGATGAACCCGAACGGTCGGGTACCAGTGATCGAGGACGACGGCTTCGTGCTGTGGGAATCCAACGCCATCGTGCGTTATCTGCTGGCCAAACATGCGCCAGACACTGCGTGGTACTCGGCAGACCCGCAGGCCCGGGCCATCGCGGACAAGTGGATGGACTGGACCACCTCCAGTTTTGCCGGACCGTTTCGCACGGTGTTCTGGGGCGTATTGCGCACACCGGCAGACAAGCAGGACTGGCCGGCGATCAACGCAGCAATCAAGGAGTGCACAGCGCTGCTGTCCATGGCCGATCAGGCCCTCGCCCGCCAGCCGTATCTGTCCGGCAGCGACATCGGCATGGGCGATATTCCGCTGGGCAGTTTCATTTATGCCTGGTTCGAGATGCCCATCGAGCGTGCCTCGCAGCCGCATCTGGAAGCCTGGTATGCACGGTTGAAGCAGCGTCCGGCGTATCAGAAAGCGGTCATGACCGCGTTGACTTGATAATAACTATCGACACACTTGACTGTACTTGTGTGGCGGCGGCAAGCACCATTGCGTTCACGCGCCGTGGTTGTTTTGTCCGCCGCCCGGCCCAATCTTTCCTCTTCTTCCCTTCTTGGTGCGTAAATCCGATATGAGTTCCGCTCTGTCCATCCGGCAGCTAACCAAAACCTACGGCAACGGGTTCCAGGCCTTGAGTGGTATCGATCTGGACGTCGCCGAAGGTGACTTTTTCGCCTTGCTCGGCCCTAACGGCGCTGGCAAATCCACGACCATCGGCATTCTCTCGACCCTGGTCAACAAGACCAGCGGCACGGTGAATATCTTCGGTCACGACCTGGACAAGAACCCCGCCGCGCTCAAGCGCTCGATCGGCGTGGTGCCCCAGGAATTCAACTTCAACCAGTTCGAAAAGACTTTCGACATCGTCGTGACCCAGGCTGGTTACTACGGCATTCCGGCGAAAATCGCCAAGGAACGCGCCGAACAGTACCTGACCCAGCTCGGCCTGTGGGACAAGCGCGATGTGCCCTCGCGCTCGCTGTCCGGTGGCATGAAGCGCCGACTGATGATCGCCCGCGCCCTGGTGCATGAGCCGCGCCTGCTGATCCTCGATGAGCCGACCGCTGGCGTCGACATCGAACTGCGTCGCTCGATGTGGACGTTCCTCACCGAGCTGAACCAGAAAGGCATCACCATCATCCTCACCACACATTATCTGGAAGAGGCTGAGCAGCTGTGCCGCAACATCGGCATCATCGACCACGGCACCATTGTCGAGAACACCAGCATGAAACAGCTGCTGGGCCAGTTGCACGTCGAAACCTTCCTGCTGGATCTGAAAAACGACTTGAACGCCGCGCCGCAATTGCTCGGCTATCCCGCCCGGTTGCTCGACGGCCATACCCTGGAAGTCCAGGTCGACAAATCCATGGGTATCACCGCGCTGTTCACCCAGTTGGCACAGCAGAACATCGAAGTGCTGAGCCTGCGTAACAAAACCAATCGCCTCGAGGAGCTGTTCGTGTCTCTGGTAGAGAAGAATCTGTCGAAGGTGGCGGTATGAGTTCCGAGTTCCGTCCCAACCTCGTCGCCCTCAATACCATCGTGTATCGGGAAGTCCGCCGCTTTACCCGGATCTGGCCGCAGACGCTGCTGCCGCCGGCGATTACCATGGTTTTGTATTTCGTGATCTTCGGTAACCTGATTGGTCGGCAGATCGGCGACATGGGTGGCTTCACCTACATGGAGTACATCGTGCCGGGGCTGATCATGATGTCGGTGATCACCAACTCCTACGGCAACGTGGTGTCGAGCTTCTTCGGCAGCAAGTTCCAGCGATCCATCGAGGAACTGATGGTCTCGCCGGTGTCGCCGCACACCATCCTGATCGGCTACACCGTTGGCGGCGTGCTGCGTGGCTTGATGGTCGGGGTCATCGTGACGATCCTGTCGCTGTTCTTCACCCATCTGCAGGTGCATCACCTCGGCGTGACCTTGCTGGTGGTGATCCTGACCGCGACGATCTTCTCGCTGCTGGGCTTCATCAACGCGGTGTTTGCGCGCAACTTCGATGACATTTCGATCATCCCGACGTTTGTGCTGACCCCGCTGACCTACCTCGGTGGCGTGTTCTACTCGATCACCTTGCTGCCGCCGTTCTGGCAGACCGTGTCGCTGGCCAACCCGGTGCTGCACATGGTCAACGCGTTCCGTTACGGCATTCTTGGCGTGTCGGATATCCGGATCGGCATCGCGATCACCTTCATGCTGGTGGCGACGGTGGTGTTGTATCTCGGTTGTGCGCGGTTGCTGGTGAGTGGGCGCGGGATGCGGACCTGATCCGAAACCGCGTCGCTGCCATCGCGAGCAGGCTCACTCCTACAGAAGGGCGCGTTCCAATGTAGGAGTGAGCCAGCTCGCGATGGGGCCAATTCAGACGCTACAAAAAAACGGCCTCCACTGCGGAGGCCGTTTTGCATTCAGCGCATGCGGTTTTTCTTGCGCCGCGCCCATTGCCGCGCCACCCACCAGCGCCAATAGAGCATCACCGTGAAGTAGGCGAGGATGCCGAGTAGCAGTCCGCATACCACCGACCCCAGCAAAAACGGCTGCCACATGGTCGAGAGCTCTCCGCTGACCCATTCCCAGGTCAACGAATCGGGCAGGGTACGGGCAGGCACATTCATCAACCAGGCCCCGGCCTGATAAGTGCAGAAAAATACCGCCGGCATGGTGATCGGGTTGGTCAGCCACACGAGGCTGACGGCAATCGGCATATTGCCGCGCACGGTGATTGCCAGTGCGGCGGCTACCAGCATCTGCGCCGGAATCGGCAGGAACGCGGCGAACAGGCCGACGGCCATCGCCCGGGCCACCGAGTGACGATTGAGGTGCCAGAGGTTCGGGTCATGCAGCAACTTGCCGAGAAAGCGTAAGGATTTGTGTTCCCTGATGCTCGTCGGGTCGGGCATGTAACGTTTGAATAAGCGCCGGGGCATAAGGCTTCTCGGTCGGTTAAGGCGGCAAGTATGTCTGGATTCTACGAAGCGCCCATTCAGACTTTGTGACAATTGTTGACGACGCTTGTGCTCCACGCCAGCTAAGCATAGTGAGGTGACTCTCAAGGACAGGCTTATGCGCACAGGGATGATGGCGCTGGCAGCCGGTTTGCTGGTTGCAGGTTTTTTGCCGGTTTTACCGCCGGTCGGGTTGATGATGTTGTTGCCCATGGTGGGGCTGATGTTGCTGCCGTTTCGCAGCTATCCCTTGGCGTTTCTGCTGTTCGGTTTCACTTGGGCTTGTGTCAGTGCGCAGTGGGCGCTGGATGAGCGATTACCGGCGCAACTTGACGGTGAAACCCGCTGGGTCGAGGGGCGGGTGGTCGGCTTGCCGCAAACCAGCGAGGGCGTGGTGCGTTTCGAGTTGGCCGATGCCCGCTCGCGCCACGACAGGCTGCCGTCGTTGATGCGTCTGGCGTGGTACGCCGGGCCAGCGGTCAAAAGTGGCGAGCGCTGGCGTCTGGCAGTGAAACTCAAGCGCCCCGGCGGTTTGCTCAATCCCGATGCCTTCGATTACGAAGCCTGGCTGCTGGCGCAACGCATCGGCGCGACCGGCACGATCAAGGATGGTCAGCGCCTGGCCGAGGCAAACTGGGCATGGCGCGACAGCATTCGTCAGCGCTTGCTGGCAGTCGATGCACAAGGGCGGGCTGGTGCATTGGCGGCGCTGGTGCTGGGTGATGGCTCCGGGCTCAGTCGCGAGGACTGGCAGATCCTGCAGGACACTGGCACCGTGCATCTGCTGGTGATTTCCGGCCAACACATCGGGATGTTGGCGGCGGTGATGTATCTGCTGGTCGCCGGGCTGGCGCGCTACGGCTGGTGGCCGCTGCGTTGGCCCTGGCTGCCATGGGCCTGTGGGCTGGCGTTTGCCGCGGCGCTCGGTTACGGCTTGCTTGCCGGGTTTGATGTGCCGGTGCAACGGGCCTGTGTGATGGTCGGGCTGGTACTGCTGTGGCGTCTGCGATTTCGCCATCTCGGCGCGTGGTGGCCGCTTTTACTGGCGTTGAATGCGGTGCTGTTGCTCGACCCGTTGGCCAGTTTGCGTCCCGGCTTATGGTTGTCGTTCGCCGCTGTGGGGATTTTGATTTTCACCTTCGGTGGTCGACTCGGTGCGTGGAAATGGTGGCAGACCTGGACGCGGGCGCAATGGCTGATCGCGCTGGGTCTGTGCCCGGTGCTGCTGGCGCTGAATCTGCCGATCAGCCTCAGCGGACCACTGGCGAATCTGCTGGCGGTGCCGTGGGTCAGCCTGTTGGTGCTGCCACCGGCGCTGCTCGGCACGCTGTTGTTGGCGGTGCCTTATGTCGGTGCAGGGTTGTTGTGGCTGGCGGGTGGCTTGATCGACTGGCTGTTTCGCGGCTTGTCGATGATTGCCGGGGCCTGGCCGGCGTGGATCTCGCCGTCGCTGCCGTGGTGGGCGTTGTTGCTCGGCAGTCTCGGCGCCTTTTTGCTGCTGTTGCCGCGCGGAGTGCCATTGCGACCGCTGGGCTGGCCGTTGCTGCTGATTCTGGTGGCGCCGCCTCGCGAGCGGGTGGCCGAGGGGCTGGCCGATGTCTGGCAGCTCGATGTCGGTCAGGGCCTCGCGATCCTGATTCGCACGCGTCATCACACGTTGCTCTACGACGCAGGTCCACGCTTCGGCGATTTCGATCTGGGCGAGCGAGTGGTGCTGCCGGCGCTGCACAAACTGGGGGTCGAGCGCATCGATCTGATGCTGCTCAGTCATGCCGACGCCGACCATGCCGGTGGTGCGCTGGCGGTATCGCGGGGCTTGAAAGTGACGCGGGTGATCAGCGGCGATCCGCCGGGCCTGCCCGCCATACTGCGGGCCGAGGCCTGTGACACCGGGCGGCAGTGGCAGTGGGACGGGGTCCGTTTTCAGCTGTGGCAATGGTCAGCCGCCAATGACAGCAATCAGCGCTCCTGTGTGTTGCAGATCGAGGCCAATGGCGAGCGTCTGCTGCTGACCGGCGATATCGACATCGCCGCCGAACGGGTTCTGCTCGACAGTCCGCTGGCCGTGCCGACGCACTGGCTGCAAGCGCCGCATCATGGCAGTCGCAGTTCCTCCTCGATGGCGCTGCTTCGGGCATTGAAGCCGCATTCGGTGCTGATCTCCCGGGGGCAGGGCAATTCGTTCGGTCATCCGCACCCGCTGGTGCTCGCGCGTTATCGCCAGCAAGGGCTGCGCATCTACGACAGCGCGCAGCACGGCGCCATTCAGCTGCGCCTGGGCAGCTTTCAGGCGCCGTGGCTGATGCGTCAACAACGGCGTTTCTGGCGTTGAAACACCATTGATCGCGGGATCGCCGAATGTGGCATCAGGTCGTCGGGGCAGCGGGTCTTAATCGCGAACCGGTATGGTAAAGTGGCGCACTTTTTCGAGGGGACTGTCACTGTGTGGGAATTGGTCAAATCCGGCGGCTGGATGATGTTGCCGATCATTCTGAGTTCCATCGCGGCCATGGCGATTGTCGCCGAGCGTCTGTGGACCCTGCGCGCCAGCCGCGTCACCCCCGAGCATCTGCTGGGTCAGGTCTGGGTCTGGATCAAGGACAAGCAGCTCAATAAAGAAAAACTCAAGGAACTGCGCGCCAATTCGCCGCTGGGTGAAATCCTCGCCGCGGGCCTGGCCAACTCCAAGCATGGTCGCGAGATCATGAAGGAATGCATCGAAGAAGCCGCCGCGCGGGTGATTCATGAGCTCGAACGCTACGTCAACGCGCTGGGCACGATTGCCGCCATGTCGCCGTTGCTGGGCCTGTTGGGCACGGTACTGGGCATGATCGACATTTTCAGCGCCTTCACCGGTTCCGGCATGACGACCAACGCCTCGGTATTGGCCGGTGGTATCTCCAAGGCACTGATCACCACGGCGGCGGGCCTGATGGTCGGTATTCCGTCGGTGTTCTTCCACCGTTTCCTGCAGCGCCGCATCGATGAGCTGGTGGTGGGCATGGAGCAGGAAGCGATCAAACTGGTCGAAGTGGTGCAGGGCGACCGTGACGTCGATCTGGCCGGGGACAAAGCGTGAAATTCCGTCGCAAACCCCGGGAAACGATCGACATCAACCTCGCGTCGCTGATCGACGTGGTGTTCATCCTGTTGCTGTTTTTCGTCGTGACCACCACCTTCACCCGCGAGACACAGTTGCGCGTCGATCTGCCGGAATCGGTCAGCGGTTCACCCGCCGAAGACCAGCAGCTCAAGCAACTGGATGTCGCGATCAGCGCCGAAGGCGTGTTCTCGGTGAACAACAAGATTCTGCCGAAAAACGACCTGGCGACGCTGATGGAAGCCATGCAGAAAGAAGCCAACGGTGACACCAACATGCCGTTGTCGATCAGTGCCGACGGCAAGACCCAACACCAATCGGTGATCACCGCCATGGACGCGGCCGGCAAGCTCGGTTTCAGCCATTTGCGCATGACCACGGTCGAGGCGGCGCCCAAATCCTGATGAGCCTGTCCGATCGTTTGCTCGCCGCGTGGTATCAGGGGCATCCGGCCCTGACACTGCTGCGGCCGCTGGAAATGCTCTACCGCCGCGTAGTGGTCAACAAGCGTCAGCGCTTTCTCGACGGTGAAGGCCAGATCTATCAGCCACCGGTACCGTTGATCGTGGTCGGCAACATCACCGTCGGTGGCACCGGCAAGACACCGATGATCCTGTGGCTGATCGAGCATTGCCGACGCGCCGGTCTGCGGGTTGGTGTGGTCAGCCGAGGTTATGGCGCCAAACCGCCGCAACTGCCGTGGCGGGTCACCGCTGAGCAGAGCGCCGAGATCGCGGGCGACGAGCCGCTGTTGATCGTACAGCGCACCGGCGTACCGCTGATGATCGACCCTGATCGCAGCGCGGCGGTCAAAGCCTTGCTCGCCAGTGAACCGCTGGACCTGATCCTGTCTGACGACGGCATGCAGCATTACCGCATGGCGCGGGATCTGGAGCTGGTGCTGATCGACGCCGCCCGTGGTTTGGGCAACCAGCGCTGCCTGCCGGCCGGTCCGTTGCGCGAGCCGATCGAACGCCTGCAAAGCGTCGATGGCGTGCTGTTCAACGGTGCCACTGCGGACCGCGAAGATGGCTTCGCGTTTCGCCTGCAACCGACGGCGCTGGTCAATCTGCGCAGTGGCGAGCGCAAGCCGCTCGATCATTTTTCGCCAGGTCAAGCGGTGCACGCAGTGGCCGGGATCGGCAATCCGCAACGTTTCTTCAATACCCTCGAAGCGCTAGACTGGCGAGCAGTCCCCCATGCGTTTGCCGACCACGCCGAATACAGCGTGCAGGCCTTGAATTTCACACCGTCATTGCCGTTGGTGATGACCGAAAAGGACGCGGTGAAGTGCCGTGCCTTCGCAGCAGACGACTGGTGGTATCTGGCCGTCGATGCCGTGCCGTCACCGGCCTTCGTGGCCTGGTTCGACACCCAGTTGATGCGCCTGTTGCCCGATCGTCTTTTGCCTTAACTCTTTATCCAGGGAATGTTCATGGACACCAAATTGCTCGACATCCTCGCGTGCCCGGTCTGCAAAGGCCCGCTCAAGCTCAGCGCCGACAAGACCGAATTGATCAGCAAGGGCGCCGGCCTGGCCTATCCGATCCGCGACGGCATCCCGGTGATGCTCGAAAGCGAAGCGCGTACCCTGACCACTGACGAGCGTCTGGATAAATGACCACTGCTTTCACCGTTGTCATCCCGTCGCGTTACGCCTCGACCCGCCTGCCGGGCAAACCGCTGCTGAATATCGCCGGCAAGCCGATGATCCAGCATGTCTGGGAACAGGCGAGCAAAAGCAGCGCCAGCCGTGTGGTGGTCGCGACTGACGATGCGCGCATCGTCGAAGCCTGCAAGGCGTTCGGCGCTGAAGTGGTGCTGACCCGTGAAGATCACAATTCCGGCACCGATCGTCTGGCTGAAGTCGCCGCCAAACTGGGCCTCGAGCCTGACGCGATCGTGGTCAACGTGCAGGGTGACGAGCCGCTGATCCCGCCAAGCGTGATCGATCAGGTTGCCGCCAACCTCGCCGCCCACACCGAAGCGCGCATGGCCACCCTGGCCGAGCCGATAGAAGACGTCGAAACCCTGTTCAACCCGAACGTGGTCAAGGTCGTCAGCGACCTCAATGGTCTGGCGCTGACCTTCAGTCGCGCGACTTTGCCGTGGGCCCGCGATGCGTTCGCCAAAAATCGCGAGCAGTTGCCGGAAGGTGTGCCGTACCGTCGTCACATCGGTATTTATGCCTACCGCGCCGGGTTCCTTCAGGACTTCGTGAGCTGGGGCCCGTGCTGGCTGGAAAACACTGAATCCCTCGAACAACTGCGTGCTCTGTGGCACGGCGTGCGGATTCATGTGGCCGATGCATTGATCGCGCCGCCGACCGGTGTCGACACCGCTGAAGATCTTGAGCGCGTTCGTCGCCTGCTGGAGGCCTGATGCGCGTTCTGTTCGTGTGCCTGGGAAACATTTGCCGCTCGCCCACCGCTGAAGGCGTGTTGCGCCGCAAACTGCGCGAAGCGGGGCTGGCGGATCAGGTCGAAGTGGCCTCCGCCGGCACCGGTGACTGGCACGTCGGCAATCCGCCGGACAAGCGCAGCCAGGCTGCGGCCAAGCTGCGTGGTTACGACCTTTCGGCGCAACGTGCGCAGCAGGTCAGCCGTGCCGATTTCGCCAGTTATGACCTGATTCTGGCCATGGACAACAGCAACCTGCGCAACCTCAAGGCGCTGCAACCGTCCACCGGCAAGGCCGAGCTTGACCTGTTCCTGCGCCGTTATGCCGGTGTGGTCGATGAAGTGCCGGATCCGTACTACGACGGCGATCAGGGTTTCGAGCAGGTGCTGGATCTGATCGAAGCAGCCTGTGACCAACTGTTGATCGAAGTGAAGGGCCGGTTATGAGTTTGCAGGTGCAGCCCCAGATTTCGCTGAAACCGTTCAACAGTTTTGGCGTGGACGTGCGCGCGCAGTTGTTCGCCGAGGCCCACTGCGATGCCGACGTGCGCGAAGCCTTGGCCTATGCGACTGCCCATGACGTGCCATTGCTGGTGATCGGCGGCGGCAGCAACCTGCTGCTGACGGCTGATATCCCGGCGCTGGTGCTGCGCATGGCCAGCCGTGGCATTCGGCTGATCAGCGATGACGGCAGCCACGTGGTGATCGAGGCTGAAGCCGGCGAACCGTGGCATCCGTTCGTGCAACACACCTTGGCGCTGGGATTTTCCGGTCTGGAAAACCTCAGTCTGATTCCCGGCACCGTTGGCGCGGCGCCGATGCAGAACATCGGTGCCTACGGCGTCGAGATCAAGGATGTGTTCGCCGGGCTGACCGCGCTGGATCGCCAGACCGGCGAGCTGCGCGACTTCAGCCTGGAAGAATGCAACTTCGCCTACCGCGACAGCCTGTTCAAGCAGCAGCCGGGGCGTTGGCTGATCCTGCGGGTGCGCTTCAAGCTTGATCGTGTTGCGCATCTGCATCTGGAATACGGCCCGGTGCGTCAGCGCCTGACCGAGCAAGGCATCGAGCAACCGACACCCACCGATGTCAGCCGCGCGATCTGCAGTATCCGCAGCGAAAAACTGCCGGATCCGGCGGTGCTCGGCAATGCCGGCAGTTTCTTCAAGAATCCGCTGGTGTCGGCGGCGCTGGTCGAGCAGATCAAGGCGCAGCACCCGGATCTGGTGGCCTATGCGCAAGCGGACGGGCAGATGAAACTGGCCGCCGGCTGGTTGATCGAGCGCGCTGGCTGGAAAGGTTTCCGTGAGGCCGATGCCGGCGTGCATAAATTGCAGGCGCTGGTGCTGGTCAACTACGGCTCCGCGACCGGTCTGCAATTGCTCGATCTGGCGCAACGCATTCAGAAAGATATTGCCGAACGTTTCAATGTCGAGCTGGAAATGGAGCCGAACCGTTATTGAGGCTACGCTTTCCAGGCGCCATCCAAAGCCCTGCACTGAGCAAAAAGTGCAGGGCTTTTTTGTTAACGGTGGGTTAACTTAGCCAGCTAACGATAACCGCCATTTGCTCCACCAAAGGCCCGGTGCAGACGTTCGCGTCGGCACAAGAGAGCCTGTGCCAACCACATATCAGTCAGCGATGACCCTGTGGCGAGGGAGCAAGCTCCCTCGCCACAGGATCAGTATTCAGCTTCACTGATGTGTATCGGCCGATTAGCCTGAGTCGATCTGCGCGAACCACACCGCTGATTTCCAGCGGCAGATTGCTCGACCCCATAACCACTAGAAATATGCGGGCGTGCCCATGATTACCCTGAAACTCAATGGCCAGGACCATCAACTGGATGTCACCGAAGACATGCCACTGCTGTGGGCTATCCGTGATGTCGCCGGTTACAACGGCACCAAATTCGGCTGCGGCATGGGCCTGTGTGGCGCGTGCACCATTCATATCGACGGCTTGCCAGCGCGCAGTTGCATCACCCCGATCGGCTCGGTGGTCGGGCAGAACGTCAGCACCATCGACCACCTGCACGCCGATCCGGTCGGCCAGGTGGTCCAGCAAGCCTGGCTCGATAGCGCCGTGGCGCAATGTGGTTTTTGTCAGGGTGGGCAGATCATGTCCGCCACCGCGTTGCTCAAGACCAACCCCAATCCGAGCGACGAGCAGATCGAAGAGGCAATGGTCGGCAACATTTGCCGGTGCGGCACTTACAACCGGATCAAGACCGCGATCCGCCAGGCCTCCACTCACTTGAAGGAGGCCAAGGCATGAGCCGCTTGCCGAATGATTTCGCCCTGAGCAATCTCAGCCGTCGCGGTTTTCTCAAAGGCGTCGGCGCCACGGGCGCATTGGTGCTGGCCGCGAGCTGGGGCTGGCAGGATGCACTGGCTGAAGACGCGCCGAAGAAGTTCGGTGCCGACGGCATGCCCAATGGCTGGATCGACGATCCCAAGGTCTACGTCAGCATTGCCGCGGATGGCACGGTCACCGTGGTCTGCAACCGCTCGGAAATGGGCCAGGGCGTGCGCACCAGTTTGAGCATGGTGGTCGCTGATGAACTGGACGCCGATTGGGCCAAAGTCAAAGTGCAACAGGCGCCGGGTGACGAAGTACGTTTCGGCAACCAGGACACTGACGGTTCACGCAGCATGCGTCACTGGTATGAGCCGATGCGTCGTTGCGGCGCGGCGGCCCGGACCATGCTCGAACAAGCCGCCGCCGCGCAGTGGCAGGTGCCGGTGGGCGAGTGCCAGGCGCAGTTGCACAAAGTCTTGCATAAACCGTCCGGTCGCGAGCTGGGTTACGGCGAACTTGCCGCTGCAGCCAGTGCGCTGGCGGTGCCGGCCCGTGACAGCCTGCGCCTCAAGCAGCCGTCAGAGTTTCGCTACATCGGCAAGGAAGGCACCAAAGCCATCGACGGTGCCGACATCGTCAACGGGCGCGCGGTGTACGGCGCCGACGTGCATTTCGACGGCATGCTCTACGCGACCATCGCGCGTCCGGCGGTGTATGGCGGCAAGGTCAAGTCGCTGGATGACAGCGCAGCGCTGAAAGTCCCTGGCGTGCTGAAGGTCATGCAGATCGAAAGCCGCCCACTGCCTTCGGAATTCCAGCCACTGGGCGGTGTAGCGGTGATTGCCAGCAATACCTGGGCAGCGATCAAGGGTCGTGAGGCGCTGAAAATCGAGTGGGACGACGGCCCTAATGCCAGTTATGACTCGATCGCTTATCGCAAGGAACTGGAAGCGGCGTCGCGCAAACCCGGCAAAGTGGTGCGCAACACCGGTGATATCGACAAAGCCCTGAGCGGCGCCGCCAGCAGTCTCGAAGCGTCCTACTATCTGCCGCATCTGGCGCAGGCACCGATGGAGCCGATGGTCGCCATCGCCCGCTACGACAAAGGCGTGTGTGAAGCGTGGGCGCCGAGTCAGGCGCCGCAGGTGACTCGCGAGCGCATCGCCGAGCGCCTCGGGCTGCCGTTCGACAATGTCACCTTTAATGTCACGCTGCTCGGTGGCGGTTTCGGCCGTAAATCCAAGCCGGATTTCGTCGTCGAAGCGGCGATCCTCGCCAAAGAGTTCCCCGGCAAAGCGGTGCGGGTGCAATGGACGCGCGAGGATGACATCCACAACTCGTATTTCCACACGGTGTCCGCCGAGTATTTGAAGGCCGCCGTTGGCAAGGACGGCATGCCCTCCGGCTGGCTGCATCGCACGGTGGCGCCGAGTATTACGGCGCTGTTCGCTCCGGGCATGAACCATGAGGCGGCGTTCGAACTGGGCATGGGCTTTACCAACATGGCCTACGCGATTCCCAACGTGCGTCTGGAAAACCCCGAAGCCACGGTGCACACCCGGGTCGGCTGGTATCGCTCGGTGTCGAACATTCCCCACGGTTTTGCGATCCAGAGTTTTGTCGATGAACTGGCGCACAAGGCCGGGGTTGATCCGCTGAAATACCAGATCAAATTGCTCGGCCCGGATCGACAGATCGACCCGCGTACCCTGAGCGAGGAGTGGAATTACGGCGAATCCCCCGAGCGCTATCCGATCGACACCGGACGCATGCGCACGGTACTGGAGACCGCCGCCAAGGCTGCCGGCTGGGGGCGTCAATTGCCGAAAGGGCGCGGCCTCGGCCTGGCGGTGCATTACAGCTTCGTCACCTATGTGGCGGCGGTGATCGAAGTCGAGGTCAAGGACGACGGCACGCTGATCGTGCACAAGGCTGACATCGCCGTCGATTGCGGGCCGCAGATCAATCCTGAACGCATTCGCTCGCAGTTCGAAGGCGCCTGTGTGATGGGCCTGGGTAACGCGGTGCTGGGTGAAATCAGCTTCAAGGACGGCAAGGTCCAACAGGACAACTTCCATATGTACGAAGTGGCGCGCATGTCGCTGGCGCCGAAGGAAATCGCGGTGCATCTGGTGACGCCGCCGGGCGACGTGCCGTTGGGCGGTGTCGGTGAGCCGGGCGTGCCGCCAATTGCGCCGGCGCTGTGCAATGCGATCTTCGCCGCCACTGGTCAGCGTATCCGCAACTTGCCGGTGCGTTATCAGTTGCAGGGCTGGCAGAAGGCGCAGGCGTAATGGACAGCGTCGACCTCAACGTCCTGCGCAGCGTGCTCGAGTGGCGCCGCGCCGGGCAGCGAGTGGTGCTGTTCAGCGTGGTGCAGACCTGGGGCACCGCGCCCCGGGCACCCGGCGCGATGCTCGCGTTGCGCGAGGACGGCGTGGTGATCGGCTCGGTGTCGGGTGGTTGTGTCGAGGATGACTTGATCGCCCGCCTGCACGACGGGCGCATCGCCAGCGACGGCCCGCCGGTACAACTGATTACCTATGGCGTCACTCGCGAGGAGGCGGCGCGTTTCGGCTTGCCCTGTGGCGGCACGCTGCGTCTGACCGAGGAGCGGGTCGGTGATCCGGCGTGGGTCGCGGAGTTGCTGGCGCGTTGTGAAAACCATGAGATTGTCGCCCGTCAGCTGAACATCGAAACCGGTGAGGTTGTGCTGTCGGCGGCGAGCAAATCCGATGTGCTCGAATTCGACGGCAAGACCCTGCGCGCCATTTATGGTCCGCGCTGGCGTCTGTTGTTGATCGGCGCGGGACAGCTGTCGCGTTACGTGGCGGACATGGCGCGGCTGCTGGATTTCGAGGTGCTGATCTGCGATCCGCGTACCGAGTTCGTCTACGGCTGGGAAGAGCACCACGGTCGCTTTGTCCCGGGCATGCCGGATGACGCGGTGTTGAGCATTCAGACAGACGAGCGCACGGCGATTGTGGCGCTGACCCATGATCCACGCCTGGACGATATGGCGCTGCTCACCGCACTCGATTCGCCGGCCTTTTATGTCGGTGCACTCGGATCGCGGGTCAACAGTCAGAAGCGCCGGGACAATCTGGCTCAGTTGGGCTTGTCACCCGAGGCGATCAACCGTTTGCACGGGCCGATCGGTTTGCACATCGGCAGCCATTCACCGGCGGAGATTGCCCTGTCGTTGTTGGCGGAGATCGTCGCGATCAAGAACGGCGTCGAGTTGAAACAGAAGAAAGTTGTGGAGGCGTCATGAGTCGATCCATTGCAGTGATTGTGCTGGCGGCGGGCGAGGGCAGTCGCTTTCGTCAGGTTGCGGGTGACGACAAGGACAAGCTGCTGGCCGATTGCACCGGGCGTGATGGTGCGGTGCGTTCGGTGATCGAGCAGGTATTGCTGAATCTGCCGGCCGGTCTCGACAAGCGGGTGCTGGTCACCACCGAAGCGCGGCCGCAGGCGATGCGCATGGCGCAGGCCTATGGCTGTGAGGTGGTCTCGATTGATTCGAGCGGGATGGGTGACAGCATTGCGGCGGGCGTTGCGGCTTGTCCGGAGGCGGATGGCTGGTTGATTGTGCTGGGGGATATGCCGTTTATTTTGCCGTCGAGTATTGAGCGGGTGGTGGCGGCGATTGCCGAGGATGCGGTGAGTGTGCCGGTGCAGGAGGGCGAGTTTGGGCATCCGGTGGGGTTTGGGCGTTCTTTTGGGCCGGCGTTGCAGGCGTTGAGTGGCGATCGCGGGGCCAGACCGTTGTTCAAGCAGGGGCGGGTGGTTGAAGTGGTGGTGGATGATCCCGGGGTGTTGTGGGATATCGATGTGCCTGAGGCGTTGGTGTTCACTCAATCCTGAGCCCTGCATAAATCCTCTGTAGGAGTGAGCCTGCTCGCGATAGCGGTGGGTCAGTGTCATTTGTGGAGGCTGATACACCGCTATCGCGAGCAGGCTCACTCCTACAAGGGATCGGGGTGATGCTTAAATTTGAGATAAAAAAGCCCCGCCTGATTGCTCGGGCGGGGCTTTTTATTGGCTTTCGGAATCAGACGAGCGGTTTAGGCTCGTGTTCTTTTTCCTGGGCCTCTTGGTGATGCTCGACCGCGTCCTGAACGGAGCGTGGTGCTTCGGCGATCACCGACTCAACCACTGCTTCTTCAGTCACGGAAGCAGCAACCTCTACGACGTCAGCAGCTGGAGCTGCAGCGGCAGCCAGTTCGGCTTCCTTCTGCAGACGCTCGGCTTCACGCTTGCGGCGACGCACTTCACGTGGGTCGTTTGGCGCACGGCCGTTTGGCGTCAGGGCGCTGACCGGAGCGGCTTCAACCACTGGAGCAGGGGCTTCAGCAACCACAGGCGCTTCGACGACCGGTACTTCAACCACTGGCGCTGGAGCAGGTTCGGCGACTTCAACCGCTGGCGCGGCGGCCTTGGCTTCTTCAACCACCGGGGCTTCTGCTACTGGCGCTGGCGTTTCAGCGACGGCAGGCTCGGCAACCCAGTTGAAGGCGGTCTGTTCTTCACGAACTTCGCGCACGGTTTCGGTCACGGTTTCAGCGACGGCTTCAGCAACCGGCTCTGCGGCCACAACTGGTGCTTCGACAACCGGAGCAGGCTCGGCAGCGACTTCAGCCTGAGGCTGAGCTTCGCGAACCGGGGCCACTTCGACTTCCGGAGCAGCAACCACTTCCACTGGGGTGGTGGCTTCAACGACCGGCGCTTCCACTGGAGCAGTTTCCAGGGTGGCGGCGGTGGCGCGTTCAGCTTGCTCGTGTGCCTGTGCTTCGGCTGGAGCGCTGATCACGCTGCTGGCAACAGCGGCGGTCACGGCCAGGCCGGCAGCCAGATCGGCAGCGCTTGGTGCTGTTTCAGCGTTTTCGCCGGACTCGGACTCTTCCGAACCTTCGATCACGTTGCCGTTGGCATCACGCTGACGCTCGCGACGGTTGCTGCGACGACGCTGACCACGGGAGCGACGACGTGGACGATCGCCTTCGGCGTTGTCCTGACCGTCTTCCGACAGTTGCTCTTCGCCGGTGATGACTTCTTCTTCGGCTACCGCAGCAGCCTGTTCGGCACGCGGTTGACGCTCTTCACGCGGTGGGCGTGGGGCGCGTTCTTCGCGTGGCTGACGGGCCGGACGCTCT
Organism: Pseudomonas sp. MWU12-2020; assembly: GCF_023100605.1. NCBI lineage: Bacteria > Pseudomonadati > Pseudomonadota > Gammaproteobacteria > Pseudomonadales > Pseudomonadaceae > Pseudomonas > Pseudomonas sp. MWU12-2020. The sequence goes on from NZ_JALMEX010000003.1 coordinate 368,260, forward strand.
TCTGCGACAACAGCGGCAGCGGCAGCAGCTACGGGTGCGACCGGAGCGGCGTCCAGTGGCTCGCGCAGTTCACGGACACGCTCTTCACGCTCGCCACGTGGCTTGCGGTCTTCACGTGGCGCACGTGGTGCACGTTCTTCACGCGGAGCGCGGGGTGCGCGTTCTTCGCGAGCGGCTGGCGCTTCGGTGCGGGTTTCACGCGGCTCACGGGCTTCACGAGGCTGACGCTCTTCACGCGGCTCACGTGGTGCGCGCTCTTCACGCGGTGCACGTTCTTCGCGCGGCTTGCGCTCTTCATCGCGGCGACCGTTACGGTTGCGGCTCTGCTGACGACCGTTGCGACGCTCTTCGTTGCGGGCTGGACGCTCGGTGGCCGGTTTTTCAACGACGACCGGAGCGGCTGGCTCTTCTTTGGTCGCGAACAGGCTGACCAGCGATTTCACCAGGCCTTTGAACAGGCTTGGCTCTGGCGCGGCAACCGGAGCGGGTGCAGCGGCGGCAGGCGCGGCGACTTCGGTCGGCACCGGAGCGTTGGCGCGGGCCGGAGCAGTCTTGACCGCGGCTTCCTGGCGAACCAGGGTGCGGGTCGCAGCAGCTGGCTGGACTTCTTCGACTTCGGCAGCGGCAGCAGCGATTTCGTAGCTGGACTGGTTGGTCGCAGCTTCCGGGCTGTCGTCACGCAGACGCTGAACTTCGAAGTGCGGGGTTTCGAGGTGATCGTTCGGCAGAATGACGATACGGGCACGGGTGCGCAGTTCGATCTTGGTGATCGAGTTGCGTTTTTCGTTGAGCAGGAACGCGGCGACCGGGATCGGCACCTGAGCGCGCACTTCGGCAGTGCGGTCTTTCAGGGCTTCTTCTTCGATCAGGCGCAGGATTGCCAGCGACAGCGATTCGACGTCACGGATGATGCCGGTGCCGTTGCAACGCGGGCAGACGATGCCGCTGCTTTCGCCCAGCGATGGACGCAGGCGCTGACGGGACATTTCCAGCAGGCCGAAGCGCGAGATGCGGCCGATCTGCACGCGAGCGCGGTCGGCTTCCAGGCATTCGCGGACTTTCTCTTCCACGGCGCGCTGGTTCTTGGCAGGGGTCATGTCGATGAAGTCGATGACGATCAGGCCGCCGATGTCGCGCAGGCGCAACTGACGGGCGATTTCTTCGGCGGCTTCAAGGTTGGTCTGCAGCGCGGTTTCTTCGATGTCGCTGCCTTTGGTGGCGCGCGCCGAGTTGATGTCGATGGACACCAGGGCTTCGGTCGGATCGATGACGATGGAGCCGCCGGAAGGCAGTTCGACGACGCGCTGGAAAGCGGTCTCGATCTGGCTTTCGATCTGGAAACGGTTGAACAGCGGCACGCTGTCTTCGTACAGCTTGATCTTGCTGGCGTACTGCGGCATCACCTGGCGGATGAAGGTCAGGGCTTCGTCCTGGGCTTCAACGCTGTCGATCAGCACTTCGCCGATGTCCTGGCGCAGGTAATCGCGGATGGCGCGGATGATCACGTTGCTTTCCTGGTAGATCAGGAACGGCGCGGAGCGATCCAGCGAGGCTTCTTTGATGGCGGTCCACAGTTGCAGCAGGTAGTCGAGGTCCCACTGCATTTCTTCGCTGCTGCGGCCCAGGCCGGCAGTGCGCACGATCAGACCCATGTCGGCTGGAGCAACCAGACCGTTCAGCGCTTCACGCAGTTCGTTGCGCTCTTCGCCTTCGATGCGACGGGAGATACCGCCGGCACGCGGGTTGTTCGGCATCAGCACGAGGTAACGACCGGCCAGGCTGATGAAAGTGGTCAGGGCGGCGCCCTTGTTGCCACGTTCTTCTTTTTCGACCTGAACGATGACTTCCTGGCCTTCGCTCAGGACGTCCTTGATGTTGACGCGGCCTTCAGGGGCTTTCTTGAAGTATTCGCGGGAAATTTCTTTGAGGGGCAGGAAGCCGTGGCGCTCGGAGCCGAAATCGACAAAGGCAGCCTCAAGGCTTGGTTCGATGCGAGTGATACGGCCTTTGTAGATGTTGGCCTTTTTCTGCTCGCGTGCACCGGATTCGATGTCCAGGTCGTAGAGGCGTTGGCCATCTACCAGTGCAACACGCAACTCTTCGGGTTGAGTTGCGTTAATCAGCATTCTTTTCATGTAGTACCGTCGGTTTCCGGGCTGCCGGAAACGGCGTTCGGCACACACGACTTCTCACGGTCGGTGTCAGGTGCGTCGGGAGTGGTTGGCCATTCCCGTGTCCAGCGATGTCAGGCCAATTGGGCCGATATCGCGACGTACGCGTCCTGCTTGCTGTGGCTACTTAAGCACTCAGTCAGGAGGAGGAATCAACCAGCGGCTGTGGACGAGATGAAGCGTCTTGATAAAGCCTATTGCTACACAGTCCGGCGGTTGTGCATCTCCACCCTACACGTATCCCTGATAATTCGGGTGCTGCCGCGCGCAGAATCCGCAGCGGGTTGGCATTTACCGTGAGCTCCGAAAGGGGAGGTCACGCATCATGGCTAATTCAGGCGATGTTTCCGAAGCCTTCGCTCGGGGTCATCTGCAGCTGACTGCACTTTGTGAACTGGCCTCGAATATTTGCCTGTCAGGCGAGTGAAAACTCTGCTCGACGGTGTAATTCAGGCCTCATGTCACCTGCGCTTGTTACAACTGCAAACTCCACCGTTACGTAGCGAAAGCCCCGTAGGACGGCCTCGCGTCCTGGTGAATTGCGTTGGTCAGGGCCGGTTTTTGACCGTGGTTCCGCTGTCCAGGCCGCTTTTGGCGGCGTTCGCGACTATAGCAGCAATGATTAAGTGCTTCAATTCCATAAAAATTGTTATCATCCGCGGCATGACAACTACTGCCCCTTCGACTCCAGGCGTTCAACTGCTTGAAGTCTCGCCGGAGTATGCCGGCCAACGAATCGACAATTTCCTCCTTGCCCGGCTCAAAGGCGTGCCCAAGACCTTGATTTACCGCATTTTGCGTAAAGGCGAAGTGCGTGTGAACAAGGGTCGTATCAAGCCCGAATACAAGCTGCAGGCCGGCGATATCGTGCGCGTGCCGCCGGTTCGCGTGCCTGAGCGCGACGAGCCGGTGCCTTTGGCCCAGGGTCTGTTGCAGCGCCTGGAAGCCTCGATTGTCTACGAAGACAAAGCCCTGATCGTGATCAACAAGCCCGCCGGCATTGCGGTTCACGGCGGCAGCGGCTTGAATTACGGTGTCATCGAAGCCTTTCGTCAGTTGCGCCCCGATGCCAAGGAACTGGAACTGGTTCACCGTCTCGACCGTGATACCTCCGGTCTGTTGATGATCGCCAAGAAGCGCAGCATGTTGCGCCACTTGCACGCCGCATTGCGCGGTGACGGCGTCGACAAGCGCTACATGGCACTGGTTCGCGGCAACTGGGCGACTTCGATCAAGCAAGTCCGTGCGGCGCTCGGCAAGAGCAATCTGCGCTCCGGCGAGCGCATGGTCGAGGTCGACGAGGAGGAGGGCAAGGAGTCGGTGACCGTGTTCAAGGTCCTGCGCCGCTTCGGCGACTTTGCCACCCTGATCGAAGCCAAGCCGATCACCGGCCGTACGCACCAGATCCGCGTCCACACGTTGCACGCCGGGCACTGCATTGCCGGTGACACCAAGTACGGCGATGACGGTTTCAGCAAGGAAATCCGTGATCTGGGCGGCAAGCGCCTGTTCCTGCACGCCTACATGCTGACCGTGCCGCTGCCTGATGGCGGTGAGCTCAAGTTGCAGGCACCGGTCGATGAAATGTGGGCCAAGACCGTGGAGCGATTGAGTGCGCCCATCTGATTACAAGCTGCTGATTTTCGATTGGGACGGCACCCTCGCCGATTCCATTGGTCGGATTGTCGAGGCGATGCATTCTGCGTCCGGGCGTTCCGGTTTCGAGTTGCGCGATGATTTTGCTGTCAAGGGCATCATCGGTCTGGGCTTGCCCGAGGCGATCCGCACCTTGTACCCGGGCATCAGCGATGCCGAGATGACCTTGTTTCGCGAGTACTACGCCGATCACTACATCGCGGCAGAAGCCGTGCCTTCGCCGCTGTTCGAGGGTGTAGTCGAGTCGATGGCGTCCTTTCGTGAGCAGGGGTTTCATCTGGCGGTCGCGACCGGCAAGAATCGTCGCGGACTGGATCGGGTGCTGAAGGCCAATGGCTGGGAAGATTTTTTCGATATCACCCGCGCCGCTGACGAGACCGCGAGCAAGCCGCATCCGTTGATGCTGGAACAGATTCTCGACCACTGCGGCGTGCATCCCGAGCAGGCGCTGATGGTCGGGGACTCGTCCTTCGATCTGCTGATGGCGCGCAATGCAGGCATGGCCTCTGTGGCGGTCAGCTACGGCGCGCAGTCAATTGACTCGCTGCAGCAGTTCGAGCCGCGCCTGTCGATCGACCATTTTAGTGAGTTGCATGCCTGGCTGGGGCAGCAGGCCAAATAAGTTTTTTCTGGGGTGGACTGGATGACCGACGAATGGAAAGCACCGGCCAAGGCAAGTGCCGACGACGGTGACGCGAAAAGCTGGAAGCTGTTGGAAAAGACCTTGCTCGCCGGTGTGCAGGAGCAGCGTCGCTCGCGGCGCTGGGGGATTTTCTTCAAACTGCTGACTTTTGTTTATCTGTTTATCGCCCTGATTGCGTTCACGCCGCTGATGGACATGGAAAAGAGCGCCACTCGCGGCCCGAACTACACCGCACTGATCGACGTTACTGGTGTGATCGCTGACAAAGAGCCGGCCAGCGCCGACAACATTGTCGGCAGTCTGCGTGCAGCCTTTGAGGACAAGAAGGTCAAGGGTGTAATCCTGCGGATCAACAGTCCTGGCGGCAGCCCGGTGCAGTCGGGTTATGTGTACGACGAAATCAAGCGTCTGCGCGGTCTGCATCCGGACATCAAGGTTTATGCGGTGATTTCCGATCTCGGGGCGTCCGGTGCCTATTACATCGCCAGTGCGGCAGATCAGATCTATGCCGACAAGGCGAGTCTGGTCGGTTCGATTGGTGTGACGGCGGCCGGTTACGGTTTCGTCGGTACCATGGACAAGCTCGGCGTTGAACGTCGCACTTACACGTCTGGCGAGCACAAGTCGTTCCTCGACCCGTTCCAGCCGCAGAAGCCGGATGAAACGGCGTTCTGGCAGACGGTGCTGGATACCACGCACAACCAGTTCATCAATAGCGTCAAGCAGGGGCGTGGCGAGCGTCTGAAGGACAAGGAGCATCCGGAATTGTTTTCCGGTCTTGTCTGGTCAGGTGAGCAGGCTCTGCCGCTGGGTTTGATCGATGGTCTGGGCAATACCAGTTCGGTGGCGCGGGATGTGATTGGCGAGAAGGAGTTGGTGGATTTCACCGTGCAGGAATCGCCGTTCGATCGCTTCTCGAAGAAGCTCGGTGCCAGCGTGGCTGAGCAGTTGGCGATGTGGATGGGTTTCCACGGGCCTTCGTTGCGCTGACAGTTCGTCTGATAAACAAACCGGCCTTGATGGCCGGTTTTTTGTGCGTCACGGAATTTGCACGCCCTCGGCCAGTAGCATGTCAATCAGGCGGATGAGTGGCAGGCCGATCAGGCTGGTGGCGTCAGGCCCTTCGGTGGATTGAAACAGGCTCACACCCAGGCCTTCGGCCTTGAAGCTGCCGGCGCAGTCGTAGGGCTGCTCGAGGCGCAGGTAGCGTTCGATGCGCGCTTCGTCGAGTTGGCGCATGTGTACGGTAAATGGCACACAGTCGACCTGGCAGAGGCCGGTCTGGCTGTTGAGCAGGGCCAGGCCGGTGAGGAAGGTCACGCTGGCGCCGCTGGCCGCCAGCAGTTGCTCGCGAGCCTTGTCGAAGGTGTGTGGCTTGCCGATGATCCGCTCGCCGAGCACGGCAACCTGGTCCGAGCCGATAATCAGGTGGGCAGGGTGGCTGGCAGCCAGTGCCCGGGCTTTCTGTTCGGCGAGGCGCTTGACCAGTTCGATGGCGGATTCGCCGTTCTGGTGGCTTTCGTCGATATCTGGCGAGCTGCAGACGAACGGCAGGTGTAGGCGGGCGAGCAATTCCCGGCGATAAGTCGAGCTTGAGGCGAGTAATAAAGGCAGCATTGGCGTCTCCTGAGGCAGGTGCGAATTCTAGCGGAGGCACGCAAGTGACGGACAGGGCACAATTTCCTTTGACATGGGTGGGTGCATCCCTATAATGCTGCGCCTATGTTGAATGACCCGATTCCACCTCACGTTGACCCGCGCAAATTGGCTGACCGTGGCACCACCCTTCAAGGTGAACTGCTGCTGGCCGATTTGAAGAGACTCTGCGACCCGCTTTCCGACAATGTCGGTAAGGTGCAGGCCAAATTCGTTTTTGAACGAGATGAACGTAAATCTGTGGTGATCCACAGCTTTATCGACACCGAAGTCAAAATGGTCTGCCAGCGTTGTCTTGAGCTGGTCACCCTGCCGATCCACAGCGAATGCAGTTACGCTGTAGTGAAGGAGGGTGCGAATACCCAGTCGTTACCGAAAGGTTATGACGTGCTGGAACTGGGCGAAGATCCATTGGATCTGCAGTCACTGATCGAGGAGGAGCTTCTGCTCGCCTTGCCCATTGTGCCTGCTCATCATCCGGAAGAATGCCAGCAGCCGGCGGGAGCAGATGAACCCGAACCGAGCGAGGACGAGGTAACGCGGTCCAACCCGTTCAGTGTATTGGCGCAGTTAAAGCGTGACCCAAACGTTTAGGAGTTAATCAATTATGGCTGTTCAGCAGAACAAAAAATCCCGCTCCGCCCGTGACATGCGCCGTTCGCACGACGCTCTCGAGGCTAGCACCCTGTCTGTAGAAAAAACCACTGGTGAAGTTCACCTGCGTCACCACGTATCGCCAGAAGGCGTATACCGTGGCCGTAAAGTGATCGACAAGGGCGCTGACGAGTAATCACTTGTCCGCTCAAGTCATCGCGATTGACGCAATGGGCGGGGACTTCGGTCCCCGCAGCATTGTTCAGGCCAGCCTTGCTTGCCTTTCTGCTACGCCCTCGCTGCACCTGACCCTCGTCGGTCAATCCTCCCTTCTTGAAGAACTGATCCACGGCCAATCGGCTGCCGATCGCGCGCGCCTGACGATTGTTCCGGCGTCTGAAGTCATCACCATGGACGAAAAGCCGACTCAGGCCTTGCGTGGCAAGCCGGATTCGTCGATGCGTGTCGCCCTGGAGCTGGTGCGTGACGGCAAGGCTCAGGCCTGTGTCAGCGCCGGTAATACCGGTGCGTTGATGGCGCTGTCGCGTTTCGTGCTCAAGACCTTGCCGGGGATTGATCGGCCGGCGATGGTGGCGGCGATACCGACGCAGAAGGGCTATTGTCAGTTGCTCGATCTGGGGGCCAACGTCGATTGCAGCGCCGAGCATCTGTTGCAGTTCGCGGTGATGGGCTCGGTGGCGGCGCAGACGCTGGGCATCGCCCGGCCGCGTGTCGCGTTACTGAATATCGGCACCGAAGACATCAAGGGCAATCAGCAGGTCAAGCTGGCCGCGACTTTGCTGCAGGCTGCGCGCGGCATCAACTACATCGGTTTTGTCGAGGGCGATGGTCTTTATCGCGGCGAAGCGGATGTGGTGGTCTGTGACGGGTTTGTCGGCAATATCCTGCTCAAGTCCAGCGAGGGCCTGGCGACGATGATCGCTGCGCGCATCGAGGCCTTGTTCAAGAAAAACTTCGCTTCCCGCGTGGTAGGTGCTTTGGCCCTGCCATTGATGAAGCGCTTGCAGGCGGATCTGGCGCCGGCGCGACATAACGGCGCAAGCTTTCTCGGCTTGCAGGGCATTGTGGTGAAAAGTCATGGTTCGGCCGGGGTTCAGGGGTTTCAGAGTGCGATTCAGCGTGCACTGATCGAGATTCAGGAGAATCTGCCCGAACGTCTCCATGGTCGTCTGGAGGATTTGTTGTCTTAGGCGATTTCGTCGGACAATGCTTAAATGTGACCGCCCGGTTCAAAGGGCCATCCAACTGTCAGTTTCTTGCGTCCCTCGGTGGGGCGTCATTTTCCGACGACAAGATCATTAGGGGCTTGTTACATGTCTGCTTCCCTCGCATTCGTCTTTCCAGGACAGGGTTCGCAGTCCCTCGGCATGCTGGCCGAGCTGGGCGCGGAACATCCGCTGATCCTCGAAACCTTCAAAGAAGCATCCGATGCTCTGGGCTATGACCTGTGGGCGCTGACCCAGCAGGGTCCGGAAGAGCTGCTCAATCAAACCGACAAAACCCAACCGGCCATTCTGACTGCTTCGATCGCCCTGTGGCGCCTGTGGCTGGCTCAAGGCGGTGCGCGTCCGGCATTTGTTGCCGGTCACAGCCTGGGTGAATACAGCGCGCTGGTTGCCGCCGGCAGCCTGAGCCTGGCTGACGCGGTGAAGCTCGTTGAGCGTCGCGGTCAGTTGATGCAGGAAGCCGTTCCGGCCGGGCAGGGCGGCATGGCTGCCATCCTCGGTCTGGAAGATGCCGACGTGCTGGCAGCCTGTGCCGAAGCGGCGCAAGGCGAAGTGGTCAGCGCGGTCAACTTCAACTCGCCGGGCCAGGTAGTGATTGCCGGGGCCAAGGCAGCCGTTGAGCGCGCCATCGAGGGCTGCAAGGCCCGTGGCGCCAAGCGGGCCATGCCGTTGCCGGTGAGCGTGCCTTCGCACTGCGAGCTGATGCGTCCGGCGGCCGAGCGCTTTGCCGAATCCATTGCCGCCATTGACTGGCAGGCGCCGCAGATCCCGGTGGTCCAGAACGTCAGTGCGCAAGTGCCGGCCGATCTGGAGACCCTCAAGCGTGATCTGCTCGAACAACTGTACAAGCCAGTACGCTGGGTTGAATCGGTCCAGACCCTGGCTGCCAAAGGCGCCACCAGTCTGGTCGAGTGCGGCCCGGGCAAGGTGCTCGCCGGTCTGAACAAACGTTGCGCCGAAGGCGTTTCGACTTCCAACCTCAATACCCCAGACGCTTTCGCTGCCGCCCGTGCAGCGCTGGCCTGAATCAGGAGAAACTTGCATGAGTCTGCAAGGTAAAGTTGCACTGGTCACCGGTGCAAGCCGCGGTATCGGCCAGGCTATCGCACTGGAACTGGGTCGTCAGGGCGCCGTCGTCATCGGCACTGCGACTTCCGCCAAAGGCGCCGAGGCGATTGCTGCCACCCTGAAAGAACACGGCATCCAGGGCACTGGCCTGGAACTCAACGTCACCAGCGATGAATCTGTCAGCAAGGTCCTGGCGAGCATTCAGGAACAGTTCGGTGCGCCGGCGATTCTGGTCAATAATGCCGGCATCACCCGCGATAACCTGATGATGCGCATGAAAGACGATGAGTGGTACGACGTGATCGATACCAACCTGAACAGTCTGTATCGCTTGTCCAAGGGCGTTTTGCGCGGTATGACCAAGGCGCGCTGGGGCCGAATTATCAGTATTGGCTCGGTGGTGGGTGCCATGGGCAACGCAGGCCAAGTAAACTATGCAGCCGCCAAGGCCGGTCTGGAAGGTTTCAGCCGTGCGATGGCGCGTGAAGTCGGTTCGCGTTCGATTACGGTCAACTCGGTAACCCCAGGGTTCATCGATACCGATATGACTCGCGAACTGCCGGAAGCACAGCGTGAAGCCTTGCAGACGCAGATTCCGCTGGGTCGTCTGGGGCAAGCTCAAGAGATCGCCTCGGTGGTCGCTTTTCTTGCATCCGACGGTGCGGCATACGTCACTGGGGCTACAATCCCGGTGAACGGTGGGATGTACATGTAAGTAAAATGTGACGGATTGCTTCAAAAAAATGTCATACGAGCTGTCTAAAATCCGTTATAAAGCTGCAATCTATTTATAGGCAGAGGGCCGCAGGGTTTGAGGAGTGAAGCTTTCAGTTGAAAAGCTGAAAAGCCTTTCTATACACTTACCCACTGGCCAGCTGCCTGAATTTGTCCATTAGGAGTGAAAACAAGGTATGAGCACCATCGAAGAGCGCGTCAAGAAAATCGTTGCCGAGCAACTGGGTGTTAAACAGGAAGAAGTGGTCAACACTGCTTCCTTCGTTGAAGACCTGGGTGCCGACTCCCTTGACACCGTTGAGCTGGTGATGGCTCTGGAAGAGGAATTCGAGACCGAAATCCCTGATGAAGAAGCTGAAAAGATCACTACTGTACAAGCTGCAATCGACTACGTTACTAGCCACCAGGCGTAATAGTTTGTAATCGTTGTCTGCTGTCATGGAAAAACCGCACTGCCATCATGGCGTGCGGTTTTTTCTTTAGGCCTGATGCAAAGTCGTCATTTGAAAAAGGAGAGTGCTGTGTCGCGTAGACGCGTCGTAGTCACCGGTATGGGTATGTTGTCGCCACTGGGCACGGATGTGCCGAGCAGTTGGCAGGGCATTCTGGCTGGCCGCAGTGGCATTGGTCTGATCGAACACACCGACCTTTCTGCCTATTCCACCCGTTTTGGCGGCTCGGTAAAGGGCTTCAATGTCGAGGAATACCTGTCGGTCAAGGAAGCACGCAAGCTCGACCTGTTCATTCAGTACGGTCTGGCCGCGGGTTTTCAGGCTGTTCGCAACGCCGGTCTGGAAGTCACCGACGCCAACCGTGAGCGCATTGGCGTAGCCATGGGTTCGGGCATCGGCGGTCTGACCAACATCGAAGAAACCAGCCGTACCCTGCATGAGACGGGCCCGCGTCGAATCTCGCCATTCTTCGTGCCAGGCTCGATCATCAATATGATTTCCGGCTTTCTGTCCATCCACCTGGGTGCACAGGGGCCGAACTACGCCATTTCCACTGCCTGTACCACCGGTACGCACTGCATTGGCATGGCCGCGCGCAACATCATGTACGACGAGGCCGACGTGATGATCGCTGGCGGTGCCGAGATGGCCGCGTGCGGTCTGGGCATGGGCGGCTTCGGCGCGTCCCGTGCGCTCTCGACCCGCAACGACGAGCCGACCCGCGCCAGTCGTCCCTGGGACAAGGGCCGTGATGGCTTCGTGCTGTCTGACGGTGCCGGTGCTCTGGTGCTTGAAGAACTCGAGCACGCCAAGGCTCGTGGCGCCACGATCTACGCCGAGCTGATCGGCTTCGGTACCAGCGGTGATGCGTTCCACATGACCTCGCCACCTGCGGACGGTGCCGGTGCGGCTCGCTGCATCACCAATGCCCTGCGCGATGCGAAGATCAACATCGACCAGGTGCAGTACATCAACGCCCACGGTACCTCGACCCCGGCCGGCGACCTTGCCGAAGCCAACGCGATCAAGACCGTGTTCGGTGATCACGCCTACAACCTGGCGGTCAGCTCCACCAAGTCCATGACCGGTCACCTGTTGGGTGCGGCGGGCGCGGTCGAGGCGATCTTCAGCGTGCTGGCGATCAACAGCCAGGTGGCACCGCCGACCATCAACCTCGACGAGCCGGATGAAGGCTGCGATCTCGATTTCGTGCCGCACACTGCGCGCAACATGGACATCGACGTCGTACTGTCCAACTCCTTCGGGTTTGGCGGCACCAACGGTACGTTGGCGTTCCGCCGGTTCGCAGGCTGATGGACAGCTGGGTCGACGGTCAGCCGGCTGACGCTCTGTCGCTGAAAGATCGCGGCCTGGCTTACGGCGATGGTCTGTTCGAGACCATCGCTGTGCACGGCGGCCAGCCGGTATTGCTGGATCGTCACCTGACGCGTTTGGCCGAGGGGTGCTCGCGTCTGGCCATCGCGGCGGATATCGAGCTGGTTCGCACCGAGCTGCTGGCCTATGCCGTGGCGATGGGCGAGGGCGTTCTCAAGCTGATTCTCACCCGAGGTGATGGCTTGCGTGGCTACGCGCCCGATCCTGCGGCGCCGGGCCGACGCATTCTGCAAGGCAACCCGCCCGCTGCTTATCCTGCTGTGCATGGCGAGCAAGGCGTGCGCCTGTTTCCCTGCGTCACGCGGTTGTCTAACCAGCCCTTGCTGGCTGGTCTCAAACATCTGAATCGTCTGGAGCAAGTGCTCGCCCGTGCCGAATGGCGCGACAGCGAACACGCTGAAGGCTTGATGCTCGATCAGGCCGGGCGCGTCATCGAAGGCGTGTACAGCAACCTGTTTCTGGTGCGCGACGGCGTACTGATCACCCCGGATCTGAAGCGCTGTGGCGTGGCCGGCGTAATGCGTGCCGAAATTTTGTTTCAGGCCGAGTCCCTGGGGATTCACACGCAAATCACCGACATCAGCCTCGAACAGCTGCAATGGGCTGATGAAGTCTTTGTCTGCAACAGTGTGTATGGCGTCTGGCCGGTACGCGCCTACGCTGCACTGAGCTGGCCGGTTGGCAAACTCACCCGTAAACTGCAAACCATTTCCCGCGCCCTACTGGATGCCTGATTCGTGAGACGTAAACTCTTGCTGCTGCTGGAAACCGGACTGGTTCTCGCAGGGCTTTTGCTGGGCGCCAGCGCCTGGAAAATTCATTCCGCGCTGGAACAGCCGCTGAACATCACGCAGGAAGAACTGCTGGATGTGCCAAAAGGCTCGACGCCGACCCGTACCTTTCTTGAACTCGAAACCGATGGCGTCATCAAGGACGCCTTCTGGTTACGCATCTATTGGCGCTTCAACCTGACCGGTACGCCGATCCATAGCGGCGAATACCGTATGCAGCCGGGCATGACCGTCAACGGTCTGATCGACCTGTGGAAACGTGGCGAAGTGGTGCAGTACAGCCTGACGCTGGTCGAGGGCTGGAACTTCCATCAGGTACGCGCCGCGCTGGCAAAAGATGAAAAGATCGAGCAGACCCTCAAGGGCTTGAGCGACAGCGAAGTGATGGAGAAAATCGGCCATCGCGGTCTGTTCCCCGAAGGTCGTTTCTTCCCGGACACCTACCGCTTCGTGCGCGGGGTCTCCGACGTCGAATTGCTGAAGAAGGCCTTTGATCGACTCGACGAGGTATTGGCCAAAGAGTGGGAAAATCGCTCGGCCGACGCTCCGTACAGCGAGCCTTACCAGGCGCTGATCATGGCCTCGCTGGTCGAGAAGGAGACCGGTGTGCCGCAGGAGCGTGGGCAGATTGCCGGCGTGTTCGTGCGCCGCATGGCGCTGGGCATGCAGTTGCAGACCGATCCGACCGTGATCTATGGTCTGGGCGACCGCTACACCGGCAAGCTGACGCGTGCGCATCTCAAAGAGCCGACGCCATACAACACCTATGTGATTCCGGGGCTGCCGCCGACGCCGATCGCGATGGTCGGACGCGAAGCGATTCATGCTGCGCTGAACCCGGTGCAAGGCAACAGCCTGTACTTTGTCGCCCGTGGCGATGGCAGCCATGTGTTCTCCGATGACCTGGACGCGCACAACAGCGCGGTGCGTGAATTCCAGCTCAAGCGCCGCGCCGATTACCGCTCCAGCCCGGCACCGGCGGGGACACCGGCTGCCGCGCCAGCCGCCGAAGCGACTCCTGCTGCTTCGCCCGATACTGCACCGCAGGCGCTGCCGGAGGTTCCTCCTAAGGAACCCACACCGACACCGGATGCCGCCGTTCCGCAAAACGCGCAATGACTTTGATTAAGGACTGCCTGTGACTGGCTTGTTTATTACCCTGGAAGGCCCGGAAGGCGCCGGCAAGAGCACCAACCGCGAATACCTCGCCGAGCGCCTGCGCGCCGAAGGTATCGAAGTGCTGCTGACCCGCGAACCCGGCGGTACGCCACTCGCCGAGCGGATCCGCGATGTGCTGCTGGCCCCGGCCGACGAGGTCATGAACCCCGACACCGAGCTGTTGCTGGTGTTCGCCGCGCGCGCCCAGCATCTGGCCGAAGTGATCCGCCCGGCGCTGGCTCGCGGCGCGGTGGTGCTGTGCGATCGTTTCACTGATTCGACATACGCCTATCAGGGTGGCGGTCGCGGTTTGTCGCTGGAACGCATCGCCGCGCTGGAGACTTTCGTCCAGGGCGACCTGCGTCCGGATCTGACGCTGATTTTTGATCTGCCGGTGGAAATCGGCCTGGCCCGCGCCAGTGCCCGTGGCCGTCTGGATCGTTTTGAGCTGGAAGGTCGAGCGTTTTTCGAAGCGGTACGCAATGCGTTTCTCGAACGCGCCGAAGCCGACCCGGCGCGCTATGTGCGCATCGATGCCGGTCAGTCATTGGTCAAGGTTCAGCAATCGCTGGATACCTTGATTCCGAACTTGCTGGAGCTGATTCGTGGCTGAGGCCTATCCATGGCAGGACAGCCTCTGGCAGCAACTGGCCGGACGTAGTCAGCACGCCCACGCGTATCTGCTGCACGGCCCGGCCGGGATCGGCAAGCGCGCGCTGGCCGAGCGCCTGATGGCCAGCCTGCTCTGTCAGCGTCCGACGCCCGAGGCGTGCGGCGAGTGCAAGTCCTGCCTGTTGCTCAAGGCTGGCAGCCATCCGGACAATTACATCCTCGAGCCAGAGGAGGCCGACAAGGCGATCAAGGTCGATCAGGTGCGCGATCTGGTCAGTTTCGTGGTGCAGACTGCGCAACTGGGCGGGCGCAAAGTGGTGCTGATCGAACCGGTGGAGTCGATGAACATCAACGCCGCCAACGCACTGCTCAAGAGCCTTGAGGAGCCTTCCGGCGATACCGTGCTGTTGCTGGTCAGCCACCAGCCGAGCCGTTTGCTGCCGACGATCAAGAGTCGCTGTGTGCAGCAGGCGTGTCCGCTGCCCGGTGAGGCCATGAGCCTGCAATGGCTGGCGCAGGCGTTGCCGGAGTGCTCTGAAGAGGAGCGCGTCGAATTGCTGACGCTGGCCGCCGGCTCGCCGTTGATGGCGGTCAGCCTGCAGTCCCAGGGCGTGCGCGAACAGCGGGCGCAGGTGGTCGAAGGGGTGAAGAAGCTGCTCAAGCAACAGCAGTCGCCGACGCAATTGGCCGAAGAGTGGAAAAACATTCCGATGTTGCGCCTGTTCGACTGGTTCTGCGACTGGTCGAGCCTGATCCTGCGCTATCAACTGACCCAGGATGAAGCCGGCCTCGGTCTGACCGACATGCGCAAGGTCGTGCAGTACCTGGCGCAGAAGAGCGCACAGGGCAAAGTCCTCGATATTCAGGACTGGATTCTCGCCCAACGGCAGAAAGTCCTGAGCAAAGCCAACCTCAACCCGGCACTGCTGCTGGAAGCGTTGTTGGTGCAATGGGCGGGATTGCCTGGTCAAAGATAAGAATGTGTACCTAGACTCTGAACATCAGCAGTGGAGGTCAACATGAATGAAGCCATCAGCCCCGGGCCGCGCAACGGCATCCTGTCCCTGACCATCAAGGACAAATCGGTGCTTTACGCCGCCTACATGCCGTTCATCAGGAACGGTGGTCTGTTCATCCCGACCAACAAGAGCTACAAGTTGGGCGACGAGGTGTTCATGCTGCTGAATCTGATGGACGAGGCGGAGAAGATTCCGGTGGCCGGCAAGGTCGCCTGGATCACCCCCAAAGGCGCCCAGGGCAACCGCGCCGCCGGCGTCGGCGTGCAATTCAACGAGGGCGACAACACCGCCCGCAGTCGCATTGAAACCCATCTGGCCGGAGCACTGAAGTCCGACCGTCCCACTCATACGATGTAAGTAGCCGTCTTTTTTATGCTCGTAGATTCCCATTGTCACCTTGATCGCCTCGACCTCGCCGCCCATGACGGTTCGCTGGATGCTGCACTCGATGCTGCGCGCCAGCGCGGGGTAGGGCACTTTCTGTGCATCGGCGTGAGTGCCGACAATGCCGCTGACGTCAAAGCCCTCGCCGATCGTTATGACGACGTCGATTGCTCGGTCGGTGTGCATCCATTGGATGTGCAGCCGGGCGCCGCGCCGGCGCTCGACTGGCTGTTGCACGAACTCAATCACCCGAAAGTGGTGGCGATCGGCGAAACCGGTCTGGATTATCACTACGAACCGGAAGCCGCCGAGCTGCAGCAGGAATCCTTCCGCCTGCACCTGCAAGCCGCGCAGCAGACCGGTAAGCCGGTGATCATCCACACCCGAGGCGCCCGCGCCGATACCCTCGAACTGCTGCGCGAAGCGGCGTTGCCCCAGGCCGGTGTGCTGCATTGTTTCACCGAAGACTGGGACATGGCCAAGGCCGCGCTGGACATGGGTTACTACATTTCCCTGTCGGGCATCGTCACTTTCCGCAATGCCGACGCCCTGCGTGATGTGGCCAGCAAGGTGCCGGCCGATCGCCTGCTGGTGGAGACCGATTCGCCGTATCTGGCGCCGATCCCTTATCGCGGCAAGCCGAACCTGCCGCAGTATGTGCGCGAAGTGGCAGAGTTTCTGGCGATGCTGCGCGGAGAAAGCTATGAGCGGTTTGCCGAGCAGACCACCGAGAACTTCAAGCGGCTGTTCCCGTTGGCCCATGTAAAAGCCTGAATCGCAGGCAAAAAAAACCCGGGTTCTGGGGGGTGAATCCGGGTTAAGACCATTAGGAGTAAAACAAAGGCACGCGGTCCCTTGGTACCTTTATCGGCACGGCACTTGGGGGAGATGCCGTCCGACAGTTCAAGTATTGATCAGTCTGGCGTGCAGTCCAGTTGGCCGGTCGGGGTTTTTAAACAAATTTGGAATACATGCGCTTCAGATGAGTTCTCATTGCGCCACAAACGTTCCCGAAATGAACAACAAACACAGATATGGTCGGATGATCCGTGCATTTTTGCGCAAGTTAGGCATAATACGCGGCTTCGAATTTTGACCCCTACAGACCTTTTCTTATGCACAAAGAACCTCGTAAGGTCCGTGAGTTTCGTCGCCGCGAGCAAGAAATTCTCGATACCGCGCTCAAGCTGTTCCTCGATCAAGGTGAAGACAGTGTCACCGTCGAGATGATTGCTGATGCCGTGGGTATCGGCAAAGGCACGATCTACAAGCACTTCAAGTCCAAGGCCGAGATCTACCTGCGCCTGATGCTCGATTACGAGCGCGATTTGAACGAGCTGCTGCATTCGGCCGATGTCGACAAGGACAAGGAAGCGCTGTCCCGTGCCTACTTCGAATTCCGCATGCGTGACCCGCAGCGCTATCGTCTGTTCGACCGCCTCGAAGAGAAGGTCGTAAAAGGCAATCAGGTGCCGGAAATGGTCGAGGAGCTGCACAAGATCCGTGCCTCGAACTTCGAACGCCTGACCCTGTTGATCAAGGGCCGGATCAGCGAAGGCAAGCTCGAAGACGTGCCGCCGTACTTCCACTACTGCGCATCCTGGGCGCTGGTGCACGGCGCGGTGGCGCTGTATCACTCGCCGTTCTGGAGCAATGTGCTGGAAGATCAGGAAGGTTTCTTCCAGTTCCTGATGGACATCGGCGTGCGCATGGGCAACAAGCGCAAGCGCGATCCGGAAATCCCAAGCAGCTGAGCCATTCAGCTGCCTTATTGCGCCATGATTTCGCTACATGGCGCAGTAGCGCAGGAATATACTCAGGCATAGGGCTTGCTAAAACTTGATTTGTGAGTCAAGTTTTAGTCGCTCGATTTTCTATCGCCGGAGTGATCATGATCGTTGACCGTCAAGGCAGGCGTTTTCGCAATTTGCGCATCAGCCTGACCTCAGCCTGCAATTACGCCTGTACCTACTGCGTGCCCAACGGCAAGCGGTTGGTGGCTGCGCAGGATGAACTGTCGGCCGAGGCCATGGCCCGTGGCGTGGCTTATCTGATCGAAGCCGCTGGCATCGAACGCTTGCGCATCACCGGTGGCGAGCCGCTGGTCAGCCCCAAACTCGAATCTTTCATGAGCGCCGTCGGCAAGATGGGCCTGGAAGACATCAGCCTGACCACCAACGGTCAACTCCTCGCGAAAAAGCTGCCGCTGCTGGTGGATGCCGGTCTGCGCCGGATCAACGTGTCCCTCGATACCCTGGATGCCGGCGCCTTCCGCAGCATCGCCCGTGGCGGCGATCTGGCGACCGTGCTCGATGGCATGGACCAGGCAAAAGCCGCCGGACTGAAGATCAAGGTCAACATGGTGCCGTTGCGCGGGCAGAACCTGGATCAGGTGATGCCGCTGCTCGATTACTGCCTGGAGCGCGGCTACGAGTTGCGCTTCATCGAGTTGATGCGCATGGGCCACCTCGCCACCGACTCCAACGCATTCCTGCAACAGTTCGTCAGCCTGCAGCAACTGCTGAGCCTGATTGGCGAGCGCTACGAGTACGCCCAGGCCGATGCGCCGGTGGATGCCACGGCTGTGCGCTACGCGATCCCGGGGCTCGGCCATTTCGGTGTGATTGCCAACGAAAGCGTGCCGTTCTGCCGAACCTGTTCGCGTCTGCGTCTGTCCTCGACCGGTTGGCTGCATGGCTGCCTGTCATCGAGCAACCGCCACTATGTCGGCGATCTGCTCGACAAGCCACGCCATCAGGCACTGCCGGCATTGCAGCGTCTGCTGGTCAAGGCGTTGGGCGACAAGCAGGAAGTGGCGTTCTCCGGTGGCGCGACCGTCATGAAGATCATCGGCGGCTGAACAACCGCTTTCGCGAGCAAGCTCGCTCCCACATTTCGAATGCATTCTCCTGTGGGAGCGAGCTTGCTCGCGAATACGATCTTACAATCAACGAATTTCCTGAGCTGGCGCAAAAGCTGCATCCAACGGCCATTCGCCGGTTTTCCGTCACCGGCTTCTGGAGGATGAGGATGCGTAGCCTGGTTTTGCTGCTGGCCGTTTTGGCGCTTGGCGGCTGTATGACTGTCAGCGATATGGCCGAAGGCACTCGCTATCAGATGAGCGACGCGGGGCTGCTGGATCACAGCGACAGCCGGCGGGTGAACAACTTCCGCATTCAGCCGGACTCATTCATCTACATCGCCCAGGGTGCATTCGCGCCGCCGGGTGGTTCCTACCCGCGGCCGAACGTAGTGGCCGAAGAGGCCTTCAAGGGTTTTGTCGAATACTTCCCGATGGTTCGCCGTGCCCGTGCACCGGAAGGCCTCGATCAGGCGTTGGGCGAAGCTCGCGATGCTGGCGCCCACTACCTGCTGTACACCCGTTTCGCCAGGTCTGACGACCGCATCGGCAACTCCGATGAGTGGCTCGATCAGGAAGCCGTGGATCGCCTCGGCATCGACAGCGGCGTGATTCAGATCATGTTGATCGAGACCAGCACCCAGTATTTGATTGATACTGCACGGATCAAGAGTCGTGGCGGTTTACTGACGTTCCACGACAACAAACCGGAAGACCTGATCGGCCCGCCGCTGGCGCAATACGCGCGCAGCCTGCTGGGGATCAGCGACCAATAAACCCAAGGAGTACGCCATGAGTGGCCCGCAAAAAGCCAATGACCTGTTGGGACAGATCCCCAAAACCAAAGGCTTGCCGCCGGTGCACTTGTGGAACCCGGACTTCTGCGGCGACATCGACATGCGCATCGCCCGCGACGGCACCTGGTATTACCTGGGCACGCCGATCGGGCGCAAGCCGATGGTCAAGCTGTTCTCCACCATCATCCGCCGCGACGGCGATGATTACTTCCTGATTACCCCGGTCGAAAAGGTCGGGATCAAGGTCGACGATGCGCCGTTCGTGGCGATTGCTGTGGAAGTCGAAGGCGAGGGTGAGGCGCAGGTACTGCGCTTCACCACCAACGTCGAGGAGACCGCCGAGGCCGGGCTGGAACATCCGATCCGTGTCGAGATCGATCCGGCGACTCAAGAGCCCGCGCCTTATGTGCATGTGCGCAGCAACCTCGAGGCGCTGATTCACCGCAATGTGTTTTACCAACTGGTGGAGCTGGCGGTCAGTCGCGAAATCGACGGGCAACGCTGGCTGGGTGTGTGGAGCGGCGGCGAGTTCTTCCGCATCGGCCTCGAACCCTGACAATGAATCGAATGTGGGAGGGGGCTTGCTCCCGAAGGCGGTGTGACAGTCACCCTATGCAGTGACTGATGCATTGCCTTCGGGAGCAAGCCCCCTCCCACATTGATCTATGTACATCCGCAAAATCTGATTTGACTCCCAATCATATGATCATTAGCGTGGACACCCATCGCCACCCGCTTTGAGGTCTCCATGTCCAGCAGCTTTCATGCATCAACGGTCGATTGGCTGGGCAGCTGGATTGCCGCCGGCCAGGTCAAGCCGGGGCAGGCGATCAAGGTTGAGGCCGATCTGGGCGAGCAGCTCGGTGTCAGCCGCACGGTGATCCGCGAAGCGATCAAGACCCTCGTCGCCAAAGGCATGCTCGAAGTCGGGCCGAAGGTCGGTACCCGCGTGTTGCCGGTGCGGCGCTGGAATCTGTTCGATCCGCAAGTCGTCGGCTGGCTGTCGCGCAACGGTCTGCCGGAAAACTTCGTCGATGACCTGCTCGACCTGCGCCGCACCATCGAACCAATGGCCGTGCGCTGGGCCTGCGAGCGCGCCACGCTTGAGCAGATTCAGGCCGTGCAACTGGCCTACAACGCGCTGGAGCGGGCTGTCGACAGCGGCATCGATTACAACCGCGCCGACCAGTCCTTCCACGAATGCATTCTGGCGGCCAGCCACAACCAGTTCATCGAGCAAATGGTCCCGGCCCTCGGCGCCTTGCTCGCTGTGTCGTTTGAAGTCTCCGCTGCCGACCCCGATGAACTGCGCCGCACATTACCGATCCACAAGGACATGGCCGACGCCATCGCCACCCGCGATGCCGCGCGCGGGGTGTGGGCCTGCATGACCCTGATCGACAACGCCGACTTGGCGATCAAACGCTTTTACCCGCAGGTGATGGCCGACAAAAAAGCCAGCTGAAAACACAAATCCCCCTGTAGGAGTGAGCCTGCTCGCGATAGCGGTGGGTCAGTCACAATCGTCGTCACTGACCCATCGCCATCGCGAGCAGGCTCACTCCTACAGTTAAAACAACAACATGAAGGATTCAATATGCCGTTGACCGCCGTAACCCAACACCGCGCCAAACTCGGTGAAGGGCCATTCTGGGACGCTCCCACCCAAGCGCTGTACTGGGTCGATATCGCCGGCCAGCAAGCGCTGCGGCTGATCGGCAACAACGTGCAGATCTGGCAGATGCCCGAGCACGTTTCGGCGTTCATTCCGTGTGCCAGCGGCGATGCGCTGGTGACCCTGAGCAGCGGCGTGTACCGCCTTGATCTCGATTCCCCCGGCCTCGAACCGCGCCTGACGCTGTTCTGCATCGCCGACCCGCAACCGGGCAATCGGGCCAACGAGGCGCGCTGCGACGCACTGGGCCGGCTGTGGCTTGGCACCATGCAGAACAACATCGGCGAAAATGGCGAAGACCTGCCAATCGTGCGCCGCTCCGGTGGCCTGTTTCGTATCGATCCCGATCAGCGCGTCACGCCATTGCTGCGCGGTCTGGGGATTCCCAACACCCTGCTATGGAGCGATGACGGCACCACGCTGCTGTTCGGCGACAGCCTCGACGGGGCGCTCAATCGCTATTTCATTCACACCGACGGCAATCTCGGCAGCCCCGAGGCCTGGTACGGCGCAGACGGGCAGGGCGGCCCGGACGGTTCGGCGATGGGCGCCGAAGGTTATGTGTGGAACGCCCGCTGGGATGGCAGCTGCCTGCTGCGCCTGAGCCCGGAGGGCAAGGTCGAGCGCACAATCGATCTGCCCGTCAGCCGGCCGACCAGTTGTGTATTCGGCGGTGAAGACCTGAAAACCCTGTACATCACCAGTGCTCAGAGTCCGCACAACCATCCACTGGATGGCGCGGTGCTGTCGATGCGGGTCGACGTGCCGGGCAAACTCTGCACGCGGTTCGCGGGTTAAATCCCATAATATGGGATGCAAAATTATATATTGAGATTGTTCGGCGGTCGGGTTTATAGTCGGTTCCAGCAGTAACACGCACTCACACTTAAAAAGAACAAAACAGGTGAAGTGATGCAGCGAATCTCTATCGCACTCCTCAGCGGAGTCAGCGTCTCGCAACGGCCCAGCGTCGTTCGCCGCGCCTGCCTGTTTTGTTTTCACAATCTTCCAGACCGGACATCGGCAGATGCCCGGTTTTTTTGTGCTGACGAACAGGAGTCATGATCCATGGCTGAACCTCTTTCCTTGCCGCCGGTGCCCGCGCCGCCGAAGGGTGAGCGCCTGAAAAACAAAGTCGTGCTGCTGACCGGCGCCGCTCAAGGCATCGGCGAAGCCATCGTCGCCACCTTCGCCTCGCAGCAGGCCAGACTGGTGATCAGCGATATTCAGGCAGAGAAGGTCGAGAAGGTTGCCGCCCACTGGCGCGACAAGGGCTACGACGTGCAGGCGATCAAGGCCGACGTTTCGCGTCAGCAAGACCTGCATGCCATGGCCAAACTGGCGGTTGAGCTGCACGGGCGCATCGACGTACTGGTCAACTGCGCCGGGGTCAACGTTTTTCGCGATCCGCTGCAAATGACCGAAGAAGACTGGCATCGCTGCTTCGCCATCGACCTGGACGGCGCCTGGTACGGTTGCAAAGCCGTGCTGCCGCAGATGATCGAGCAGGGCGTCGGCAGCATCATCAATATTGCCTCGACCCATTCCAGCCACATCATTCCCGGCTGCTTCCCGTACCCGGTGGCCAAGCACGGCCTGCTCGGACTGACCCGGGCGCTGGGCATCGAGTACGCATCGAAGGGGGTTCGGGTCAACGCTATTGCCCCGGGCTACATCGAGACACAGCTCAACGTTGATTACTGGAACGGCTTTGCCGATCCGCACGCCGAGCGTCAGCGCGCGTTTGATCTGCACCCGCCGAAACGCATCGGCCAGCCGATGGAAGTGGCGATGACCGCCGTGTTCCTGGCCAGTGATGAAGCGCCGTTCATCAACGCCTCGTGCATCACCATCGATGGTGGGCGCTCGGTGATGTACCACGACTGAATGGATTCGGTTTCAGGCGATGAACTCCGTCTGAAATCCAATCATCATACGATATGACTATTTTCAACAGGCTTTGCAGCAGTACGTGTCACGCCACCACACCTGTGGCGAGGGAGCTCGCTCCCGCTCGGCTGCGCAGCAGTCGTAAATTCGGGCTGCGCGGTGTGTTTGATTGACCGAGGTAACCGGTTTTAGGGCCGCTTCGCAGCCCAGCGGGAGCAAGCTCCCTCGCCACAAACTGTTTAATTTGCTCAAAAAAAATAACAAGGAGTCAGCTTATGAAACGTCGTTTCGGGATTCGTACCCTGTGCAGTGCCGCGCTGGCGGTCACCGCGTTCAGCCTGAGCAGCTCGCTGCTGGCTGCCGACACCGTGAAAATCGGTTTTCTGGTCAAGCAGGCAGAAGAGCCGTGGTTCCAGACCGAGTGGGCCTTCGCTGAAAAAGCCGCCAAGGACAAAGGCTTCGAACTGATCAAGATCGCCGTGCCGGACGGCGAGAAAACCCTCTCGGCCATCGACAGCCTTGCGGCCAACGGCGCGAAAGGCTTCGTGATCTGCCCGCCGGACGTCTCGCTCGGCCCGGCGATCATGGCCAAAGCCAAACTCAATGACCTCAAAGTGATTGCCGTGGACGACCGCTTCGTCGACGCCAACGGCAAGTTCATGGAAGACGTGCCGTACCTCGGCATGGCGGCGTTCGAAGTCGGCCAGAAGCAGGGCAACGCGATGGTCGCCGAGGCGAAGAAGCGCAACTGGGACTGGAAAGACACTTACGCGGTGGTCAATACCTACAACGAACTCGACACCGGCAAGAAGCGCACCGACGGTTCGATGAAGGCGCTCGAAGACGCCGGCCTGCCGAAAGAGCACATCCTGACCGCCGCGCTCAAAACCCTCGACGTGCCGGGCAGCATGGACGCTACCAACTCGGCGCTGGTCAAGCTGCCAAGCGCGGCGAAGAACCTGATCATCGGCGGCATGAACGACAACACCGTGCTCGGCGGCGTACGCGCTACCGAAGCCGCCGGGTTCGCTGCGGCCAACGTGATTGGCATCGGCATCAATGGCACCGACGCCATCGGCGAGCTGAAAAAGCCCAACAGCGGTTTCTTCGGTTCGATGCTGCCTAGCCCGCACATCGAAGGCTACAAGACCGCCGAGATGATGTACGAGTGGGTCACCACCGGCAAAGAGCCGCCGAAGTACACGGCGATGGACGACGTCACCCTGATCACCCGCGAGAACTTCAAGCAAGAGCTGGAAAAAATCGGCCTGTGGAATTGATGGCTGCTCGATCGGTGTGAAGAGGTGACTCAGATGCACGCGCAAGTACAGACACATGCAAGCAGCGCCGGCGGCAGCCTGCGCTTCAACGGAATCGGCAAGACCTTCCCCGGGGTCAAGGCGCTGGACGCCATCAGCTTCGTCGCGCACCCGGGGCAGGTGCACGCCTTGATGGGCGAGAACGGTGCCGGTAAATCGACTCTGCTGAAGATCCTCGGCGGCGCCTACATCCCCAGCAGCGGCGAGTTGCAGATCGGCGAGCAGACCATGGCGTTCAAGTCGACGGCCGACAGCATTGGCGGCGGCGTCGCGGTGATCCACCAGGAGCTGCACCTGGTGCCGGAAATGACCGTGGCCGAGAACCTGTTTCTAGGCCATCTACCGGCCAGTTTCGGCCTGATCAATCGTGGCGTCCTGCGCCAGAATGCCCTGGCCTGTCTCAAGGGCCTGGCCGATGAAATCGATCCGCAAACCAAGGTCGGGCGCCTGTCGCTCGGTCAGCGGCAATTGGTGGAAATTGCCAAGGCGCTGTCCCGTGGCGCGCATGTAATCGCCTTCGATGAGCCGACCAGCAGCCTCTCGGCGCGCGAGATCGACCGTTTGATGGCGATCATCAGTCGCCTGCGCGATGAGGGCAAAGTGGTGCTCTACGTCTCCCATCGCATGGAAGAAGTGTTCCGCATTTGCGACGCGGTGACGGTGTTCAAGGACGGCCGTTACGTGCGCACCTTCGATGACATGAGCCAGTTGACCCACGATCAACTGGTGACCTGCATGGTCGGGCGCGACATTCAGGACATCTACGATTACCGCAGCCGTCCGCGTGGCGCGGTGGCGCTGAAGGTCGATGGTTTGCTCGGCCCGGGCCTGCGCGAGCCGGTGAGTTTCGAGGCGCACAAGGGCGAGATTCTCGGCCTGTTCGGTCTGGTCGGGGCCGGGCGCACCGAGCTGTTTCGCTTGCTCAGCGGGCTTGAGCGCAACACCGCCGGACGCCTCGAATTGCGCGGTCATGAGTTGAAATTGCGCTCACCGCGCGACGCGATTGCCGCCGGGATTCTGCTGTGCCCCGAGGACCGCAAAAAGGAGGGGATCATCCCGCTGGCCAGCGTCGCCGAGAACATCAACATCAGCGCGCGCGGCGCCAATGCCAGCCTCGGCTGCCTGCTGCGCGGACTGTGGGAGAAGGGCAACGCCGACAAGCAGATCAAGGCGCTGAAAGTCAAAACCCCGCACGCCGGGCAGCAGATCAAATTCCTGTCCGGCGGCAATCAGCAGAAGGCGATTCTCGGTCGCTGGCTGTCGATGCCGATGAAGGTCCTGCTGCTCGACGAGCCGACTCGCGGCATCGACATCGGCGCCAAGGCCGAGATCTACCAGATCATCCATAACCTGGCCGCCGACGGTATCTCGGTGATCGTGGTGTCCAGCGACCTGATGGAAGTCATGGGCATTTCCGACCGCATTCTGGTGCTCTGCGAAGGCGCGCTGCGCGGCGAAGTCAGCCGCGACCAGGCCAATGAATCCAACCTGCTGCAACTGGCTTTGCCGCGCCATCGCGCTGACGGCGTGGCGAACTGAGAGGTGAACATGATGACCATCCAAAACAAGGCTTTGCCGACCCCCCGCAAACCGCTGGACCTGCGGCGCTTCCTCGATGACTGGGTCATGCTGCTGGCGGCCATCGGCATCTTCCTCGCTTGCACCTTGCTGATCGACAACTTCCTTTCGCCGCTGAACATGCGCGGGCTGGGCCTGGCGATTTCCACCACCGGGATTGCCGCGTGCACCATGCTGTATTGCCTGGCGTCAGGGCATTTCGACCTGTCGGTGGGCTCGGTGATCGCCTGCGCCGGGGTGGTTGCGGCGGTGGTGATGCGCGACACCAACAGCGTGTTCCTCGGCGTCAGTGCGGCGCTGGTGATGGGCCTGATTGTCGGGCTGATCAACGGCATCGTGATTGCCAAGCTGCGGGTCAATGCGCTGATTACCACACTGGCGACGATGCAGATCGTCCGTGGCCTGGCCTACATTTTTGCCAACGGCAAAGCGGTGGGTGTGTCGCAGGAATCATTCTTCGTGTTCGGCAACGGCCAGTTGTTCGGCGTGCCGGTGCCGATCCTGATCACCATTGTCTGCTTCGTGTTTTTCGGCTGGCTGCTGAACTACACCACCTATGGGCGCAACACCATGGCCATCGGTGGCAACCAGGAAGCGGCGTTGCTCGCCGGGGTGAATGTCGACCGGACCAAGATCATCATCTTCGCCGTGCACGGCGTGATCGGTGCGCTGGCCGGGGTGATTCTGGCGTCGCGCATGACCTCCGGGCAGCCGATGATTGGCCAGGGTTTCGAGCTGACGGTGATCTCGGCCTGTGTGCTCGGCGGCGTGTCGCTGAGCGGCGGTATCGGCATGATCCGTCACGTGATTGCCGGGGTGCTGATTCTGGCGATCATCGAGAATGCGATGAACCTGAAGAACATCGATACGTTTTATCAGTATGTGATTCGCGGTTCGATTCTGCTGTTGGCGGTGGTCATCGACCGCCTCAAACAACGGTAATCACAATTCCCCTGTGGGAGCGGGCTTGCTCGCGAATGCGGTGTATCAGTCGCCGAAAATGTTGACTGACACTCCGCATTCGCGAGCAAGCCCGCTCCCACAATGGACTGCGTCATCCCCCGCCTTCTGTCTGCCCCCGCAAATTTCCCTTGCCCGTCTGCGCCCGTTTCGGTTATCACTTTGTACATGATTAGACAGGTACGATTTGACAAGAAACAACGGGTGGTCGACGAACTCGTCCGGCGCATCGAAAGCGGCCTCATGGAGGACGGCTTTCTGTTGCCCGGCGAGCATCAGTTGGCTCAGGAATTCAACGTCAGCCGTGGCACGTTGCGCGAAGCGCTGGCCGAGCTGAAGCGGCGCAATTACATCGCCACGCAAAGCGGGGTTGGCTCGATCGTCACGTTTGACGGTGTGGTGCTAGATCAGCGCAGCGGCTGGGCGCAGGCGCTGGCCGACAGCGGGGCGCTGATCAACACCGAAGTGCTGCGTCTGGAAGCCGTGACCCGGCCCGATCTGCTCTCGCGCTTCGGCACCGAGCAATTCATCACCCTCGACCGCCGCCGTCGTTCCAACGATGGCACGCTGGTGTCCCTCGAACGCTCTTTGATGCCGGCGACCGGAGGCCTGGAAAGCCTGCCGCGCGTCGGTCTGATCGACAACTCCCTGACCATCACCCTGGCCGCCTACGGCTACATCGGCGAGCGCGGTGATCAGTGGATCGGCGCCGAACCGCTGAATGCCGAAGACGCCGAACTGCTCGGGCGCCCGGTCGGTACCGTTTTCCTCAAAGCCCTGCGTACCACCTACGATCGGCAGAACCGTTTCATGGAGCAGGTCGAAAGCCTGCTCGACCCGGTGCATTTCCGCCTGCACCTGCAATTTGGAGAATCAAAATGACCGCGCTCAACCGTGCCCTCGGTGCGTTTTATGGCCTGGCCCTCGGTGATGCGCTGGGCATGCCGACGCAATCGCTGAACCGCGAAACGATCAAGACCCGCTTCGGCCGGATCACCGACCTGCAGGACGCCGGTCCTCTGCAACCAATCGCCGCCAACATGCCCAAAGGCTCGATCACCGATGACACCGAACAGGCGATTCTGGTCGGCGAGTTGCTGATTGAAGGCAAGGGCCGGATCGAACCGGCAGTCCTCGCTCAACGGCTGATCGAGTGGGAAGCCGAGATGCAAGCCAAGGGTTCGCAGGACCTGCTCGGGCCATCGACCAAACGCGCCATTGAAATGATCCTCGCCGGTCACTCGCCGGAGGAGGCCGGGCGTTACGGCACCACCAACGGCGCGGCCATGCGCATTACTCCGGTGGGCATCGCGGCAGACGTCGCCGATCCCGAGCGTTTCATCGAGGCCGTGGTGCAGGCCTGTCAGGTCACGCACAACACCACACTGGGAATTTCCAGCGCGGCGGCGGTGGCGGCAGTGGTCTCGGCCGGGATCAACGGCATGGACCTGGGCGAGGCGCTGAACCTCGGCCAGCAGATTGCGCAACAGGCGGAAGCGCACGGGCACTGGGTCGCCGGTGGACGTATTGCTTCGCGCATCAGTTGGGCGCGAACCATCAGCGTCGACAGTGACAAGGCACTGCTGGCGGATCTGCTGTACGACGTGATCGGCACTTCGGTGGCATCGCAGGAATCGGTGGTGGTGTCGTTCGCTTTGGCGCAGCAAGTGGCGGTCGGCGAGATGAGCGCATTCGATGCGTTGTGCATGGCCGCCAGCCTTGGCGGCGACACCGACACCATCGCAGCGATTCTTGGCGCCATGCTCGGGGCCTGCCTGGGTCTCGAGAGCTGGCCGGCACCGATGATTGCCACGGTCAAAGCGGTCAATCATCTGGAGCTTGAACCGTTGGTGCGGGGGCTGTTGGCCTTGCGTTGATCGGGCGGACGCCTTCGCGAGCAAGCCCGCTCCCACAGGGGATTTGAGCCGTTCAAAAATCTCCTGTGGGAGCGGGCTTGCTCGCGAATGGCGCTCCGCAAATTCTGAGTATTCAACCGCAATGGATCGCACAGACAGGCCCGGGAAGGCCACAGATGTCTTGTCGTTTTGCGTCATTGCCACAAACACAATAAAGGCAAACAGGAGCACTGTTCATGAGTTCATCAAACGCCGGGCCAAGCGCCGGGCAGCTGGAAACCCGCGGTATCGAGCCGGTACCGGAAGCCGAGTGCAACGGTCATCCGCTGCAACTGTTCTGGGTCTGGTTCGCCGCCAACATTTCCATTCTCGGTCTGCCGCTGGGTGCCACGCTGGTGGCGTTTCGCGGGCTGGCGATCTGGCAGGCGATCATCGTCGCGATTGTCGGCGCCGCCGGTTCATTCGCGGTGGTCGGGATCATCTCGATTGCCGGCCGCCGTGGCCGTGCGCCGAGCCTGACCCTGTCGCGGGCGATCTTCGGCGTGCGTGGCAATATCGGCCCGACGCTGGTCTCGCTGATGTCGCGGCTGGGTTGGGAAACCGTCAACACCACCACCGCGGCATTCGTGTTGCTGTCGCTGTGTTCGATCCTGTTCGGCTCGCCGGTTGAAGCGAAGAGTGCGCCGGTGCTCACGCTGATTTTCATCGCGATTTTCGTGCTGCTGACCCTGTCGGTTTCCGGCCTCGGCCACGCCACCTTGCTGGTGATCCAGAAGTGGGCGACCTACGTGTTCGGTGCGTTGAACATTCTGGTCGGCGGCTTCCTCTGCGCCACCATCGACTGGAGCGCCGTATTCAACGCCACCCCTGCGCCGCTGAGCGCGATGATCATCGGCATCGGCACCATGGCCGCCGGCACCGGGATCGGCTGGGCCAACGCCGGTGCTGACATGTCGCGCTATCAGCACCGCAGCGTCAAGGCTGTGCGACTGGTCGCTTCGGCGGCGTTCGGCGCGGGGATTCCGCTGGTGTTGCTGATCACCCTCGGCGGCCTGCTGTCGGTGGGCAACAACGATCTCGCCTCGGCGACTGATCCGATCGTGGCCATTCGCGACATGCTGCCAACGTGGATGGCCGTGCCGTACCTGATCACCGCATTCGGCGGCCTGCTGCTGTCGAACAACCTCTCGGTGTACTCCGCCGGTTTGACCACGCTGACCCTCGGCCTGAAGGTCAAACGCGTCTACGCGGTAGTGGTCGACATCGTGGCGATCTTCGCCGGTTCGATCTACTTCATGCTGATTGCCGACAGCTTCTACGGCCCGTTCATCACCTTCATTTCGCTGCTGGCGGTGCCGATCACCGCGTGGGTCGGAATCTTCGTGGTTGACCTGCTTCATCGTCACTACTACAGCCCCAAAGACCTGCTCGACGTCAGCCCGAGCAGCGCCTACTGGTATTGCGGCGGCATCGAATGGCGCGCGTTCGGCGCGTGGGCGATTGCCATCGTGCTCGGCTTCAGTTTCACCACCATCGGCACCACGGCCGAGAACGTCTGGTTCAAGGGCTTTTTGTCTGACTCGTGGCTGGGCCACAACGGTCTGGGCTGGATCGTGACCTTCGTGGTGGCCGGTGGCATTTACCTGGTCCTCGGTGGGGCAAAAGATCGCCGCGCCGCGCAAGTCGAGAATGCTCATGCCTAAGATGTTGCACACTGGCCAGGTCATCATCGACCTGGTCATGGCCGTGGATCAGCTGCCGCAAGTCGGCGGCGATGTGCTGGCGCAGTCTGCCGCTTTCGAGGCTGGCGGCGGCTTCAACGTGATGGCCGCAGCCGTGCGTAATGGTTTGCCGGTGGTCTATCTCGGTCGGCACGGTACCGGGCGTTTCGGTGATCTGGCGCGCCAGGCGATGACCGCTGAAGGCATCCACATCGGCATCGAGCAAGCGGCGCAGCGCGACACCGGTTTGTGTGTGGCGCTGACCGACTCATCGGCCGAACGCAGTTTCATTTCCTACATCGGCGCCGAAGGCGAGGTGACGCAAGACGACCTGAACAGCGTGGCCGCCGAGGCGGGCGATTATGTCTACGTCAGCGGTTACAGCCTGCTGCATGCAGGCAAGGCGCAATCGCTGCTGGACTGGACGCTGGCGCTGCCGCGGGCGATTAACGTGGTGTTTGATCCAGGGCCGTTGGTCGAGTCGCCGGACTCGCCGTTGATCCAGGCGCTGCTGCCGCGCATTGATGTGTGGACCAGCAACAGCGTCGAAGCGTTGCGCTTTACCGAGGCGACGGACATTGCTCAAGCGCTGGACCGGTTGGCGGATCATCTGCCGAAGGATGTGCTAATGGTGGTGCGCGACGGGCCGCAGGGCTGCTGGATTCAGCAGCGTGGCGAGCGTCGGCATGTGCCGGGATTTGCCGTGAAAGCGCTGGACAGCAACGGGGCGGGTGATGCCCATGCCGGGGTGTTTGTCGCCGGATTGGCGCAGGGTTTGAACGCGCACGAGGCAGCGCGGCGGGCGAATGCGGCGGCGGCTTTGGCGGTGACGCGTTGGGGGCCGGCGACAGCGCCGGGGGCTGCCGAGGTGGACGCGTTTATCAGTGAGTCCTGCGGCGATTGATCGACCGCCTTCGCGAGCAAGCCCGCTCCCACATGGGATTCGCGTCGATCACAAAACCCACTGTAGAAGCTGCCGCCGGCTGCGATCTTTTGCTCTTGAAAGATCACATCCTGCAGCAGCTCCTACAGGACTCAAATGCTTGCGGATCTACCGTCAGCTTTCGAGCTTTCTCGCCGCTTCAACCCCAGCCGCACTGAGCTTGATCGGCAGATTCAACGAGTGTTCGCCGGCCTCGTTGCAGGTCACATGACCATGGTGGATCAGTCCGCGATCCTGCAAGGAGGCGAGGGCGCTGGCCACGACTTTCTCACCGCGATAGTTGTCCAGCACCTCTTTGCCCAGTCCGCTCGGATGGGCATGCAGCAGGCGGGTGAGGACTTCTTTTTCCAGGTTTTTATCGACGTTCATGGTTACCTCTTCATGGATGTGAATAGGACGCTCGCGTCGGCGAACTACTGGCCGGACCCTTCGGAGCCCGACCCACCAGTGGTGGTTTTGGAGCCGATTCCAGCGCCCGAATTGTCGGGCGTAGCAGGGGAATCTGGCGTATTCATGCCGCCCTGGCGACCGGGATCACTGCCTTGAGTGCGCGGATCGGTGCCGGTGGCGGGTGGCTGGTTGATCAATGGCACGCCGGAGCCATCGGTGTTCATGCCGGGGGCACTGTTGATGGCAGGTGCGCGTGGTGGTGGAACCGGGTCGGTGGGGCCTGTGCCCGCTGCGGTGGTGGACGCGGCGAACACCGCTGGGCAGAGCAGGGCGCTGAATACGAGGGCAGTCAACCTTGACGAGATCATAGGGCTTCTCCAGTGATTGGAATCCTTACCTGTTGTTGGTCTGCCCTTGAATCGGATTGGTGCCTGATGAACGACGAACGGTCGAGACACAGGGGTATCAGTCGAGGCCGATTTCTTCCTTGAACTGCTCCATGAAACTCTTCAGGCGCTGATGCCGGACCTGTGCCAGACGCTGACCGGCAGCGGTCTGGAAACCATCGGCCAAGTGCAGCAGTTTGGTCTGGAAGTGGTCGAGACAAAAGCGCGTGTCGTCGTAGTCGCGTGCTTTGGCTTCGGGGTCGACAGGGTCATACAACGCACTGCCCATGCGCCCGGCGACATAGAAGGTGCGGGCAACGCCGAGCATGCCCAGCGAGTCGAGACGGTCGGCGTCCTGGACCAGTTTCGCTTCGAGGGTCAGCGGGGTGATGTTGGCGGAAAAACTGTGGGCTTCGATGGCGTGGGTGACGGCGCTGATTTTGCTTTCGGGCCAATCCAGATCGGCCAGCACGCTGGCGGCTTTTTCTGCGGCGAGACGCGAAGCCTGCGAGCGCAGCGGCGAGTTTTTTTCCACGGACACGCAGTCGTGCAGCAGCACGGCGGCGAGCAACACTTCCAGGTCGCCACCTTCCTCAGCCTGCAAGGTGCGCGCGGTGTGCCAGACCCGTTGCAGGTGGGCGAGGTCGTGGGCGCCGTCGTCGCCGGGTTCGAGGGCGTGGGGCAGCAGTGCTGCTGCGAGCGCCTCCACGGGCATAAAAATCTCAGTGTTCATGAGCATCCTTTCAGATTGTCGAAGTTCCCTGTGGGAGCGGGCTTGCTCGCGAAGGTATCAATCAGTCACCATCATTGTTGTCTGTCAGACCGCTTTCGCGAGCAAGCCCGCTTCCACATTGCATTAGCGGAGCAGGATATTCTCTGTGTTGCCATGTGACGAGCGCCGTCCACGGCCTTAGTATGGCGTTTTCCATTTCCGACAAGGCCCGTCCATGACGATCGAAATCCGCCCGGCGACCCCCAGCGATGCACCGCAAATCCTCGCCTTCATCACCGAACTGGCAGATTTCGAAAAGGCCCGCCACGAAGTCATTGCGAGTGTCACCGACATCGAGCGCAGCCTGTTCAGCGAGGGCGCCACCGCCCACGGCCTGATCTGCCTGCGTGACGGTGTGCCGATCGGTTTTGCGGTGTTCTTCTTCAGCTATTCGACGTGGCTCGGCAGCAACTGCCTGTACCTCGAAGACCTCTACATCACCCCCGAGCAACGCGGCGGCGGCGCCGGCAAAACCCTGCTGCGGCATCTGGCGAAAATCGCCTGTGCCAATGACTGCGGACGCTTCGAATGGAGCGTGCTGGACTGGAACACCCCGGCCATCGAGTTCTACAAATCCCTCGGCGCGCAACCGCAGGAAGAGTGGGTGCGCTATCGCATGGATGGCAAGGTGTTGCGCGAATTTGCCGAAGGCTGAGGAGATGATGGCAATCCGATGCTGAAGTGATTGCCGCCACCGCTCTAGTCCGGCATTCTACGCGCCATTTTTGCGCGCTCACGGACGACACCTGCAATGCTTCTGGCAAAACTTCTCCACGCCCGTGGAGCCTTCGCTGCGTCTCTGAGTGAGCGGCGATGAGCGGACTGCGGGCGTCAATGCGCCTGTATGGCCTGGTGAAAAACTCAGGCTGCTCTGACAACCCTCAGCGTCAACCGGTAGACATCCTGTGCATCGTCAATCGCACGGGCGGCAAAGCCATTCGTGCGTTTGTGTCGCGGCTCGACGCCGAACTCATGACACGCAGCGCCGGCCTGGGTGACTACCGTGTGATCGCGTTACGCCACTTCGAGCCGAATGCGTTTATCGACGCGCATCAGGGCTGGCTGACGCTGCACATCTGTTGCGGTTTCGTCGCCCCCGCCAGCCATTCGTTGCTCAAGGACGGCGCGTTGATGCCGATGGGCTGGTACGTCTATTCCGAGATCGGCCAGTGGACCGCCGAACATCATCTGGACCTCGGCGTGCAAATGGCCGATCTGCTGCAAACGGCTTACGAGCGTAATCAACTGCGCAATTACAACGCCTGGCTCAACGAGCTCGACGACGCCGCGCCGGCCGAACTGGCCTGGCAAACCGACCAAGCCTGGCGACATCTGCAAACTGCCACATCCCCCGACAGCCGTGAGCACTGCCACGCACTGTTCGACCCTGTCGACAACCGCTGGCGCTTCGCCGCGACCGACATCGACATCCATCAGCCGCACCCGGAACCTCTGAAGCAAGGAGCTTTGAATTGAGTGGTAAACCCGCCGCCCGCGTCACCGACCCGACCGCCTGCCCATTGCCAGGCCATGGCACCAACCCGATCGTTTCCGGCTCGCCCGACGTCTTCTTCGACGGCCTCGCCGCCGCGCGCATGACCGACAAATCAGCCTGTGGCAGCCCGATCACCGGCGCTGTTTCCGGCACCGTATTCATCAACGGCCTGAACGCCGCAACCCTCGACAGCACCGGTGGCCACGGCAATGTCGTGGTCGGTGGTTCGGGCACGGTGATTATTGGACAAAGTGGCGGAGGGGCAGCGTTTAGTGGGTTGTTGCCGATGCCGGTGCATTTCAATGATCGGATGCAGGTCGTTAATGAAGCCACGGGCGAACCTATTCCCGACCACCCTTATGCGATTCAGCG
Source organism: Pseudomonas sp. MWU12-2020 (assembly GCF_023100605.1). Classification (NCBI taxonomy): domain Bacteria; kingdom Pseudomonadati; phylum Pseudomonadota; class Gammaproteobacteria; order Pseudomonadales; family Pseudomonadaceae; genus Pseudomonas; species Pseudomonas sp. MWU12-2020. The sequence goes on from NZ_JALMEX010000003.1 coordinate 402,855, forward strand.
AGGCGATGGGCGTGTTGAGCATGGCATCACCGATGAACAGGGCTTTACCCATATGGTCAGTTCGCATTTGGCCGAAACTATTAAACTGTTCGTAGAGTGATCGAAATGGAAGTCGAAAATCCCGCACTCAACGATTGTAAAACTGAAGTGGCTGGTCATGAGTTGACCTGCAAGACTGATCAGAGCGTAAAACAGGCTGCGGTTAAAGTAAAAAAGGTTGCAGTGTTTTTTATTGGCGGTGCTGGGGATAAGGAAGAGTACTATCAAAATGAGCCGCCGCATCATAATGTGATGAATGCATGGAAGCAGTTAGAGAAGCGTCTTACTAATGAGCAGAAAGTTGAGGTGAATCTGCCATACATAAGTTACAAAGACGTTCGCGGTGAAAAAGATATTAAAAAGTACGTCGAGCGTCCTTTGAAAGGTGATAAGTCGGTCTATATTGTCGTTGTAGGTCATAGTTTGGGTGGTTGGAATGGTGCACATCTGACTTCGATTTTGAAAGAGCGCGGTTACACCGTAAAGGTATTGGTAACGCTTGATCCTGTTGGCGGTGGCACAGGTGTCTGGATGGTGTCTGATATATATTTCACGACACCGAAGCCCTCGGCAGATTATTGGGTCAATGTATTGGCTTCGCCCAAGGTGACGGATTCATCTGATAACGTTGCAAGCATGGGCGAGCGTTGGGTTATGACATCTGGGCCAGCTATCAACGAAGCGGTAGACGCCAACCATCGTCAGGCAGGTGTCATGTTTGGCGCTACGCTACAGGGTGGTAAATCGGCTTGCGATATTGTGTATGAACGTTTGAGTCAATATTTGGAATCTTCGAAATGAAGTCGTTGTTTGTTTTTCTGACACTGCTGCTGTGCAGTTCTTGCACTAAGCAACCGGTTCTTCCGGTCATTGATATTGACTTGATTTCTGTCAGTGGTGGAGATGATCACTCATCTTTAGGTATTAAGTTTGGTTCGAAAACCGATCTGTTGAATTTTTTTCAGGATGTGACCGGGGAAAGTCAGTTGGGCGAGTCTTTGTTCTGCTCGCTGGATAAGGATGTCGAGTTTAAGGATTTTGACAAGTTGACTCAGTATTTGGTGGGGGATTTTGTTGAGCTTGATAGTTCTGGATCTAAAGCGGAGCATATTTATATGGCCAAATTGTCCTCGTTTAAAAAAGAGGATGAGGGCGTATCAAATATTTTTATGCCTGCCAGTGAATTATTGCAGGTATTAGGTCAGCGTAATGTCATCTCTTGTAAGGTGTTCACTTCTGCTTATTCATTCGGTGGATATTATTCGAAGTCAATGCTCATCCCAGCAACTGACATCGTGCGTGCGATTCAAGAGAAGCGCGATTGATGGGGCTAAGAGGATTCCGGCTGCTACTGATTGCTGGTTTTTTAACGTGTCGTCCTGCCTGCACCTAAACGGACGTCGTTCAGCGTTGGACAAAATGGATTTATTTAGTCCCAAAATATGGGATGCAAAATTACATATTGAGATTTCGCGCTTGAAAGGTCTATAGTCCGTCGCACTCACTGCCAAAAACAAAACAGGTGAAGCGATGCAGGCGCAATTGATCGCGCTCGACTGGGGGACGACCTCATTACGTGCTTATAAACTCGCGGCGGGCGGGGTGGTGCTGGAGCAGCGTGCGCTGTCGTCCGGGATCATGCAGTTACCGAAGACGCCGCGAGTCATCCACGGTGGTGAATGCGCCGACGGCTTTGAACTGGCCTTCGAAGAGGCGTGCGGCGACTGGCTCGATGCGCAGCCGGATCTGCCAGTGATCGCCTGCGGGATGGTCGGCAGCGCCCAGGGCTGGCGCGAAGCGGCCTACTGCGAGACGCCGGCGAACGTCGCCAATCTCGGAAATTCCTTACAAACACTGGTCAGTCTGCGCGGCACGCGGGTACATATCGTGCCGGGGGTGATCCAGCGTTCGCGTCTGCCCAATGTGATGCGCGGCGAAGAAACTCAGGTCCTCGGCGTACTGCAGAACCTGCCGGCCGAGGCGGGCGGCGATCTGTTGATCGGTCTGCCGGGTAGCCACTCCAAGTGGGTGGAGGTGGTCGAGGGCCGCATCACTCATTTCGACACCTTCATGACCGGCGAAGTGTTCGCTGTGCTCAGTGAGCACAGCATTCTCGGGCGTACCCAGCAACAGGGTGCGGCGTTCGACGGGTTGGCGTTCGACCGTGGCGTGCAAGTGGCGCTGTCGGCGGACGGCGAACTGGGCGTGCTCTCCACATTATTCAGTGCCCGCACCCTGGGCCTGACCGGCGAACTGGCGCCGACGGCGCAAGCGGATTACCTCTCTGGCCTGATGATTGGCCATGAACTGGTGGCGCTTGCCGCAGCCCAGCGGCGCCGACGCAATAGTGCGCATCTGCCGTCGATCATCCTCATCGGCAACGCGCAACTCTGCGCCCGCTACGGCCGGGCCCTCGATGCCTGCGGTTTCGCCCGGATCACGCTGGCCGAGCAGGCCACCGAGCGCGGTTTGTGGCAACTGGCGCTGGCCGCCGGACTGCTCGATTCCTCATCCCGTTAACCCTGACTGGAGGCCTGACATGCTCAAGCAAGCACTGGCACAAAACGGTCTGATCGCGATCCTGCGTGGCCTGCATCCGCAGGAAGCCGCCGCTGTCGGAGAAGTCCTGTATGCAGCCGGATTTCGCGTCATCGAAGTACCGCTCAATTCCCCGTCGCCGTACGAAAGTATCCGCATCCTGCGTCAGACCTTGCCCGCCGATTGCCTGATCGGTGCCGGCACGGTGCTGACCCCGGAGCAGGTCGAGTTGGTGAAAGAGGCCGGCGGCCAGGTGATCGTCATGCCACACAGCGACGCCAAGGTGCTGCGTGCGGCGAAAGCGGCGGGGCTGTACCTGTCGCCGGGTGTCGCGACACCGACCGAAGCGTTCGCGGCGCTGGAGGAGGGCGCGGACATTCTCAAGCTGTTCCCGGCCGAGCAGATGAGCCCGGCGGTGGTCAAGGCGTGGCTCGCGGTATTGCCTTCCGGGACGGTGCTGGCGCCGGTCGGCGGGATCACCCCGGACAACATGCAAGCGTTCATCGACGCTGGCGTGAAAGGTTTCGGCCTCGGTTCCGGACTGTTCAAACCGGGCATGAGCGTTGAGCAAGTTGCCGTCAATGCCAAGGCTTACGTCGCCGCCTGGAAAGCCCTTCGCTAACCTTTCTGGCGCATCTATAAGAGAGACAAGAAGATGAAAATCACCAAACTCACCACCTTCATCGTCCCGCCGCGCTGGTGCTTCCTCAAGGTCGAAACCGATGAGGGTGTGACCGGTTGGGGCGAGCCTGTGGTCGAAGGCCGCGCGCACACCGTCGCCGCTGCCGTTGAAGAATTGTCCGACTACCTGATCGGCAAAGACCCACGCAACATCGAGGACATCTGGACCGTGCTGTACCGCGGCGGCTTCTACCGCGGCGGCGCGATCCACATGAGTGCGCTGGCCGGTATCGATCAGGCGCTGTGGGACATCAAGGGCAAGGCCCTCGGCGTGTCGGTCAGCGATCTGCTCGGCGGTCAGGTGCGCGACAAGATTCGTGTGTATTCGTGGATCGGTGGCGATCGTCCGGCCGACACCGCACGCGCCGCGAAAGAGGCGGTGAGCCGGGGTTTTACTGCGGTGAAAATGAACGGCACCGAAGAACTGCAGTTCCTCGACTCCTTCGAGAAAGTCGATCTGGCCTTGGCCAACGTCGCCGCTGTGCGCGATGCGGTTGGGCCGAACGTCGGTATCGGCGTCGACTTCCATGGCCGGGTGCACAAACCCATGGCCAAGGTGCTGATGAAGGAACTCGACCCGTACAAACTGATGTTCATCGAAGAGCCGGTGCTCAGCGAAAACTACGAAGCGCTGAAAGAGCTGGCACCGTTGACCAGCACGCCGATTGCCTTGGGTGAGCGGCTGTTCTCGCGCTGGGATTTCAAGCGGGTGCTGAGCGAAGGCTACGTCGACATCATCCAGCCGGATGCCTCGCATGCCGGTGGTATCACCGAAACCCGCAAGATCGCCAACATGGCCGAAGCCTACGACGTGGCGCTGGCGCTGCATTGCCCGCTGGGGCCAATCGCGCTGGCGGCGTGCCTGCAGCTGGATGCGGTTTGCTACAACGCGTTCATTCAGGAGCAGAGCCTGGGCATTCACTACAACGAGAGCAACGACTTGCTCGACTATGTGAAGGATCCACGGGTGTTCGACTACGACCAGGGCTTCGTGAAGATTCCGAACGGGCCGGGGCTGGGCATCGAGATCAATGAGGAATACGTGATCGAACGCGCGGCGGTCGGGCACCGCTGGCGCAACCCGATCTGGCGCCATGCCGATGGCAGTTTTGCCGAGTGGTGAGTCCCTTCTGACCCACCACAAATCCTTGTGGGAGGGGGCTTGCTCCCGAATGCGGCATGTCAGCTGGAGAGATGTCGACTGATACCCCGCATTCGGGAGCAAGCCCCCTCCCACAGTGTTTGATCTCCATGGATGGGAGATTGCGTCAATGACCTCAAATAATCATAAAAAGAGGCACCCCCCATGCCAACGCAAACCCTCACCGGGCAGGCGTCTTTAGTCACGCCCAGCCGCAAGCGGTTTTTCATCATGGTGTTGCTGTTCATCACCGTGGTCATCAACTACCTCGACCGCAGCAACCTGTCGATTGCCGCGCCCGCGCTGACCAGCGAGCTGGGCATTGATCCGGTTCACGTCGGGCTGATTTTCTCCGCGTTTGGCTGGACCTACGCCGCGATGCAGATCCCCGGTGGCTGGCTGGTGGATCGGGTGCCGCCGCGCATTTTGTATAGCGTCGCGCTGCTGTTGTGGTCGCTGGCCACGGTGCTGCTCGGCTTCGCCGCGAGCTTCATTGCCCTGTTCGTTTTGCGCATGGCGGTCGGCGCGCTGGAAGCACCGGCCTATCCGATCAACAGCCGCGTGGTGACCACCTGGTTTCCCGAGCGTGAGCGGGCCACGGCGATTGGTTTCTACACCTCCGGGCAGTTTGTCGGCCTGGCGTTTCTGACCCCGGTGCTGGCCTGGCTGCAACATGAATTCGGCTGGCACATGGTGTTTGTCGCGACCGGTGTGGCGGGCATTATCTGGGCGGCCATCTGGTACGCGGTGTATCGCGAACCGCGTGATTTCAAAGGTGCCAACGACGCGGAAATCGATCTGATCCGCGAGGGCGGCGGACTGGTGGATATTCAAGCGCAAACGGCCAAGGCCTCGTTCAGCTGGATCGATCTAGGCATTGTCCTGAGCAAGCGCAAGTTGTGGGGCATCTACCTTGGCCAGTTCTGCCTGAACTCGACGCTGTGGTTCTTCCTGACGTGGTTCCCGACTTACCTGGTGAAATATCGCGGCATGGACTTCATCAAGTCGGGCCTGTTGGCCTCGCTGCCGTTTCTCGCGGCGTTCGTGGGTGTGCTGTGCTCGGGGTTCTTTTCCGACCTGTTGATCCGCCGTGGCTGCAGCGTGGGCTTCGCGCGCAAGTTGCCGATCATTGGCGGACTGTTGATTTCCACCTCGATCATCGGCGCCAATTTCGTTGAATCGACACCGCTGGTGATTGCCTTCCTGGCACTGGCGTTTTTCGGCAACGGCCTGGCCTCGATCACCTGGTCGCTGGTCTCGACCCTGGCTCCGGCGCGTTTGCTCGGCTTGACCGGCGGGGTGTTCAACTTCATCGGCAACCTGTCGGCGATTGCCACGCCGATCGTCATCGGTTTCCTCGCCAGCGGTGATTCGTTCGCTCCGGCGATCACCTACATCGCGGTGCTGGCGCTGATCGGTGCATTGTCCTACGTGCTGCTGGTAGGCAAGGTCGAGCGTATCGAGTTGTAGTCGTCTGCGTCGGGCGACCATAATGCCGCCCGTTCCCTCGCTCAACGGTAAAGGCTGGATATGCAGGAAGACGCCCCGGAAAAAACCAAGGACGCCGCGCCCACCGGCACCCAGACCCTGCTTCGCGGACTGGGTGTGGTGCAGGCGGTGGCCAGTGGCGCCCGCGATCTGAAAGAGATCGCCCGGCTGATCGGCACCACGCGCAGCACCACCCATCGTCTGGCCAGTTGCCTGGTCGACGAGCGCTATCTGCGCGTGGTGCCGCAAATCGGCTATCTGCTGGGGCCGAAGCTGATCGAGCTGGGGTTTCAGGCGCGCGAAGAGTTGCCGCTGGTGAGTCTGGCCGGGCCGTACCTGGACGAGTTGTCGGCGTTGACCGGGGACACCGTGCACCTGGGGATTCGTGAAGGCGATGAGGTGTTGTATCTGCTGAAGAATCCGGGGCGTAACGGCCCGGAAATGCGTTCGCGGGTCGGCCACCGGATGCCGCTGGCGCGCACCGGGATCGGCAAGGCGTTGATGCTCGATGATTCGCCGCAGGATTGGCAGCGGCTGTACGACATCAGCCTGCCGGCGGGTGGGAAAAGTCAGTTCTGGCCGCATCATCCGCAGCAGTCGTGGGAACAGCTCGAACAGCGCATGACCGAGTACGTGGCCGGCGGCTACGCGTTCGATCTGGAAGACAACGAACCGTCGATCCGCTGCGTGGCGGCGCCGATTCGCGATGCGAGCAAGCGGATTGTGGCGGCGATCAGCATCGCCAGCACCGTGCCGTACATGCCGCTGGAAAAAATGGCCGAGCTGATTCCCCTGATCAAAGGGGTCACAGCCCGGCTCTCGGCAGAACTCGGTCTGAAGGTTTAAAGCTTCAGCGTCGCCATGTCGATCACGAAGCGATACTTCACGTCACCGGCGATCATCCGCGCGTAAGCCTCGTTGATCTGGCGGATGTCGAGCATTTCGATGTCGCAGGTGATGTTGTGTTCGGCGCAGAAATCCAGCACTTCCTGGGTTTCGGCGATGCCGCCGATCAACGAACCGGCCAGCACGCGGCGGCCCAGCACCAGGTTGGCAGCATGCACCGGCGGGTCGATCGGTTCGATCAGGCCGACCAGGATATGCACGCCATCAAAGCGCAAGGTTTGCAGGTACGGGTTGAGGTCGTGCTGCACCGGAATGGTGTCCAGCAGGAAGTCGAACCGGCCTGCAGCGGCAGCCATCTGCTCGGCATCGGTGGAGACGATCACATGATCGGCGCCCTGCCGACGACCTTCCTCGGCCTTGCTCGCCGAACGGGTGAACAGCGTCACTTCCGCGCCCAGCGCCTTGGCGAACTTGATGCCCATGTGGCCGAGGCCGCCCATGCCGAGAATCCCGACCTTGTCGCCGGCCTTGACCCCGTAGTGCTTGAGCGGCGAGTAGGTGGTGATGCCGGCACAGAGAATCGGCGCAGCGCTGGCCAGATCCAGCTTTTCAGGGATGCGCACGACGAAGTGCTCGCTGACGACGATGCTGTCCGAATAACCGCCCATGGTGTTGCTGCCATCGACCCGGTCCGGGGTGGCGTAAGTCATGGTCGGGCCTTCGAGGCAGTATTGCTCGAGGTTCTGCTGGCAGGCGGCGCAGGTGCGGCAGGAGTCGACCATGCAGCCGACACCGACCAGATCGCCGACTTTATGTTGAGTGACGTTCGCACCAACGGCGGTGACTTTGCCGACGATCTCATGGCCGGGCATCAACGGATAAACGGCGATGCCCCATTCGTTGCGGGCCTGGTGGATATCGGAGTGGCAGACGCCGCAGTAGAGGATCTCGATCGCCACGTCGTCAGCGCGAGGGCTGCGGCGTTCGAATTTCATCGGGGCGAGGGGAGTGGTGGCCGATTGGGCGGCATAACCGATAGCGGTGTACATGAGGAACCTCGCAGAAGCAGTGACAGGTGAGGTGGCGCATTTTGGGCGCCGTCTGCCGCTGCGGCCATGACGATTCCTCCGGGTCTCATGCCTAATCCTCCGGCATGCAGGTCTGGGCAAGCGCATTGGCAAAAGGATCTGCGATGATGCTTGCATGCCTTTTTCCGTGACTTTTTTGAAGACCCCTCCGATGCAGTTGACCCGTCACCTTGATGCCAATGCCACCCTGGTTTCGCTGATCGAGCCGCTGGCGCTTCGCGATGGTTACAGCCAGACCGGGCTGCCCGGCGTGCAGGTATTGCGTGCCAGTTGCGACGTGGCGCGTGGCCCGCACATTTATGAGCCGAGCCTGATGATCATCGCTCAGGGCAGCAAACTGGCGTTCCTCGGCCCGCGCACCATGGAGTACGGCGCCGGACATTACCTGATTCAGGCGCTGCCGGTGCCGTTCGAGTGCGAAACCTTTGCCTTGCCGGATGCGCCGTTGCTCGGAGTGTCGGTGGCCATCGACCGGGTGTTGCTTGGCGAGCTGGTGCTGGCCATGGGGCTGGCGCCGGGGCGGCACATTCCGGCACAGACTCCGGAGTCGATGACCTCGGTGGTGCTCGACGATGACATGCGCGGCTGTGTCGAACGCTTGCTGCGCTGCCTGCACGATCCGCTGGAGCGGCAGATTCTCGGGCCGGCGCGGGTGCGTGAATTGTTGTTCACCGCGCTGCGCGGGCCGCAGGCCGATGTGTTGCGCGCGCTGGTGGAACAGCAGGGGCAGTTTGCCCGGGTGGCGGCGTCGATCAGTCATCTGCATGCGCATTACACCGAGCCGCTGAATGTCGAGACATTGGCCGGTTGCGCCAACATGAGTGTTTCGTCGTTCCATGAGCACTTCAAGCGCAGCACGCTGTTGTCGCCAGTGCAGTATCTGAAGCGCTTGCGGTTGCTCAAGGCGCAGACGTTGCTGGTCGCCGAGGGGCTGGGCGTGGCGCAGGTGGCGCATCGGGTGGGGTATCAGAGTACGTCGCAGTTCAGTCGTGAGTACAAGCGCTACTTTGAGCGCAGCCCTGGTGATGAGCGCGTAGCCTGATTCGACGATGATTCCCTGTGGGAGCGGGCTTGCTCGCGAAGGCTGCGTGTCAGGCAACCTATCCGTCAACTGACACACCGCATTCGCGAGCAAGCCCGCTCCCACATGAGTCATGCGCTGTGGAAAAAATCCTGGGCAACAAAAAGGCCCCCATTTCGGGAGCCTTGATGTTCAGCGGTTCAGCTTACATGTTCGGGTAGGTCGGGCCGCCAGCGCCTTCCGGCGTGACCCAGGTGATGTTCTGCGAAGGGTCCTTGATGTCACAGGTCTTGCAGTGCACGCAGTTCTGGGCGTTGATCTGGAAGCGTTTTTCGCCGTCTTCCTTGGTGATCACTTCGTAGACGCCGGCCGGGCAGTAGCGCTGCGCGGGTTCGTCGTACAGCGGCAGGTTCTTGCTGATCGGGATGCTCGGGTCGGTGAGCTTCAGGTGGCACGGCTGTTCTTCTTCGTGGTTGGTACCGGAGATGAACACCGAGCTCAGTTTGTCGAAGCTGAGTTTGCCGTCCGGCTTCGGATAGTCGATCTTCTTGCAGTCGGCTGCGAGCTTCAGGCAGGCGTAATCCGGCTTGGTGTCGTGCAGGGTGAACGGCAGTTTGCCGCCGAAGATGTTCTGGTCCAGCCAGTTGAAGCCGCCGCCGACGATCGCGCCGAACTTGTGGATCGCCGGGCCGAAGTTGCGGCTGGCGAACAGTTCGTCGTAGAGCCAGCTCTTCTTGAACGCGTCGACGTAGGAGGTCAGCTCTTCAGTGCCATCCTTCTCGGCGAACAGTGCGTCGGCCACCGATTCCGCGGCGAGCATGCCGGACTTCATTGCGGTGTGGCTGCCCTTGATCTTGGCGAAGTTCAGGGTGCCGAGGTCGCAACCGATCAGCGCGCCGCCCTTGAAGACCATTTTCGGCAGCGAGTTCAGGCCACCCTTGCAGATCGCGCGGGCGCCGTAGCTGACGCGCTTGCCGCCTTCCAGGTACTGAGCCAGCACCGGGTGATGCTTGAGGCGCTGGAACTCGTCGAACGGCGACAGGTAGGTGTTGCTGTAGGACAGGTCAACGATCAGGCCGACCACCACCTGGTTGTTTTCCAGGTGATAGAGGAACGAGCCACCGGTGTTTTCGGTGCCCATGATGTCCAGCGGCCAACCGGCGGTGTGCACCACCAGGCCTGGCTGGTGCTTGGCCGGGTCGATTTCCCAGATTTCTTTGAGGCCGATGCCGTAGTGCTGGGCGTCGGCATCGCTGTCGAGGTTGTAGCGTTTGATCAGTTGCTTGCCGATGTGACCACGGCAGCCTTCGGCGAACAGCGTGTACTTGCCACGCAGTTCCATGCCCGGGGTGTACAGGCCTTCTTTCGGATGGCCTTCGCGATCGACGCCCAGATCACCGGTGATGATCCCGCGCACGATGCCGCTTTCGTCGATCAGCGCTTCCTGAGCAGCGAAGCCAGGGTAGATTTCCACACCCAGGTTCTCGGCCTGCTGGGCCAGCCAGCGGCACAGGTTGCCGAGGGAAATAATGTAGTTGCCTTCGTTGTGCATGGTCTTGGGCACAAAGAAGTCAGGAATTTTCTGCGCGCTTTCGGCGTTTTTCAGCACGAAAATGTCATCGCGGGTGACCGGGGTGTTCAGCGGGGCGCCGAGTTCTTTCCAGTCCGGGAACAGTTCGTTCAGAGCGCGTGGTTCGAACACGGCACCGGAAAGGATGTGTGCGCCGACTTCGGAGCCTTTTTCGACCACGCAGACGCTGATTTCCTTACCGGCTTCGGCGGCCTTCTGCTTCAGACGGCAGGCGGCGGACAGGCCAGCGGGGCCGGCACCGACGATGACCACGTCGAATTCCATGTATTCGCGTTCCACAGGCTATCTCCTACTCAAGGCTCAACAGTTTTTTTTCTAATTTGGAGGTTCGGTGTCGCATCCGTTATTGCCTTTACGTTAACGTCAAGGGTAATAATGGGAAACCACCTTTCTCTCTAGGCGGCGCATTATATCTACACCACTCTGAGCGTCCAATACAAACGTTTGTTTGAATCGGCTCCAGCCCAGAGAAATCAAAGAAGCGCGGCTTATGAACGACCATTTTGCCGTATTGACCGGAATAGGCGTTCCGGTCAAGATACGGGCGGTTTTGCGCTCGCCGTAGGCAGACTGGCGGTTTCAAGAGCACCTCTAAAGACAGGGCACAGGCAGTACAAGGTGATGCGCAGCGCAAGTCCGGCGCGCAGTTTACACACCGTGCAGATCAATGACCCGTTGGTCACCACTGACGAACGGTCATCGCCCCCAGCCGGCGTTTTTAGAGGTGCCCTTGTGCCCGATGAGCATCAACCGCCAGGTTCGCCTAGGCGACTTTCTTTTCACCGGAGAGTAACGAGGAATCCATGAAGGTTCTTGTAGCTGTCAAACGCGTTGTGGATTACAACGTCAAGGTCCGCGTCAAGGCGGACAATTCCGGCGTAGACCTCGCCAACGTCAAGATGTCGATGAACCCGTTCTGCGAAATCGCAGTGGAAGAAGCCGTACGCCTGAAAGAGAAAGGTGTTGCGACTGAAATCGTCGTCGTCTCCATCGGCCCGTCCACCGCTCAGGAACAGCTGCGTACCGCACTGGCTCTGGGTGCCGACCGCGCCATCCTCGTCGAATCCGCTGAAGACCTGACTTCGCTGGCCGTGGCCAAGCTGCTCAAGGCTGTGGTCGACAAGGAACAGCCTCAGCTGGTGATCCTGGGCAAACAGGCGATCGACAGCGACAACAACCAGACCGGCCAGATGCTCGCTGCACTGAGCGGCTACGGTCAGGGCACTTTCGCCTCGAAAGTCGAAGTCTCCGGCGACAGCGTTGCCGTGACCCGCGAAATCGACGGCGGCGCGCAGACCGTTTCCCTGAAACTGCCAGCGATCGTCACCACCGACCTGCGTTTGAACGAGCCGCGTTATGCGTCCCTGCCAAACATCATGAAAGCCAAGAAGAAGCCTCTCGAAGTGCTGACTCCGGACGCTTTGGGCGTTTCCACCGCCTCCACCAACAAGACCCTGAAAGTCGAAGCGCCGGCTGCACGCAGCGCGGGCATCAAGGTCAAGTCGGTGGCTGAACTGGTCGAGAAACTGAAAAACGAAGCGAAGGTAATCTAAATGACTATCTTGGTTATTGCTGAACACGACAACAAAGTGCTGGCCCCGGCCACACTGAACACCGTGGCTGCTGCTGCCAAAATCGGCGGCGACATCCATGTGCTGGTTGCAGGTCAGGGCGCTGGCGCCGTGGCTGAAGCCGCTGCGAAAATCGCTGGCGTGAGCAAAGTCCTGAACGCTGACAATGCCGCTTACGCGCATCAGCTGCCGGAAAACGTCGCTCCTCTGGTTGCAGAGCTGGGCAAGGGCTACAGCCACATCCTGGCTGCCGCCACGTCCAACGGCAAAAACATCCTGCCGCGCGTTGCCGCTGCACTGGACGTTGACCAGATCTCCGAGATCATATCGGTAGAAAGCGCCGACACCTTCAAGCGTCCGATCTACGCCGGTAACGCCATCGCTACCGTGCAATCGACCGCAGCGATCAAAGTGATCACCGTGCGTGCCACCGGTTTCGACCCGGTTGCCGCTGAAGGTGGTTCGGCGACTGTTGAAGCGGTTGCTGCTGCGCACGACGCCGGCACTTCCAGCTTCGTCAGCGAAGAACTGGCCAAGTCCGATCGTCCTGAGCTGACCGCTGCCAAGATCGTCGTTTCTGGCGGCCGCGGCATGCAGAACGGTGACAACTTCAAACACCTGTACGCCCTGGCCGACAAGCTGGGCGCTGCCGTCGGTGCTTCGCGCGCTGCGGTCGACGCAGGTTTCGTACCGAACGACATGCAGGTCGGTCAGACCGGCAAGATCGTTGCGCCACAGTTGTACATCGCCGTCGGTATCTCCGGCGCGATCCAGCACCTGGCCGGTATGAAAGACTCCAAAGTGATCGTTGCGATCAACAAGGACGAAGAAGCGCCGATCTTCCAAGTGGCCGATTACGGCCTGGTGGCGGATCTGTTCGAAGCGGTACCTGAGCTGGAGAAGCTGGTCTAATCCGGCGGCTTCACTTATAAAGAGCCCGACCTTCTGGTCGGGCTTTTTTTTGTCTGGGATTTGAGTGGGAGCGTTTTGCCATGGATCTGCGCCGCGGGTTGTTATTGGGATTGATCCTGTTGCCGGGGATGGTTGCGGCTGCCGGCAAGTGTGAACGCCTCGTCGTCACCGGCAGCCCGGATGCGCCGCCGTACCTGTGGCAGGACCCGCAGAATCCCAGGCACTTGATCGGCGCCAGTGCCGACCTGTTGCAGCAAGTGGCCAAGGATCTGGGGATCAAGGTCGAACTGCTCTACGCCGGCAAACGCTCGCAGGCCCTCGATGAGGTGCGCAGCGGGCGCATGGACATGCTGGCCGACACGCCGCTGATGTTCAACGAGCTGGAAAACCTCGACTACATCTATCCGCCGTTGCTGGAAAACGACTATCTGGTGTGGACACGCAAGGGCTCGACGCTGGCCTACAGCGAAGCCAAGGATCTGCACGGGCACACCGGCGGGCTGTCGGAAAAGTCTCGTATGACCCAGGCATTCGGCACTTTCGCCGAGCAGAATCTGACCCTGACCCGGACGGCAAACATCACCCAGGCCTTTCAGAAACTTCTGCTGGGTGAAGTCGAATATGTACTCGCCGGGCGCTACTCGGGCATGGCTGCCGCGCAGGCATTGGGCATGGCCAATGATCTGCTGGCGTTCGAGCAACCAATCGACCGACCGGGGCTGTTCCTCGCGGTTTCGCACAACTCGGCCTGCAACGATCCGTGGTTGCGCGGACAGCTCGCTAAAAAGATGACAGAATTGCCCGCGTCCGGACTGACCGAAGCCGCGCTGCAACGCAACATCGAGCGCTGGAAGGCTCAGCAGCAACAGCCGCAGCCATCTGTCAGTGCCCCAAAACAGTAGGGATTCTTAGTGAGTATTCGACCTCTTTTCGCGGCCATGGCCGTTCTGGCCCTGGCCGGCTGCGCCAACGATCCGGCACCCAATGAGCAAATGCGCCTGACCGAGCAGGCCATCACCCAGGCCAAGGCTGTCGGTGCGACCGCCGATGAAATGCCGGAAATGAAACTGGCTGAAGACAAGTTCAACCGGGCCAAGGGCAACATGGCCGACGAGTCTTACAAGAACGCCCGCATGCGTTCCGAACAGGCCGAGCTGGACGCACGTCTGGCAGAAGCCAAGGTGCTGACGCAAAAGAGCGAAGAGCAACTGAATGTGCTGAACACCCGCATCATCCGCCTGCGCAAGCAACTGGGAGATGCCCAATGAGCCTCAAGTCCAAAGCCCTTGGCGGGTTGGTTCTGGCTGGCTGCGTGAGCCTTTTCGGGTGTGCCGGTCAGCACAGTGAAAGCGCATTGCAACAAGCCAGCAGCGACTTCCAGAAGGTCAAGGAAGACTCCAACGTGCTGCGCATCGCTCCCAAGGACGTGATCCGTGCCGGTGAGTCCCTGGCCCGTGCCGATCGCCTGTCGACCTATTGGGGCAGTGGTTCCGACGTTGTGCATTACGCCTACCTGAGTCAGCGTTACAGCGAAATCGCCCGCGAACACACCAATCTGGTGCTCAACGAAGAGCGCGCGGCGAAGCTCGAGCTGGAACGCCAGCGCCTGCAACTGGCTCTGCGTGAGTCCAAACTGCTGAGCGTGCAGCAGCAGGGCAAGTGGCTCGAAGAGCAGATCGTCGCGCTGGCCACCACGCAAACCGATCGCGGGCTGGTGATGACCCTTGGTGACGTGCTGTTCGACACTGGCGAGGCGGAGCTGAAGAACTCGGCGAATCGCGTGGTGTTGAAGATCGTGCAGTTCCTGCAGCTCAACCCGAAACGCGTGGTGCGTATCGAGGGCTACACCGACAGCACCGGTGGCAAACAGGAAAACCTCAAGCTGTCGCGTGATCGCGCGCAAGCCGTGGCCGATGTGTTGATGGACCTCGGAATTGAGGACAAGCGCATTCAGGTCGAAGGTTACGGCGACGAGTACCCGGTGGACGCCAACGCTTCCGAGCGCGGGCGGGCACAGAACCGTCGGGTGGAAATTGTGTTTTCCGACGAAAAAGGCCAGCTCGGCGCCGCCCGCTGAGGGCTGCGTCTCTGGAAAGCCCGGCCTGTCATGCAGCGCCGGGCTTTTTTACGTCTGTCGAATAGCGCGCAAATCCGTACAGTTGTAGCTGACACTGCACTGTACGGTCGACTATGGTGGCAACTGTCCCAGTACACTTCTAAACTGTTCCGGTATTGTTTCACACAAGAATAAAATGCCCGTGAAATCGAGTGCTGCGTCATGACCAACCTCTTGCTCTACCAACGTATTGCTCAACAACTGGCGGAAGATATCCGGCGCGGCGTCTATCAGCCCGGCGAACGCGTGCCGTCGGTGCGCAAGATGAGTTCGCAGCTCAATGTCAGCCATGCAACGGTGTTGCAGGCTTACGCCAATCTTGAGGATCAGGGGCTGATCCGCGCACGGCCGCAGTCCGGTTACTACGTGCACCAGACCCCGGCCCTGACGGCGCCGACACCGGATATCGCCCGGGTCGAACGCCCAGGCCTGGTCACCCGCGCCAGCATTATTCAGCAAGTGTTGGTCGAATCGCGGCGCGAGGGGGTTTTCCCGTTGGGCGCGGCGGTGCCGAGTGTCGATTACCTGCCGGTGCGCGCATTGCATCAGCAGTTGGCCAAGGTCACCCGATTCCATAGCCCTCGCGCTTTCAGCTACATGTTCAGCCCCGGTTTCGAACCGCTGCGCCGTCAAGTGGCGATCCGCATGCGCGATGCTGGCGTGGTGGTCGATCCGTCGGAAGTGGTGATCACCCACGGTTGCGTCGATGCGCTGCAGATGTCGCTGCGGGTTTTGACTCGTCCGGGTGATCTGATCGCCGCCGAGTCGCCAACCTATTACGGCCTGCTGCAACTGGCCGACCTGCTGGGCCTGAAAGTGATCGAGATTCCCAGCGACCCGGCCACCGGCATGAGCCTGGAAGCCTTGCAACTGGCCGCCAACCAATGGTCGATCAAGGCGCTGGTGCTGACTACCCGGCTGAGCAATCCACTGGGCGGCACCATGCCGGAAGAACGGCAGAAGCAACTGCTGCGTCTGGCCTCGGACTTCGATATCCAGATCGTCGAAGACGACATCTATGGCGAATTGATGTTCGAACAGGGCCGCACCAAAGCCCTCAAGGCCTACGATCGACTGGATCGGGTGATCTACTGCTCGAGTTTTTCCAAGACCTTGTCGCCGGGCGTGCGGGTCGGCTGGATGATCGCCGGCAAGTATCAGCAGGAGATCCAGCGTCTGCAGACGTTCACCACGCATTCGGCGTGCAGCGTCACGCAGATGGCGATTGCCGCTTATCTGGAAAATGGCGGTTATGACCGGCATTTACGGTACATCCGCCAGGAATACCGGAAAAACCTCAGCGCGTTCCAGCTGGCGGTGCAGCAGTACTTCCCCGAAGGCACGCAAATGACCCGGCCCACGGGCGGTTTCATCCTCTGGGTGAGCCTGCCGGGCAGGGTCAATACCCAGGAATTGCACGTGCGTGCATTGCAGCAGGGCATCAGCATTGCACCGGGGCTGATCTTCAGTAATACCGAGCAGTTCAACCACTGCATCCGCCTGAACTGCGGCACGCCGTGGAATCGCGAAGCGGAAAGGGCGCTGATGACCCTCGGCCTGCTGGCGACTCAACTGTGTCAGGAAACGGCCGGCGGTTTCTGAACGAGCGGCGCGTCATGCTTGTCTTGTGACGCTCAACAGGCGAGCATATGGCCCTCTGCCGTTAGTGTTGTAGGGCTCATGAAAGCGATTTTGCCTGCTGCCTGGATTTTGTTTGGTGTGTTGACGATGGGCCATGCGCCCGGTGTCATGGCAGCCGCCGTTCAGGAAAAGCCTGCGGCGTCAGCACCGGCGAGCAAAACGGCCAGCAACAAAGCCGTTGCGGATAAGAAAGCTCAAGTTAAAAAAGCCCCGCAAAAGAAGGCCGCCCCGGTGAAGAAGCGGCCTCCGATCGCTTCCAAGTCGAAACCGGCCAGTGAGGTGGCGAAAACCCGATTGCCGCCGGCCAAGCTCGATCTGAGCCTGCCCAAGGACATGGTCCAGCAGCTCAAACCGGCCGGTACCGTCACGTTGCCTAAACACGACGCTATCCTGCCGCAGATGTTCGGCGAGAAGAACAGCGGTTTCCAGCTCAACGGCCGTCTGCTCAGTAACGAAATGCAGCTGCAACTGCGCAACGAAGAGCGTCGTGAAGTCGAAGGCGCGGCGCTGGATTTCGAATTCAAGCAGTAAATCAAATCGATCCGTGACCCGCAGACCAGACGCTTTGTCGGAGACTGGTCAGTCACTTTCGTTTCTGCGTAAAAACCCCGGTTCAGGGAATTTGAAACAACCGTTTTAGCGGTTACTCTGTGGCCGTCCCTTTAACACATTGCCCGTCGCGAGGACTCGTCGTCATGAAATGCCGTGAAGGCTGTGGCGCTTGCTGTATTGCCCCCTCCATCAGTTCTGCCATTCCAGGCATGCCCAATGGCAAACCTGCCGGCGAACGTTGCGTGCAACTCTCGGTCGAAAACCTGTGCAACATTTTCGGTCAGCCGGAACGCCCGGCGGTCTGCTCGGGATTTGCCGCCGATGTCGAAGTCTGTGGCAGCAGCCGGGAAGAGGCGATCAAGTTGATCGGCTCGTGGGAGCAGATGACGGCGGCGTGATGTGTCAAACGAACGGAACTTCAACAATAAGGAATAAGACTATGGGTTCGCTGCATCGTATCGCTGTGTTGTGTGGTTTGACGGCTGTGCTGGCCACTTCGGTTGCTCAGGCTGAGGACTGGAAAGTCGCCAAGGAGCAGGACGGGATCAAGGTCTCGCTGGCCGAAGTGCCGGGTTCGGATTACAAGTCCTATCAGGGTGTTGCTCTGATGAAGACCACCGTTGCCAAACTGCGTGCCTTGCAGGAAGACGTGGCCGGAGCCTGCGCCTGGATTCACGAGTGCAAAACCCAGAAGCTGCTCAAGCACGAGGGCGATCAGAGCTGGACCTACACCCAGTTCAATACGCCGTGGCCAGTGACGCCGCGTGATTCCGTGCTGCACATCACCACCGTTGAAGGTGCCGATGGCAGCCTGACCCGCAACCTCGAAGGCGTGCCGAAGTACATTCCCGAAGAGAAAGGCTTTGTCCGCGTCGCCCAGGTCAAAGGCTTCTGGAAGTTCGTACCCAAAGGTGATCAGGTCGAAGTGACCTATCAAGTGCACACCGAGCCAGGCGGCAGTGTGCCGAGCATGATTGCCAACAAGTTTGTGGTCGACGCGCCATTCAACACCCTGAAAGCCCTGAAAGAACGCGCCGAGAAGTAATTCGCGCGCTGACAGCAAAACGCCCCGACTGATTCGGGGCGTTTTGTTTTGTCGTTATATTGTGTTTCCAGATATGCGCTGCACGAAATTTTCACAAAGCGTTCCAGACAATTCGCCCGCGCTCTCTGCAGTTGTCCCCGTATCCCCGCGCCTTGAATGAAAGAGTCCGGCGGTGGGACAGTAATCAATGGCAATGCTGCCGTTGATCGTGCAACATTTGCGCACCGCGCACGCCCCGGGGCCTGGAATGGCCAATAGAGGGCATGGCGCCGCCGTATTTTGCAACTTCAACTTCCAATGGGTCCTAAAACGACATGGCAAACCCGGACGCCCTGAATCAGCAGCGATCTTCCACTCGCCTGCTGCAACCGACCGTCAAATCGCATCTGGCCTACACACTGCTGTGTGCCCTGGTCATGATGGTGATGTTTTCCGTGCTGCGCCTCGCGCTGCTGGTCTACAACCGCGAGATGATCCTCGATACCCCGGCTTCGACCTTCCTCGAAGCTTTCGCCAACGGCCTGCGTTTCGACCTGCGCCTGGTGGTCTATGTCTGCGTTCCGCTGGTGCTGGCACTGTTCAGTGCCCGGGCGATGGCCGCGCGCGGCTTTTTCCGTCTGTGGCTGACCGTCGCCTCGAGCATCGCGCTGTTCCTCGGCCTGATGGAGATGGACTTCTACCGGGAGTTCCACCAGCGCCTCAACGGCCTGGTGTTCCAGTACGTGAAAGAAGACCCGAAAACCGTGATGAGCATGCTCTGGTACGGTTTCCCGGTGGTGCGCTACCTGCTGGCGTGGGTCGTCGGCACCGTGATCCTGACCCTGGCCTTCAAGGGCGCCGACCGTGCGACCCGTCCACGTGGCCCGTTCAGCGGCGGCAACGTCGGCACCCGTCAGGTGGCGCCGTGGTACACGCGTCTCGCGGTATTCGTGGTCTGCCTGCTGATCTGCGTCGTCGCTGCCCGTGGCACCCTGCGTCAGGGCCCGCCGCTGCGCTGGGGTGACGTCTACACCACCGAATCGAACTTCGCCAACCAGTTGGGTCTCAACGGCACGCTGTCGCTGATCGCCGCTGCCAAGGACCGTATGGGCGAGGATCGCGACAACATCTGGAAAGCCACACTGCCGCAGGAACAGGCGCAGAAAGTGGTGCGCGAGATGCTGGTGATGCCGGACGACAAACTGGTCGATGCCGACATCGCTGCCGTGCGTCGTGACTACACGCCACCGGCCGACAAGACCCTGCCGATCAAGAACGTGGTCGTGATCCTGATGGAAAGCATGGCCGGTCACTCGGTCGGCGCCCTGGGCGCACCGGGCAACATCACGCCGTACCTCGACAAACTGTCGAAGGAAGGCCTGCTGTTTGACCGTTTCTTCTCCAACGGCACCCACACCCACCAGGGCATGTTCGCCACGATGGCGTGCTTCCCGAACCTGCCGGGCTTCGAATACCTGATGCAGACCCCGGAAGGCAGCCACAAGCTGTCCGGCCTGCCGCAGTTGCTCAGCGCGCGCAAGTATGACGACGTGTATGTCTATAACGGCGACTTCGCCTGGGACAACCAGTCGGGCTTCTTCAGCAACCAAGGCATGACCAACTTCGTTGGCCGTAACGACTTCGTCAATCCGGTGTTCTCCGATCCGACCTGGGGCGTGTCCGACCAGGACATGTTCGACCGTGGTCTGGTGGAGCTGAAGGCACGGGAAAACGGCAAGCCGTTCTATGCGCTGCTGCAAACCCTGTCCAACCACACGCCGTACGCCTTGCCGACGCCATTGCCGGTGGAGCGCGTGACCGATCGTGGCAGCCTCAACGAACACCTGACCGCCATGCGTTACGCCGACTGGGCACTGGGTCAGTTCTTCGAGAAGGCGCGTAAAGAGCCGTACTTCAAGGAAACCCTGTTCGTGATCGTCGGCGACCACGGTTTCGGCAACGAGCGCCAGATCACCGAAATGGACCTGGGCCGCTTCAACGTGCCGATGCTGATGATTGCACCGGGCATCCAGGAGAAGTTCGGCACCCGCGACCACACCGTGGGCACCCAGATCGACATCGTGCCGACCATCATGGGCCGTCTGGGTGGCGAAGTGCGTCATCAGTGCTGGGGCCGTGACCTGCTGAACCTGCCGGCCGGCGACACCGGTTTCGGTGTGATCAAACCGTCGGGCAGCGAGCAGACCACGGCCATCGTCACCGCCGACCAGATCCTGGTGCTGCCGAAAGAGAAGGAAATGGCGCCGAAGATCTACCAGTACCAACTGGGCGCGAACCCTTCTGCCGAGATCATTCCGGACGCACCGCGTACCGCCGAACTGAAGCTCAAGCTTGAAGCGTTCCTGCAAACAGCGACCAAGAGCCTGATGGACAACACTGCCGGTGTCGTCAACGGCAAGCCTGACTGATAAAACCGCTGCATGAAAAAGAGGCCCCTGAGGGCCTCTTTTTTTGTCTTGGGGTTTTATATCCTGCCAAGTAACAGCAAGACCAGCAGCACCACCAGCACCACGCCGATAATGCCCGAAGGACCATAACCCCAACTTCTGGAGTGCGGGAAGACCGGCAGACCACCGATCAGCAACAGGATCAGGATAATGATAAGAATTGTGCCCATGTCGATTTTCCTTGTTAAAAGTGTTCGAGAAAACTGGGTGTTCAAGGGCGACTGGAGGCTAACTAATTCCAGACGGCTTACAAATTCCGACCGGTGCGAATGAAAGAAAATTCAATGTTTTTTTAATGTATTTGGGCCGCAGACTTATTTCCTTTAAGCGCAAGATCTTTTGATCCTGTATTCAGCATTCTGATGGAGCGTGGGATACCCAGGTTCCTTCGCTACACTCGGGTATCTCCTACGAAACAACAAGGCTGTCGGCTATGCAAAATCGCATGATGATCACTGGCGCGGGTTCAGGTTTGGGTCGCGAAATCGCGCTGCGCTGGGCGCGTGAAGGCTGGCAGTTGGCTTTGTCGGATGTCAGCGAGCCCGGCCTGCTGGAAACCCTGAAACGGGTGCGTGAAGCTGGTGGCGACGGTTTCACCCAGCGTTGCGATGTGCGTGATTACAGCCAGCTCACCGCGTTTGCCCAAGCCTGTGAAGTGAAGCTGGGAGGCATCGATGTCATCGTCAACAATGCTGGTGTGGCGTCAGGCGGATTTTTCAGCGAGCTGTCGCTGGAGGATTGGGACTGGCAGATCGCGATCAACCTGATGGGCGTGGTCAAGGGCTGCAAGGCGTTCCTGCCGCTGCTGGAACAGAGCAAAGGCAAGATCATCAACATCGCCTCGATGGCGGCCTTGATGCAAGGCCCGGCGATGAGCAACTACAACGTGGCCAAGGCCGGTGTGGTGGCGTTGTCGGAAAGTTTGCTGATCGAACTGGCGCAGCAGGAAGTCAGCGTGCATGTGGTTTGCCCGTCGTTCTTTCAGACCAACTTGCTCGATTCGTTCCGTGGCCCGACGCCGGCGATGAAAGCCCAGGTCGGCAAGTTGCTGGAAAGTTCGCCGATCACTGCTGCTGACATCGCTGACTATATCTATCAGCAAGTATCCGCGGGCGAGTTCATGATTCTGCCGCACGAGCAAGGGCGCATGGCCTGGGCGATCAAGCAGAAGAACCCGCAACTGATCTACAACGAAATGACCACCATGGCCGATAAAATGCGCGCCAAGGCCAAACAAACCAACGGTTGAACTTGCCCGGCGGGTATCGCGTCGTTAGGGTGGCCGCATTGGTCACCCTGTCGAGACGCATCAATGCTCAATTACCTGTGGTTCTTCCTCGCGGCGCTGTTTGAAATCGCCGGTTGTTTCGCCTTTTTCATGTGGCTGCGTCAGGGCAAAAGTGCCTTGTGGGTGATCCCGGCACTGCTCAGCCTGACCCTGTTCGCGCTGTTGTTGACCCGAGTCGAAGCGGCTTACGCCGGGCGCGCCTATGCCGCGTATGGCGGAATCTACATCGTCGCGTCGATCGGCTGGCTGGCGGTGGTCGAGCGCGTGCGCCCGCTGGGTTCGGACTGGATCGGCGTGGCGTTATGCGTGATCGGTGCCAGTGTGATTCTGTTCGGGCCGCGATTTTCCGCCGCTTGAGGCGAGACTGTTTAGCCATTTGCAGGAAACGTCTGAAGGGCGCAGCGACTCAAGGTGTAGGGCAAGACTGAATTGCTCGCGACCCATTGTAGAGTGCCCGTCCGCCGCGCATCTTCAGGGCTGGCTAACCCTGAAGGACGAACTCCATGCTTGTACTCAGCCGTGTTGTGGGCGAGTTGATTTCCATCGGTGACGACATTTCCGTGCGCGTATTGTCAGTCAACGGTTCCAGCGTGCGCTTCGGCGTCGAGGCGCCGCAGAAGGTCAATGTGCACCGCTCTGAAGTTTACGAGCGGATTCAGCGCAAACAGATCAGCGAAAAGGCTCGCTGAGGTTTTCAGTCGAACAGATGCTTGGGCACATCGTGCTTGAGCATCAACTGGCATTGCTCGCTTTCCGGGTCGAAAACAATCAGCGCCTGGCCTTTGGTCAGTGCCTGGCGGACGCGCAGTACACGGGTTTCCAATGGCGTGTCATCACCGTTGTCGGTACCGTCGCGAGTGACGAAATCCTCGATCAGGCGGGTGAGGGTGTCGACTTCAAGAGCGTCGTAGGGAATCAGCATGGGCACCTCGGCTAAATCAATGGCGGGATGCTACGGCGATTACGTTATCCCCGCCAGTTTTCGTGGCGTGCCAATTCGCGAGCAGGCTCGCTCCCACATTTGGAATGCGTGCCCTCTGTGGGAGCGAGCCTGCTCGCGAAGGTGCTTGGTCTGCCAACAAGGATTCAGCTGTCCGAGCGCTGCCCCACCAGACTGTCCACCGACGGCACCCGCGTATCGCTCTCCATCTGCGTCTCATGCTCGATCTGATGACTGAAGCGATCCAGCGAAGCATTGGCCGGCGCCGCATCGCTGGCGAATACCGGCGGACTCAGAATGTACGCCCCAAGCAAACGACTGAGCGCCGCCAGACTGTCGATGTGCGTACGCTCGTAACCATGGGTCGCGTCGCAGCCAAAGGCGAGCAGGGCGGTGCGGATATCGTGCCCGGCAGTCACCGCCGAATGCGCATCGCTGAAGTAATAGCGGAACAGGTCGCGCCTTACCGGCAGTTCGTTTTCGCTGGCCAGACGCAGCAAATGCCGCGACAGGTGATAGTCATAAGGGCCACCGGAATCCTGCATCGCCACGCTCACCGCGTGTTCGCTGGAATGCTGGCCCGGCGCAACCGGGGCAATATCGATGCCGACGAATTCGCTGACATCCCACGGCAAGGCCGCCGCCGCGCCGCTTCCGGTTTCCTCGGTGATGGTGAACAGCGGGTGACAGTCGATCATCAACTCCTGGCCGCTGTCGACGATGGCCTTGAGCGAGGCCAGCAACGCGGCAACGCCAGCCTTGTCATCGAGGTGGCGGGCGCTGATGTGGCCGCTCTCGGTGAACTCCGGCAGCGGGTCGAACGCCACCACGTCGCCGACGCTGATGCCCAGCGATTCGCAATCGGCCTTGGTCGCGCAGTAGGCATCCAGACGCAGTTCGACGTGATCCCAACTGATCGGCATCTCGTCCACCGCGGTGTTGAACGCGTGCCCGGACGCCATCAGCGGCAGCACGCTGCCACGAATCACGCCGTTGTCGGTGAACAGGCTGACCCGGCTGCCCTCGGCAAACCGGCTCGACCAGCAACCGACCGGGGCCAGGGTCAGCCGCCCGTTGTCTTTCACCGCACGCACGGCGGCGCCGATGGTATCGAGGTGCGCGGAGACAGCGCGGTCGGGGCTGTTTTTCTTGCCCTTGAGCGTGGCGCGGATCGTGCCGCGACGGGTCATCTCGAAAGGGATGCCGAGTTCTTCCAGACGCTCGGCGACGTAGCGCACGATGGTGTCGGTGAACCCGGTGGGGCTGGGAATGGCGAGCATTTCCAGCAGGACTTTTTGCAGGTAGTTGAGATCCGGTTCAGGGATTTGAGTGGTCATGGAAACTCCTGATGAGTAGGCGCATCGATGGTTTCGATGAGGGGTGATTTAGGGTGTCTGTTGCGGCCCCTTCGCGAGCAAGCCCGCTCCCACATTTGGAATGCGTTCAACCTGTGGGAGCGGGCTTGCTCGCGAAGGCGTCAGTCCAGACGCCTCGGAATCAAGAAACAGCCGGCTGACTGTGCGGAAACAACAAATCGACAAAGCGCTCCGCCGTCGGCTGCGGCTCATGATTGGCCAGCCCCGCGCGTTCGTTGGCTTCGATAAACACGTACTCCGGTTGGTCCGCCGCCGGCACCATCAGGTCGAGGCCGACCATCGGAATGTCCAGCGCCCGCGCCGCACGGACGGCGGCATCGACCAGGGTCGGATGCAGAATCGCCGTAACGTCTTCCAGCGTGCCACCGGTGTGCAGATTGGCGGTGCGGCGCACGAACAGATGTTCGCCCGCCGGCAGGATGCTGCTGTAGTCATAACCGGCCGCGTGCAGGGTGCGCTGGGTTTCATGATCCAGCGGAATCTTGCTCTCGCCACTGGTGGCGGCTTGCCGACGGCGGCTCTGGGCCTCGATCAACGCACCGATCGAATGATGGCCGTCACCGACCACTTCCGCGGGACGGCGAATCGCTGCGGCCACCACTTCAAAACCGATCACCAGAATCCGCAGGTCGAGACCTTCGTGGAAGCTTTCGAGCAGCACACGGCTGTCAAAATGTTTAGCGGCTTCGATGGCCTGCTGCACCTCTTCGATGCTCTGCAGATCGACCGCCACACCCTGGCCCTGTTCGCCGTCGAGCGGCTTGACCACGACGCGCTGATGTTCATCGAGAAACGCCAGGTTGTCGTCGGCGTTGCCCGCCAGTTGCTGAGAAGGCAGCTTCAGCCCGGCGGCCTTCAACACCTTGTGGGTCAGGCTCTTGTCCTGGCACAGGCTCATGCTGATTGCGCTGGTCAGGTCGCTCAGCGATTCGCGGCAACGCACCCGGCGCCCACCGTGGCTGAGGGTGAACAGCCCGGCTTCGGCATCATCCACCTGCACGTCGATGCCGCGCCGATGCGCTTCTTCGACGATGATCCGCGCATAAGGGTTGAAGTTGGCTTCCGGCCCGGGCCCGAGGAACAGCGTCTGGTTGATGCCGTTCTTGCGTTTGATGGCGAAGGTCGAGAGGTTGCGAAAACCGAGTTTGGCGTAGAGGTTCTTCGCCTGACGGTTGTCATGCAGCACCGACAGATCCAGATAACTCAGGCCGCGACTCATGAAGTGCTCGATCAAATGCCGCACCAGCACTTCACCGACACCGGGCCGCGAGCACTGCGGATCCACCGCCAGGCACCACAGGCTGCTGCCATGTTCCGGATCGTTGAAGGCTTTCTGGTGATTGAGGCCCATGACGCTGCCGATCACCGCGCCGCTGTCTTCGTCTTCGGCGAGCCAGTACACCGGGCCGCCCTGATGATGCGGAGTCAGCCGCGTGGCATCGATCGGCAGCATGCCGCGTGCCTGATACAGCAGATTGATCGCCTGCCAGTCGGCTTCGCTCTGTGCCCGGCGAATGCGGAAGCCGCGAAACACGCGGGTGGCCTGGCGGTAATCGCTGAACCACAGGCGCAGAGTGTCGGACGGGTCGAGAAACAGTTGCGTCGGTTCCAGACCGAGAATCTGCTGCGGTGCGGCGACATAAAGGGCGATATCGCGTTCGCCGGGCTGCTCGTTGAGTAGTTCCTGCGCCAGCGTCGCCGGGTCAGGGAAAGTGTGGCCGATCAGCAGCCGGCCCCAGCCGCAATGCACTGCAATGGGGTCGGCGCCGAGTTCGCTGCCGTCCTCGGCCAGACGCGCCTGCAAGCGTTCATACGACGGTGTCTGACCGCGTAACAGGCGCTGATTGATCGCTGTGGCGTGAGGTTTCATCAATCAGATTCCTTGTTCACTGAGCCACAGGTTCAGGGCCGCCAGTTGCCACAGTTTCGAGCCGCGCAACGGCGTCAGTTGGCCTTGCGGATCAGTCAGCAGTTTGTCGAGCATGGCCGGGTTGAACAGGCCGCGATCCTGGCTCGGATCCAGCAGCAGTTCGCGCACCCAGTTCAGCGTGTCGCCTTGCAAGTGCTTGAGGCCCGGCACCGGGAAGTAGCCTTTCTTGCGGTCGATCACTTCACTCGGGATCACCAGGCGCGCGGCTTCTTTGAGCACCTGTTTGCCGCCATCGGGCAGCTTGAACTGGCCGGGAATCCGCGCTGACAGTTCAACCAGTCGATAGTCGAGAAACGGCGTGCGCGCTTCCAGGCCCCAGGCCATGGTCATGTTGTCGACGCGTTTGACCGGGTCATCCACCAGCATCACCGTGCTGTCCAGACGCAGCGCTTTATCCACTGCCGCATCAGCTCCGGGTTGAGCGAAATGCTCCTTCACGAAGTCGCCGGCCGCGTCATTCGCTGTCAGCCATTTCGGCTGTACGGTGGCCGCGTAGTCGTCGTAGCTGCGGTCGAAAAACGCCGCGCGATAGGCTGCATACGGATCCGCTGCGCCGTCGACTTGCGGATACCAGTGATAACCGGCGAACAGCTCATCCGCGCCCTGGCCGCTCTGCACCACTTTGCAGTGCTTGGCCACTTCGCGGGACAACAGGTAGAAGGCGATGCAGTCGTGGCTGACCATCGGCTCGCTCATCGCGCGGAACGCGGCGGGCAATTGCTCGATGATCTCTTTTTCGTCGATGCGCAATTGATGGTGCTGCGTGCCGTAGTGTTTGGCGATCAGATCGGAATACTGGAATTCATCACCACGCTCGCCGCCGGCATCCTGGAAACCGATGGAAAAGGTCGACAGGTTCTCCACGCCGACTTCGCGCAGCAGGCCAACGAGCATGCTCGAATCGACACCGCCGGAGAGCAGCACACCGACATCCACCGCCGCCCGTTGCCGAATCGCTACCGCTTCACGGGTGCTGTCGAGCACACGGTCGCGCCAGTCTTCGAGCGTCAGGTTTTTCTCGTCGTCGTGTGGGCCGTAGGGCAGGGTCCACCAGGTTTTCTGCTCGGTACGGCCATCGGCTTCGACGCGCATCCAGGTCGCTGGCGGCAGCTTTTCGATGCCTGCAAGCAAGGTGCGTGGAGCCGGCACTACCGCATGGAAATTCAGGTAGTGATTGAGCGCCACCGGATCGAGGATCGGGTTGATGTCGCCGCCCTTGAGCAGCGCCGGCAGGGCCGAGGCAAAGCGCAAACGCTGGCCGGTGCGCGACAGGTACAAAGGTTTCACGCCGAGACGGTCACGGGCGATGAACAGGCGCTGGGCGTCGCGCTCCCAGATGGCGAACGCGAACATGCCGTTGAGTTTCGGCAGCAGCGCTTCGCCCCAGGCGTGGTAGCCCTTGAGCAGCACTTCGGTGTCACCGCCGGAATAGAACGCATAGCCGAGCGCTTCGAGTTCGGCGCGCAGTTCCGGGAAGTTGTAGATCGCGCCGTTGAAGGCCAGGGACAAGCCCAGTTGGCTGTCGATCATCGGCTGCGCCGAGCCGTCCGACAGGTCCATGATTTTCAGGCGACGATGGCCCAGGGCAATCGGCCCTTGGGCATGGAAGCCCCACGCGTCGGGGCCGCGAGGGGCCAGGTGATGGGTGATTCGCTCAACCGCTGCAAGGTCTGCAGGTTGATGATCAAAACGTAACTCGCCAGCTAGTCCGCACATAAAGTCCTTACCGGTTTTTCCGTTGGGGAGGGGTGATTCAAGTCTGGCCAAAATGGCCGCTACTCAGAAACTGACCCGCTGCAGATGTGGGAGTTTTAGAACGATGAGTTATAAGAGGGGGCGACTGACCAGCGGCCAGTCGCGATTTTTCATTTGCCGCGAATCAACGTGCGCAAGGCGAAACGGTTGGGGTGGCAGGCTTCGGCGACGCTTCTGGGCAGTGGCAGCGGCTCGTTGTCCAGCCACGCCGCGAGCAGTTCGCCAGACAGCGGCGCGGTGATCAGCCCGCGTGAACCGTGGCCGCTGTTGACGTACAGGCCATCGAGCCACGGGCAGGCAATGTCCGGCACTTGTCGTGCATCCTTGCTCAACGCGGCATAGGCCTGAGCGAAAGCTGCGCGGTCGGCTAACGGACCGACGATCGGCAGGTAGTCGGGGCTGGTGCAGCGGAACGCGGCGCGTCCCTCCAGTGTTTCCGGGGGCAGTTCATCGATGTGCAGGCGCGCCACCAGATCGCTGGAAATCTCTTCGAGCATCGCCAGATTGCCGAGGTGTTCGGCGGTGGTCGGGGTCAAGTCGTCACTGTTGAAGTCGAAACTCGCGCCGAGTGTGTGTTCGCCCAAGCGAGCCGGCGCGACATAACCTTCGGCGCAGACCACGGTGCGCAGCGCCTGACTCTCGGCAGTTTGCGGCAGGCGCGTGATCTGCCCGCGGATGCGTTTGAGCGGCAGCTCGGCACTTTGCGCAAAGCGTTTTATTTCCGCAGCACCGGCCAATACCACGACCGGGGCGCTGGCGAGCAGGCGGTCGCCGTCGAAGGCTTGCCATTGATCATCGACCTTGCGCAGTTCCAGCACGTCGTGATGCTTGAGCAGTTCGATGTTCGCTAGCGCGGCTTGTGCCTGGCACAGCGCCGGCGGATGCACCCAGCCGCCTTCGGGGTAGAACAGCCCGCCATGGGCCACGGCGATACCAGCCTGAGTTTCAGCCTGGGGCTGATCGAGCCAGTGCACCAGATCTTCCGGGAACGCCGCGGCCAGTTGCGCCTGACGCTCGGCTTCCTTGGCATTGAAGGCCAGTTGCAGCACACCGCAATCGTCCCAGTCCGTGCCGCGTTGCAGGGTTTCCAGCAGGCGGCGGGTGTAGCCGAAGCCGCTGACGATCAGTTGCGACAACGCGGTGCCGTGGGCCGACAATTTCAGATAGAGCACGCCCTGCGGATTGCCCGACGCCTCCTGTGCCACCGCCTCGTGACGCTCCAGCAGACTGACTTGCCAGCCGCGTGCGGCGAGGCTGGCAGCGCTCGCACAACCAGCCAGCCCGGCGCCGATCACCAGCGCCCGACGCTCGCCCTTCAACGGAGCGGGGGGGGCGAACCACGGCTTGTCCGGCAGCGGTGGCGCGACGTCCTGTGGCCAGCCAAGAAACTCGCCGCGCAGGATCTCCCACTTGTGGCCGATGCCCGGGGTGCGTTTCATCTTGAACCCGGCGGCGTTGAGCAAGCGTCGCACCCAACCGGTGCTGGTGAAGGTGCTGATGGTCGAGCCGGGCGCAGCCAGTCGCGCCAGTTCGGCGAACAGTTCGGCGGTCCACATGTCGGGGTTTTTCGCCGGGGCGAAACCGTCGAGAAACCACGCGTCAATCTGCGCATCGAGTTGCGGCAGTTGCTCCAGCGCATCGCCGATCAGCAGCGTCAGGGTCACCCGGCCATTGCCGAGAATGATCCGCTGAAAGCCCTGATGGATCGCCACGTAATGCGCCAGCAACTGATTGGCCAGCGGCTTGAGATCCGGCCACAAGGCCAGTGCCCGTTGCAGGTCGGCCGGACTCAGCGGGTACTTTTCGACGCTGACAAAATGCAGCCGCGCACCGGCCACCGCATGCTGCTCGAACAACTGCCAGGCGCAGAGAAAATTCAGCCCGGTGCCGAAGCCGGTTTCGCCGATCACCAGTCGCCCATCGGCCGGCAGCGCGGCAAAACGCTCGGCCAGACGGTTCTGTTCGAGGAACACGTAACGGGTTTCATCCAGCCCCGACTGGTCGGAAAAATACACATCATCGAACACCCGCGAGCGCGGACGTCCGTGGTCATCCCAGTCGAGTTGGGCGTGGGGCAATACAGGTTTCATGGCAGGCTCGGCAACGACAAGGCGGCCATTCTAGCTGATCGGGCGGCGGGTGCTTGATCCATGGCAATGCCTGGCTGTGCAGCCTCGAAGACAATCGACGATTTGAGACGAAAGGCGGGTTTCTTTGTGGCGAGGGAGCTTGCTCCCGCTGGGTTGCGAAGCAGCCCCGAAACCTGCGACCGCAATTTGTCTGGAGGACCGTGGTTGCAGGTCTTGCGACTGCTGCGCAGCCGAGCGGGAGCAAGCTCCCTCGCCACAGTTTGTTCATTCATCCCACTTGCCATGGTGAGCGGAATTTCTCTGCCGCGCCCATGCCCAATCCGCTAGTCTTGCTGAATCCTGGAAGGAGCCGTCCCCATGTTTGAATCCGCCGAAATCGGCCATGCCATCGACAAAGAGACTTACGACGCGGCGGTGCCTGCGCTGCGTGAAGCACTGCTGGAAGCGCAGTTCGAGTTGCAGCAGCAGAAACGTTTTCCGGTGATCGTGTTGATCAACGGCATCGAGGGCGCCGGCAAGGGCGAGACCGTCAAGTTGCTCAACGAGTGGATGGACCCGCGCCTGATCGAGGTGCGCACCTTCGATCAGCAGACCGATGAAGAACTGGCGCGGCCACCCGCGTGGCGTTACTGGCGGATGCTGCCGGCCAAGGGCCGGATGGGGATTTTCTTCGGCAACTGGTACAGCCAGATGCTCCAGGGCCGTGTGCATGGGTTGTTCAAGGACCCACGTCTGGATCAGGCAATCAACGCCGCCGAGCGTCTGGAAAAAATGCTCTGCGATGAAGGCGCGCTGATCTTCAAGTTCTGGTTCCACCTGTCGAAGAAACAGATGAAGGCGCGGCTCAAGGCGCTGGCCGATGATCCACTGCACAGTTGGCGCATCAGCCCGCTGGACTGGCAGCAATCGCAGACTTACGACAAGGTCGTCAAATACGGCGAGCGCGTGTTGCGCCGTACCAGTCGCGACTATGCACCGTGGCACATCATCGAAGGGATGGACGCCAATTACCGCAGCCTCGCGGTCGGCAAGATTCTGCTCGAAGGTCTGCAGAACGCCCTCAAGCGTCCGCAAGTAGAGGCCGATGAGGTCAATGCCGCGCCGCTGAGCACGGCTGTCGATCAGTTGAACCTGCTCGACAGTCTTGACCTGACCCAGCGTCTGGAAAAGAAAGACTATGAAGAACAATTGATCACCGAGCAGGCGCGGCTGTCGGGGCTGATGCGCGACAAACGCATGCGCCGGCACGCTTTGGTGGCGGTGTTCGAAGGTAACGACGCGGCAGGCAAGGGCGGGGCGATCCGACGGGTGGCGGCGGCGCTCGATCCGCGTCAGTACAACATCGTGCCGATTGCTGCGCCGACCGAAGAGGAGCGCGCGCAGCCGTATCTGTGGCGCTTCTGGCGACACCTGCCGGCACGGGGCAAATTCACCGTGTTCGACCGTTCCTGGTATGGCCGGGTGCTGGTCGAGCGGATCGAGGGCTTTTGCAGTCAGGCCGACTGGCTGCGGGCCTACAGCGAGATCAACGACTTCGAAGAGCAGATCGCCGACGCCGGGGTGATCGTGGTCAAGTTCTGGCTGGCCATCGACAAGGACACGCAGATGGAGCGTTTCCAGGCCCGCGAAGAGATCCCGTTCAAGCGCTTCAAGATTACCGAGGACGACTGGCGCAATCGCGAAAAGTGGGATGCCTACCGCGCCGCCGTGGGCGACATGGTCGACCGCACCAGCACCGAGATCTCGCCGTGGACGCTGGTCGAGGCCAATGACAAGCGCTGGGCCCGGGTAAAGGTGCTGCGTACGATCAACCGGGCGCTCGAAGAGGCGTTCGCGAAGTCCGACAAGCACGCGAAAAAACACAAGGACTGAAGCGATGGACACGCATACGCGGGGTGAATGATTGTCGCGGTCGGCGGCAGGGTGGACTTATGCTCGGTTCACTCTCCTGCGACAACAACAATTGAGGTATGCCATGCGTGAAGTGGTGATCGTCGACAGCGTGCGGACCGGCCTGGCCAAGTCCTTTCGCGGCAAGTTCAACCAGACCCGTCCCGACGACATGGCGGCCCATTGCGTCAACGCGCTGCTGTCGCGCAATGACGTCGATCCGGCCAGCGTCGAGGATTGCATCGTCGGTGCCGGCTCCAACGAGGGTGCGCAGGGCTATAACATCGGGCGCAACGTCGCGGTGTTGTCGCGTCTGGGCACTGGTGTTGCCGGCATGACCCTTAATCGCTTTTGCTCCTCGGGGTTGCAGGCGATCGCGATTGCCGCCAACCAGATCGCTTCCGGTTGCAGCGACATCATTGTTGCCGGTGGCGTCGAGTCGATCAGCCTGACTCTCAAGAGCGTCAACACCGATCACCTGATCAACCCGCTGCTCAAGCAGCAGGTGCCGGGGATTTACTACACGATGGGCCAGACCGCCGAAGTGGTGGCGCGCCGTTATGGCGTCAGCCGCGAGGCACAGGATCGCTACGCACTGCAAAGTCAGTTGCGCACCGCCCAGGCGCAGGCGGCCGGGCTGTTCGATGATGAAATCGTGCCGATGGCGGTCAAGTATCGGGTCGAGGACAAGAACAGTGGCGATGTACAGATCCTCGACGGCATTGTCGATCGCGACGACTGCAACCGCCCGGATACCACTTATGAAAGCCTCGCCGGGCTGAAACCGGTGTTTGCCGAGGACGGCTCGGTGACGGCCGGCAACTCGTCGCAACTGTCGGACGGCGCGTCGATGACCCTGGTGATGAGCCTGGAAAAAGCCCTGCAACTGGGACTCAAACCGAAGGCGTTTTTCCGTGGCTTCACCGTGGCCGGTTGCGAGCCGGACGAAATGGGCATCGGCCCGGTGTTCTCGGTGCCGAAACTGCTCAAGGCCAAGGGCTTGCAAGTGGCGGATATTGATCTGTGGGAGCTGAACGAGGCGTTTGCTTCGCAATGCCTGTATGCCCGCGATCGTTTGGAGATCGATAACGGCAAGTACAACGTCAATGGCGGCTCGATTTCCATCGGCCACCCGTTCGGCATGACCGGGTCGCGGCAGGTCGGGCATCTGGTGCGCGAGTTGCAGCGGCGTGATTTGCGTTACGGCATTGTGACCATGTGCGTGGGGGGCGGGATGGGGGCGACGGGGTTGTTTGAGGCGGTGCGCTGACCCTGCAGATTTGTATTGCCTGTCAGGATGCCTTCGCGAGCAAGCCCGCTCCCACATTGGTACGGTGTACACCGATCAAAATGTGGGAGCGGGCTTGCTCGCGGAGGCTTCAACTCGGTTCATCGGTTGGAGTCCACACCCTGCATCCGCGCGATATACGCCTGAATTTCCTGCTCAGCCTTCTCGGCGCTGTCGAACGGCCCCTCAAGGGTGTTCTCCCGCGTGCAGAAAAACAGCTCTCCATTGACCCGACACATCCGCTCGCTGCGAAAGTGGGTGGCGGGGGCGCTGTCCTGGGCGCGCATTCCGTACATGATCCGGCTCCTTGAGTGATCCGTTGCAGGGATCCAATCAGCTTATGCCTGAAGCACTTGGCGCGCCTCACCAGCCGATCAACGGCAATGCGTCAATTTAATGCTGCGACCTGCACAGTTTCATTAGCGGCCTGGCCCGAACTGTCCCTGTGTTGCATCTGGCGCCGGGCCTAGAATGATCGCTCTCGTCAGCAGGCATTGGGGTTCGCATGCACATTTCATCCGGTCGCTGGGTCTACGGTCTGTTCCTGGCACTGCTGACGGCGGTTTTGTGGGGCATTCTGCCGATCAAGCTCAAGCAGGTGCTGCTGGTGATGGACCCGATCACGGTAACCTGGTTTCGCCTGTTGGTGTCGGGCGGCTGCCTGTTCATCTACCTGGCGGCTACGCGCCGCCTGCCGAGCCGCAAAGTGCTCGGTCCCCGCGGCGGCTGGCTGGTGTTGATGGCGGTGCTCGGGCTGGTAGGCAACTACGTGCTGTACCTGATGGGCCTCAATCTGCTCAGCCCCGGCACCGCGCAACTGGTGGTGCAGATGGGACCGATCATGTTGCTGATTGCCAGTCTGTTCGTATTCAAGGAGCGCTTCAGCATCGGTCAGGGCATCGGGCTGGCGGTGTTGCTGATCGGCTTCGTGCTGTTCTTCAACCAACGGCTGGCCGAATTGCTCACCTCGTTGTCGGACTATACCGCCGGCGTATTGCTGGTGCTGTTGGCCTCGACGGTGTGGACCTTCTATGCGCTGGGCCAGAAGCAATTGCTCACGGTGTGGAATTCGTTGCAGGTGATGATGGTGATCTACCTGTTCTGCGCGCTGTTGCTGACACCGTGGGTGCATCCGCTCGAAGCACTGGAACTGAGCCCGGTGCAGGGCTGGCTGCTGCTGGCGTGCTGCATGAATACCCTGATTGCCTATGGCGCATTTGCCGAGGCGCTGGCGCACTGGGAGGCTTCACGGGTCAGTGCGACGCTGGCGATCACGCCGCTGGTGACCTTTGGCGCGGTAGCGATTGCCGCCGGGGTGTGGCCGGAATATGTGCATGCCGAGCAGATCAATGGACTGGGTTATGGCGGGGCGGTGCTGGTGGTGCTGGGGTCGGCGCTGGTGGCGTTGGGGCCGTCGTTGATTGCCGGGTTGAAGGCGCGGCGGATGCGGATTGCAGCCAATTAGACCGCGTTATCGTTCTTCGCGAGCAAGCCCGCTCCCACATTGGTACGGCGTACACCGATCAAAATGTGGGAGCGAGCTTGCTCGCGAAGGCGGCCTGTCAGGCGCTACAGGACTCAGCCCTTGGCGCCAGCCTCGATCATGTTCTCCGGCCGCACCCAGGCATCGAACTCTTCACTGGTCAGATACCCCAGCTGCAGCGCCGCCTCGCGCAAGGTCAGGCCTTCACCGTAAGCCTTCTTGGCGATTTCCGCCGACTTGTCGTAACCGATGTGCGGATTCAGCGCGGTCACCAGCATCAGACCGCGTTCCAGGTGCTGGGCCATGACCTGCGCATCCGGTTCAAGACCGGCGATGCAGTGCTGCTGGAAGTTGCTGCAGCCGTCGGCGAGCAGGCGGATCGATTGCAGCACATTGTGGATGATCACCGGTTTGTAGACGTTCAGTTGCAGATGACCCTGACTCGCCGCGATGCCGATGGTGACATCGTTGCCCAACACCTGACAGGCCAGCATCGACAGCGCTTCGCACTGGGTCGGGTTGACCTTGCCGGGCATGATCGAACTGCCCGGCTCGTTGGCCGGCAGCCTCACTTCGGCCAAACCTGCGCGAGGGCCGGAGCCGAGCAGACGCAGGTCGTTGGCGATTTTCATCAGCGCCACGGCGAGGGTCTTCAGGGCGCCGGACAGGCTGGTCAGCGGCTCATGCCCGGCCAGCGCGGCAAACTTGTTCGGCGCGGTGACGAACGGCAGACCGGACAGCGCGGCGAGTTCCGCGGCAATCGCTTCGCCAAAGCCGTGCGGCGAATTCAGACCGGTGCCGACGGCAGTGCCGCCCTGCGCCAGTTCACACACCGCCGGCAGTGCGGCGCGAATCGCCCGTTCGGCGTAATCCAGCTGCGCGATGAACCCTGACAGCTCCTGACCGAAGGTGATCGGCGTCGCATCCATCATGTGCGTGCGGCCGGTTTTCACCAGTTTCATATGACGTGCGGCCAGTTCGGCCAGGCCGCCGGACAGCTCGGCGATCGCCGGCAGCAATTGCTCCTGCACGGCTTTGGCGGTGGCGATGCTCATGGCGGTGGGGAAGCAGTCGTTGGAGCTTTGCGAGCGGTTGACGTGATCGTTCGGGTGCACCGGCGACTTGCCGCCGCGCGGGTTGCCGGCCAGCTCGTTGGCACGGCCGGCGATCACTTCGTTGACGTTCATGTTGCTCTGGGTGCCGCTGCCGGTCTGCCAGACCACCAGCGGAAACTGGTCGTCATGCTGACCGTCGAGCACTTCGTCGGCGGCTTGTTCGATCAGGCGGGCAATGTCGGCAGGCAGGTCGCCGTTGCGGTCGTTGACCCGGGCGGCGGCTTTCTTGATCAGGGCCAGGGCGTGCAGGACCGGCAGCGGCATGCGTTCCTGACCGATGGCGAAGTTGATCAGCGAGCGTTGCGTCTGAGCACCCCAGTAGGCGTCGTCCGGGACTTCGATCTGGCCCAGGCTGTCGGTTTCGATACGGCTCATCGTGCACACTCCTGTTGGTCTGTTTGCGCAGTTTAGGCCCGGTCGGGGCCAGGTGGTTCCATCGAGCCGATTGTTGACCGCTGCGGCATGGCCAATCAAGCGCGGCAAGGCTCGGGGGTTGAGCCGTGGCGTTATTCAGGCGCAGAATGGGCGCCCTTGGGGTTTTACCTCGCCTGCTAGAAAAGGAAACTCGATGACTCGTCTTCGTGCCATCTGTACCGCGGTTGCACTGGTTTGCGCCAGCGGCCAGGTGCTTGCCGATACCGCCAGCCACAACGCCAGTGCCGAAGCTTTCCTGACCCTGGCGCACGCGGACAAACTGGGTACGCCGGTTTACATGCAAGTGCAGCAAATGTTCGCCCAGCGCTTTGAACAGACCAAAGCCCCGGAATCCAAGAAAGCCGTACTGGAAACCTACCAGGCCAAGGCCAATGCCGCTCTGGACCAGGCCATCGGCTGGAACAAGCTCAAGCCTGACATGGTCAAGCTCTACACCAGCAACTTCAGCGAATCCGAGCTGAAAGATCTGGTCGCGTTCTACCAGTCGCCACTGGGCAAGAAAGTCCTGGAAAAAATGCCGCAGCTGACCCAGCAATCGGCCCAGATGACCCAGGCCAAGCTGGAAAGCGCCGTGCCGGTGGTCAACAAGCTGCTCGACGACATGACCAACGAGCTGGCACCGAAAGGCGCAGCCCCGGCCAAGAAGAAGTAAGCGGAGTTCGTGATGACCATGCAACAACGCATCGAATCGACGCTGGGCCTGCTGCAGCCTGAGCATCTGCAAGTGCTGGACGAAAGCCACATGCACAGTCGCGGGTTACAGACGCACTTCAAGGCAGTGGTGGTCAGCGCGCAGTTCGAGGGCCTGAACCGGGTCAAGCGCCACCAGAAAGTCTACGGCACGCTCGGCGAGCTGATGGGCGAGTTCCATGCGTTGGCGCTGCACACCTACACCCCGCAGGAATGGGCAGAAGTCGGCGCCGCCCCGGCGTCGCCGACCTGTGCCGGCGGTAGCAAACACTGATCCTGGATGAGGCGGGATTTTGTGGCGAGGGGATTTATCCCCGATGGGCTGCGAAGCAGCCCTAAAACCACAGAACTCGATATACCTGGAAAAACGCATTCTAAGGGTTTGGGGCCGCTTCGCAGCCCATCGGGGATAAATCCCCTCACCACAGGTTTTGTGTTGTCACAGAAACTCGGTAAATCCAAAATCCACCGTGTTTTTGCTAGAATCCGCAACGCGCCGCTCAGCCGGCGCGTTTTTTTTGAATCCGGTTCACCCTTTGCGAGGGTAGCCACCTGGAGAAATACCCATGACACAACCGATTGTCGTGGCGGCACTGTATAAGTTCGTCACCCTCGAAGATTACGTCAACCTGCGCGAGCCACTGCTGCAAGCGATGGTCGACAACGGTATCAAAGGCACCCTGCTGATCGCCGAAGAAGGCATCAACGGCACGGTGTCCGGCAGCCGCGAAGGCATCGATGGCCTGCTCGCCTGGCTGAAGAACGACCCGCGCATGATCGACATCGATCACAAAGAGTCGTATTGCGACGAGCAGCCGTTCTACCGCACCAAGGTCAAGCTGAAGAAAGAGATCGTCACCCTCGGCGTCGAAGGCGTGGACCCGAACAAAAAGGTCGGCACCTACGTCGAGCCGCGGGACTGGAACGCGCTGATCAGCGACCCGGAAGTGCTGCTGATCGACACCCGCAACGACTACGAAGTGTCGATCGGCACCTTCGAAGGCGCCATCGATCCGAAAACCACCAGTTTTCGCGAATTCCCTGATTACATCAAAGAACACTTCGACCCGGCCGTGCACAAGAAGGTCGCGATGTTCTGCACCGGCGGCATTCGCTGCGAGAAAGCCTCCAGCTACATGCTGGGCGAGGGTTTCGAAGAGGTTTACCACCTCAAGGGCGGCATCCTGAAGTACCTCGAAGAAGTGCCGCAGGAAGAAACCAAGTGGCAGGGCGACTGCTTCGTGTTCGACAACCGGGTGACCGTGCGTCACGACCTCAGCGAAGGCGACTACGATCAATGTCATGCCTGCCGCACACCGGTCAGTGTTGAAGATCGTGCTTCCGAACATTACGTGGCCGGCATCAGCTGCCCGCATTGCTGGGACAAGCTGAGCGAGAAAACCCGCCGCAGCGCCATCGATCGGCAGAAGCAGATCGAACTGGCCAAGGCGCGCAACATGCCGCACCCGATCGGCTACAACTATAAACAAGCATCCACCGAGGCTTAATCATGTCTGCGCGCCTGCTCTATGTGATGGACCCGATGTGTTCCTGGTGCTGGGGGTTCGCCCCGGTCGCCAAGGCATTGGTCGAGCAGGCGCAGGCAGCCGGGGTGGAGTTGCATCTGGTGGTTGGCGGGCTGCGCACCGGCAGCGGTGCGGCGCTGGAACCGACCACGCGGCGCTACATCCTCGAGCACTGGCAAGCGGTCACCGAGGCCACCGGCCA
Source organism: Pseudomonas sp. MWU12-2020 (assembly GCF_023100605.1). NCBI lineage: Bacteria > Pseudomonadati > Pseudomonadota > Gammaproteobacteria > Pseudomonadales > Pseudomonadaceae > Pseudomonas > Pseudomonas sp. MWU12-2020. The sequence continues at coordinate 441,580 of NZ_JALMEX010000003.1, forward strand.
GCCGTTCAAATTCGACGGCGCGTTGCCCGACGGTTTCGTCTACGACACCGAGCCAGCCTGCCGGGCGATCGTCACCGCGCGCAGTCTGGCGCCGGATTGTGCGTGGACACTGGTCGGCCTGATCCAGCAGGCGTTTTACGCTGAAGGCCGCGATGTCACCCAGGCCAGCGTGTTGGTCGAGCTGGCGGAGCAGGCCGGCGTGCCGCGTATCGAGTTTGCCGCGCTGTTCGATCATGCCGATCAGCACAAAGCGACTCAGGCTGATTTCAGCTGGGTGCAGGATCTGGGCATCGCCGGGTTCCCGACCCTGCTCGCCGAGCGCAATGGCCAACTGGCGCTGCTGACCAACGGCTATCAACCGCTCAGCGAACTCTCGCCGCTGCTTGGTCGCTGGCTGGAGCGCGCCGCCTGTGCCTGACCTGGCCGATGACACGCCAGCCGTAAAGCGTGTCGACCGGCTGAGCTGGGCAGAAGTCCGGCGTCTGGCACTGCATCACAAGAAATCCCTGTGGATCGCCAACGGCGTGGCCGTGCTGGCGACGCTGTGCAGCGTGCCGATTCCGTTGCTGCTGCCATTGCTGGTGGACGAAGTCCTGCTTGGCCATGGCGACGCTGCGTTGAAAGTCATGAACCATGTGTTGCCGTCGATGTGGCAACAGGCGGCGGGCTACATCGGCCTGATGCTGGTGGTCACTCTGACCCTGCGTTGCAGTGCCCTGTGCTTTGGCGTGTTGCAGGCGCGGCTGTTTGCGCGGCTGGCCAAGGACATCGTCTACCGCATTCGTGTGCGGCTGATCGAGCGCCTGAAAAGGATTTCCCTCGGCGAATACGAAAGCCTCGGCAGCGGCACCGTGACCACGCATCTGGTCACTGACCTCGACACCCTCGACAAATTTGTCGGCGAAACCCTCAGCCGTTTTCTGGTGGCGATGCTGACCCTGGTCGGCACCGCGAGCATCCTGATGTGGATGCATTGGAAACTGGCGCTGCTGATCCTGCTGTTCAACCCGTTGGTGATCTACGCAACGGTGCAACTGGGCAAACGGGTCAAGCACCTGAAGAAACTCGAGAACGACAGCACCTCGCGTTTCACTCAGGCCCTGAGCGAAACCCTCGATGCCATCCAGGAAGTGCGCGCCGGCAACCGTCAGGGTTTCTTCCTCGGGCGGCTCGGATTGCGCGCGCAGGAAGTGCGCAACTACGCGGTCAACTCGCAGTGGAAAACCGACGCTTCGAACCGTGCCAGCGGTCTGCTGTTCCAGTTCGGTATCGACATCTTCCGCGCAGCGGCGATGCTCACCGTGCTGTTCTCCGACCTGTCGATCGGCCAGATGCTCGCGGTGTTCAGCTACCTGTGGTTCATGATCGGACCGGTCGAACAACTGCTAAATCTGCAATACGCCTACTACGCGGCGGGCGGTGCGCTGGCGCGGATCAACGAATTGCTGGCGCGGGCCGACGAGCCGCAGTACCCCGGTGGCGTCGATCCGTTCAAGGGTCGGGAAACCGTGGGTATCGAGGTGCAGGGGCTGAGCTTCGGTTACGGCGATGAGTTGGTGGTGGATCAGATGAACCTGTCCATCGCCCCCGGTGAGAAAGTCGCGATTGTCGGCGCCAGCGGCGGCGGCAAAAGCACTTTGGTGCAGTTGCTGCTCGGGTTGTACACGCCGTTGTCCGGGACCATCCGTTTCGGCGGTTCGACCCAACAGGAAATCGGCCTGGAGCTGATTCGTGAGAACGTCGCGGTGGTGCTGCAACACCCGGCGCTGTTCAACGACAGCGTGCGCGCCAACCTGACCATGGGCCGTGATCGCAGCGACGAAGCCTGCTGGCAGGCGCTGGAAATCGCCCAACTGGAAGCGACGATCCGCGCCTTGCCCGACGGTCTGGACAGCATCGTCGGACGTTCCGGCGTACGCCTCTCCGGTGGTCAGCGCCAGCGTCTGGCGATTGCGCGGATGATCCTCGCCGAACCGAAAGTGGTGATTCTCGACGAGGCTACTTCGGCCCTCGACGCCGCCACCGAATACAACCTGCATCAGGCCATGGCGCGCTTCCTCAGCGGCCGCACCACGCTGATCATTGCCCATCGCCTGTCAGCGGTGAAGCAGGCAGACCGCGTGCTGGTGTTCGACGGCGGCCAGGTGGCCGAGGATGGCGACCACCAGCAGCTGATCGCCGATGGCGGTCTCTACGCCAAGCTTTACGGCCACTTGCAGCGCCTGTAATCAGGCCCAGAGCACTTGCAATGCGGCATCCCCGCCGTCATGGGCGAACTGTTTCATAACGACCGAACAGGATTCGCACGGGGGCATGGTCGTTGCGATGTCCACCGAGCGGATTTCTTTCCGGTCGGGATACTTATCGCGCAATACGCTGATCAATTTGCTTTCGCTGTCCAGCGAAGTCGGGCGGCTGGTCTGCGTCGGCTGGTAAGTTTTCAGATCCTTGATGGTCAGCGGCACAGCCAGCAGTTGCCCTTGTTCAGTCACCTCGAGCGAGGTGCGCGGGAAGGCCGGGTTGTAGTCGATGTTGATGTAGGTGGTCTGGCCGATACGCACGTGATCGGCCCCCATGTGTCGAAACAATGGCAGGCGCTGGGTGCTGCCCTGAGCCCCGGAAACGCTGATGTAGATTTCCCGCTGGCCGCTGGTGGTGACGACTTCGGCATAGGCAATGTTGCGTGCGTTGGACGGGCGTTCGCGCACCGGCAGCAGGTTCTGCAGTTTCTGCATGGCGCCGTTGATGCGCAGCGCGGCATTGTTGCTGGCCGGGTTGATCGTCGGTGACAGGAAGAGAGTGTCGAAAATCTCTGCGGTCTTCTGCCGAAAGGCTTCCGGCGCCTCTTTGCTGCGTGCCCAGGTCGCGGCCCCCTCGGGCAGGCGGGTGACGATCATCCGGGTTGAATGATCGTACATCAGTGCCTCACCCGGGCTGGTGTCGAGCTTTATCCATTTCATGTTGGCGGGAGGATTGGCGGTGCTGCCGATGGGAATCGCGATCTCTTCCATGGTGCGCACCGCACGCTGCACTTTTTCCAGACCGTGCAGGCGCACCATGGTGTTGGCATGCAGCGAGCCGGAGTAGGCCCTCACCAGTTCCGAGCCGCATGTGCCCTCGGCCAGCTCTTGCTCAGAGAGACGATTAAAGGTCAATCGATTGGGCGGTACTTCGCCTTTGGCGATGGTGGCCTGGTAGTTCTCCATGCGATTGACCCGGAAGAATACGTAGTCGGCCGAGTCGTCGATGGCCGGCACCACTATTGCGCCGACCTGATGCGAATCATCGATCCCCTCATACGTGCCGCCGGTCTTGATCCGGGCAAAAATCCCTTTGCGAAACTGCTGCGTCGCTTGAATCTGCTGCCTCGGTACCAGACTGCTACTACCGAACCCAAGGTGCTTGAGGTCGCCAGTGAGCAGTTTCGGTCTGTTGTCGATGATCTGGTAAAGCTTGGCATCGACCGCCAGGAACGTGCCTCGTTGTCCGGGCAAGTTGCCAGGCTCCGAGATCCGCTCGCCGAACCATGGTGCGTAGCCTTTTTCCTTGTCGAGGGTACCAAGCGGTGGCACAGGTGCCGGCTCACCGGTGATGTAACTGACGCGGCAATCCCACCCGCTACCCGGCGCACGGCGGATCCGGCAGGGCAGCGCGGTCCAGTGCGCACTTTCGTCGAGCAGATCGACCCGGCGCAGTTCATCGCCGTCGAGTCGGTAGGGCACGTCGTCGATCAGCAACGTGGTACGCCCGTCGACTTCAGGCAGGTGCTCTATTCGGCTGTTTTGCGGCAGTTCGATGACGATCTGCTCATCGCCTTTGCGGGTGCCACTGTAGTGCGAGCGACCCAGCGACAGGTCGTGGTCCTGCACGGTCAGCCGGGGGCCGTAGGGCTGGCCAGAGAACGGATCCAGTACGTGATGGCGCGTGCCGTCCACCGCCACATTGCGCACGGGTACGTCATCAATGCCCTTGACCACCGCGAGTTGGTCGGCCTGACTCAGCGGTTTCCAGTGTCCCGCCTCAAGCGTCTGCGGCAACCCCTGCAAAAGATCATAGCTGCCGCTCCTGCCGGCGAGTCTTTTCAGGCGCGACACGGCGAGGCGTTCGGCATGCGCCACGGCCCGCACCGCACCGTGGGTGCCGCGCAACGCGAGCTTGAGCAGGGCGGGGGCGGCGTCCAGTGGATTGAGGTTGCGCAGGCTGGAAACCAGCAGGGTTTTGCTCAGTTGCGCCATGCTCGGCAGCGCCGCGCGAATCGCCAGTTTGCCGGCCGAGACCGCCAGGCGAATACTTCCGGCGACGAATTTGCCCAGGGGAATCGCGAACGAAACGATGTCGAGCAGCAAGCCGATGGCCCCCAGCAGGCGTGTGCCGGGCTTGTCCGATTGCAGATCGTCGAGGCTGCCCCAGAACGGAATGAAGGCTTTGAGTACGTGGATCCAGTGTTGCTTTTTGTCCTCTCGCTCGAAGCGGGTTTCTCCCCATGCTTCTCGGCGCAATGCCTGCTCGTCGATGTAGAGCAACCGGGTGGCGATGAAACGGCTGATCTGTGCGGTCCGGGCCGAGGTGAAGGTCAGACTCGGCAGGCTTTCGTGATGGACGGGAGGCAGCGCTGACGCTTTGAGGGCGTCGCCCAGCGGCTCAAGAATCGCCGTGCATTTGGCGCCGGTTTTGGGGGGCGCGCCGTCCTTGTGCGCATTGCGATCGAACGGCAGCGTGCGTGCGACGATGCGGGTGATGCTCTGGCCTTTGGTTCTGCCGCGTTTTGGCGGCAGGGGCGGTATGCGTTGACCACCGATATGCCACGTCGTCACGTCCCCGCGCTTGCGGATGATGCCGGCGCGAGGCAGGCATTCGTAGAAATGTGAGACTGTCTGATAAGTCGCCTGCAGCACGAAGCCCATGCGCATGCGCAGCGGCAGGTGAATCTCGGCGGTTTCGAGGTCGGCATGCAGGTGCCGGGTCTCGTTCCTGAGGCTGAGAATCCGTACTTCGCCGTGCTCCAGGGCGCGTCGGTCGGCCGAGGGCAGGGTGACCAGCAGGCTTTTGATCAGGTATTCATAAGCGGCTCGGGTATCGCTCAGGTACTTGTCGAACTGCGCGTCGAATGCTTTTTTGACATCGGGCAATTTGCGCTTGCGTGGAAATCGCGACAGCGGCCGCCCCGGGCCTTTGCTGGCGACGAAACCGCTGTCGAGTGTGCGTTCGGCGCTCAGGCTGATCCATTCCTGGGCGGTCTTGCCGTCGTCGCTGACATACCACTTCATGTCGGGTTCGAGCCCGCCGCTGGCATAGACCTCCAGCAGCGGCCAGGCGGGCTGCTTCACGTCCGGGGTGTCGATAATGCTGCGGCGCACGCGCCTGGTGTCTTGATGAGGGTGACGCTTGAGCTGAATGGTGCTGTGTTCGTACAGGTCGTTGGCCAGCGCGCGTTCCAGCATTTGTTTCGCCAGGGGCAGGCGTTGCGGTGGTTCGACATCCAGTTGCAGGATCGCCGTGTTCATCTGCTTGCGGTGATCCTCCAGCGCTTGCAGGGCGAGGGTCGCGGTGGTTGCTTGCTCTGAAGGTGCCAGTGCGCCGGTCGCCAGGGCCCAGGTCTGCGCAGCCGCCACGCGTGAAACGGCGATCAGGGCTTGCAGGTCATTGCTGGCGTTTTCGCTTTTCTTCAGCGGCAGGCCGACCAGTTGTTCAAAGTTCAGAAAGTGCAGCAGCTCTGGATCAAGGGCATGGGCGAGGTGGACGCCATGCACGAAATTGACCCAGACCGCCGAGCTGGCGTAGGGCAAGTCGTCCGGAATGTCGCGCACCTGAAACTCCAGCGGAAACCGCGTCAGGCAAAGCCATCCCAACAGGTGTTGCTCGGTTTCTGTCGAAGTCCGCTTTGAGGTATCGAGATGGAACAAAAAATCCCGGCGGATGGCTGCGTAGCTTTTCCCGTATTGCGCGCGAGATTGCGGGGCGAAACCGGCGACTTGGGGCGAGCCGCGCTCTTCGGGCACCTCGTACCACAGGCACAGCGCTTCGAGCAGCAGGCGCGCGCCGATGTCCGGGACGGTCTGTTCATCGGCTCGGGCGCCGTACCACTGCAGTTTTTGCAGCAGGCGCTGGCCCAGATCCCGGGCCTGGGCGCTGTCGAGCAGGCGTTCCAGGCAAGTGGCGGGATGCCTGGCAATCTGCATGCGCGTCAGCGAGGGGGTTGTCGCATCGGCCAGGCAATCGAGGGCCGACAGGGTTTTACCGCTGAGCCAGTCGCCGATTACATCGTGGATCGCCGCTTTATCGTCCGCACTCATCAATATTGCGAGCGCAGGGGCCTGGCGCAGATTCAGGCGGTGGCTGGCGCGCTGTTCTTCGACGGCGTCGATCAGGCTGGTCAGCGCCAGGGCATCCACGGTGCCCGGCAAGGTGAACCCGGACTCGCGCAACAGCTGCGACAGCGGCAGCAGCCTGTCGGAACGCAGGTGTGCGCCTATACTCAGCAACGCTTGGTGGAAGCGGCGAATCGCCGCCGATGCCTTGGCCATGTCCTTGAGGGTGTGGCTGGCAATGCTTTGATCGCGACGGGTGAAGGTAAAGCTGCATTGATCGGCCACGGCGCTGACTTGCAGCAGTGAGCCTTTGGACGCTTGCAGATGCGCGGTCAAGGCGGGTGCGCCGCTGTCTGCGAACAGTGCTTGCAGCAGGTTTTGCGCCTGGTCATGGGCTGCACCCAGGCGTGAGTGGGTCTGGGGCGCGAGGTAATAGGTCTCCAGTGAACTCGAAGCGCTGAGCACGGCGCGCAGGGCGCTGGTCATTGCGCGGTATTCGCTCTGTTGGGCAGTATGGCGTTGCAGCGCGGAAGCAGGTGACGGCATGGGAAACGGCTCTTGAATGATTGAAAGCCGTCAGTGTCGAAGTATCGCTGACCCGGGGTGCGGTACATATGTATCGTCGCTTGAAAGTGTTCCGGCTTGCCGGAAGGGGGATCGCCCCCTAGTCTGGCTCTAGCGGTCTCCTCTTGATGATGGCAGTGCATGTGCAAAGGACCTCATGAAGCAAAAAAGGACTCTCGGAACGCCACGGTTGTTGGGCATCGTCTGGCCATTTATTGCCGTCGTGTTATTTCAGGCTTTATTGGGGGGCGTGAGTCTTTACGTCCTGTCGGCCGTTCGCGGCTATGTCGCCGGTGAAAGTCTTTGGTCCAAGGGCCAGAAGGACGCCATCTATTATCTGAACCTCTACGCCGACAGCCGTGACGAGGCGATCTTCCTCAAGTACAAGGAAGCGATTGCCGTGCCGCAGGGTGGTCACCAGTTGCGCCTGGCGCTCGATCGTCAACCGCCGGATCTGCAGGCGGCACGGGAGGGGATTCTCAAGGGCGGCAACCATCCCGACGACGTCTCGAGCCTGATCTGGCTGTACCTCAATTTCCGCCATTTCAGTTATCTGGAAACCGCGATCGACCGTTGGACGATTGGCGATGCCTATCTGGTCGAGCTGGACAATGTCGCTCGCGAGATGCATCAGCGCATCAGTGACAACGCTGCGACGCCGGCTGACATTCAGCGCTGGAAGGCGCGGATTTTCGCCATCAATGACGGTGTGACACCGGCGGCCAGAGCGTTCAGCGATGCCTTGGGCGAAGGCTCGCGGATGATCCTGCGCCTGCTGTTGTTCACCAACCTGGCCACAGCGCTGGGGTTGATCGTGCTGGCATTGTTGCGCACCCACAAACTGCTCAAGCAGCGCCATGCCTTTGCCCAGGCGCTGCAGCTGGAGAAGGATCGGGCGCACATCACTCTGCAATCGATTGGCGACGGGGTGATCACCACCGATGTCAACGGCGCGATCGATTACATGAACCCTGCGGCCGAAGCCATGACGCACTGGAAGTCCGAGCACGCAGCGGGGCTGCCTCTGGCCGCGTTGTTCAATCTCCTGGACGACAACGCGCAGGCCGAAGGGCTGACGCTGATCGAACATATTCTCAGCGGCCAACTGGTCGGCGGCAGCGAGCACTCCAAGCTGATCCAGCGCCTGGACGGCAGTACGGTTTCTGTGACACTGGTGGGCGCGCCGATCCGCAATGCCGAGAAAGTCAGTGGCACGGTGCTGGTGCTGCATGACATGACTCAGGAACGGCAGTACATCGCCAACCTGTCATGGCAGGCGACCCACGATGCCCTGACCGGTCTGGCCAACCGCCGCGAATTCGAATATCGCCTGGAGCAGGCTTTGCACAACCTGACGCGCCAGCCCGGTCGGCACGCGCTGATGTTCCTTGATCTGGACCAGTTCAAACTGGTCAACGACACCTGTGGTCACGCCGCCGGCGATGAGTTGCTGCGGCACATCTGCACGCTGTTGCAATCGGGCTTGCGCGAGAGCGACACCCTCGCGCGGCTCGGCGGTGACGAGTTCGGTATTCTGCTGGAGAACTGCGCCCCGGAAGCCGCCGAGAAAATTGCCGAGAGCCTGCGCCAGACCGTGCAGAACCTGCACTTCGTATGGAAGGGGCGGCCGTTCCTCACCACCGTGAGTCTCGGCTTGGTGCACATCGCCCAGACCCCGACCACCCTCGAAGCGTCATTGCGCGCGGCCGACATGGCTTGCTACATGGCCAAGGAAAAGGGCCGCAACCGGGTGCAGGTCTATCACGCCGATGATTCCGAACTGTCCCTGCGTTTCGGCGAAATGGCCTGGGTGCAGCGCCTGCACATGGCACTGGAAGAAAACCGCTTCTGCCTTTATGCCCAGGAAATCGCTCCGCTGGGTTCCACGGCGGAGGGCGGCGGGCACATCGAAATCCTCTTGCGTCTGCATGACGAGGCCGGGCGGATGATCCTGCCGGACAGTTTCATCCCGGCGGCCGAACGATATGGCCTGATGAGTCAACTGGACCGTTGGGTCGTCGAGAATGTTTTTAAAGTCATTGCCCAATGTATTGCCGAACAACATGAAGGTCCGTTGGCAATGTGTGCGATTAATCTTTCAGGCATTACTATCGGAGATGACGCGTTCTTGCACTTCCTGCGTGAACAGTTTGTTGTTTACGCCATACCACCTGAAATGATTTGTTTTGAAATTACTGAAACCAGTGCAATTGCAAATCTCGGGAGTGCAATTCGATTTATTAATGAACTCAAAGGCTTAGGTTGTTACTTCTCCCTTGATGACTTTTGTGCCGGAATGTCTTCATTCGCTTATTTGAAACATTTGCCTGTAGACTTCCTGAAGATCGACGGGAGTTTCGTAAAGGATATGCTGGACGACCCGATTAACCGCGCTATGGTCGAAGTGATCAATCACATCGGGCATGTCATGGGTAAGCAGACAATTGCCGAGTTTGTCGAGACAACCCAGATCGAGCAGGCATTGCTTGAAATCGGGGTGGATTACGCTCAGGGTTATGTCATCGAACGCCCGCAGTTGTTTACCTGCGACAGTTTGCAAAGTCGGCCCGCCAGACCGCAGCCGTTGTTGTTCAAGGCGCCTGGCACGTTCCGTTGAAATCTCTTGCCGATCCTTACAATCACAAATCAAAAGGAGCCGAACAGTGATCGACACATTCAACCGAACCGGACCACTCATGGAAGCTGCAAGTTATCCTGCCTGGGCACAACAGCTCATTACGGATTGCAGCGAGAGCAAGCGCCGGGTTGTCGAACATGAACTGTACATGCGCATGCGCGATAACAAGCTCAGCGCGAAAACCATGCGCCAGTACCTGATCGGGGGCTGGCCAGTCGTTGAACAGTTTGCGTTGTATATGGCACAGAACCTGACCAAGACCAAGTTTGCCCGTCATCCTGGGGAGGATATGGCGCGCCGCTGGCTGATGCGCAACATCCGCGTCGAACTCAATCATGCCGACTACTGGCTGAACTGGAGTCGCGCGCATGGCGTCAGCCTGGAGGATCTGCAGGCCCAGCAAGTCCCGCCGGAACTGCATGCCCTGAGTCACTGGTGCTGGCATACGAGCTCGGCCGATTCGCTGATCGTCGCCATCGCCGCCACCAACTACGCCATCGAGGGTGCGACCGGGGAGTGGTCGGCGCTGGTCTGCTCTACCGGGGTGTACGCCGCGGCGTTCCCGGAAGAAGACCGCAAGCGTGCGATGAAGTGGCTGAAGATGCATGCCCAGTACGACGACGCCCACCCATGGGAAGCGCTGGAAATCATCTGCACGCTGGCAGGCATGAACCCGAGCAAGGCGCTGCAGACCGAACTGCGTCAGGCGGTGTGCAAGAGCTACGACTACATGTACCTGTTCCTGGAGCGCTGCATGCAACTGGAAACCGCCGAGCGGGCGTTGCATGGACGTGAGCGTCGGGCGCTCGTAGAGAGCTGATCCAAGGTCTTACCCAAAGCAAAAATGTGGGAGCGGGCTTGCTCGCGAAAGCGCTGTGTCAGTCAGCAATTATTTGACTGACACAGCGCTTTCGCGAGCAAGCCCGCTCCCACAGTGGTTTTTGGTGTCTGGAAGAACTCAGCCAGCCATCGCCAGGCGGTTACGCCCCTCGCGCTTGGCCACATACAGCGCACTGTCGGCCCGGCGCAGCAGGCTGTCGGCCGATTCCCCGGGCAGCAGCGTCGAGCAGCCAAGGCTCACGGTCAGGTCGATCAACTGGCCGTCCGCGAAATATTCCGCAGTCTGTGCGGCATGGCGCAGACGTTCGCCCACCATGGCCGCCGCGTCCCGCCCGGTGTTGGATAGCAGGATCACGAACTCTTCCCCGCCATAGCGAAACACCATGTCGACGTTACGCAACTGACCCTTGATCGACGCCGCCACCGCTTTGAGCACGTCATCCCCGGCGCTGTGCCCGTGGCTGTCGTTGACCCGTTTGAAGTGATCGATGTCGAGCATCAGCACCGACAACGGTTGCAGGTGTCGACGTGACATGTCGATCTCGCGTTGCAGGGTCTGCTCCATGGCGATGCGGTTGCCGGTTCCGGTCAACGGGTCGCGCAGCGCACTTTGCGTCGCGGCGCGATAGAGCAGGGCGTTGCGCATCGGGAACAACAGCGACGACAGCAGGGACTCGAGGTTGCCCTGGTCCTGCTCGCTGAAACGCTGGTTGCGGCGGAACACCAGTTCGCCCAAGTGCTCGCCTTCGTGGCTGAGGCTGTAGCTGACCGAATGGTGACCGCGCGCACCGAATTCCAGGCGCAGATCGCTGGCCGAATGCACATACATCAAGGCATCCAGCGGCACCAGGCGCTGAACTTCGCGAAAAAACAGACCAAGGATTCGTTGCGGCTCAAGACTGGTTTGCAGTTGCAGGCTCATTTGCTGACGCAATTGCGCCAGACTGGCCGGGCGTTCCAGAAGCGGAGGCAGCTGACCAAAGCCCAGGCGTTGCAATTTGGCACTGTCAAAGTCAATTGCATTGGTCTGGGAAGGTGATTTCATATGGCGTGAGCCCCTAAGCAGTAAGTCTGTCTTACAGGCTGGGTGAGAGCGGCTATGGGCTGCGCGTCATACTGATCCATCAGTCCCGTAGGACATTTGGCGTAAGTTTAGTCTGCCTGATGACGATTAGTCAGCTATCGAAATCGGCCTTGCCCCAGTGCCTTCACACGGCATGCTTTGAGGAAATTAGAGCGAAAGTCGTGCCATTCGGTTCATCTAAATTAAAACCGTTATGAATCAACAGGATGGCGTTTTTCTTTGGGGTTGGGTGGCGGATATTTGACTGGGATGTGACGCTGGCAGGCGGCAAATGTATGCCGCGACGGGAATCCGCCACGGCAACAAAAGCGACGTATGGCAGTTATTGCGCGTTGAACGCCTGGCCGTTGATGCCCGTGCTGTCCGGGCCCATCAGGTACAGATACACCGGCATGATCTCTTCCGGAGTCGGATTGTTCAGCGGATTTTCCCCTGGGTAGGCTTGAGCGCGCATGCTCGTACGAGTGCCGCCCGGGTTGATGCTGTTGGAACGTACCGGTGCCACGCCGTCGACCTCGTCGGCCAGGGTTTGCATCAGGCCTTCGGTGGCGAACTTCGACACCCCGTAGGCGCCCCAGTAAGCGCGACCCTTGCGCCCGACGCTGCTGGAAGTGAACACCACCGAGGCATCCTGCGACAGCTTGAGCAGCGGCAGCAGAGTGCTGGTCAGCATGAACATGGCGTTGACGTTGACCTGCATGACGCGCATGAAGTTTTCGCCTGACAGCTGTTCGATCGGCGTGCGTGGACCAATGATCGAGGCATTGTGCAGCAGGCCGTCGAGGTGGCCGAACTCGGTTTCGATCATCGCCGCCAGTTCATCGTACTGATGGGGCTGGGCGGTCTCGAGGTTGAACGGGATCACTGCTGGCTGCGGATGGCCCGCTGCTTCGATCTCGTCGTAGACCTGAGTCAGATTGGCCTCGGTCTTGCCCAGCAGCAGCACGGTGGCGCCATGGGCGGCGTAGGTTTTGGCGGCAGCCGCACCGATGCCACGACCGGCACCGGTGACCAGAATGACCCGATCCTTGAGCAATTCGGGACGGGCGGTGTAATCAAACATAAAAACCTCTCCATAAGGCGAATGCTGAACTCTGTGGCGAGGGAGCTTGCTCCCGCTCGGCTGCGAAGCAGTCGTAGCGCCAGCCAGTACGGTGTGCCTGAGAAAATGCGGACTCAGGTAGAAAAGGGGCCGCTACGCGGCCCAGCGGGAGCAAGCTCCCTCGCCACAGGGGCCGTTTTCAGCAGCTGCACAGCGCGCTGTCGAGTACCTTGCGCAATTCCAGCGGGTGATCCACCACCACGTCCGCGCCCCAGTGCCGCGGGTTGTCGTCCGGGTGGATATAGCCGTAGGTCACGGCGCAGGTCTTGGTGCCGGCATCGCGGCCCGATTCGATATCGCGCAGATCATCGCCGACAAACAAAACCGTCGACGGATCCAGATCAAGCATCTTGCACGCGAGGATCAGCGGCTCCGGATCCGGCTTGCTGTTCTTCACGTGATCCGGGCAGATCAGCAGCGCCGAGCGCTCGGCCAGCCCCAATTGCTGCATGATCGGCTCGGCAAACCGTACCGGTTTGTTGGTGACCACGCCCCAGATCAGGTTGGCCCGCTCAATGTCGGCCAGCAGTTCGCCCATGCCGTCGAACAGCTTGCTGTGTACGGCGCAACCGGCCAGGTAGCGTTCGAGGAATTCCTGGCGCAGTTCTTCGAAGCCCGGCGATTCCGGGTCCATCGAGAACGTCACCGCGACCATGGCTTTGGCGCCGCCGGAGATCTCGTCGCGGATGTGCTTGTCGTTCATCGGCGGCAAACCGCGATCCGCGCGCATCGCCTGACAGATGGCGATGAAGTCCGGCGCGGTGTCGAGCAGGGTGCCGTCCATGTCGAAAAGGACTGCTCTGATGGCCATCGGCTTACTCCTCGCGCAGGGTCTGGATCATGTAGTTGACGTCAACGTCGCTGGCCAGCTTGTAGTGTTTGGTCAGCGGGTTGTAGGTCAGGCCGATGATGTCTTTGACGGTCAGGCCGGCAACGCGGCTCCAGGCGCCCAGCTCGGACGGACGAATGAATTTCTTGAAGTCGTGGGTGCCGCGGGGCAGCAGCTTCATGATGTATTCGGCGCCGATGATGGCGAACAGGTACGCCTTCGGGTTGCGGTTGATGGTCGAGAAGAACACCTGGCCGCCCGGCTTGACCATGCGGTAGCAGGCGCGGATCACCGACGACGGATCCGGTACGTGCTCGAGCATTTCCAGGCAAGTGACCACGTCGAACTGCTCAGGCATTTCTTCGGCCAGGGCTTCGGCGGTGATCTGCCGGTATTCGACGCTGACGCCGGATTCCAGCTGATGCAGTTGCGCGACCGCCAGTGGCGCTTCGCCCATGTCGATGCCCATGACCGTGGCGCCGCGTTGGGCCATGGCTTCGCTGAGAATGCCGCCGCCGCAACCGACGTCGAGGACTTTCTTGCCGGCCAGGTTGACCCGCTCGTCAATCCAGTTGACCCGCAACGGGTTGATGTCGTGCAGCGGTTTGAATTCGCTTTCACGGTCCCACCAGCGATGGGCCAGGGCTTCGAATTTGGCGATTTCGGCGTGGTCGACGTTGCTCATGATCTATTCCTCGAAAAACTTGAAAAGGGCTGTAGCCGCAGAGTCCGCTCCGCGGTGTTTACGATTCGGTGTGGCCGCTGATGCGCTGGCCCCAGGCCCGGGCAGTGACGCCCAGCTGTTGTTCGTCCAGGCGGGTCAGGCGCCGGTCGTCGAGTAACTGTTTGCCGGCGACCCACAGGTGTTTCACGCAGTCGCGGCCGGTGGCATAGATAAGCTGCGACACCGGGTCGTAGACCGGTTGCTGGGCCAGGCCGGACAGGTCGAACGCGACGATGTCCGCAGCCTTGCCGATCTCCAGCGAGCCGACCTGCGCCTCGATGCCCAAGGCACGGGCGCCGTTGAGCGTGGCCATGCGCAGCGCGCGATGGGCGTCCAGCGCGGTGGCCGAGCCAGCGACGGCTTTGGCCAGCAGCGCGGCGGTGCGGGTTTCGCCGAGCAGGTCGAGGTCGTTGTTACTGGCGGCGCCATCGGTGCCGACGGCGACGTTCACGCCAGCCTGCCACAGACGCTCGACCGGGCAGAAACCGCTGGCCAGCTTCAGGTTCGATTCCGGGCAGTGGATCACGCTGGTGTTGCTTTCTACCAGCAATGCCAGATCGTCATCGCTGATCTGAGTCATGTGCACGGCCTGGAAGCGCGGGCCGAGCAGGCCGAGACGACCGAGACGGGCCAAGGGGCGCTCGCCGCGATGTTCCAGCGATTGCTGGACTTCGAAGGCGGTTTCGTGGACGTGCATGTGGATCGACGCGTCCAGCTCTTCGGCGATCACACGGATTTTTTCCAGGTTCTCGTCGCCCACGGTGTAGGGTGCATGTGGGCCGAAGGTGATCTTGATCCGTTCGTGATGCTTCAGATCGCCGAACAGCTCGACGCCCTGACGAATGGCCTCGTCGGCACTGGCGGCGCCGGGGATCGGGAAATCGAGGATCGGAATCGCGATCTGCGCGCGAATGCCGCTGTTGTGCACGCGCTCGCTGGCGACTTTGGGGAAGAAATACATGTCGGAAAAGCAGGTGATGCCACCCTTGATCTGCTCGGCAATCGCCAGATCGGTGCCATCACGGACGAACTCTTCATCGACCCATTTGGCTTCGGCTGGCCAGATATGATTTTCCAGCCAGGTCATCAGCGGCAGATCGTCGGCCAGGCCACGGAACAGGGTCATCGCCGCATGGCCGTGAGCGTTGATCAGGCCCGGGCTGAGCAGCACGTCCGGCAACTCGCGGATTTCCGTGGCGTTACACTTCAATGCTTCGGCGCGCGGGCCGATAAACACGATGCGACCGTCGCGAATGCCCAGGCCATGCTCCTTGAGCACAACGCCTGCGGGTTCGACGGGTACCAGCCAGGTCGGCAGCAATAATAAGTCGAGCGCAATGGCAGGTTTCGGCATCGAGGGTCGGTTCCAGTGCTTTTGTAAAGGATGGCGAAGTATACCCGAGCGTCTTCGCGGGGGGATCGCTATAATCGGCGGCTTTTGTTCATGAGTGCGGGGTGAGGGATGCGCGATCGACTGTTGGCTGCGGAGAAAGTAAAGGCCATCGATTGGCGTGACGGCGCGCTTTACCTGCTGGATCAGCGTATTTTGCCGTTCGAGGAAACCTGGATTGCCTACACCAGCGCCGCCGGCGTGGCTGAGGCCATTCGCTCGATGGTGGTGCGTGGCGCGCCGGCCATCGGCATCAGTGCGGCTTATGGCATTGTGCTGGCGGCCCGTGCCCGGGTGGCCGAGGGCGGTGACTGGTACGCGGCGCTGGAGGAGGATTTCGCGCTGCTGGCCGATTCCCGCCCGACGGCGGTCAATCTGTTCTGGGCGCTCAATCGCATGCACGATCGACTGGATCGCCTGAAGGACAATGCCGATCCGCTGGCGGCGCTGGAAGCCGAGGCCATCGCCATTCATGAAAGTGATCGCGAAGCCAACCTGACCATGGCTCAGCTCGGCGTCGACCTGATCCGCAAACATCAGGGCAATGCCCAGGCGATTCTCACCCACTGCAATACCGGCGCCCTGGCCACTGGCGGTTTCGGTACCGCGCTGGGAGTGATTCGTGCGGCGTACCTGGAAGGCATGGTCGAGCGGGTTTATGCCGATGAAACCCGGCCATGGCTGCAGGGCTCGCGCCTGACCGCGTGGGAGTTGGCGAACGAAGGCATCCCGGTAACGCTCAATGCCGATTCGGCTGCTGCGCACATCATGAAAACCAAGGGCGTGACCTGGGTGATCGTCGGCGCTGACCGCATCACCGCCAATGGCGACGTGGCGAACAAGATCGGCACCTATCAACTGGCGGTCAACGCCATGCACCACGGCGTGCGTTTCATGGTGGTGGCGCCGAGTTCGACCATCGACATGCATCTGGCCAGTGGCGACGACATCCCGATCGAGGAGCGTGACGGCGCCGAGCTGCTGGAAGTCGGTGGCAAGCGCGTGGGAGCGGACGTCGAGGCGTTCAACCCGGTGTTCGACGTGACGCCGGCGGATCTGATCGATGCGATCGTTACCGAGAAGGGCATCGTCGAGCGACCGGATACGGCGAAGATGGCTCAGTTGATGTGCCGCAAGCGCCTGCATTGATGGCCTGTGGCGTCTGAAAGGACGCCATCGCCAGCAGGCTGGCTCCTACATTGATTGGTGTCGAACGCAAACCCTGTAGGAGTGAGCCTGCTCGCGATGGGGCCATCAAAGTCAATAAACATCTCCAAATCAAGCCCCAAATCTGCATTCAAAGAAGCTCTGAGCCTCTCTCGTCCCCTTTACGCCTGTCATCGGTCAACTAACTATGATCCATGCGCATCTGGGGGATAGGTGCGTGGCGGCTCTTGTGATAACATCCGGCGTTTTCCGAGGCAGCTTCACGGAGCTGTCTTTACTGCGCAAATCCACGGTCCGAATTGTTGATTTGTCGTAAGTCGGCGCATGGCACTCAGCCTGCCCCGACGAGCTTCGTACATCCCATATGGATATGACGAAGTTTCACCAGAAAAAGGAATCAGGCTTCTCATGGGCGAACTGGCCAAAGAAATCCTCCCGGTCAATATCGAAGACGAGCTGAAACAGTCCTATCTCGACTACGCGATGAGCGTAATCGTCGGCCGTGCACTGCCGGATGCGCGCGATGGCCTCAAGCCCGTGCACCGTCGCGTACTGTTCGCGATGAGCGAGCTGGGCAACGACTTCAACAAGCCGTACAAGAAATCTGCCCGTGTTGTCGGTGACGTAATCGGTAAGTATCACCCGCACGGTGATACCGCGGTGTACGACACCATCGTCCGCATGGCTCAGCCTTTCTCCCTGCGCTACCTGCTGGTTGACGGTCAGGGCAACTTCGGTTCGGTCGACGGCGACAACGCCGCGGCCATGCGATACACCGAAGTGCGCATGACCAAGCTGGCGCACGAGCTGCTGGCCGACCTGCACAAGGAAACCGTGGACTGGGTGCCGAACTACGACGGCACCGAAATGATCCCGGCGGTGATGCCGACGCGCATCCCCAACTTGCTGGTCAACGGCTCCAGCGGTATCGCCGTGGGCATGGCGACCAACATTCCGCCGCACAACCTCGGTGAAGTCATCGACGGTTGCCTGGCCCTTATCGACAACCCTGAGCTGACCGTCGATGAGCTGATGCAGTACATCCCCGGTCCGGACTTCCCGACTGCCGCGATCATCAACGGTCGCGCCGGCATCATCGAAGCCTATCGCACCGGTCGCGGCCGCATTTACATGCGTGCCCGCTCGATCATCGAAGACATCGACAAGGTCGGTGGCCGTCAGCAGATCGTCATTACCGAACTCCCTTACCAGCTGAACAAGGCGCGTCTGATCGAGAAGATCGCCGAACTGGTAAAAGAGAAGAAACTCGAAGGCATCACCGAGCTGCGCGACGAGTCCGACAAGGACGGTATGCGCGTCGTGATCGAACTGCGTCGCGGCGAAGTGCCTGAGGTGATCCTCAACAACCTTTACGCCCAGACCCAGCTGCAATCGGTATTCGGCATCAACATCGTCGCGCTGATCGACGGTCGTCCACGTATCCTGAACCTCAAGGATCTGCTGGAAGCCTTCGTCCGTCACCGTCGCGAAGTCGTCACCCGTCGTACCGTGTTCGAGCTGCGCAAGGCCCGCGAGCGTGGTCACATCCTCGAAGGTCAGGCCGTTGCCCTGTCGAACATCGACCCGGTGATCGCCCTGATCAAGGCGTCGCCGACCCCGTCGGAAGCCAAGGAAGCGCTGGTCAGCACGCCTTGGGAGTCCTCGGCGGTGGTGGCGATGGTGGAGCGTGCCGGTGCCGATTCGTGCCGTCCGGAAAACCTCGACCCGCAATACGGTCTGCGCGAAGGCAAGTACTTCCTGTCGCCAGAACAGGCGCAAGCCATTCTGGAACTGCGTCTGCACCGCCTGACCGGTCTGGAGCACGAGAAGCTGCTGGCCGAGTATCAAGAGATCCTTAACCAGATCGGCGAGCTGATCCGCATCCTCAACAGCGCCGTGCGCCTGATGGAAGTGATCCGCGAAGAGCTGGAAGTGATCCGTGCCGAATACGGCGACGTGCGTCGCACCGAGATTCTCGATGCGCGCCTCGATCTGACCCTGGGTGACATGATTCCGGAAGAAGAGCGCGTCGTGACCATCTCCCACGGTGGCTACGCCAAGACCCAGCCGCTGGCTGCGTACCAGGCTCAGCGTCGTGGCGGTAAAGGCAAATCGGCGACCGGCGTCAAGGATGAGGACTACATCGCTCACCTGCTGGTCGCCAACAGCCACACCACGCTGCTGCTGTTCTCCAGCAAGGGCAAGGTGTACTGGCTGAAGACTTACGAAATTCCGGAAGCGTCCCGCGCCGCCCGTGGTCGTCCGCTGGTCAACCTGCTGCCGCTGGATGACGGTGAATACATCACCACCATGCTGCCGGTCGAGGAATACACCGAAGGTCACTTCATCTTCATGGCGACCGCCAACGGCACCGTCAAGAAGACCCCGCTGGAATCCTTCAGCCGTCAGCGCAGCGTCGGTCTGATCGCGCTGGAGCTGGACGAAGGCGACGTGCTGATCTCCGCGGCCATCACCGATGGCGAGCGCGAAGTGATGCTGTTCTCCGACGGCGGCAAAGTGACGCGCTTCAAAGAGTCCGATGTACGTGCCATGGGCCGAACCGCCCGCGGTGTGCGCGGCATGCGTCTGCCGGAAGGGCAGAAGCTGATTTCGATGCTGATCCCGGAAGAAGGCAGCCAGATCCTCACCGCTTCCGAGCGTGGTTATGGCAAGCGCACCGCGATCACCGAGTTCCCTGAGTACAAGCGTGGCGGCCAGGGCGTGATCGCCATGGTCAGCAACGAGCGTAACGGCCGTCTGGTCGGTGCGGTGCAGGTGCTCGATGGCGAAGAAATCATGCTGATCTCCGATCAGGGCACTCTGGTGCGTACCCGTGTCGACGAAGTGTCGAGCCTGGGTCGTAACACCCAGGGCGTGACCCTGATCAAACTGGCCAAGGATGAAACCCTGGTCGGTCTGGAGCGGGTTCAGGAGCCATCGGAAGTCGAAGGCGAAGAGCTGGAAGGTGAAGAGGGTGCCGTGTTCGAGGGGGATGTCGTGATCGACGACGTTGCCGAGGACCAGCAACTCGATGCCGCAGCTGACGAAGAGCCGCAGGAATAAGCGGACAAGCGAGGGGGCGGATGAAAATTCGCCCCCTTGTTATTTGTCCGGTATGAAACATCGACATCATGGAGATCCCCTGTGGGAGCGAGCCTGCTCGCGAATACAGACGCTGCGGTACCTCTGACGCACCGCGGTGATGCATTCGCGAGCAGGCTCGCTCCCACAGGGCTGTGTTGATCGGTAGTGTGATTTATTGCGTGATACCACCAAATCAGAGCGAGATTGGATGTGAGCAAGCGAGCCTATAACTTCTGTGCCGGTCCTGCGGCGCTTCCTGAAGCTGTACTGCAACGTGCCCAGGGTGAACTCCTTGATTGGCACGGCAAGGGGCTGTCGGTCATGGAAATGAGCCATCGCAGTGATGAGTTCGTGTCCATTGCCACCCAGGCCGAGCAGGACCTGCGTGACCTGCTGAATATCCCGTCGAACTATAAAGTGCTGTTTCTGCAAGGTGGCGCCAGCCAGCAGTTTGCGCAGATCCCGCTGAATCTGTTGCCGGAAAACGGCAGCGCCGACTATATCGACACCGGTATCTGGTCGCAGAAAGCCATCGAAGAAGCCTCGCGCTACGGCCACGTCAACGTTGCCGCCACCGCCAAGCCTTATGACTATTTCGCCATTCCGGGCCAGAACGAGTGGAGCCTGTCGAAAGACGCCGCTTACGTTCACTACGCGCCGAACGAAACCATCGGTGGTCTGGAATTCCAGTGGATCCCGGAAACCGGCGACGTACCGCTGGTGGCCGACATGTCGTCGGACATTCTCTCGCGTCCGGTCGATATCTCGCGATTCGGCATGATCTACGCCGGCGCGCAGAAGAACATCGGCCCGAGCGGCATCGTCGTCAACATCATCCGCGAAGACCTGCTGGGCAAGGCGCGTTCGCTGTGCCCGACCATGCTCAACTACAAGGTCGCGGCCGATAACGGCTCGATGTACAACACCCCGCCGACCCTGGCCTGGTACCTGTCCGGCCTGGTATTCCAGTGGCTGAAGGAGCAGGGCGGCGTCGAAGCGATCGCCAAACTCAATGACGTCAAGCAGCGCACGCTGTACGACTTCATCGATGCCAGCGGTCTCTACAGCAACCCGATCAACAAGTCGGATCGCTCGTGGATGAACGTGCCGTTCCGTCTGGCTGACGATCGTCTGGACAAGCCGTTCCTGGCCGGTGCCGACGCGCGCGGCTTGCTCAACCTCAAGGGCCACCGCTCCGTGGGCGGTATGCGCGCCTCCATCTACAACGCCGTCGACATCACCGCCGTCAATGCGCTGGTGGCGTACATGGCTGAATTCGAGAAGGAACACGGCTGATGTCCGAGCAAGAACTCAAGGCACTGCGCGTTCGCATCGATGCTCTGGACAGCAAGGTCCTCGAGCTGATCAGCGAGCGTGCCCGCTGCGCCCAGGAAGTCGCGCGAGTAAAGATGGCCTCGCTGGCCGAAGGCGAAGTGCCGGTGTTCTATCGTCCCGAGCGTGAAGCTCAGGTGCTCAAGCGCGTGATGGAGCGCAATCAGGGGCCGCTGGGTAACGAAGAGATGGCGCGGTTGTTCCGCGAAATCATGTCTTCGTGCCTGGCGCTCGAGCAGCCGCTGAAAGTGGCTTACCTCGGCCCTGAAGGCACCTTTACCCAAGCGGCGGCCATGAAGCACTTCGGTCACGCGGTGATCAGCAAGCCGATGGCGGCGATCGACGAAGTGTTCCGTGAAGTGGCGGCGGGGGCGGTGAACTTTGGCGTGGTGCCGGTGGAAAACTCCACCGAAGGCGCGGTCAACCACACCCTCGACAGCTTCCTTGAACACGACATGGTGATCTGCGGCGAAGTCGAGCTGCGCATTCACCATCATTTGCTGGTCGGTGAAAACACCAAGACTGACAGCATCAGTCGCATCTACTCCCATGCGCAATCGCTGGCCCAGTGTCGCAAGTGGCTGGACGCGCATTACCCGAATGTCGAGCGCGTGGCAGTATCGAGCAACGCCGAAGCGGCCAAGCGGGTCAAGGGTGAGTGGAACTCGGCGGCGATTGCCGGCGACATGGCGGCAGGCCTGTATGGCCTGACCCGTCTGGCCGAGAAGATCGAAGACCGTCCGGACAACTCGACGCGCTTCCTGATGATCGGTAACCAGGAAGTGCCGCCGACCGGCGACGACAAGACCTCGATCATCGTCTCGATGAGCAACAAGCCCGGTGCGCTGCATGAGCTGCTGGTGCCGTTCCATGACAACGGGATTGACCTGACCCGGATCGAAACCCGTCCGTCGCGCAGCGGCAAATGGACTTACGTGTTCTTCATCGACTTCGTCGGCCACCACCGTGATCCGTTGATCAAGGGCGTGCTGGAAAAGATCAGTCAGGAAGCAGTAGCACTCAAAGTGCTGGGTTCCTACCCGAAAGCAGTTCTCTAAGGGCGGTAGCAAATGAGTGGCAACTTCCTCGCTCTGGCACAGCCGGGCGTGCAACAACTTTCGCCGTACGTTCCGGGCAAGCCTGTGGACGAACTGGCGCGCGAGCTGGATCTGGATCCGGCGAAAATCGTCAAACTGGCGAGCAATGAAAACCCGTTGGGCGCCAGCCCGAAAGCGCTGGCAGCGATTCGCGAAGAGCTGGCCGAGCTGACCCGTTATCCGGACGGCAACGGCTTTGCGCTGAAATCGCTGCTGGCCGAGCAGTGCCGTGTCGAGCTGAATCAGGTGACCCTGGGCAACGGCTCCAACGACATTCTTGAGCTGGTAGCGCGCGCCTATCTGGCGCCGGGCCTCAACGCCGTGTTCAGTGAGCATGCGTTTGCGGTGTATCCGATTGCCACTCAGGCGGTCGGCGCGCAGGCCAAAGTGGTTCCGGCCAAGGATTGGGGGCATGACCTGCCTGCGATGCTCGCGGCCATCGACGCCAACACTCGCGTGGTATTCATTGCCAATCCAAACAACCCGACCGGCACCTGGTTCGGCGCCGAAGCGCTGGACGAGTTCCTGCAGGACGTGCCGGAGCACGTGCTGGTGGTGCTGGACGAGGCGTACATCGAATACGCCGAAGGCAGCGATCTGCCAGACGGTCTGGACTTCCTCGCGGCGTACCCGAATCTGCTGGTATCGCGCACGTTCTCCAAGGCCTACGGTCTGGCGGCGCTGCGCGTAGGTTATGGCCTGTCCACTGCGGTGGTGGCGGACGTGCTGAACCGCGTGCGCCAGCCGTTCAACGTCAACAGTCTGGCCCTGGCCGCGGCCTGTGCGGCGTTGAAGGACGAGGAGTATCTGGCGCAAAGCCGTCAGCTCAACGAATCCGGCATGCAGCAGTTGCAGGATGGTTTCCGTGAGTTGGGTCTGAGCTGGATCGAGTCCAAAGGCAACTTTATTTGTGTCGACCTCGGTCAGGTGGCAGCGCCGATTTTCCAGGGCCTGCTGCGTGAAGGCGTGATCGTGCGTCCGGTGGCCAATTACGGCATGCCGAACCACCTGCGGGTGACCATCGGTCTGCCGGCGGAAAACAGCCGCTTCCTCGAAGCGCTGCGTAAGGTTCTGGCTCGTGGGTGATGTCACTGCTCTGCAATCTGCTGCACCTATGATCGGTCGCCTTGTGGTCGTCGGTCTGGGATTGATCGGTGGTTCGTTTGCCAAAGGTTTGCGTGAAAGCGGTATCTGCCGTGAGGTGGTCGGGGTCGATCTCGACCCGCAATCGCGCAAGCTGGCGGTCGAGTTGGGCGTGGTGGATCGTTGCGAGGATGACCTGATCTCAGCGTGTCAGGGCGCCGACGTGATTCAACTGGCGGTGCCGATTCTGGCCATGGAGAAGGTGCTGGCCCGTCTGGCGAGCGTCGATCTGGGTCAGGCGATTCTGACCGATGTCGGCAGCGCCAAGGGCAATGTGGTGCGCGCGGCGACCGAGGCGTTCGGCGGCATGCCGGCGCGTTTCGTCCCGGGGCATCCGATTGCCGGTTCCGAGCAGAGTGGGGTTGAAGCTTCCAATGCCGAGCTGTTCCGTCGGCACAAAGTGATTCTGACGCCGCTCGAGCAAACCGACCCGGCCGCACTGGCGGTGGTCGATCGCTTGTGGCGCGAACTGGGTGCCGACGTCGAGCACATGCAGGTCGAGCGCCACGATGAAGTGTTGGCCGCGACCAGTCATCTGCCGCACCTGCTGGCCTTCGGTCTGGTCGACTCGTTGGCCAAACGCAATGAAAACCTTGAGATCTTCCGTTACGCTGCGGGCGGTTTCCGCGATTTCACAAGAATCGCCGGAAGCGACCCGGTGATGTGGCACGACATCTTCCTCGCCAACCGCGAGGCTGTCCTGCGCACACTCGATACATTTCGCAGCGACCTCGACGCCTTGCGCGACGCGGTCGATGCAGGGGATGGGCACCAATTGTTGGGCGTCTTCACGCGCGCCCGGGTTGCCCGCGAGCATTTCAGTAAAATCCTGGCCCGCAGGGCCTATGTGGACGCTATGAATTCCAACGATCTGATTTTCCTGGCTCAACCTGGTGGCCGCCTGTCCGGTCGGATTCGCGTACCAGGTGACAAATCGATTTCCCACCGTTCGATCATGCTCGGCTCGCTGGCCGAAGGCGTGACCGAGGTTGAAGGGTTCCTCGAGGGCGAAGATGCCCTGGCGACCTTGCAGGCTTTTCGCGACATGGGCGTGGTCATCGAAGGCCCGCACCACGGTCGCGTGACCATTCACGGTGTCGGCCTGCATGGCTTGAAGCCGGCACCGGGTCCGATCTATCTGGGCAACTCCGGCACTTCGATGCGTCTGTTGTCCGGCCTGCTGGCGGCGCAGAACTTCGACAGCACCCTGACCGGTGATGCGTCGCTGTCCAAGCGTCCGATGAATCGCGTGGCCAATCCGCTGCGTGAAATGGGCGCCGTGATCGAAACCGCTGCCGAAGGTCGTCCGCCGATGACCATTCGTGGCGGTCACAAGCTCAAGGGGCTGACCTACACCATGCCGATGGCCAGTGCTCAGGTGAAGTCCTGTCTGCTGCTGGCGGGTCTGTACGCCGAAGGCAAGACCACCGTCACTGAACCGGCGCCGACCCGCGACCACACCGAGCGCATGCTGCGTGGTTTCGGCTATCCGGTAAGCGTCGATGGCGCCACGGCGTCGGTCGAATCCGGCGGCAAGCTGACCGCGACCCACATCGAAGTGCCGGGCGACATCTCGTCGTCGGCGTTCTTCCTGGTGGCGGCCTCGATCGCCGAAGGCTCCGAGCTGGTGCTGGAACACGTCGGCATCAACCCGACCCGTACCGGTGTGATCGACATCCTGCGCCTGATGGGCGCTGATATCACCCTGGAAAACCAACGTGAAGTCGGCGGCGAACCTGTAGCTGACCTGCGCGTGCGAGCGGCTAAACTGAAAGGTATCGAGATTCCGGAAGCGCTGGTACCACTGGCCATCGACGAATTCCCGGTGCTGTTCGTGGCGGCGGCCTGCGCCGAAGGCCGTACCGTGCTGACCGGTGCCGAAGAGCTGCGCGTCAAGGAATCGGATCGTATTCAAGTCATGGCGGACGGCTTGCTGGCGCTGGGCGTCAAGTGCCAGCCGACCCCGGACGGCATCATCATTGATGGCGGCCAGATCGGTGGTGGCGAAGTGCATGGTCATGGTGATCACCGTATCGCCATGGCTTTCAGCGTCGCTTCGCTGCGCGCCACTGCCCCGATCCGCATCCATGATTGCGCCAACGTCGCGACGTCGTTCCCGAACTTCCTCGCGCTGTGCGCGCAGGTCGGCATTCGTGTGGCTCAAGAGGCTCAGTCGTGAAAAACATTGCACCGGTCATAACCATCGATGGGCCAAGCGGTTCGGGCAAAGGCACGGTCGCCGGGATTCTGGCCAAGCGTCTGGGCTGGAACCTGCTGGATTCCGGTGCGCTTTATCGCCTGCTGGCGTTCGCTGCGCACAATCATGGTGTCGACCTGACCAATGAAGAGCTGCTGAAGAAACTGGCCGCTCATCTGGATGTGCAGTTCATCGCGGCGACCGACGGTCAGCTGCAGCGCATCATTCTGGAAGGTGATGAAGTCAGCGATGTCATCCGCACTGAAAGCGTCGGTTCCGGTGCTTCTCAGGTGGCTGCATTGCCGGCAGTCCGCGAGGCGCTGCTGCAGCGCCAGCGTGCTTTTCAGGAGGTGCCGGGCCTGGTGGCCGATGGTCGCGACATGGGCACAGTGGTTTTTCCTGATGCACCGTTGAAGATTTTCCTCACCGCCAGTGCCGAGGAACGGGCGCGCCGCCGATATTTGCAGTTGAAGGGCAAAGTCGAGGGTGTTAGTCTGTCGAGTCTGCTAGATGAGATCCGTGCACGCGACGAGCGTGATACCCAGCGCGCAGTAGCCCCGCTCAAACCGGCGGCAGACGCGATACAGCTGGATTCCACGGAGTTGTCCATCGATCAGGTGCTTGAACGCATCATGAGCGAGATCGCCATTCGCGATATCGCCGGGTGACCAAGAAGGCCGCAGGGGACCAGTCATAGTCCTGCAGCGCTTCTTTTAAATGAAACTAACCCACGCCGTCTGGGGTGTGGAGATGGGCGTATTCTTCGCCCTCATCTACAGGAATTAAAATGAGCGAAAGCTTTGCGGAACTCTTTGAAGAAAGCCTAAAGACCCTGAACCTTCAGGCAGGCTCCATCATCACCGGTGTTATCGTTGATATCGATTACCAGGCTCGCTGGGTAACCGTTCACGCTGGTCTGAAGTCTGAAGCACTCATCCCGCTGGAACAGTTCTACAACGATGCTGGTGACCTGACTATCAATGTCGGTGACGAAGTTCACGTTGCTCTGGATTCGGTTGAAGACGGTTTCGGTGAAACCAAGCTGTCCCGTGAAAAAGCCAAGCGCGCTGAATGCTGGATCGTTCTGGAAGCAGCCTTCGCAGCTGAGGAAGTGGTCAAGGGCGTTATCAACGGTAAGGTTAAAGGCGGCTTCACTGTCGACGTTAACGGCATCCGTGCGTTCCTGCCAGGTTCCCTGGTTGACGTCCGTCCAGTGCGCGACACCACGCACCTGGAAGGCAAAGAGCTGGAATTCAAGGTCATCAAGCTGGACCAGAAGCGCAACAACGTTGTCGTTTCCCGTCGCAGCGTCCTGGAAGCCGAGAACTCCGCCGAGCGTGAAGCTCTGCTGGAATCCCTGCAGGAAGGCCAGCAAGTCAAAGGTATCGTCAAAAACCTCACCGATTACGGCGCATTCGTCGATCTGGGTGGCGTGGACGGCCTGCTGCACATCACCGACATGGCCTGGAAGCGCATCAAGCATCCTTCCGAGATCGTCAACGTTGGTGACGAAATCGACGTCAAGGTTCTGAAATACGATCGCGAACGCAACCGTGTTTCCCTGGGCCTGAAGCAACTGGGCGAAGATCCATGGGTTGCTATCAAAGCCCGTTACCCAGAAAGCACTCGCGTTACCGCTCGTGTAACCAACCTGACCGACTACGGCTGCTTCGCTGAGCTGGAAGAAGGCGTTGAAGGTCTGGTACACGTTTCGGAAATGGACTGGACCAACAAGAACATCCACCCTTCGAAAGTCGTACAAGTCGGCGACGAAGTGGAAGTCATGGTTCTGGACATCGACGAAGAGCGTCGTCGTATCTCCCTGGGCATCAAGCAGTGCAAGTCGAACCCATGGGAAGACTTCTCTGGCCAGTTCAACAAGGGCGACAAGATCTCCGGCACCATCAAGTCGATCACCGATTTCGGTATCTTCATTGGTCTGGACGGCGGCATCGACGGTCTGGTTCACCTGTCCGACATCTCCTGGAACGAAGTGGGCGAAGAAGCCGTACGTCGTTTCAAGAAGGGCGACGAGCTGGATACCGTCATCCTGTCGGTTGACCCAGAGCGCGAGCGCATCTCCCTGGGCATCAAGCAACTGGAAAGCGATCCGTTCTCCGAGTACGTCTCGGTTAACGACAAAGGCGCTATCGTTACTGGCACCGTGAAAGAAGTTGACGCCAAAGGCGCCATCATCGTTCTGGCTGACGACATCGAAGCGACCCTGAAAGCCTCCGAAATCAGCCGTGACCGCGTTGAAGACGCGCGCAACGTTCTGAAAGAAGGCCAGGAAGTTGAAGCCAAGATCATCAGCGTTGATCGCAAGAGCCGCGTAATCCAGCTCTCGATCAAGTCGAAAGACGATGCTGAAGAGAAAGAAGCTATCCAGAGCCTGAAATCGGCTCCGGCAGCTGAAGGCGAAGCAGACACCACTATGGCTGCACTGCTGCGTCAAGCAATGGCCAAACAGAACTAAGTTCTGCTTGATCATGAAAAAGGGCGACTTCGGTCGCCCTTTTTTGTGCCTGCGATTTGGTGGAGAAGGGTGCTTGGGCTGCATCGGGTTTGTCGTGAAACCAATCCTCCTGCCTGGTTGTCTGTTTCTTTAATCGGATCAATCGCCTATTCGCGACTAAGCTGGGTATTAGTCGTGTAGTAGTCGGGCATTGCCTGGCATAAGGAAGTGGATGAACAGATTTATTGTCTTGATGGCGTTGTTGGTATTGGCTGGCTGTACCACGAGTGCCAAGACTCATGCTGTGCGAGGTGTCAGCGGTATAGAAATTGACTGCTCTGGTCTGGGGTCAGGGTGGGAAAAATGTCAAAGGCGCGCGGCGAAGGAGTGCAAGGGGGCGAGTTACAGGGTGATCACCCGATCTGATCAGGCGAAGGATGAAGATGAATATCCGTTTGGCTTCAATCCCGCAGGCTACGTCACTCGAACCATGCTCGTGATGTGCCGTTGAGTGTGCGCTGCTTCCGCTTGTGCTTTTGTGCACTGAAAACAGGCGTTTCGGCGCCAAGGAAGATATGTCAATCCCTGGGCTGTTCAAATTCTTCCGGGCGTGCTAAAACCTTTCAAGCGCTGATCTAGCTGCTTGAAAAAGAAGGGAAAAATATGACGAAGTCGGAGTTGATCGAACGAATTGTCACCCATCAAGGGCTACTCTCATCCAAGGATGTGGAGCTGGCCATCAAGACCATGCTTGAACAAATGTCCCAGTGCCTGGCTACCGGTGATCGCATCGAGATCCGTGGGTTTGGCAGCTTTTCTCTGCACTATCGTGCGCCGCGCGTCGGTCGCAATCCGAAGACTGGTCAGTCGGTCAGTCTGGACGGCAAGTTCGTTCCGCATTTCAAGCCGGGCAAGGAATTGCGTGACCGGGTGAATGAGGAAGAGGAGGAGGGGGTTTGACAGTCGCTATTTTTCAAGGAGTTACTCATGCGTAACCTCAAGCGCATACTTCTTGGCGTGTTTATTCTTTTGCTTGTATTGGCAATTCTCGCATTCTTGCTTGAGAACCAACAGTCAGTGTCGTTGTTGTTCTTGGGATGGGCGGGTCCTCAACTCCCAGTGTCTCTGCTTGTAGTGCTGGCATTGCTGATCGGTATGCTTGTCGGCCCGGTATTTGGCTGGTTTCTGGGGCGCTCGTCCAGAGCAGCACGCAAGCATCTTGTCTGAAACGACAGTTGCATGGCGTCTGTCGAAATTGCGCCTCTACCTGCCTATATCCATTAGTAAAAGATTGATTAAGCTGTAAAATGCGTCCCTTGTTCGATAGTGGCTTTTACCAACATCGATTCAGACTGACTCTGACAGAAGCTTCAGGTTTGATGGCTTCTGCATTCATGGATTGACAGTGCTCGCTGGGGTCACTGTCCGCAGCTCAAGGGTATGGTTTCGCGTGAAAATTCTAGTTACCGGCGGCGCCGGGTTCATTGGCTCGGCAGTCATCCGTCACATCATTTCCAATACCAGCGACGCGGTGATCAACGTCGACAAGCTGACGTATGCCGGTAACCTCGAGTCGCTGGCGGAAGTCAGCGGAGATTCGCGCTACGTGTTCGAGCGCGTCGACATTTGTGATCGTGATCAGATCGATCGTGTTCTGCGTGAACACCAACCAGATGCCATCATGCATCTGGCCGCAGAATCTCACGTCGATCGCTCGATTACCGGTCCATCCGAGTTCATTCAGACCAACATCATCGGTACTTACACTCTGCTGGAAGCTGCCCGTCACTACTGGGCGGCGCTGGATGATGCGCGTAAAGCCAACTTCCGCTTCCATCATATTTCGACTGACGAAGTTTACGGGGATCTCGAAGGTCCTGAGGACCTCTTCACCGAAACTACGCCGTATCAGCCAAGCTCGCCTTACTCGGCCAGCAAGGCCAGCTCCGATCACCTTGTTCGCGCCTGGGCTCGCACTTATGGCCTACCGACGTTGGTTACCAACTGCTCGAACAACTACGGCCCTTGCCATTTTCCCGAGAAATTAATCCCGTTGATCATTCTCAACGCGCTGGAAGGCAAGCCGTTGCCGGTTTATGGCAAAGGCAATCAGGTTCGCGACTGGTTGTATGTCGAAGACCACGCCCGTGCACTTTATAAAGTTGTGACCGAAGGTGTTATTGGTGAGACCTACAACATTGGTGGCCATAACGAAAAGCAGAACATTGAAGTTGTGAACACACTTTGCGCACTCCTCGATGAACTGCGTCCAGACTCTGCGCATCGTCCGCACGCGAGCCTGATCACTTACGTGCAAGACCGCCCTGGTCACGACCAGCGCTACGCGATCGATGCAAGCAAGATTCAGCGCGAGTTGGGCTGGACTCCAGAAGAAACTTTCGAAACCGGTATCCGCAAGACCGTCGAATGGTATTTGAACAATACTGATTGGGTCGCTCACGTGAAGAGCGGCAGCTACCAGGAGTGGATTGATCACAATTATGCGGATCGCTCGAACAAGGCATGAAAATCCTCCTGCTGGGTAAGAACGGCCAGGTTGGCTGGGAGCTGCAACGCTCTCTGGCTCCGCTTGGCGAGCTGGTTGCACTGGATCGCCATTTGGTTGATGGATTGTGTGGCGATTTGTCGAATCTTGATGGTTTGCGTTCGACGATCCGCCAGATAAAGCCTGATGTCATTGTCAACGCAGCGGCTTACACCGCCGTTGACAAGGCCGAGTCAGAAGTCGAGTTGGCAGAGTGGGTCAATGCTCATGCGAGCGGAGTACTGGCTGAAGAAGCTACTGCCCTTGGCGCCTGGTTGGTTCATTACTCGACCGACTATGTTTTCAGCGGCCAAGGTGTGCTGCCCTGGCAGGAAACGGATAGCGTAGCGCCGGTCAACAAGTATGGTGCAACCAAACTGGCCGGCGAACAGCTCATCACCGCGTCGGGCTGCAAGCACTTGATCTTTCGCACGAGTTGGGTCTATGGCGCCCGAGGCAACAACTTCGCCAAGACTATGTTGCGTCTAGCCACGGATCGCGAAAGCTTGAACGTAATCGCCGATCAGATCGGTGCACCAACCGGTGCAGATCTGATTGCGGACGTTACCGCGTTGGCCATACGTCAAGCCTTTCGGCATCCGGAGTTATCCGGGTTGTATCACCTGGCAGCCAGCGGTGAAGTGTCATGGCACGGCTATGCAAGCCATGTGATCGCCTTTGCCAAAGCCAATGGCGAACAGCTTGCCGTACAGGCCGTGAATCCGATCGATACCACTGCTTATCCGACACCCGCACGTCGCCCGCTGAATTCACGCCTGAATACTCAAAAACTGCGCGACAATTTTTCTCTACACTTGCCGGATTGGCAAAGTGGTGTAACCCGAATGCTTAGGGAAGTTCTGAACAAATGACCACGACAAATCGTAAAGGCATCATTCTCGCTGGTGGCTCGGGCACGCGCCTGCACCCGTTGACCCTTGGCGTCTCGAAGCAGATGTTGCCGATCTACGACAAGCCGATGATCTTTTATCCGTTGTCGGTATTGATGCTTGCCGGCATGCGCGAAATTCTGATCATTTCCACCCCGCAGGACCTTCCCTGTTTCCGTAAATTGCTCGGTGATGGCAGTTTGTACGGCGTCAAACTGACCTATGCCGAGCAACCAAACCCGGATGGTTTGGCACAAGCGTTTATCATCGGTGAAGAGTTCATCGGTTCTGACCCGTGCTGCCTGATTCTGGGCGACAATATTTTTTACGGTCAGCATTTTTCCGACAATCTGCGTTCGGCCAGTTCCCAGCAGCAGGGAGCTACGGTGTTTGGCTATCACGTCTCGGATCCGGAACGTTTTGGCGTTGTCGAGTTCGACAAGACCGGCCGTGCTCTGAGTATCGAAGAGAAGCCTGCAAGGCCGAAGTCAAATTACGCGGTCACCGGCCTGTATTTCTACGACAACGAAGTTGTCAAGATTGCCAAGTCCATCAAGCCGTCGGAGCGTGGCGAGCTGGAAATCACCGATGTCAATCGCGCCTATCTCGAGAAGCAAACACTGAATGTCGAAATGCTCGGTCGCGGCTTCGCGTGGCTGGACACCGGGACACATGATTCGCTGCTGGAAGCCAGTCACTTTGTCCATACCATTGAGCAGCGCCAGGGCCTGAAAGTAGCTTGCCTGGAAGAGATCGCCTTCAACAACGGTTGGATCAGCGCTGAGCAACTCGCGGCTCAAGCCGACGCGTTGAAAAAGACCGGTTATGGCCAGTACCTGCAAAAACTGCTGGATTCGCCTTCCCGCTGATTGCGTGCCTATTCGCGCGATCAGTCGCGTTTAACCGGTAGATGCAGGAACGGTATGCCAGTCAAACATCCGAAGGTTGCGGTTTTGCTGGCTGCCTATAATGGCATGCAGTGGATCGAAGAGCAGTTGGCCACGATCCTCGGTCAGTCCGCCGTGGACGTTACTGTTTACATCAGTATTGACCCGTCAGTCGACGGCACAGAATCGTGGTGTGCTGCCTATGCCGCCACGCATGCGGACGTCGTTGTCATGCCTTCTGCAGGCAGGTTCGGCGGCGCCTCCGCGAATTTCTTTCGCCTGATACGCGACGTCGATTTCGACGATTGCGATTTTATTGCATTTGCCGACCAGGATGATCGCTGGCACGCGGACAAGCTGCAACGGGCCACGGAATCCCTCCTGCGTGAGCGCAGTGATGCCTATTCCAGTAATGTTTCGGCGTTTTGGCCGAATGGCAGGACCCATGTGTTGAACAAGGCGCAGCCTCAGGTCAAATGGGACTTCCTGTTCGAGGCCGCCGGTCCCGGTTGTACTTATGTGATGACCCGGCGTCTGGCCCAGGCCATCAAAAGCTCGGTCATTGTGCATTGGGATTCATTACAGCGGGTCAGCCTGCATGACTGGTATTGCTATGCCTTTGCCCGCAGTCATGATTTTGACTGGTACATCGATCCTACGCCGTCGATGGACTATCGCCAGCACGAACGCAATCAGGTAGGTGCCAACAAGGGATTGAGTCCATTGATTGCCCGCTACAAAACCATTCATGGCGGTTGGTGGTTCAGTCAGGTACAGATGATTGCAAGTCTGGTCGGCCAGGATAAAAACGCATTTGTCAGAAGCTGGTTACCCTTGCGGCGCTGGCATCTGATCAAGCTGTCGTTCAGTGCCTGGCAATGCCGTCGGCGCTTGCGAGACAAAATCTTTTTCTTTTGTATTTGCTGGGCTACCGCATTGATTGGAAACAGAACAACATGACTGCGCCTAAAGTGTTGGTGACCGGGGCAACGGGGTTGGTCGGCGAGGCCCTGGTGTTCAGGTTATTGCTCGACAAGCGATTTGCCCCGATTGCGACTGCACGGGGGGCCACGCGCTTGCATGGCTTGTGTGACGTCGTGTCCTTTGAATTGACCGGCGGGCAGCGGCTTGCTGCGCTTGATCAGGTTCAGGTCGTGGTTCATGCCGCAGCTCGCGTGCATGTCATGAACGAAATCGCAGCCGATGCCTTGGCAGAGTTTCGTAGGATCAATGTGCAGGGCACGCTCGATTTGGCCCGTCAGGCGGCCAAAGCAGGGGTCAAGCGGTTCATTTTCATCAGTTCGATCAAGGTCAACGGTGAACATACCCCCTTGGGCAAACCATTCAGGGCTGATGACAAGCCTTGCCCGAATGATCCTTACGCTGTTTCCAAGTGGGAGGCGGAGCAGGCACTGCGCCAGCTCGGTGATGCGACCGGCATGGAGATCGTCATTATTCGCCCGCCACTGGTGTACGGTCCCGGGGTCAAGGCGAATTTCCTGAGTATGCTGAACTGGCTCGAGAGGGGTGTACCGCTGCCACTGGGGGCCATAAAGAATCAGCGCAGTCTTGTGTTTTTGGGCAATCTGGTGGATCTGATGGTGACCTGTATCGATCATCCTGCGGCGACCGATCAGACGTTTCTGGTCAGCGATGGCGATGATGTTTCTACGACGCGCCTGTTGAAAAAACTCGCACTCGCTTTAGGCAAAAGGCCTCGATTGTTGCCACTGCCGCAATGGCTTTTGAAGCTGTGCGCTTGCATGCTGGGTAAGCGGAATGTCGCCAGCCGAGTTCTCGGATCGTTACAGATCGATATCAGCAAAAATCAACAGTTGCTGGGATGGAGACCGCCGGTCAATCTGGTTCGCGCCATGCGCCAGACTGCCGACCATTATCGGGAAAATTTAAACAAATGATGCTTATCGGGCTGCTGTTGGCAGCATTTCTTGTGTCATGGGTCATGACATTGATATTGCGCCGCTACGCACTGGCGAAAAGTTTGATGGACATTCCCAACGAGCGTAGTTCGCACTCGATTCCTACCCCGCGGGGAGGCGGGGTGGCGATTGTGCTGACGTTTTCCTTGAGCTTGCCGATTCTGTCCGTTCTGGGGCTGGTCGACACGCAAAGCCTTTTCGGGCTGCTGGGAGCGGGCCTGTTGGTGGCGATTATCGGGTTTGCCGATGATCATGGGCACATTGCGGCTCGGTGGCGTCTGCTGGGGCATTTCATCGCCGCCATCGGGGTCTTGGTCGGATTGCATGGTCTCGCTCCGATACAACTGTTCGGCACGCTGGTCGATCTCGGCTGGCTGGGGCAGGTGTTGGCGGTCTTCTACCTGGTATGGCTGCTTAACCTGTACAACTTCATGGACGGTATCGATGGTCTCGCCAGCTTGCAGGCGATCTTTGTCTGTCTGGGCGGCAGCCTCGTCGCCTGGTCGACCGGTCATCTGGCATTGATTGGCGGTCCGCTGTTGCTGGCGGCTGCGGTGGGAGGTTTTCTACTCTGGAATTTCCCGCCGGCGCGCATCTTCATGGGGGACGCCGGCAGTGGTTTTCTCGGCTTGATGCTGGGCGCGCTGTCGCTTGACGCGGGTTGGCAAGCCCCGCAATTGTTGTGGAGCTGGCTGATACTGCTCGGTGTTTTCATTGTCGACGCAACGCTGACGTTGCTCAGGCGCTTGTGCCGTCAGGAGAAGGTGTATCAGGCCCACCGCAGTCATGCCTATCAGTATGCCTCTCGTCAGTATTCCAGCCACCGGACTGTGACAATGGGTGTGGCGTGCATAAATCTGGTCTGGCTCCTGCCGTTAGCACTCGCGGTCGCCAAGGGGATGCTGGACGGTCTTGCCGGGCTGGTGCTGGCTTACGTTCCGCTGATGGCGCTGGCCTTCAAATTCAAAGCCGGAAGACGCGAAGCGGTCTAGTCTGAACCGCTGAATCAAGTAATGGCCTGAAGCTTGCAGCTCTGTTGGACGTAGAGGCCAAGTTGTAGAATGCTCCAAAAAACTGCCACATAAAAAAGTCCAGCATCAGGTGAAATAATGTCTTCAAAGATTTCGGGGCGCATTGTCTTCCTCGATTACATGCGCGTGTTTGCGTTCATGAGTGTGTTGATCGGGCATAAACTCGAACTGCAGTTGCAAGCGTTTATCGCGAATGGCTCTCAGCATGCGACACTTCGTTTAATCGCAGAATTGGCATATACGCTTTGTTTGGGAGGCGCCGCGGGGGTCGTTGTATTCTTTCTGACCTCTGGTTATATCATTTCCCATGTCTTGCAAATGGAAGCACCTCTGGAGTTCATGATAAAACGGATCTTCCGTATTTATCCTCTTTACGTGGTTGCCGTTCTACTTGAGTGGGTCATGTGGCATCACTTGAACAATATTCCGTTTCCACCACTCTCGGTTTTGATACCGCAGCTCTTGTTGATCGGCGACTTCTTTCAGACCCCGAACACATTGGCCAGTGTTGAATGGACATTAAGAATTGAAGTGATGTTTTATGTCTACATGGGGTTGCTCAAGGCGGTCGGGGCTTTCAGGCAGCAGAATCGACTACCCTGGATATTATTCGGTAGCGCCTGTGTACTTTATCTGTTACCGCAGATTCCCGGTAAGGAAATGTGGAATCATGGTTACTTCACGCTTTACGCACCGTTTTTGCTGATGGGCTCCTTGGTTTATCTAATGGAGGTCGGTACAGCGAATAGGAAAAGTTGCGCAGTGATAATTGGCATTATGTTTCTGATTTATATGCTCCTGATCTCGCGATTCCAGCCTGGATGGAGTCAGAGCCACTTTGCGATAATGGCTCTTGGTATATTTGTTACTGGTTGGTTATATGGATCAAAACTGCCGGACGGCAAGATTTTACGAATGGCGTCGGATTTGACCTATTCGGTTTACTTGTTTCATAACTGGCTCTGGTTGTATTTGAGTCTGCTTGTGGCAGGACGAGGGTTTAAATCTGTTTCGCCCAGCCTGCAAACGTTCATTCTTCTTATTGTTGTCTGCTACTTCATGCATAAGACAATCGAAATGCAAGGCATAAAATTAGGTAAAAAGGTGCTGGTTTTTTACAGAAACCGTGCGAAAGCTCCCTCTACAATAATCCCCGTCGGAGCACCATAAACTTCATCATTTTTCAAACCCAAAAAAGCCCAGTTGATACTGGGCTTTTTTGTCTGGACTGTCTAAAGCAGCAGGAGAGAGGTCAGCGCGCAATCACGCTGGCTGCATTGAAGCGAGTTTCCCAACTATTGGCGTTCTTGAAGTCATCGCAAAATGTCTTTGTTGTCGTATAAGCCAAGGCTTTTTCAATCAGTGGATTCAAATCAGCCGTGCTGTCGCAAAGGTAGACCCCGTCCTGCCCATCCCGGTATGCCATTTCACCGAAGCCAGTGGATATGATTGGCAATCCCAGCGCTCGATACTCGTAGTATTTGATTGGATCTACGGATGATGTCAGCTCGTTCTTGATAAACGGAATAACGGCCACATCGAAGGATAGCATGGTCGCCAGTGCCTCTTTATGACTACACGGGGGGAACAATCTAAGGTTGTCGGGAAGTTTAACAGGACTGGGATTGAACACTGGGCCGACGATATGAACATTATCGTCGGGTCGCGAACGCGCTAGATCAATTATCCATCGCCAGTCAAACCATGCACCGACAGTACCGAGATATCCAAAAGTGGTTGGTCGACTGGCCACGTTGATTTTTGGGGGCGGCAACAGTGCGACATCAAGTCCGTTGGGAACGAATTTCACATTCGTATTCTGATGTTCCCATTTTTTTTGAAGTTTGGTTGACGACGCCAAAACCGTGTCAACTGTTTGGCCGATCTTTCGTTCGCGGTACGTCATCGCCAACTTTGACATGCCCGAGAAGAACGTCGGGAAGTCGTCCATGGCATCGTAAATCGACGGGTGGTCTTTCAGCAGCGTCTGGACCTGTAACGCGAGTGTTGTCGGCTTACCGATGACCAGCATCACTTCTTGATCGCGGCTGAACTTGTTTATCGACTCTAAAATCTCGGACCAACAAAGATGTTTGTTTAGCAGGCCGGATCCCGGCAATGGCTCAATCGGCAGGGCACGAGGCTTCAACACCCTCAGCCAAGGTTCCAGAACATCACTTTCGGTTTTATCGCTGACACCCATTTTCCTGAAATCGGCAAGGCACGGAAAACGACTCGGATAGGGCTCCAGCCACAGTACCTCGCCGCCGGTCTTTTCATGGAACCAGCGGACGAATTTCTGGGGACGCTGGGCAAAGCTTGCCCAGGGCACCGGTGACAGATAAACCAGACGCATCAAGCGCAGTACTCTTTGAGCACCGCAACAATGCGCTCTGCGCCTTTACCGTCGCCATACGGAGAAACACCACGGGCCATTGCCTTATAGGCTTCCCGGCTGTCGAGCAAGGTCTGTGCTTCTTCGATAATGCGCTCGTAGTTCGGGCCGACCAGTTTGACCACCCCCATTTCCACCGCTTCCGGACGTTCGGTTTCATCGCGCAATACCAGCACCGGAATACCCAGTGCCGGTGCTTCTTCCTGCACACCACCGGAGTCGCTGATGATCAGGTAGGACTTCTTCATGGCGGCGATGAATGGAGCGTAATCCAGAGGCTCGCACAACACGATATTGGGAACGTCGGCCAACACTTCGTGGGCAACATCCTTCACGTTAGGATTCGGGTGAACCGGGTAGAGAATCTGTACATCGCTGTTGCGCTCGGCCAAGGCCTTAAGGGCGCGGCAAATGTCCCGAAACGGAGCACCGAAGTTCTCGCGGCGGTGCGAGGTGACCAGGATCAGGCGTTTGCTGTCGTCCAGGTCGATATCCAAAGTCAGATCCTTGGCTGCAGTCATCAGCAGGGCATCGATGACGGTGTTGCCAGTGACGGTAATGTCCTGAGCCGGAATACCTTCGCGCAACAGGTTGGCCTGCGAGCTTTCGGTCGGTGCGAAATGCCAGCGGGTCAGTCGGCCGGCCAGGACGCGGTTGGCTTCTTCAGGGAAAGGGTTTTGCATGTCCCAAGTCCGAAGGCCCGCTTCGACGTGGCCAAAAGGAATGCGTCGGTAGAAGCACGCCAGCGCCATGGCGAATACCGTGGTGGTGTCACCTTGGGCCAGGACCACATCGGGCTTTTCGTCGAGCAACACTTTGTCCAGTTCCAGCAACAGGCGGGCTGTCAGCTCTGTCAGGGTCTGGTTGGGCTTCATGATGTTCAGGTCGATATCGGGCACGATACCGAAGAAGTTCATCACTTGGTCGAGCATATGGCGGTGTTGTGCGGTCGCCAGAACGCAGACATCAGCCCAGGGCTGTTCCTTCAGCGCAAGGATGACTGGTGCCATCTTGATTGCTTCTGGCCGGGTGCCCACGGTGCACATGATTTTCATCTGACTGTTTCCTTTGCTAATTTGGGGCGTGATGACGGGTGCCTAGGTACGGCGCATGAACCAGCGGGTCAACACGAAAGTAATCGGGATCGTCACCACGATGACAACCAGCGGCGCGACACTTTGAGGAATGCCAAAACGTTCGACGAAGACGCTCAACAGTACAGCTGAAAGCAAGTACTGCACGAGATACACGAGGGGAAAGGCGAAGAATCCTTTCCAGCTCACGGGCGTCTTGAACACGATCGTGGCATTGAACCAGTACGAAAAAACGACGCCCGTGGCGAATGCCAGGGCGTACGCCACCTGATAGGGCAGCAGGATCTGCAGGCCGAAGTAGAGGCCAAAAGTGAAGGCGGTGTTGATACCCCCGCCTATTACAAACTTGATCAGATCGGTGAAGGTTTTTTGCCGAGACATCCGCTCAAGCCCGCTTTTGCGATTTGATCAGATCGACAAACTCGCTGTAGTCGCGGATGTAGTCGTCGGCGTCGTAGTAGTCCGATGCAAACACGAGCAGCATGGCGTCGGCAGAGTACTTGTACTGTATCCCCCAGGTTTTGGGTGGCAGGTAGAGGCCCATGTTTGGCCGATCCAAAGTGATTTCCTCGCGGGTTTCGCCATCGTCTACTACTACCCGAATGCTGCCTCTGACGGCGATCAGGAACTGATGGCACTGGTGATGGGCGTGCTCGCCGCGGGTATCGGCGGTGGGCACGTCATAAACCAGAAAGTAGCGTTTCGGGCTGAATGGAATCTCACGCTCGAACTCGCCGACTGACAGGCTGCCGCGCAGATCCGGGACTGCCTTGAAGGTATGCAGTGTGACCCCGGAAACGTTGGTGCCGGTCACTGCCGGCTTCGAGGAGGTGCTGATCTTGCCACTGTCATTGGAACTTGGCACGGCATCGGCATAGCCAATGATTTTGGCCGGATTACCCACGACAATCGCAAAGGGCGGTACGGAGCGGGTCACCACGGCTCCGGCGCCAATCATGGCATTCTCGCCGATGGTCAGCCCCGGCAAAATGGTGGCGTTGGCACCGATGGTTGCTTTGGCTTTGACCACCGTGCGCAGGAACTCTTCCGGATACTGCTTGCTGCGCGGAAAGCGGTCGTTGGTGAAGGTGGCGTTGGGACCGATGAACACGTCATCCATGATCTCGATGCCGTCCCACACCTGAACTCCGCACTTGATTGTGACACGGTCACCGATGACCACATCATTCTCAATGAAGACGTTGTCGCAGATGTTGCATTCGGAACCGAGTCGGGCTTGCGGCAGCACGTGTGCAAAGGCCCAGATTTTCGTGTCCTTGCCAATATGGGGAGACTCGCAAAGCCCGTTGGGGTGAACGAAGTACTCGGCGTTTTCATTTTTCATGATTGAAACTCTCGGTTCTCATGGGAATAGCCAGCGGGCGGGCCTTGGTGTTCTCGTAGGTACGCCATGCGTACGAACCGACGATCCCCAGGCCGAGCAGGTTGGCGGCTCCCAGAAAGACGATGACATTGATGGTCATTGCATAGCCCGAGACTGTAATCAGCCCAAGAAGCCGTGCAATGGTGACGACGATACCGAAACCGGCCGCGAGGATGGTGGTAGCCCCACCCAGTCGGGTGAGCAGGCGGATGGGCAGGTCCGTGAAGGCGAAAATACTGTCCATCATGTAGTTGACCTTCTTGGAGAAGGTCCACGCCGATTTGCCGTGCTCACGTTTCAGACGGTTGTAGGAAATGGTCTTGCGACGATAGCCCAGCCAGAAAATCTGCGCGATCAGCGAGCTGTGCCGTTCATCCAGGGTCAGCAGTGTGTCGCGAAAAGCCTTGTTGCAGCCGAACACATCCACGCCGCCTTCCGGAATCTCGGATACCACATAGCGGCGATACAGATTCCAGAACGTCTTGGAGGCGATGCGCGAGAGCAGCGGATCATCGCGACCTTCGCGAACGCCCAGGACAACATCAAACTGTCCGGTCAGCAGCTGCGAGTTCATCTCGAGCACCAGGTCGGGCGGCTCCTGCAGGTCGGCGGCCATGACTGCAAAACGATCGCCGCGACCGGCCTCAAGCCCGACTCGGATGGCCGGGAATGAGCCAAAGTTGCGCGAGAGCAGAACCAGGCGTGACTCGAAGCGCTGCTTGGGCAACTCGTCGCGCAGGATTTCATAGCACCGGTCAGGACTGCCGTCGATCACGAAGACCGCTTCGAAATCGCCTGCCAACTTACTGTTCAGTCCATCGATGGCGACCAACAAGTCAGGCAACGAGCCTTCATTTTTGTAGACAGGGATGACTAACGTTAGCAAGCGATGGTGCTCCTTATTGTGCGAAATATTTTTTCACGGCCGCAATGACCGCTTCCACCGCTTCGTCGGCCATGCCCGGGAAGCAAGGCAGTGTCACCAGGTTTTTGCAGGTACTCTCGGTCACTTCCAGAGTGCCGGCAATACGAGGCTCGGTGTAAGCCGCTTGCAGGTGGTCCGGAACCGGGTAGTGAACGTCCGTAGTAACGCCTTCGGATTTCAGGAACTCACGGAACCCATCGCGGTTCTGCAAGCGCGCAACATACAGATGCGCGGCGTAGGAATCATCTACCGATGGCAGCGCGTCGAAACCAAGTGTGGCAAAGGCCGCATTGTAACGGGTTGCGATGTCGCGGCGAGAGGCGTTCCATGCGTCGAGCAAAGGCAGTTTGATGCGCAGAATAGCCGCCTGCATTTCGTCCAGGCGGCTGTTTTTCCCGCCAGCATGGCCGACGTGGTATTTAG
Source organism: Pseudomonas sp. MWU12-2020 (assembly GCF_023100605.1). NCBI lineage: Bacteria > Pseudomonadati > Pseudomonadota > Gammaproteobacteria > Pseudomonadales > Pseudomonadaceae > Pseudomonas > Pseudomonas sp. MWU12-2020. The sequence continues at coordinate 483,048 of NZ_JALMEX010000003.1, forward strand.
AGGACCAGCCATATTGGCGCAGAGTTTTCAGACGCGCGGCCAGATCGGCGTCGCTGGTCACGACTGCACCGCCGTCACCCATTGCGCCAAGGTTCTTGGTCGGATAGAAGCTGAAGCAGGCGACGTCGCCAAAACTGCCCGCCTGACGACCGTCACGCTTGGCGCCGTGGGACTGTGCGCAGTCTTCGATCAGCTTGACGCCGGCAGCCTTGGCCAGATCCAGCAGCTTTTCGATGTTCGCCAATTGGCCATACAGGTGGGTGACGATCACGCACTTGGGATTTTGCTTCAGCGCTTCGGCGAGGGCGTCAACCGACATGGTCATGGTCGATGGGTCAATATCGACATACAGTGGCGTGGCGCCGATGGCGTGAATCGCCGTGCTGCTATAGAAACCGGCGTTGGCCACTGTCACGACCAGGTCGCCACGCTCGACGCCGACACTGCGCAACGCAATTTCAATGGCATCTGTACCATTGGCCATCGATACGCAGTGACTTGCGTCCACATAGTCAGCAAATTCAGCCTCGAATCCGGTTACCTCTTCGCCCAGTACATACCAGTGGCGGTCGAGCACTTTCTTGACTGCGCCAAGGAAGTCGAGGTTTTTGTTCATTGCCACGTCGGAAAAGAGGGGGATCATATCGATGCTCCTTGGGTGTTCAAGCCGGAATTGGTTGTAGAGGTTTTTGGTTTTCCGAGAAAAACCTTTTTCAGGCGCATCGCTTTCTTTTCGATGAGATGCCAAGAGGCAATGCCGCAAACCAGGGCGATCACGCTCGCTGCCAGGCAGTTTTGAGTACCTGAAAATTCAGGAAACACCCAGGCGACAAGTTGTTGTGCAGGCCAACCATACAGATAAACGCCGTAGGAATAATCTCCCCACTTGTCCATCCAGGCGAATTGTTTCAGGAAACTCACAGTGCAAAAGAACGTTACCAACAACAGGATGTAGCCGTAAGGGAATTTATCAGTGCCCAGCGTAATGCCTGCCAGGAACAGTGCGATCAACAGGAAGTATGGGCTGATCGGCACGCTGTCCCGATTGATATATAGGAATGAACCAATATAGAACAGCAGGCAGACGTGCATTGCTGTTGCGCTGCTGACAGCCGCTGGCACGTAGGATTTATCGTTCCATAGCACCACGATCAATACAAAGAACAGAGTGTTGAAGACGGCACGACTGCGCATCAGGCCCAAAATATAGAAAAACAGCACCACTACATAAAGCCAGACTTCATAAAGTACCGACCAGATTGAGCCGTTCACTGCCTGATCATGATTGGTTGTGAATACGCCGGGCAGGAAGAAGCCACCCCGGAAGGTGAAAGCCAACCCCTTGAAATAGGACCAGGTCTCGCCACGGGTAAGGTAATCCGACACGGACAGGGTGGTGACGATGCTGCCCAGCACAAAAGTGACCAGTATCAGGTTGACCCATAGTGCCGGATAGATGCGCAGAGCACGCGCGATGACATAGTTCTTTACACCGCCGTTCATGATGCTGGCAGTGACCAGGAAACCGCTGATAAGGAAAAACAGGTCAACCGCCACACCGCCGATGAATGCATAGCCGGTAGTGACTGCCACCCAGTCTGCGGGCGCCCCCGCGACTATTGCCGAGGTATGCCCATAGATGACTGACAATGCAGCGACAAGCCGAATGAAAGTCAGGTTGTTGTTTTTTCCAACGAAGACGTCCGCAAGCGTACGCATTATTGAGCCCCTGCGAGCGTGAGTTTCAGGCAGTTCGCATTGGTCTCGGACGCATCCGTCACGACCACTCGCCCCTTGGAAGAACCAGCGCCTTGGGCAAAGCCCGGGTAGAGCGCGGAGCTCTTGTCTGCAACTACATTCCATACGGTGTGCAGTCCCATCACGGTTTCCAGATACTGGCCACTGTGCATGTACCACGGAGAGAATGCATTGGCGCCGTAAACGCACACCGACGGTGCAGCGTTAATGGCGGCTTTATTGTCCTCAAGCTGTTTGAAAAACCTGGCATTGTCGGAACCGACGGCGTCATACCAGTGCGCAACACTTAATCGACCCGGTGCGTCGGTCATGGCCAGCCAGAATGCCAGTGCGGCGAGCGCCGCGCACGCTGCATAGGATCGTGTGGCAGCCGGTTTCCAGGTGTTGAGCAATTCTGCCAGCGCTACGTACACCGCGCCGATTATGAAGGGCAGCCAGATCAGTTCGTAATAGGCATTGACGTGATTTGGCAGAACCGAATACGGCGCGATCAAAGTCAGGGTGGCACCCACGACATAAAGCGATTTCGGGATTTTTCTGTCTCGTATCAGCACGATCAGCGAAGCGATGCTGGCAAATATCATGGCGCCTGCAATGATTTGGCCGTGTCCGGCCATGGCCGGATGTCCGGCTCCGGTCAGGTAGCGCCAGACCGTTGTGGCGACGCCCATGATCGAAGTATCGATGAAGTACGACGATTGGGTGTCACTTGCCCCGAGAAAACTGGAGGCGGCGAGAAACTTCGCACCTGCCACCATCAGCAGGGACACCGCCAGTCCGGCCAACCCGACCAGCAGGCGTGGTTTGAGCGGCTTGTCCGACTTGATCATGACGTACACAAAGGAAAACACGTAAAACAGGATGAAGTCTTCCTTGGCCAGTGTGGACAGCACCAGCAGAACCACCGACGCATAGAGCCAGCCGTTATTGCTTTCACGGTCATCTTTGAACAGGCAGTACACCGCCGCGAGGCCCAGGCAACCGGACATCATGTGCGTCACCATGCCGGTGTAGCGTGCGTACTCGGCCACGATCGGACTGCACAGTGCTGCCACAGCGAACAGCAGCAGGCTGATCCAGTACTGACGAGGTCGAACGACTTCAATCAGGATCTTCCAGGCCAGGAAGACATAGGTGGCGGTGAAGATTCTGACAGACCAGATCAACCATTCAGGGCCCAGCGAGGAAAATATGAAAATCAGCCAGGTCGACAACGGGCGGATCCACGACAGGGCCAATCCGCCGGCCGCGGATGAGTAGTTGGTGTAGTCGTCATGGTGAACCGGCACGGAACTGGGCAGCAGATCCGACACGGAGTAGTAGGCCATGTAGTAGAAGACGACCGAAATCAATGCAAATGAAAGGATATTCAAGAGCTTTGACTGCACCGAGTTTTGCATCGTGTTCATTGGTTCATTCATTTTTTTTCTACGTTCTTGTAAGAGTGTGGCGTCCATGTGCCCCATTTGGCCTCATAAGTGGCTTTGTTCTGCTCGAACAGGGCTTGTCGATCGGCGCTTCTGAGTTTGTTGAAGGAGGCCGACAAATGGTGGTGAATGAACACGTCTTCTGCACACGCAATGGACAGGCCAAGCTGCTCGACGCGTCGGCAATAGTCGTCATCCTCGAAGAACCCGCGACCGAACGCTTCATCCAGTGGACCCACGGCCTCGTAGGTCTGGCGCGAGAACATGACGCAGAAGAAGGCGGCGGTCTGAATGTTCTGCAGTTTGCCAATGTGACTGTGGGTGTATTTGCCTGATTCGACCAGCATTTCGTCCATCGTCTGGTAGCTGATCTGAATCTTTGCTTCGTTGCCGATGTTGTTGGTGACCGGGCCGATGATGCCGATGGTCTTGTTACGCTCCAAGTGGCGGTACAGCGTGCGAATCCAGCCTGGCGTGACAAACGTATCGTTGTTGAGCAGCACCAGATACTCGCCATCGGCAATGGCCAGGCCTTGGTTGTTGCCGGCGGCAAAACCACGATTATCTTCGTTCAGGATGATTTTGCGGTTTTCGCCTTGGGTCACCCATTCGCTGAGCAGCGCAGGCGTGCCATCGGCGGAGGCATTGTCGACAACAATGATCTCGAGATTCTCGTGATTGGTGTTCTCTTCCAGGCTGGTGAGACAGGCCTTGGTCAGTTCTATGTTGTTGTACGTGACCACGATAACGCTGACGCGCGGTACGGTGCGCTCGTGCTCGATGCGTTGAATCATCTGTTCGGCACGATGACCCCAAGTCTGGTTTCTGGCGAAATTCTGGCGCGCGGGTATACGTTCTGCAGCGTCTGGGGCCTCGATCTCTTCGGCGATAGCCTTGATGAAGTCATCGGTGGTCGCTGCGGCGTGCACCAGGTTTTCAAACTGCTTGATTTCCGGCAGATCGACGGAGACCACAGGTTTGCCAGCGCTCAGGTACTCGTAAACCTTGACCGGATTGGTGGCGAGAGTCAGCGGAATGACCTGGAAGGGCAGTAGGCAAACGTCAAACGCGTGCAGGTATTTCGGCAGTTCGCTGTAGGGCATTTCACCAGTGAAGGTGACGTTGCTCAGATGTGCCAATCTGGCGCGCGCCCCGACGGTATCAGCACCTATCATCAGTACGCTGTGTTGCGGGAAGGCCTTGGCGACACTTTCCAGCAGATCGAGATCGAACCATTCGGCAATTGCACCGTAATAGCCGATGATCTTGCGTTGCTGCGGATCGACATACACGTCGGCCGGACGCGCGGCGAAGTGTTCGAACTCACCGGCGTTGCGGATCAGTACACGGTTCTGCGTATGCTGCGAAACGATTTCGTCCAGCCACGTCGAGGTGGTGATCGTGATGTCGGCATTGCGCATGAGTGCGCGCTCGATCGACAACACTTCCTCGGACACATTGCCGAAACCTTCATGGTGATCCATGCAGTCGTAGACGAGTTCGCTGTCGGGCAGCATCGACGAGGTTTCATACCAGAATGGATGCTGGATCAGCGAAACGATCTGGCGAGTACCCGCCCAGTCCAGTACCTGTCCGATCGAACCTTTGAGCTGATCGGCGATATCGACGCCCGGTGCCGTGGTGTAGATCACCGGTGCGCCTTTGGCGTAGAGGTTGATCTGGAACAGGCGCCCCTGCGTATCCAGTTGTTCGACATTGAAGCCGGGGCGTGGGTCATCCACCAGATTGACCGAGATGTAAAACACCCGGCGCCCGGCGCCTGCCAGTGCCTGAGCCAGTTGCTGTGGGCGCTGGTGACGGAAGTGCCAGTCAATTACCCCCCAGAAAATATAGTCGGCCAGACCTTTCTCTTGCGGTGCCGGACGCAGCGTCGGCAGTTTGAACGTGTTGCCGTCCAACAACTGGTTCTTTACAACCGAGATGGGCGCTTCAACCACTTTCGAGTAGGACTGGCGCAGTCCGCGCTTTACCGCTGCCGGTAGTGGCAATTTGTGATAAATGCTGCGCAGTTTGTTTTTCAGGGCGCGCTTATCACCCGCCGACAGTCCATGCCGGGCGAGGCGAGTGGCCAGGCGCAGTGGCTTGGTCAGTTTCCAGGAATGGCTGTTGATCAACTGGCGATATTGAGCCTCGACAAGCTTGAGTTGATCGGAGGTGATCTTGTGCGCTTCCACGCAGGCTTGATTGTCCTGCAGGCTCGCGTTAAGTCTGGCTTCGGTTTCGGCCTGGCTTGCCATCAGCTCTGCCTGGCGGAGCTCAAGGTTGCGGCGCGCCTCTTCGAATTCGGCGTGCTCTTGTTCAAGGCGTTGGCGCTGGGTCATGATCCGGCTATTCAAGTCGCGCAAGATGCCGGCATCGATATTGAGATTGCTCAAGTGCAGTTGCGTACCCTGCGGGTTATCCAGGTTGGAGTAGATCAGCAGGATCTGCTCGCCGCGCCAATAGTTGGGCTCGTGCTGCGAGGTATCTACGATGCTGCTGTGCGTCAGCGCCCAATTGCCGACGCTGGCCGGGACGTTGTCGAAGTCGAAGGAGTAGAAATGCTCATCGATCAGCTCCTGCTCCCTGAATGGCAGGAGCAGCACAATAAACTTTTTGGCTCTGGCACGAATCTGCTCGAGTACCGTCCACGGCGAGGCAAAGTGTTCGAGCGTATTGGAGGAGAACAACACATCCCACGCGGCATCGGAACTTTCACCGAGAAAGTCATCACAGACAAACCGGTATTCAGGGTATGCCGCGCTGGCCTTGGCAATGGCTTCGGATGAAAAGTCCACGCCCACCAGATCCGGGAGGCTCAAGCGTTTAGCCAGGTTTTGCGTGCCATCACCCTGTGCGCAACCCCAGTCGCACATTGTCAGATGCTGGTCTTTGATTTGCGCGGTGAGCCAGGAGGGAAAGTTGTCGGCCGCAACGTTACTGAAGAAGATGCTTTGTTCACGACCGAAGTTTTCTTCCCAGTCGCTGGAAAAGCGATGGTCCCAGTAGGTTTTGGAGTTGACTTCACCAGTTGCAGCTGCGTCGTCTGTTGGTTTTTTCATGGTGTAAGTGCTCCTTTACTCACCGCATTATTTTCAATGGTCATGGCAATTCTCGGCATGAATTGTCCGGATGCATTGCTTATAAAAGAGGAGGAGAAATACTGCGCCCCTTCAAGATATTCGTAGTAGTGGATGGCCGCTGAAGTTCTGTTTTCGATAGCTGCCACCAGCAGGTAATCACCGGAACACAAGTAGTTATCAACTTCGAAGTGCACTTCCTGGCCGGCTCCATCGTCCGGGCTGAACGTCAGCTTCTGATTCCAGGTGCTGCCGACAATCAGATCGCTGCCAGCTAGGTTCTTCAGAGAGAATGAAACCGACAAGCCATCGGTAGATTTCAACGGTTGCGTATTGAACCGGATCTTGATGATCATTTTCTCATGGTCGGTGTAGAGATTCTTTCTGACGCCCTGTTCGTCATAAATCCCGGCACTTTCGATAATACCGATATGCGAGCCCCAGTGATTGATCGGCTGCTGCGCCTGACGCGGTTCTGGCTTGGCGTCGGGAGAGGAGATATCCGGCACCTTTTCCGGGCTGCGGTCAAACAGGAATTCGGTGTATTGCGCGGTAACCGGAAACACATCGCCGATCGCGCGAACGCTGCCTTTGTCCAGCCAAAGTGCACGGTCGCACAACGTGCGAACCGCCGCGACATCGTGGGACACGAAAAGAATACTGACGCCGGAATCCTTCATTTGCTTGATGCGATCAAGGCATTTGGCCTGAAAGCGCGCATCGCCAACCGAGAGCGCTTCGTCAACGACGAGAATGCTTGGTTTAGTGTGTACCGCCACGGAAAAAGCCAGGCGCACGTACATACCGGAAGAGTACGTCTTGACTGGTTGGTTGATGAACTCGCCGATCTCCGCGAAGGCTTCAATGTCGGCGTACGTCTCATCGATTTCCTTGAGCGACAACCCTAGGATTGCGGCATTGAGATAAACGTTTTCCTTGCCGGTGAACTCCGGGTTGAAGCCGGCGCCGAGCTCCAGCAGAGCTGCAATGCGCCCGCGTACGTTGATCTCGCCGGCACTTGGGTTCAGGGTGCCGCAAAGCATCTGCAGTAATGTGGACTTCCCGGAGCCGTTACTTCCGATGATCCCGACAGTCTCCCCGGCCTGGACTTCGAACGAGGCGCTTCTCAGCGCCCAGAATTCGCTGAAGTATTTGCGTTTTCCGCGAAACAGCATCTGCAGCAGCCGTTTGTGCGGCTTGTCATACACTTCGTAGCATTTGCTGAGGTTTTCTACGGTAATGGCTGGCTCAGAGTACATCGGCAAACCCCTTGCGAGTCTTTTGGAACCAGGCAAATCCGCACCAGGCCACCGCGGCGCCCACGACAAGCATGATGCTCCAGGTCTTGAGATCCGGTACCTGGCCGAATATCAGAACGTTACGACTTTGTTCAATGATGTAGGCCAATGGATTGATCCTTATCCAGAACTGGTATTTTTCCGGCAGCGCGGTAATCGGGAAGAACACGGCAGACATGAACAGCATCACGGTGGTGAACATGACCGTGATCTGACTGATGTCGCGCAAGTAGACACCCAGCGAGGCGAAAAGCCAGCTCATTCCCATGATGGCGAGAAACAACGGCAGCATGACGAATGGAAACAACACCGCTGTCCATGGGATTCCATGGTTGATGATGACTTGCGCCAGCAGTAGTACGATCAGGCTGATGGCGGCATGGAACAGCGCCGACATGAATGTCACCCATGAAAGCACTTCCAGAGGGAAAACGACTTTTTTCACATAGCTGACATTGGAGGTTATTAGTGTCGGTGCGCGATTAATGCACTCGGCAAATAAACCGTGAATGAGAAGTCCAACAAAAAGGATGATGGCGAAGTCAGTTTTGCTTTCGTCAGCAGAAACTCCCCAGCGCGCTTTGAATACAACCGAGAAAACGAAGGTGTAAATGATCAGCATTAGAATTGGGTTAAAAAAAGACCACGATAAGCCCAGTGTCGAACCGCGATAACGCCCGAGTACTTCGCGCTTGCTCAGTTGCATTATCAAGCGTTTGTTACGCCAAAAACTGCTGATCATTTCTATCGGCTTTGCTGAATAATTTTGCATCAGTAATTTGACTCGACTTTTCGTGCAGGTGGCCTATTAGTGTTCAATCTTGACAGCGAGGGGTGTCCATTTTTCAGGCTGATCAGGCGAGGCCTGATCAGGTCGGCTGCTACCAATCCATGTAAATTTAGTCTTGAACAGGAGGAACAATTGGCTGCTCGCAAGCATGGCCCGGCTTATGAGCCCAACGTCTCGACCGCGTTGCGCATGATATCGTATTGGGGCATGCCATTTCACCCAATAATCTCCGATTTCCCGAGCGGTCAGCCACTTGCACGCATCATGGCTTTGCTGCGCATGGCAGAAATGGAGTCATATTGCCATTGGTTCGCTTGATCCTGACTGCGCAGCCGCTTCTGATCGCCGGATCCGGTCAAATATGTTGATGAAATACTTGGGCATGATTTTGCTGTGCGACGGCCTTTCGTTTGAAATCTTCACGAATTTTTTGGCTCGACAGCTATACATTAGGGGTTGTGAGGGCATGTCCGAAACAGCCAGGTTTTGAGTGGCGGGCAAGCTTGCCGGAAGAAAACGTTACTCGGGTGGTCCAATGGTAACTGGCTGAATGTGTATGTTGTTCCTTTTTTAGCCGTGCACTGTGTTTCCATTTACGTACAATGAAGCGCAGTTTTTGCGAGGAGCGAAGTCGGAAAGGCGACTGGAGATTTATGGATAAATTTAGGGTTTTTTTACTGAGTCTACCGCGGCGGCAGAAACGGCTATTGCAAGTCGCCACTGATTGCATGCTGGTGTGGCTGGCACTTTGGCTTGCGTTCATCGTGCGTCTCGGCATCGACGACATGTATAACCCTTTTCGCGTCCATTTCTGGTTGTTCGCCTGTGCACCTTTGATTGCCATTCCGCTGTTCATCCGGTTCGGCATGTATCGCGCGGTAATGCGCTACTTCGGTAATGATGCCCTTGTTGCTATTATCAAGGCTGTCAGTCTTTCTTCCTTGATTCTTGCGCTTGTGGTCTATTGGTACAGTAATCACGAAGCGGTCATTCCACGCTCGATCATTTTCAACTATTGGTGGCTTAGCCTTGTCATTATTGGCGGTTTGCGTCTATGCATGCGCCAATACTTCATGGGGGACTGGTTTACTGCGGTGCAACACGTGCCGTTCGCCAATCGTGAAGATGGCCTTACCAAGGTGGCGATTTATGGTGCGGGTGTGGCGGGGAACCAGTTGGTTGCGGCTCTGCGAATGGGGCGTGTCATGCGGCCGGTCGCATTCATCGATGATGATGCGAGCATTGCTGATCGCTCTATTTCCGGTCTTCAGGTCTTCAAACCCAAGCACATCCAGCAAATGATCGATGTCACCGGTGCGCAGGAAATTCTCCTGGCTCTGCCATCTTCGACACGCGCCCGGCGTCGAGAAATCCTCAATCTGCTGGAAGGATTTCCACTTCATGTAAGAAGTGTTCCCAATTTTACCGATCTGGCCAGCGGCAGGGTGAAAGTCGAGGACATTCAGGAGGTGGATATCGCCGATCTGTTGGGCAGAGATGCAGTGCCGGCCCAGCCCGATCTGCTCGAGCGATGCATCAAGGGTAAAGTGGTGATGGTCACAGGTGCGGGCGGCTCGATCGGTTCGGAGTTGTGTCGGCAGATTTTTGCCTTGGCGCCCACAACGCTTTTGCTGTTCGAACACAGTGAATTCAATCTCTACAGCATCCTGACCGAGCTCGAGCGACGTGCGGACAGGGAGTCGGTATCGGTTCGCCTGCTACCGATTCTTGGCTCGATCCGTCATCAGGACAAGCTGCTCGATGTCATGAAAACCTGGAAAGTCGATACCGTCTATCACGCGGCGGCTTACAAGCATGTGCCGATGGTTGAGCACAATATCGCTGAGGGCGTACTTAATAACGTTATCGGTACCCTTAATACCGCCCAGGCGGCGCTGCAGTCTGGGGTATCTAACTTTGTATTGATTTCTACTGACAAGGCCGTGCGCCCGACTAACGTCATGGGCAGTACCAAGCGTTTGGCCGAGTTGACCCTTCAGGCTCTCAGCCGTGAGATTGCACCGGTATTGTTTGGCGACAGTTCAAACGTGTCCCGAGTCAATAAAACCCGCTTTACGATGGTGCGTTTCGGTAATGTGCTGGGATCGTCGGGTTCGGTGATCCCGCTGTTTCACAGCCAGATCAAGTCAGGCGGCCCGCTGACGGTCACCCATCCCAAGATCACCCGCTACTTCATGACGATTCCGGAAGCTGCGCAGTTGGTCATTCAAGCCGGATCCATGGGGCAGGGCGGTGATGTCTTCGTGCTGGACATGGGGGAACCGGTCAGGATTGTCGAGCTGGCAGAAAAAATGATCCACCTGTCGGGCTTGAGCATTCGCTCCGAGCGCAACCCCCAGGGCGATATTTCCATCGAGTTCACTGGCTTGCGGCCAGGTGAAAAGCTCTACGAGGAGCTGTTGATCGGCGACAACGTGGCAGCAACCCCACACCCGATGATCATGACCGCCAACGAGGATCATCTTCCCTGGGACGTACTCAAGGCTCGCCTGCACGAATTGCTTGTCGCGGTCGAAAAGGATGATTACTCACGAGTCCGTCAGTTGCTGCGAGAAACCGTCAGCGGCTACACCCCCGACGGCGAAATCGTCGACTGGATCTATCAGCAACGCCGTCTCGAACCCTGATTGTTTCACATCCTGTAATAGACGCATTTTTGACACCCGCCAACCATCGCCTAAGTTTGAAGAGCAGCTTCGGAAAAGCTGCTTTCTCAAACGATGATGGAGCGTCATTTATGCGTAACGGTTTTTTCTACTCCCTGGTTTTCGCCTTCCTCACAAGTGCTTCGATCGCTGCGATTGCGGCACCTGTTGCGGCCCCTCAGGTGGAAAAGGCGACGATGGTGACGGAGGCGGTAACGGTATCTCTAGGTGAAAAGGTCGATCTCAACGGCGCCGACGCAACAACTCTGCAAAAACAGTTGTCCGGAGTCGGCGAGGCGAAGGCAAAAGCCATTGTTGCGTATCGTGATACTAATGGGCCATTCGCCTCGGTGGATGAACTGCTGGAAGTGAAGGGCATCGGCAAGGCGATCCTTGATCGCAATCGCGACAAGCTGGAAGTGAACTAAGCTGATAATTCAACGCCAAGGGGCCGGTCATTGACCGGCCTTTCTGCTTTCTAGTGGCAGATATGCGACAGAGGGAGCGGCGTCGCGTTTGTCGGTGAGCTGAAAATTATGGGTATCATATTGCCGTGAGATTATGCCTATAATAATTTCCGCCGCCTTCATGCAAACAACGCTGAGGGCCAATCCCAAAGTATTTCAGGAGCGCTCTCATGAGTTCAGTCCAGTCTCAAGGTACGGCCGTCGTCACCGGGGCATCATCAGGTATCGGTGCCATCTACGCGCAGCGGCTGGCAGCACGTGGTTTTGATTTGCTGTTGGTCGCCCGCGATCAGCAGCGTCTGGAAAACGCTGCGAGCCAGTTGCGCGAGGCCCATGGTGTTCAGGTCGAAGTGCTTAAAGCCGATCTGACACAAAAGGACGATGTGCTGAAACTCCAGCAACGCCTGCGCAGTGATTCGAGCATCAGCCTGTTGGTGAATAACGCCGGGGTTGCAGCCGATGGCTTGCTGGCCAATTCCGACGCCGAGCAACTGGAGCGTCTGATCCAGTTGAACGTCACCGCCGTTACGTTGCTGGCATCAGCAGCAGCCGCCAGTTTCGCCAAGGCCGGACGCGGCACGATCATCAACATCGCCTCGGTGGTGGCGCTGTTTCCGGAGCGCTTCAACGCGACCTATAGCGCCAGCAAAGCCTACGTGTTGAGCCTGACTCAATCGCTCAACGCCGAACTCGAAGGTACTGGCGTGAAGGTGCAAGCGGTGTTGCCCGGCGTTACCCGTACTGAAATCTGGGAACGCTCGGGCATCGACGCCAGCGGCATTCCGGCGGAGATGGTGATGGAGGCCGGTGAGATGGTGGATGCGGCGCTGGCCGGTCTGGATCAGGGTGAGTTGATCACCATCCCGTCGCTACCGGACGAAGGTGAATGGCAGGCATTCGTGCGTGCGCGGCATGTCATGGCACCAAATCTGTCGCGCAGTTCGGCGGCTGAACGCTACAAAAATTGATCAGAGGTAACTGCGGTATGAGTCAGCGTCGAATTGTTGTCACCGGTATGGGCCTGGTTTCTCCTTTGGGCAGTGACGTCGAGGTTGTCTGGCAGCGCTTGCTGGACGGGCGCTCGGGCTTGCGCAATTTGCCGGACGCGGTGAGTGCAGATCTGCCGACCCGGGTCGCCGGGATGGTGCCAACGGCGGCAGAGGACGTCGAGGCCGGTTTCGATCCGGACCTTGCCACGCCACCCAAAGAGCAGAAGAAGATGGATCGCTTCATCCTGTTCGCCATGGAAGCGGCGCGCCAGGCGTTGGCGCAGGCCGAATGGCAGCCGTCCGAGGCCAGGGATCAGGAGCGCACCGCAACGATCATCGGCTCCGGTGTTGGCGGGTTCGGGGCAATAGCCGACGCTGTACGCACCACCGACAGTCGTGGCCCGCGTCGTCTGTCGCCGTTCACCATCCCATCGTTTCTGGTCAATCTGGCGGCCGGACACGTATCGATCCAGCATGCTTTGAAAGGCCCGTTGGGTGCACCGGTGACTGCTTGTGCTGCCGGCGTCCAGGCGATCGGCGATGCTGCGCGGATGATTCGTGCCGGTGAAGCGGATATCGCGGTTTGCGGCGGGGCGGAAGCCTGCATCGATCGGGTCAGCCTGGCCGGTTTTGCCGCCGCGCGAGCTTTGTCCAGCGGCTATAACGACACTCCCGAGCGCGCTTCGCGGCCCTTTGACAGCGGTCGCGATGGCTTTGTGATGGGTGAGGGCGCGGGTTTGCTGGTGATCGAGTCGCTTGAGCATGCGCTGGCACGTGGTGCACAGCCATTGGCCGAGTTGGTGGGTTATGGCACCAGTGCCGACGCCTATCATCTGACCGCCGGTCCGGAGGACGGCAGTGGTGCACGACGGGCGATGCAGTTGGCGCTGGCTCAGGCTGGTATCGCGCCGGATCAGGTGCAACATCTCAACGCACATGCCACCTCCACCCCGGTCGGCGATCTGGGTGAGTTGGCGGCGATCAAAAGTGTGTTTGGCGAGCAGAACAAAATCGCCGTCACTTCCACCAAGTCCGCTACCGGGCATTTGCTCGGCGCGGCCGGCGGGCTGGAGGCGATCTTCACGTTACTGGCCATCCGCGATCAGGTGGTGCCGCCGACGCTCAATCTGGAAAACCCTGACCCGGCAAGTGCTGGTGTGGACATCGTTCACGGCCAGGCGCGGTCGATGCCGATTGAATATGCGTTGTCCAACGGCTTCGGTTTTGGCGGGGTGAATGCCAGCGTGCTGTTCAAGCGCTGGGAAGGCTAGTCCTGATCTTTCTTCAGGGTGTCACGTGTGACGTCGAGAATCCGTTGGGCCAACTGCGGATTTTCGACGCTGCGTGCGAGCACCAGTGCACCAACCAGTGTGGCCATGATGACAATGCTGCGATCAGCGGCGGATGGGCCTTCCAGCGTGTTTTGCACTTGTTCCAGTCGACTGTTGAGCACCGCGTCGGTGGTCGGGCTGGGCTGACCGCGCAGACCCATTTCCGAGGACATGGTCGGCAACGGGCAGCCTTCGTGCGCGGAGCTGTAGTGCCATTCGGAGAGGTAACTGTCGATGAACGCCTCCAGCGGGCGTTCCTCGGAGAACAGCATGGCGCAATGCGCGTCCAGCTGCGCGCCAGCCTCCTGCAAGGCTTTTTCCACCAATTCGTCCTTAGACTTGAAATGTGAATAGAACCCGCCATGGGTCAGCCCGAGCGCTTTCATCAATGGTTGCAAACCGGTGGCGCCGATACCGTCCTGGCGAAAGCGTGCCGAGGCTTCCTTGATGATGCGCTGATGGGTCTGGGCTTTGTGATCCTGCGAGTAACGCATTTCGACTCTCCGCGACAAGGCCACCATCTTAACCACGGAAAATTAAATGGTGACTGTACTTCTACTTCTAAAAAGCGTGCGGATAAGTCCAAAGCCATAAAAAACAAACCCCGCCGATTCAGGCGGGGTTCTTCGTTCAGCGATCCTGCGCGTCCTTGATGTCCGCTTCGGCGTTGCGCTGCGCAACGCGTTTGCGTTCTTCATCGGTCAGTTCAACCTTGTTGGCGGTATCGCGCAACATCATCAATCCGCCAACGATCGAGCCGATTGCAACGACCAGAATCAACCAGGCATACCAGGGCATAACGGCTCTCCTTAAGGGCAGTTCGACGGGCGAGGATTTCGCGGTGCGACGCTGCATACCACTTTTGAGCGAAGTGAGTTCGCAGTGGTTCCATTCTAGGCTGGTTATGCCCGGTGTATCTGAAATCCCTCAGCGGCCGGTCAGCATCGCATCGGCCGGAGCGTCAGCGCGCAACTGCCCGGTGAGCAGGAAGTAGCCGAAGCCGACTGCCATGAAGCCGAGGAAAATCAGCCCGATCAGTGCGTTGAACCAGGCCATGGCGATCAGGCACACCACTGCCAGCACCAGTGCGATCAGCGGAATCAGCGGGTAGCACGGCGCACGGAAAGTACGCTCGAGATTCGGTTCGGATTTGCGCAGTTTGAACAGGCTGAGCATGCTCATGATGTACATCACGATCGCGCCGAACACGGCCATGGTGATCATCGCGGCGGTCAGGGTCATGCCGCCGAGGTTGATCAAGCCGTCGCTGTAAATCGCGGCGATGCCGATGATGCCGCCGGCGATGATCGCGCGGTGTGGAGTCTGGAAGCGCGAGAGTTTCGCCAGCGATGCCGGCAGGTAACCGGCGCGGGCGAGGGCGAAGAACTGCCGCGAGTAGCCGAGGATGATCCCGTGGAAACTCGCCACCAGGCCGAACAGGCCGATCCACACCAGCATGTGCAACCAGCCGGAGTTGTCGCCGACCACGGTTTTCATCGCCTGTGGCAACGGGTCGTTGATGTTCGCCAGGGTGCGCCAGTCACCGACGCCGCCCGCGAAGAACATCACGCCCATCGCCAGTAATACCAGGGTCAGGATCCCGCTGATGTAGGCCTTGGGGATCGTGCGCTTGGGATCCTTGGCCTCTTCGGCGGCCATCGCCGCGCCTTCGATGGCGAGGAAAAACCAGATCGCAAACGGAATCGCGGCGAACATCCCGGCAATCGCCGGCACACCGAACACATCGGAACCGGCCCAGCCATTCAGGGCAAAGCTGCTGAAGCTGAAGGCCGGTGCGACCACACCCATGAACACCAGCAATTCGATCACCGCCAGCACGCAGACGATCAGTTCGAACGTCGCCGCCAGTTTCACACCAAGAATGTTCAAACCCATAAAGACGATATATGCGCCGACCGCTGCGTGTTTCGGATCGAGCGCCGGAAACTGCACATTCAGGTAGGCGCCAATCGCCAGGGCGATGGCCGGCGGCGCGAAGACGAATTCGATCAGCGTGGCCAGCCCGGCAATCAGTCCGCCTTTTTCCCCGAAGGCTCGGCGACTGTAGGCGAACGGCCCACCCGCATGAGGAATCGCGGTGGTCAGTTCGGTGAAGCTGAAAATGAAGCAGGTGTACATGGTCGCGACCATGAACGAGGTCACCAGAAAGCCCAGTGTACCGGCCACGCCCCAGCCGTAACTCCAGCCGAAATACTCGCCGGAAATCACCAGCCCGACAGCGATGCCCCACAGGTGCAAGGTGCCCAGCGTGGGTTTGAGTTGTGTGTTCATGCGCATGCTCCCTGAACGGTTTGGAAAGCTCGGGGGAGGGCGTGTGCAGTGGGCGTGCCATTGCCGTGAATCAGGTCGTAATGTGAAGAAAGCTGTCGTATCGAGGATGTTCGCGGTGGGATAGCTGCGTTTTGTGCGCCAGTTGGGTGCGATGTAGGCGGTTATGCCGTCTTCGCGAGCAGGCTCGCTCCCACATTTTTGAAATGCGCTCGCCCAGACAACGCCTACTCCTGTGGGAGCGGGCTTGCTCGCGAAGAGGCCAGCCCATACGGCGCAAAACCCACCTGTAACGCCAGCATAAACCCACTCTTTACGCTTTCTTTATGCCCAGCCAACTCCCTCGGTCTCGCGCCTTTACAGCCTCCTTTCCGACAATGCCCCGACAAGCGGCAATACGCCGTAACACGGAGATCTTCCATGAGCGTTCTGGACGGGGTGTCCCTGCTGTTGGCAGCCGGGCTGTTCATTTATCTGTTGGTTGCGCTATTGCGCGCGGATCGGGGCTAGGAGCGGCTATGCACAGTTATGACTATTGGCTGATCCTCGCGTTTTTTGCGGTGGTGTTGTTGCCGGCGCCGTTCCTCGGGCGCTTTTACTACAAGGTGATGGAAGGTCAGCGCACCTGGCTGACGCCGATTCTGGGCCCGGTCGAACGTGGCTGTTATCGCATTTCCGGGGTTGATCCGCAGGCTGAACAGAGCTGGCAGAAGTACACGCTGGCCTTGCTGGCGTTCAACCTCGCCGGTTTCCTGCTGCTGTTTGCGATCCTGCTGTTCCAGGATCACCTGCCGCTGAACCCGCAAAACCTGCCGGGCCAGGAATGGACTCAGGCGTTCAACACCGCGGTCAGTTTCATGACCAACACCAACTGGCAGTCCTACAGCGGTGAAGCGACCCTCAGCTACCTGAGCCAGATGGTCGGCCTTACCGTGCAGAACTTCGTCAGCGCCGCTACCGGCCTCGCCGTGCTGGTTGCACTGTGCCGTGGCATCGGTCGCAAGTCGGCGAAGACCCTGGGCAACTTCTGGGTCGACATGACCCGCGCCACCCTCTACGGCCTGCTGCCGCTGTGCCTGCTGCTGGCGCTGTACCTGGTGTGGCAGGGCGTACCGCAGACCTTCGCGCAATATGTGAACGCGGTGACCATGCAGGGCGTTGATCAAGTGATCCCGCTCGGCCCGGCGGCCAGTCAGATTGCGATCAAGCAATTGGGCACCAACGGCGGTGGCTTCTTCGGTGTCAACTCGGCGCACCCGTTCGAGAACCCGACCGCGTGGAGCAACCTGTTCGAAGTCACTTCGATCATCCTGATCCCGGTGGCCCTGGTGTTCACCTTCGGTCACTACGTCAAGGACCTGCGTCAGAGCCGCGCGATCATCGCCTGCATGCTCGCACTGTTCCTGATCGGCGGCGCAACTTCGCTGTGGGCCGAATATCAGCCTAACCCTGCGCTGAACAACGTTGCCGTCGAGCAGACCGCGCCGCTGGAAGGCAAGGAAGCACGCTTCGGCACCACCGCCACCGTGCTGTGGTCGGTGACCACCACCGCGGCGTCGAACGGTTCGGTCAACGGCATGCACGACAGCCTCAATCCGCTCAGCGGCATGGTCGCGCTGGTCAACATGATGGTCGGCGAAGTGATCTTCGGCGGCGTCGGTGCCGGGCTCTACGGCATGTTGCTCAACGTGCTCATCGCGGTGTTCCTCGCCGGCCTGATGATTGGCCGCACCCCGGAATACCTCGGCAAGAAACTGCAGGCGCGGGAAGTGCAATTGCTGGTCGTCACCCTGCTGGTGATGCCGGTCGGCGTGCTGGTGCTCGGTGCGATTGCCGCCACTCTGCCTGGCCCGGCGGCGACTATCAGTAACCCCGGCCCGCACGGTTTCAGCCAGTTGCTCTATGCCTACACCTCGGCCAGCGCGAACAACGGTTCGGCCTTCGGTGGCCTGAGCGCCAACACGCCGTTCCACAACCTGATGCTCGGTCTGGGCATGTTGATCGGTCGCTTCGGTTACATCCTTCCGGTACTGGCTTTGGCCGGCAGCCTGGCGATGAAGAAAACCGCACCGATCGGCCAGAACAGCTTCCCGACCCATGGCCCGCTGTTCGTGACTCTGTTGACCGTGACCATTTTGCTGGTGGGCGGCCTGACGTTCTTGCCGACGCTGGCGCTGGGTCCGATTGCTGAACACCTGAGCATGGGTTTCTAAGGAATAGATCATGAATATGCCTGCAATCAAACCCGCTGCCGTCAAGGCACCGGAACAAGCGAAAACCGCGATCTCGGCCCTGTGGCGTCCGGCGCTGCTGCAAGCCTTCGTCAAGCTCGACCCGCGCCAACTGGTGCGTTCGCCGGTGATGCTGGTGGTCGAACTGACGGCGATCTTCACCACCGTGCTGTGCTTCATCCCGGACAACGTCGTGCCGACGTTCGTCGCCGCGCAGATTGCCCTGTGGCTGTGGTTCACCGTGCTGTTCGCCAACTTCGCCGAAGCCTTGGCCGAAGGTCGCGGCAAGGCCCGCGCCGACAGCCTCAAGGCTGGCAGCGAAGGCCTCAGCGCACGACGCAAAATGGCCAATGGCAGCTTCCAGGTGGTGCCCGCCGCCAACCTGCGCAAAGGCGATGTGGTGCGCGTCGAAGCGGGGGAGATGATCCCCGGTGACGGCGAAGTCATCGAAGGCATCGCCGCGGTCAACGAAGCGGCGATCACCGGTGAATCGGCGCCGGTGATTCGCGAGTCCGGCGGCGACCGCTCGGCGGTCACCGGCAACACGCGCCTGGTGTCCGATTGGCTGCTGGTGAAGATCACCGCCAACCCCGGTGAATCGACCCTCGACCGTATGATCGCGCTGGTCGAAGGCGCCAAACGTCAGAAAACACCGAACGAAATCGCGCTGGATATCCTGCTGATCGGCCTGACCCTGATCTTCCTGCTGGTGGTCGTGACCCTGCAACCGTTCGCCCACTTCGCCAACGGCAGCCTGCCGCTGGTGTTTCTGGTGGCGCTGTTGGTCACGCTGATTCCGACCACCATCGGTGGCCTGTTGTCGGCTATCGGTATCGCCGGGATGGATCGACTGGTACGGCTGAACGTGATTGCCAAATCCGGGCGTGCAGTGGAAGCGGCCGGTGACGTGCACGTGCTGTTGCTGGACAAGACCGGCACCATCACCTTCGGTAACCGCCGTTGCAGCGCGGTGTATGCCGCGCCGGGCGTGAGTGGTCGCGAGTTGGCCGAAGGCGCGTTGTTCGCCTCGCTGGCGGACGAAACCGCCGAGGGCAAATCCATCGTCGAATACCTGCGCGGTCTGCACCCGCAAA
This sequence comes from Pseudomonas sp. MWU12-2020, assembly GCF_023100605.1. Taxonomy (NCBI): domain Bacteria; kingdom Pseudomonadati; phylum Pseudomonadota; class Gammaproteobacteria; order Pseudomonadales; family Pseudomonadaceae; genus Pseudomonas; species Pseudomonas sp. MWU12-2020. The sequence goes on from NZ_JALMEX010000003.1 coordinate 502,468, forward strand.
CCGAGCCGGCGCTGGATAGCCTGACAGCGGTGCCGTTCAGCGCGGAAACCCGCTTGTCCGGTATCGACTATCAGGGCCGCGTGTACCGCAAGGGCGCAGTCGATTCGCTGCTGGCGTTCCTCGGTCAACAACGCTCCGATCTGGCCCCGGCACTGTCGCGGGAAATCGACAAGATCGCGCAGAGCGGCGGTACGCCGTTGCTGGTTTGCGCCGACGGCAAACTGCTCGGTGCGATCCACCTCAAGGACGTGGTCAAGCCAGGCATTCGTGAGCGTTTCGCCGAGCTGCGCAAACTGGGGATTCGCACGGTGATGGTCACCGGTGACAACCCGTTGACCGCGGCGGCCATTGCGGCAGAAGCGGGCGTCGATGACGTACTCGCCGAAGCCACCCCGGAGAAGAAACTCGCACGCATCCGTCATGAGCAGAACGACGGTCGTCTGGTGGCGATGTGTGGCGACGGCGCCAACGATGCTCCGGCGCTGGCCCAGGCTGACGTCGGCATGGCGATGAATGACGGCACGCAAGCCGCACGCGAAGCCGCAAACATGGTCGACCTCGACAGCGACCCGACCAAGCTGCTGGACGTGGTGCAGATCGGCAAGGAATTGCTGGTGACCCGTGGCGCGCTGACGACTTTCTCCATCGCCAACGACGTCGCCAAGTACTTCGCGATTCTGCCGGCGCTGTTCGCCGCGATCTATCCGCAACTGGGCGTGCTGAACATCATGCACCTGACCAGTCCGCAGAGCGCGATCCTTTCGGCCATCGTCTTCAACGCCCTGATCATCGTGGTGCTGATTCCACTGGCATTGCGTGGCGTACGCGTACAGGCAGCGAGTGCCGCGGCACTGCTGCGGCGCAATCTGCTGATCTACGGACTGGGCGGGATTCTGGTGCCGTTCGTGGGGATCAAGGCGATCGACATGCTGCTCACGGCTTTGCATTTGGTTTGAGGTTGGAAGAGCCCCTCACCCTAACCCTCTCCCGGAGGGAGAGGGGACTGATCGAGGTGTTTGTAAGAGGCGTACCGACCTGGGATAGCGAGCCGAACTCAGGTCTGGAAAAGCGCAGAGATCGGCTCCCTTTCCCCTCGCCCCCTTGGGGGAGAGGGCTGGGGTGAGGGGGAAAAGATCTCCCTGGCACCCCGCAAAAGTTTGCCCAACGAATTCGAGGATTTTGCAATGTCCACAATGATACGTCCGGCCCTGAGCCTGCTGGTGCTGATGACCCTGATCACCGGCGTGGCCTATCCACTGGTGGTGACTGGCGTTGCGCAGGTCGCTTTCCCTGAACAGGCCAATGGCAGCCTGGTGCACGATGCCGATGGCAAGGTGCGCGGCTCGTCCCTGATCGCTCAGGATTTCGTCGGTGATGCGTGGTTCCATCCACGTCCTTCGGCGGGCGCGTTTGCAACCGTGTCGAGCAGCGCCAGCAACCTGGCGCCGAGCAATCCGGCACTCGCCACACGGGTGATCGATGACGCCAACAAGTTGCAGGTGCCCGGCCAGGGGCCGGTGCCATTGGCGCTGCTGACCACCTCCGGCAGCGGCCTCGATCCGCACTTGCCACCGGCGGCAATTGCCTATCAACTGGCGCGTGTCGCGCAAGCGCGCAATCTCCCGGTGTCGACCCTGCAGCAACTGCTCGATGCGCACATCGAACAGCCGCTGGTGGGGCCACCGGTGGTGAATGTGCTGGAGCTGAACATGGCGCTGGAAAAACTGTAATTCTGCGGCGCTGCCATTCGCGAGCAAGCTCGCTCCCACAAGAGCAACACTGAACCTGTGGGAGCGAGCTTGCTCGCGAAGAGGCCATAACTGGCAACACATCAACATCTGACTGAAGAGATCAAGCATGAGCGACGCCGGCCGCGCCGACGCACTGTTAGCAGAACTGCCCCGCGACGGCCGTGGCCGACTCAAGGTTTTCCTTGGCGCCGCCCCCGGTGTCGGCAAGACCTACGCCATGCTCCAGGCCGCGCACACGCAATTGCGTCAGGGCGTGAAAATCATTGCCGGCGTCGTCGAAACCCATGGCCGAGCGGAAACCGAAGCGCTGCTCGGCGGTTTGCCGCAGCAGCCGCTGGTGCGCTCGGAATACCGTGGCGTGATGCTCGAAGAAATGGACCTCGACGGCTTGCTCGCGGCCAAACCGAAACTGGTGCTGGTGGACGAACTGGCGCACACCAACGCCCCCGGCAGTCGCCACGCCAAGCGCTGGCAGGACATTCAGGAACTGCTCGCCGCCGGCATCGACGTGTACACCACGGTCAACGTCCAGCACCTGGAAAGTCTCAACGATCAGGTGCGCGGGATCACCGGTGTGCAGGTGCGCGAAACCCTGCCGGACTGGGTGCTGCAGGAAGCCTACGAACTGCTGCTGATCGACCTGCCACCGCGTGAATTGCTGGAGCGTCTGCGCGAAGGCAAGGTCTACGTGCCGGAACAGGCGCGGGCGGCGATCGATGCGTTTTTCACCCAGACCAACCTCACCGCGCTGCGTGAACTGGCGATGCAAACGGCGGCCGCGCAGGTCGATAACGATCTCGCTCAAGGCTATCGCCAACTCGGTCAGGCGGCGCCGGCGGTGCGCGGGCGTTTGCTGGTCGGCGTCGATGGCGATGCGCATGCCGAACGCCTGGTGCGCCACGCCAGCCGGGTGGCCCAGCGTCGGCATCTGCCGTGGAGTCTGGTGCATGTCGACAACGGCACGGTGCGCGACGAGCAATCGCGCCTGCGCCTGCAAAATGCCCAGCAACTGGCCGAACGCCTCGGCGGCGAAGTGGTGTTGTTGCGCGCCGGCGAAGTGGCGAAAACCCTGATCCAGCATGCCGCCGAACGCCGGGCAAGTCTGGTGCTGGTCGGCCAGTCGCGGCCGAGTCTGCGCCGTCGCCTGTTGGGCGGTGGTCTGGCGGCGCGTTTGCTGCGTCAGGCCCACGGCCTGGAAATCAACGTGCTCGACAATGATCGCGAGCAGCCTGCGCCGCGCCTTCGCGTCACGCCGACGCTGGTGTGGTTCGATTACGCGCTGGCACTGGTCGCCACGGTATTGGCCAGTGCGCTGGCGTGGGCGGTGTCGAGTATTTTGCCGCTGCCGAACATCTCGCTGGTGTTCCTCGCAGCGGTGTTGCTGGTGGCGGTGCGCAGCAGCCTGGGGCCGGCGCTGGCGTGCGCGGCGCTGTCGTTTCTGACTTACGATTTTTTGTTCATTCCGCCGAATTTTTCCTTTGCCATCCAGCGCGAAGAAGACGTTCTGACCTTGCTGTTCTTCCTGTTGATGGCCGCGCTCACCGGTAATCTCGCCGCACGCCAGCGCCGCCAGTTACAGGCCCTGCGCGACACGCAGGAGGAGACCAGCGAACTGCTCGACCTGTCACGTAAACTGACTGCCGCGACGGATCGTCAGGCGGTGATCAGCGCTGCGGCGCAGCACCTCAATGGCTGGAGCGATTTGCAGTTGTGCCTGCTCAATCGGGACGGGCAGGGCGGCTGGAAAGTCGAGACCGGCGGGCCGCTGGAGTTCACCGAGGCGGAACGGGCTGCGGCCGATTGGGCCTGGCAGCACGATCAACCGGCCGGCATGGGCACCGGCACGCTGCCGTTCGGTCGCTGGTGGTGGTGGCCGCTGTCGGTGGAGGACGGGCCGCTGGCGCTGCTCGGGGTCTGCGCCAAAGAGGGCCAGACCTTGAGCGGCCAGCGCCGACGCCTGCTCACCGCGTTGAGTCAGCCACTGGCTCAGGCATTGTCCCGGGCGCAACTGGCCGATGATCTGGAAGCCGCGCGCCTGCACGGCGAAACCGAACAACTGCGCAGTGCGCTACTGGCCTCGGTGTCCCACGATCTGCGTACACCGCTGACGTCCATGCGCGGCAGTATCGACAGCCTGTTGGCCCTCGGCGAAGCCATTCCGCTGGAGGATCGCCGCGAGTTGCTCGAAGGCACCCGCGATGAAGCCGAACGCCTCGATCGCTATATCCAGAATCTGCTCGACATGACGCGCCTCGGCCACGGTGCGTTGAAGCTGGCGCGGGACTGGGTGTCGCCGGCAGACATCGTCGGCAGTTCGCTCAATCGCTTGCGTGCGGTACTCGCGCCATTGCAGGTCAGCACCGACGTGCCCGCCGAGCTGCCGTTGCTGTTCGTGCACGCGGCGCTGATCGAACAGGCGCTGGTCAATGTGCTGGAAAACGCTGCGCGGTTCTCGCCGACCCATGGGCGTTTGCAACTGCGTGCCGGCGCCAGTGACGAAGAGATTTTCTTCTCGGTCAGCGACGAAGGCCCGGGGATTCCCGAGGACGAGCGGGCGAAGATTTTCGACATGTTCTACACCGCCGCGCGGGGTGATCGCGGAGGGCAGGGCACGGGGCTGGGGCTGGCGATCTGTCAGGGCATGGTCGGCGCGCATGGCGGGCGGATCAGCGTGGCCGACGGCATCGACGGCCGCGGCACCTGCATCACCCTGCACCTGCCGTTGCAGACGCAACCGGGGATGGACAATGAAGCCTGATCGCGACTGCGCTACTCTCTTGCCAATCTTTTGTGTCGATGTGAATTCATGAGCCAGACCGCGACCATTTTGGTCATTGATGACGAACCACAGATCCGTAAATTTCTGCGCATCAGCCTCGCCTCACAAGGCTACAAAGTGCTGGAGGCCGGCACCGGCGCCGAGGGCCTGGCCCAGGCGGCGTTGAACAAACCCGACCTGCTGGTGCTCGACCTCGGCTTGCCGGACATGGACGGCCAGCAGGTGCTGCGCGAGTTTCGCGAGTGGGCCACCGCGCCCGTGCTGGTGCTCTCGGTGCGCGCCAGTGAGGGGCAGAAAGTCCAGGCGCTGGATGGCGGCGCCAACGATTACGTGACCAAGCCGTTCGGCATTCAGGAGTTTCTCGCCCGGGTCCGCGCGTTGTTGCGTCAGGCGCCGGCCGGCGAGGCCCAGCAAGCGGCGCTGACGTTCGGCCCGCTGACCGTGGATCTGGCTTATCGGCGGGTGCTGCTCGACGGTGTCGAAGTGGCGCTGACCCGCAAGGAATACGCGGTGCTGGCGCAACTGGCGCGGCATCCGGGACGGGTGATCACCCAGCAGCAATTGCTCAAGGATATCTGGGGGCCGACGCATACCGAGGACAGTCATTACCTGCGGATTGTGGTCGGGCATTTGCGTCAGAAGCTGGCGGATGATCCGACCCGGCCGCGGTTTATTGTGACGGAGGCGGGGGTTGGGTATCGGCTGTTGAGTGAGAACAGTCTGTAGGTTTTGTGTGGTCTGGTCTGGCCCCTTCGCGAGCAAGCCCGCTCCCACAGTGGTCGGTGTGATACACAAATTTTAATAACACCCCAGAACCCTGTGGGAGCGGGCTTGCCCGCGAAGAGGCCCTGAAAGCCAGCCGAGAACTTCAGGGCTCTCTGCTCTGCTCACTCTCGTACCGATCCAGCGTATCCCGCGCAATCTCCCGCCCCAAAGCGATCAACTCCGGCGCTTTGTAGAACTCGAAAAACCGACACACGCGCTTCGGCACGTTGATCAGGATGTCCGGCGGATAGCCGGCGATCTTGTATTGCGCCAGCGAGGTCTGCATCACCTCGAAACTCTGGTTGATCAGGTCCAGCAGTGACGCCGGTCCGACGTTGTCGATGATGAACGAGCCGGTGGCGGATTTCGGCGCGCCTTCGCGTTCGGGAGCCGCTGCCGGTTGCTGGCTCTCCGGTTCGCTGCCTTCCAGCCACGGGTTGATCTCGCCCGCTTCGGCGCGCAGCGCTTCCTGCTCCAGCAACAGCAACTGCTCGGCCTGTTTGCGGCGGAACGGCATCTTCGAACCCAGCGAACTGAGCAAGCTGTCGAAGCGCGAACGAAAGGCTGGCGGGCGCTGGATCACCGGCAATTTGTAGTGGCGCTGGTTGGTCGCGTTGAGGTTGACCGCGATGATCAGATCACAGTGGCTGGAGACCACCGGCACGATCGGCAACGGGTTGAGAATGCCGCCATCCACCAGCATCCGGTTACCCTGCATCACCGGGGTGAACAGGCTGGGAATCGCCGCCGAGGCGCGCATCGCCTGATGCAGGCAGCCTTCCTGGAACCAGATTTCCTGCTGGTTGGTGAGGTCGGCGGCGACGGCGGTGTAGGGAATGCGCAGGTCTTCGATATTGATCTCGCCGACGATCTTGCGGATCTGCCCGAAGACTTTCTCACCGCGAATCGCCCCGAGGCGAAAGCTCACGTCCACCAGACGCAGCACATCCAGATAATCGAGCGTTTCGATCCAGGTGCGGTACTCGTCGAGTTTGCCCGCCGCATAGATCCCGCCGACCACTGCGCCCATCGAACAACCGGCAATGCAGGCAATGTCGTAACCGCGTCTTTCGATCTCCTCAATGACCCCGATATGGGCGTAGCCCCGGGCGCCTCCGGAGCCCAGCACCAGTGCGACACGCTTTTTCATCAAACTTCCTCCCCCGACAAGGCACCACAATGCACCCATCCATGGGCGGGCGACAATCGCCAGAGTCGTTCGGGGCGGCAGCAGAGTCGTTTTCCGATACTGTGTGACCCGTCGGGGTTATCTTTTCGTCACCGCAGATTCACCGGGCGCCAAGGCACTTTTTTCGCGCCGTAACGTCTTACCTGCACGACTGTTGACCTATTTGAGGAGTTAGTGATGAAAGCCTGGATCTGTGTGCCGTTGATCGCGCTGGCATTGGCCGGTTGCGCTGGCAAGACTGCTTATCGCGACAGCTGCGGCAGTCAGCTCGATGCGGCGTGGCATGAACTGGATCTGGCCAAGGCCGAAGGTTTCGCCGGCACGGTCAGTTACTCCAAGGCGCTGTCGTTGCTGACGGCTGCCAAGACCCAACAGCAATTTGAAGGTTTCGAGGGCTGCAGCAACAAAGCCGAGAAGGCACGTTTCTATATTCGCGAATCCCGCGCCGGGCGCTAAGCTGCTGACTTGACGCAAGGATGCGGCTGGCGGACCACGGCAGACTCATCCTTCAAACCATGTGAATCAGGAGCAAGCGATGTCTGCGTTGGTTGACCGGTTGGTGGCTCATGTCCTGAGTCTGGAAGTGCGTTTGCTGGCCTGTCAGGCGCGTATGACTGCGCGTACCGACCCCGAGGCGCTGCACGACTTGCGCACCACGGTGCGCCGCTTGCGCAGCCTGTTGCGGCCCTTGCGTGGCTTGCCGGGTGTAGAACAACTGGAGGGCGCCGCGTCGGCGGTCGGTCAGTTGACCACACCGTGGCGCGACCGCGAGGTGCTGGCTGCCTACCTGCTCCAGCACGATCAACCGCAGGCCGCGCAGCGGCGCATGGCGCAGATGGCGGAAGCGTATCCGACGCTGGCGGCGAGTGCCGAGGTGGCTTCGCTGCTGATCATCCTCGACGCGTTCCCGCGATTCCTGCGCGCCTCCGAGCGCCAGGGATTGCTCAAGGGCCTGGCCAAACGAATCGAAAAACGCCTGCACAAACAATGGAAAAAACTCGACCAGGCCCTGCACGATCCTGCCCACGATCGGCATCGCCTGCGCTTGCTGATCAAGCGCGTGCGCTATGGCATCGAAGCCTATCCGGAACTGGATCGCCTGCCTGAAGCGGCGCTGGCACGGCTGAAGTCGGCGCAGGGCGCGCTGGGCGACTGGCACGATTGCTGGCAGTGGCTGGCGCGGGCCGAGCTGGAAAGCGATCTGCAACCGTGCGTCGCGACCTGGCAGGCGGGCCTGATCAAGGCTGAAGCCAAGGCCGATCGGGTGCTGGATAAACTCAGTTCAAGCTGCTTCAAATCCTGAATCCACTCATATCCCCTGTGGGAGCGGGCTTGCTCGCGAAAGCGCTGTATCAGTAGACACATCGGTGACTGACACAGCGCTTTCGCGAGCAAGCCCGCTCCCACATTCGAATATCTTCCTGACCTTAAGGCCTTTCTGTCAGTCCATTTGACCGGAATAGACGCTGCGGCGCTCTCTCATGCTGGTTAAGATCGCAGCATTCAATTTTCGCTTGCTGAGGTTGTCATGCGCTTTTCCGATCTGCTCGATGCGGTCCGTCGCGATCCAGAACTGACCATTCCCGCCGAGTGGGGCCAGGGTCGGGCCAGTTTTGGTGGCCTGGTCGCGGCGCTGCAATACGAAGCCATGCGCGCGAAAGTGCCAGCCGAGCGCCCGGTGCGTTCGCTGGCGATCACCTTTGTCGGCCCGGTCGAGCCGGAAGTACCGGTGAGTTTCGAAGTCGATGTGTTGCGCGAAGGCAAAGCAGTCAGCCAGGTGTTGGGGCGGGCCATGCAGAACGGTCAGGTGGTAACGATCGTGCAAGGCAGTTTCGGCGCTTCGCGGCCCTCGGAAGTGGCGGTTGAGGCCTATCCCGCTGCCGAAATGAAACACTGGGATGAATGCCAGGAGTTGCCCTATATCAAAGGCGTGACCCCGGAGTTCATGCGGCATCTATCGATGCGCTGGAGTGTCGGCGGCATGCCGTTCACCGGCAATAAATCGCGGCAGATGGGCGGTTGGGTGCGTTTGCGTGGCGATGTGAAGGAAGAGCCGGTCAATGAGGCGCATCTGTTGGCACTGGTGGATGCATGGCCACCGGCATTGTTGCCGTATCTGAAGAAGCCGGCACCGGGCAGTACGCTGACCTGGACCATTGAATTCGTGCAGCCGCTACGCGACTTGAGCACCCTGGACTGGTGCAAATATCTGGCAGACATCGAATACGCCGCCGACGGTTACGGCCATGTCGCCGCCAAGCTGTGGAGTGCGGACGGGGAGTTGATCGCCATGAGTCGTCAGACCGTAACGATTTTTGCCTGAATCAATGCCGACGGTGCCGCTCCCGCCAGGCGCGCCACCAGCCACCGCTGAGCAAGAACCGCGGAAAGGTCAGGAACTGTTCGACCAGCAAGCGTGACACTGCATCCTGGCGGTCGCTGAACGGCTCGGAGGCTTGCGCCTCCAGGCTGTGGCCGTGGCGCTGCAAAGCCAGCGCCGCGACAATACCAATCACGCCGATGGCGACACTGGCCAGACTCAGGCTGAACACGCCAGAGACGATCAACAGAAACGCGACGATGAACAACGGTACGGCAATCAGGTGCAACACCAGATTGGTCGGGTGCTGGTGATTGTTCGGGTACGCGCGCCATTGCCACGCGGGAAGGTTGGGGTGACGTTTGCCCATGTTTGCTACTCCTCGATCCATGTTGAACACATGGTTGGAGAATAGGCCGGGGCGGGTGGGGCGGCGAATCAAGGTTGGCTATTGAAGTGATAGGCGTCATCGCCGAATTCGATGTTGACCCGACTGACGCCTTCGCGAGCAAGCCCGCTCCCACAGGGGATTGGTGTACGCCACAGATTCCCTGGGGAGCGAGCTTGCTCGCGAAGGCGTCGTCAGAGTTTCAACTGACCAATAGCCTTGTTGAGCTCCCCGGCCAACGTCGCCAACTCATTACTGGTGGTCGCCGAATCCACGGTCTGCTGCACGGTATTCTCGGTCACATCACGAATGCTCACCACCGCCCGATTCATCTCTTCCGCGACCTGACTCTGCTGCTCCGCCGCCACCGCAATCTGCGTGTTGCTCTCACGCATCTGCGCCACGGCGCCAGTGATTTCCGCCAGCGCTTCGCCAGCCTCCTGCGCCTGCTGCACGCAGTCGTCGGCCTTGTACGAACTCTCCTGCATGAAGTCCACCGCATCGCGCGTGCCTGCCTGCAGTGCCGAGACCATGGTGGTGATTTCATCGGTGGAGGTCTGCACGCGCTTGGCGAGGTTGCGCACCTCATCGGCGACCACCGCAAAGCCACGACCCATCTCGCCGGCACGGGCCGCTTCGATGGCGGCGTTCAGCGCCAGCAGATTGGTCTGCTCGGCGATGCTGTGAATCACGCTGACCACACCGTTGATTTTCTGGCTGTCCTCGGCCAGACGCTGAATCATCTCGGCGGTTTGCTGCACGCCGCTGGAGAGTCCGGCAATCGACTGCTGCACACGGCTGACCACTTGCTGGCCGCTGCCGGCCAGACTGTCGGCGGTTTGCGACAGGTCGCGAGTGGCACCGGCGTGCTGCGCGATGTGATAAACCGTGGCGGTCATTTCGTTGATCGCGGTGGCGGCCTGATCGGTCTCGCTCTGTTGACCGAGCATGCCGTGGCGCACGTCGTTCATGCTCGCCGCCAGACGTGCGGCACCGACGTCCAGTTGCCGCGCGGTGTTGGCGACGGTGGTGACCACGCGCTGATAACCGGCCTGCATCGCATTGAACGCATTGGCCATCTGCCCGACTTCGTCCTTGCAGGCCAGCGGCACGCGGGCCGAGAGGTCACCGCTTTTTTCGACGTGCAGCATCACGTCTTTCAGCGTGTTGAGCTGACTGAGCAGGAAACGGATCAGCAACTGTGAGGCGCAAAGCATGGCGAACATCAGGATGAACACCGCCACGGCGTAGTTGGCAAAACGCTCGCTGAACACTTGCGCCAGGCTTGGGCCATAGGCAATGACCGCGACTTGCTGGCCGTCGGCGCGACTGAACACTTCGGCACCCATCAGCGGGTTGTTGCCGAACAGCGGCAGGTGATTGATCTCGTTCCAGCCGTTGCTTTCGCTGATCTCCAGCACAGGTTGGTCGTTAAGGCGCGGCGCTTCACCGCGTTTGAATGTCAGCACCTGGTCAGCCTTGGGCAACGCCTGCCCGGCCGGCCAGGCCTTGAGCAATTGCGCCTGAGCCTGAGCAGACGCTTGTGAGGCTTGGCTGCGGGCCTGCTGCTCGAGTTGCACGGCGTACAGCACCAGCAGCAGGGTGGTGACGAAAGCGACCGCATTGACCGCCCAGAATTTGTATTTCAGCGAGATATTGCTAAGCCAGGCACCCATGGAGGTCTTCTCTGATAGCGGAAACAGTTTTGGCAAGGTGCCAGTATTGTGCCGCTATGCAGGTCTGAAGATCTTGATACAGGTCAACAGGTTCTACGCTGAGCCCCTTTGTGGGAGCGGGCTTGCTCGCGAATGCGGTGTGTCATTCAGCTCATTTCTGCCTGACACACTGCTTTCGCGAGCAAGCCCGCTCCCACAATGGGATTTGAGGTGTATCAGGGCAGGGTGGGCAGGTTGAAGAATGCGCGGGCGCACGCTGTGGTATGTGCTGCCAGATCTTCCTCTGTCTCGCCGCGATGCAGCGCCACTTCGCGCAGCACTTCGGTCAGATACGCCGGTTCATTACGCCCGTTCTTCGGCTTTGGGCGCAAGGTGCGGGGCAGCAGGTACGGCGCGTCGCTTTCGAGCATCAGCCGTCCGCGCTTGATCTCCTTGACCAGCGGATGCAGGTGCGTGCCCCGTCGCTCGTCGCAGATCCAGCCGGTGATGCCGATGTGCAGGTCCAGATCCAGGTAACTGAACAAGGCTTTTTGCTCGCCGGTAAAGCAGTGCACCACGGCGGCGGGCAATTGATCGCGGAAGTCCCTGAGGATTTCCAGCAGACGCTGACTGGCGTCACGCTCGTGCAGGAACACCGGTAACTGCAGTTCTGCGGCCAGCGCCAGATGTTCTTCGAGGACTTTTTCCTGCTGCGGACGCGGCGAGAAATCCCGGTTGAAATCCAGCCCGCATTCGCCCACGGCGACCACGTTTGCTTCTTGCAGCAGACTGCGCAAACGGCGCGCGCTGTCAGCGTTCCAGTCACTGGCCGAATGCGGGTGAATGCCGGCGGTGGCGAACAGTCGCTGGCCGCTTTGATCCAGTTGCTGGCACAGCTCCAGCGCCTGTTCGCTGCCCTCGACGCTGGTGCCGGTCAGCACCAGTTGGCAGACCCCGGCAGCGTAGGCGCGGTCGAGCACGGCCTGATGTTTTTCGGCGAAACTTGGGTTGGTCAGGTTGACGCCGATATCGATGAGTTGCATGGTTGCTACCTCGGGCCGAAGGCCGGAAAGCATACCAGAGCTGTAGATTCATAAGAAAAGCCAAGAACTACAACGAGTTATAGCTGTCTTTTGATGCCGCGAGACTGCTTGGGTTGGCGCAAATGCCATCCTCGTGCCAGTCTCTTGCACTTTGTCAGCGCTCCAGGCGCTCTGTTTTCGTCGGCGATTTCGACCGTTCAGCGGTTAGAAAACGCCCCCGTATTCTTTCCGGAGAGTGGATGCATCGTCCCTCGGTTTTGCTCCTGTTGTGTGCGTCGCTGCTGCTGCCGATAACGGCGGTTGCGCGCTTGCCCGGGCCACTGCAAGCCGTGCCGGCCGCCAAGGTCCGCGACCTGTCGGAGATACGCAGTAGTCGCGTGTTGCGCGTGCTGGTCAACCAGAGTCGCAACAGCTCCGGTGAAGTCCAGGGCCAGGCCATCGGTGTCGAATACCATCGCCTGCGCGCCTTCGAGCAATACCTCAATGGCCACGCCCGCGATGGCCAGGAAATCACCCTAAAAATCATTCCCAAAGCCAAGGATCAACTGCTCGGCGCGTTGCAGCGCGGCGAAGGTGATCTGGTCGCGCCCGGCGAACTGCTCGATCTGCAACCCGGCCACGCGGTGGCCAGCAGCGAGCCGATCGCCAGCAACGTGCCGCTGGTGCTGGTCGGCATCAAGGGCGAGCGTCGCTACACCAAGGTCGAACAGCTTTCCGGCAAGACCCTGGCCTTGCCGACCGGCAGTGCGGCGGGGGAGGCGGTCAGTCAGCTCAATCAGAAACTGGCGCTGCGCAAACTGGCACCGATCAAGATCGAATGGGTCGATCCGACCCTGGCGGTCGAGGACGTGCTGGAGATGGTGCAGGGCGGGATTTTTCATCTGACCATCGTCGAGCAACCGATCGCCGAACGCTGGGGCAAGATCCTGCCCAAGCTGCGTTTCGATCGGCAATTGATGATCAGCGAGCCGGGTGAGGAATACTGGTTTGTGCGCCGTGATGCCTCGATGCTGCGGGCAAGCATTGATCGCTTCCTGGTCGGCTACAAGAAACCGGCGAACGAGGATGCTGAGTTTCTGCGGATCTATCGGCGCCTTTACCAGGTGCACTATCCGTTGGCCAAGGCTGATCGTCAGCGTCTGGAAAAACTGCGCCCGACCCTGCAAAAACACGCCGACGCGCAAAGCATGGACTGGCTGAATCTGGCGGCGCTGGCCTTCAAGGAATCGGCCCTGCAACCCAGCGCCCGCAGCGGCAGTGGGCCGACCGGGCTGATGCAGATCACCCCGTCCGCCGCGCAGCGGGTCGGGGTGAACAACATCCAGAATCTTGATGCGAATGTGCAGGCCGGGGCCAAGTACCTGGCGATGATCCGTCGCAAGTTTTTCAACAGTCCGAAACTCAATGAGCGTGAGCGCATGGCGTTCACCCTGGCGGCCTACAACATCGGCCCGGAGCGTGTGCAAGGCATGCGCGCCGAGGCACGGCGGCGCGGGCTGAATCCGAACCAGTGGTTCTTTCAGGTCGAGCGCATCGCCATGGAGCAGGTGGGCATGGGGCCGGTCAGCTATGTTAATAGCGTGAACAAGTATTACCTGGCGTTCGACCGGGAGCGGGAGTCGTTGGAGCCCCGGGGACAGAAAGTAGCCTCACGCAAATAATCAAATAAATCGATTGGTATGGTGGAATATTTCCGCTTTTAACATGAAATTATCTGATTAATATGGCGGCCAACCAACACACACTTCTCCAAAAGGAATGACCCACATGAGCTCTCTGATCAACAAGGTACTGTTCACCCGCGCCGGTTACGGCCTGACCATTCTGCGTATCGCTGTTGGCGTGATCTTCGCCGCCCACGGTTCGCAAAAGCTGTTTGGTCTGTTTGGTGGTTACGGTCTGGCGGGGACTGCGCAGTACATGGACAGCCTCGGTCTGCACCCGGGTTACCTGATGGCCACGCTGGCCGGCGGCACCGAGTTCTTTGCCGGTCTGGCGCTGATCATCGGCCTGCTTGTGCGTCCGGCAGCCTTGGGTCTGACCTTCCTGTCGCTGGTGGCGATCTTCACCGTTCACATCAGCAACGGTCTGTTCATGGCCAACAACGGTTACGAATTTGCTCTGGCGCTGCTGGGTGGCAGTCTTGCGGTGATGATCGAAGGCGCCGGCAAACTGTCGGTGGATCGCGCCATCGCCGGTTGAGCGCTCTGGCTCCAGCAAAAGGCCCGCATTGTGCGGGCCTTTTTTGTTGCGGCCGATTCTTGACACTCATCGGTCACGTTCTCTAGGATGTTGCTCATGCGCCGATTTAAACAGCTACTTGCGGGGCGCCAGGTGACTTCTACAGTTGCCGTCAGAAGCCGGAACAGGGCTTCGAAATACCGCTAAAGCGCTGGTTCGGTGTTGCCTCTCACCTGCCATGCAGACTTTTGAGGCAGAGACACGACACGATGAATGCACTACGCCCTCCAGCACGTCCCGCGCCGATCACGGCTCATATCACCCAGCGCAACCCAAAAATCCTGCTTGGCGGCAAACACCAGCCGACGCTGTTGCGTTATCTCGATGGCTGGCCACGTCGCAGCGGCGGTCCTGCCGCGTTCCTGATCCAGTTTGTCGAAGATGGTGAATCGCTGGCGCGCTTTGCCAGTGACAGTTTCGATCTGGCAGTGATTCAGGCACCGACCCAGGAAGATGCCCCGGAAATGATCAAGCAACTGGTTCGCGTCGCGCGGCAGGGTTTGATCACCCGCCGCTGAAACGCTCAGGGATAGTCGATCGCCACGATATAGACAAATTGCTCACCGGTTGGCGTCTGTACCCGGACTTCGGCGTCCAGCGCCTTGCCGATCAAGGCGCGGGCCAGCGGTGAGTCGATGCTGATCAGGCCGAGTTTCAGATCCAGCTCATCCGGGCCGACGATGCGGTAGCGCGACTGCTTGCCGTCTTCGTCCTCGATGGTCACCCATGCACCGAAGTAGACCTTGTTCGGATCGCTGGGTTTTTCGCTGACGACCTTCAAGGCTTCGAGCCGCTTGGTGAGAAAACGCACGCGGCTGTCGATCTCGCGCAGCATTTTCTTGCCATAGGTGTACTCGGCGTTTTCCGAGCGATCACCCTGCGCCGCTGCCTCGCTGACCGCTTGCGTCACCTGCGGGCGGCGCACATGCCACAGCTCATGGAATTCGGCGCGCATCCGCGCTTCACCTTCAGGGGTGATCAGCGCGGTGCCGGCGGTGCGGGGAGGGCGATAACGGCTCATGGCAGCTTCTTGTGGTGACGAAGACAGGAGTCTATCAACCCTCGCGCAGGACTGTCAGCGGACTCGCATTCAACGCCCGGCGTGTGCCGAATACACCCGCCCCACCAATCAGCACGGCGCCGATCAATGGCAGCACCAGCAACCATGGATGTGGATGCCACGGCAGATCGAACGCATAGCGATACAGCACCAGGCTCACTACCTCCGAACCAATGGCTGCCAGCAAACCGCTGACCGCCCCGAGCAAGCCGAACTCGATGCGCCGGGCCTTGACCAGCAACTGCCGTTGCGCCCCCAGCGCACGTAACAGCGCGCCTTGGCGAATGCGTTCATCCAGGGTTGCCTGCAAGCCGGAGAACAGCACGGCCATCCCCGCCGCCAACACAAACAACAACACGTATTCCACCGCCAGGGTGACCTGGGCGAGGATGCTGCGCAGTTGTTCCAGCAAGGCTTCGACCTGAAGAATGGTCACTGCCGGAAATGCCCGCGACAGCTCGACAATCTGCTGATCGTGACCGGGTGCCAGATAGAAACTGGTCAGGTAGGTTGCCGGCAGATCCTTCAGGGTGCCGGGCTGGAAGATCATGAAGAAGTTCGGCTGGAAGTTGTCCCAGTTGATCTCGCGCAGGCTGGTGACTTTCGCTTCACGATTGACTCCGCCCACGCTGAACACCATGTGATCGCCGAGTTTGAGCTTGAGGCTTTCGGCGACTTTGCCTTCAACTGAAACGCCCGGCACGTCATCCGAGGGTTGCTCGGTCCACCAGGTACCGGCGGTGAGCTTGTTGCCGGCCGGAAGGTCAGCCGCCCAGGTCAGGCTCAAGTCACGTTGCACCGCGCGATCACCCGCCGAATCCTTGCTGACGATCTGCTGCACCGGTTCGCCGTTGATGCTGATCAGCCGTCCCGGCACCACTGGATACAGCGGCGCCGCTTGTGCGGACACCTTGATCAAATGATCGGTGAAGGCCTGTTTGTCAGCCGGCAGGATGTTCAGGGCGAAGTAGTTGGGGGCGTTTTTCGGCAACTGGTTTTGCCAGGTGTCGAGCAATTCACCGCGCAGCAGAGCGATCAGCGCCATCGACAGCAGGATCAACCCGAACGCCAGCGCTTGCCCGGCAGCGGCCAGCGGATGACGCAGCAACTGACCCAGACCGAGGCGCCACGGCAGAGGCGCACGGGCGAGCATCCGCCGCAGGCTGTTGAGCAACAACAGCAGCAAGCCTCCCAATAGCAGCGCAGCGACCACACCACCGCCCAGCAGGGCGAAAGTCAGCAACAGATCCAGACTCAGGCGCCACATGATCAGGCCCAGCGCACCCAGCGCTGCGCCATAAACCATCCAGGTGCTCGACGGAATCGGCAGCATGTCGCGACGCAATACGCGCAGCGGTGGCACCCGGCCCAGCGCGGCAAGCGGTGGCAGGGCGAAACCGGCCAGTGCCACCAGCCCGGTGCCGATCCCGGCGAGCGCCGGAAACAGGCCGCCCGGTGGCACATCGGCGGGTAGCAGATCATGCAACAGAGCGAACAGTCCCAGTTGCGCCAGCCAGCCGAGCACGGCACCGCTGAGGGCGGCGAACAGGCCCAGCACGGTCAGCTGAATACTGAACAGCGCCATCGTTTCCCGGCGCGACAGCCCGAGGCAGCGCAACAGCGCACTGGCATCGAAGCGGCGGCTGGCGAAGCGGTTGGCCGATAACGCTACGGCCACGCCGGCCAGCAACACCGCGACCAGACTGGCCATGTTCAGATAACGCTCGGCCTTGCCCAGTGCACCGCCAATCTGCCGATTGCCGTCGCGCGCATCTTCGATTCGCTGGTTGGCCGCCAACCCCGGTTTGATCAATTGCCGGTAGGTCTCCAGCGCCTGCGGTTGACCGCGCCACAACTCGCGGTAGCTCACGCGGCTACCGGGCTGCACCACGCCGGTGGCCGCGAGGTCGTCGAGGTTGATCATCACCCGAGGCGTGAGGCTGTAGAAGTTGCCGGCGCGATCCGGTTCGTAGGTCAGCACGCGGGTCAGCTTCAGGGTTTTCATGCCGACGTCGATGCTGTCGCCGATCTTCAGATCCAGCGCAGTCAGCAGACGTGCCTCGACCCAGGCTTCACCGGGTTGCGGCTCGCCGCCCGAGGTTTCAGCGGCAAACGGGGCCGGGGCGCTTTTCAGTTCGCCGCGCAGTGGGTAGGCGCGGTCGACGGCTTTGATGCTCGATAACTGAATACCGTTGTCAGTGGCGATTACGCTGGAAAATTCCACCACCTGCGCATGATTCAAGCGCAGCTCGGTGCCGCTGCGGATCTGTTCGTCGCGGGCCGGCGAGCTGCCCTCAAGCACCAGGTCGGCGCCAAGGAACTCGGTGGCGCGCAGCATCATTGCGCCGTTGAGGCGGGCGCCGAAGTAGCCGATGGCGGTACTCGCCGCGACCGCCACCACCAGCGCGAAAAACAACACTCGCAATTCCCCGGCGCGGGCATCGCGCATGAGTTGACGTAGCGCGAGACTGAACAGACGCAACAGCGGCAGACGTGCCATCAAGGCTCCAGAGGGGCGACCAGCAGCCCGGCTTCAAGTCGGATCAGACGCCGGCAGCGATGGGCCAGGCGTTCGTCGTGGGTCACCAGCACCAGGGTGGTGCCGCGCTCCTTGTTCAATTCAAAGAGCAAATCGCTGATGCGCTCGCCGGTGTGGCTGTCGAGGTTGCCGGTGGGTTCGTCGGCGAACAGCACGTCCGGCTCGGCAGCGAAGGCCCGGGCAATCGCCACGCGCTGTTGTTCGCCACCGGACAGCTGGCGCGGCGAGTGCGTCAGGCGCTGGCCGAGGCCGACCCGTTGCAGCAGTTCAGTAGCGCGCTCACGGGCGTCTTTGCGGCCATCGAGTTCCAGCGGCAGCATGACGTTTTCCAGCGCGTTGAGGCTGTCGAGCAACTGGAATGACTGAAAGACGAACCCCACGTGTTCGGCACGGATGCGCGCGCGCTGGTCTTCGTCGAGGTTGCCCAGGGATTGCCCGGCGAGGATGACTTCGCCGCTGCTTGGCAGGTCCAGGCCGGCGAGCAGGCCGAGCAGGGTGGATTTGCCGGAACCGGACGCGCCGACGATGGCCAGGCTGTCGCCCTTGTTCAGTTCCAGGCTGAGTTCGTGCAGGATAGTCAGTTCACCTTCCGCGCTGGGAACCACTTTGCTGAGGTTCTTCGCGGTGAGAATGCTTGCGCCCATGGAGAATCCGATGCGTGTTTGGTTTTTGAGTGCTGGCCTGGCCTTGATGTGCATGGCCCAGAACGCAGCGGCGGGTACTGTCCTGATCGTTGGCGATAGTATCAGCGCCGGTTTCGGACTGGATACCCGCCTGGGGTGGGTATCGCTGCTTGAGCAACGGCTCAAGCAGGAGGGTTTTGACGACAAAGTGGTCAATGCCTCCATCAGCGGCGACACCAGTGCCGGAGGCCAGGCACGCCTGCCGGCGCTGCTTGCAGAGCACAAGCCGGCACTGGTGATCCTCGAGCTTGGGGGCAATGATGGCCTGCGCGGAATGCCGCCAACGCAATTGCAACAAAACCTTGCGGCGATGATCGACAGCTCGCGTCAGAGCGGCGCCAAGGTGCTGCTGCTGGGCATGCAATTACCGCCCAACTACGGCAAGCGTTACACCGATGCCTTCGCCGAGGTCTATGGCAAAGTTGCGGACGATAAAAAGATCCCGCTGGTACCGTTTTTCCTCGACGGCGTGGGCGGGCATCCCGATCTGATGCAAGCCGATGGTCTGCACCCGGCAGCCGGGGCTCAGGGCAAGTTGCTGGAAAATGTCTGGCCGACGCTAAAACCGCTGTTATGAGGCTTTTCTAGTGGCAGGCTTTCGGCTAATGTGGCGCCCCCTTATTTGGAGCCCCCGATGCCGCGTCCTGCCTGGTCCCTGTTTGCCTACCAACTGATCGAGCCTGACGAACAGCTGGATCTGTTCGCCTGCCAGGAAGTACGGGTGCATCTGGTGACCCGTCAACTGGAACTCGGTGGCTCGGCAGACCGCACGTTGTGTGGCAGTCTGCTGCCCGCACAACCGCGCTGGTCGAGTGTGGATCGTCGGGTGTTTCAGGATCAGCGCCTGTGTTCGTTATGCCGCGCGATCCTTGAGTCGCAGAAGCGCGGGACGTCGCCGATCTGGCCTGAGTTGCGTTTCGAGCTTTAGGATCAAAAGATCGCAGCCTGCGGCAGCTCCTAAATGAAGACTTCTGGCTGCCCATCGGCGCATCTCCCCGAATTATCGAGGTGCGGTGTACAATCGCGCTCTTATACCCTTGTTGATCATGCGAAGGATTTTCCGGATGTTGCCGCGCTTTCCTGCCGTCACCCGCTGCCTGTCACTTGCCGCCCTGTGTGTGGCCGGTCCCGTTGCTGCATTGGAGTTTCCCCTGCCACCACCCGGTGAGGACATCATCGGCCAGGTGCAGGTGATCAAGGCCAAGTACGAAGATACCTTCGCTGACCTGGGCACCACCTACGATCTGGGTTATTCGGAAATGGTCGCGGCCAACCCGGGCGTTGACGCCTGGCTGCCGGGCGCCGGTACCGAAATCGTCCTGCCGACCCGCTTCATTCTGCCGCCGGGTCCGCGTGAAGGCATCGTGATCAACCTCGCCGAGTACCGCCTCTACTACTACCCGAAAGGCCGGAACGTGGTGTACACCTTCCCGCTGGGGATCGGGCGTGAAGGTTGGGGGTCGCCGATCGCGCATACCACCATCACCGCGAAGACACCGAACCCGACCTGGACGCCTCCAGCGTCGATCAAGGCCGAACACGCTGCTGATGGTGATCCGCTGCCGAACGTGGTGCCGGCCGGTCCTGACAACCCGCTGGGTCCGTTCAAGTTCAGTCTTGGCACGCCGGGTTACCTGATCCACGGTTCGAACAAGAAGTTCGGCATCGGCATGCGCACCAGCCACGGTTGCTTCCGCATGTTCAACAACAACGTGCTGGAAATGGCTGCAATGGTGCCGGTCGGTACCTCGGTGCGCATTCTCAACGACGCGTACAAGTTCGGTCGCAGTGGCGGCAAGGTGTATCTGGAAGCGCACACGCCGATCGATGACAAGGGCAACCCGTCGGTGGTCGACAAGCACACAGCGGTCATCAATGCGATGCTCAAGCGTGAGGATATTGCCAATAACGTGCGGGTGAATTGGGATGTGGTGCGCGATGTAGTCGCGGCTGAAGACGGCTTGCCTACCGAAATCGGTACGCCGGGTGCGGCAGCGCCGATGGTTTCGAGCACACCGATCGACCTGCAGCAGTAAGTTCGATCCAGACCCGCCGATGCGTGAAGCGTCGGCGGGTTTTTTATTGCCCGGACAAAAGTACCGGCCATAAAAAAGCCGACCCAAAAAATGGGTCGGCTTGATAACAATCCCGAGGGATTATTACTTGCGGCTAGCTTTGTCCAGCATGCGCAGAGCACGCTCGTTAGCTTCGTCAGCAGTCTGTTGTGCTTTTTGAGCAGCAGCCAGAGCTTCATCAGCTTTACGGTAAGCTTCGTCTGCACGAGCCTGGGAGCGAGCAGCTGCGTCTTCAGTAGCGGTCAGACGTGCTTCGGTTTCTTTCGATGCGCTGCTGCAACCGGTAGCCAGAACTGCGGCCAGAGCCAGAGCAGAGAATTTCAGAACGTTGTTCATCGTGTTCCCCTTCAAGGACTTTCAATTAAGTGGCTTTCTCCTCCGATTGAGGAAATAGCCGGCGTACATACTACCCATTACTTGTAGTAAGTAAACTGACCTAACGCAAGAAGCAAAAAAAATTGTAGGCGCTGATTCTTTTTCGAGCAACTTTTAACTGGGCTGTATAAAAAATATCCAGCTGCAAGCCCCGGCTTGAGCGTGTTAATGAGAAAAAGTTCCCTTGGCCCGGTGCTGTTTCTGCGTCTTGCACCAAGTCTGCCTAGATGAATTCGTCTACACTTTTGTTCCGATTTTGCATGATGCCTCACATATCTTTGTCGCTCTTGAGGTGACTTTAAAGAAGAGGCTGCGTCTTAAGTCTCGACATTCGGCAATGTTCCGGCGAGCGCTTCGGGAAGATCTTCCCCGCGCCCGCCGCTGCGTCCATCGGAGTCACCCGGTCAACGAGCACGATGACGAGCGCACCTTGAGCATTTTCGCCAATGGTGCCTACTATTTATCACGTGCTCGGTTGCGCGAGATCGGTGTGGTTTTTCTCGGTGTCCATCAGGCACGGGGTGGCGTAGATGTTCCTTCGCCGGAAAAACATCGGTAAGGTAGGGGTCAGAATTCAAGACCCGCGAGGAGTAGTGATGAGCGAGGCGTTGTCCATCCACCATGACCAGGCTGGTCATCAGTTCGAGACCAATGTGGACGGTCATCGTGCCTACCTGACCTATATGGATCTGGGGAAACAGACCCTGGATATCTATCGCACCTTCGTGCCCAACGCCCTGCGCGGTCGAGGCATCGCCGCCGCGCTGACTGAAAGTGCGCTGCAGTACGCCGAAGAAATGGGCTACACGGTGATCCCGTCGTGCTCCTACGTCGAGCGCTACATGGAACGTCATCAGCGTCGCGCCGCCAAGATCTGAATCGCACACACAAAAACGCCGGGCAATGCCCGGCGTTTTTTTATGCCTGTGAAACGCTGATCAGCTGCGCTGACGTTTCGGCAGAACATCCTTGAGCTTGGCGTGCATGCTGCGCAGGGTGTTCTCGGTGGCGGACCAGTCGATGCAGGCATCGGTGATCGACACGCCGTATTGCAGGTCGGCGAGGTCTTTCGGGATCGCCTGGCAGCCCCAGTTCAGGTGACTCTCGACCATCAGGCCGATGATCGACTGGTTGCCTTCGAGGATCTGGTTGGCGACGTTCTCCATCACCAGCGGTTGCAGGGCCGGGTCCTTGTTGGAGTTGGCGTGGCTGCAATCGACCATGATGTTCGGCTTGATCTTCGCCTTGTTCAGCGCCTGCTCGCACAGGGCGACGCTGACCGAGTCGTAGTTCGGCTTGCCGTTGCCGCCACGCAGCACCACGTGACCGTAGGCGTTGCCCTTGGTGGTGACGATCGACACGCCACCTTCCTGGTTGATCCCCAGGAAGCGGTGCGGGCTGGAAACCGACTGCAGGGCATTGATCGCCACGGTCAGGCCGCCATCAGTGCCGTTCTTGAAGCCGACAGCCGAGGACAGGCCGGAAGCCATCTCACGGTGTGTCTGGGATTCGGTGGTACGCGCGCCGATGGCCGACCAGCTGATCAGGTCCTGCAGGTACTGCGGGGAGATCGGGTCGAGGGCTTCGGTGGCGGTCGGCAGGCCTTTCTCGGCCAGGTCCAGCAGCAACTGGCGACCGATGTGCAGGCCGTCCTGAATCTTGAACGAGTCATCCAGGTACGGATCGTTGATCAGGCCTTTCCAGCCGACGGTGGTCCGTGGCTTCTCGAAATACACGCGCATGACCAGATACAGGGTGTCGGAGACTTCCTCCGCCAGCACCTTGAGGCGATCGGCGTATTCGTGGGCAGCCTTGATATCGTGGATCGAGCACGGGCCGATCACTACGAACAGACGGTGGTCGGTGCCATCAAGAATGTTGCGAATGACTTCGCGGCCCTTGGTGACGGTGCGCAGCGCAGCATCGCTCAGAGGGATATCACGCTTGAGCTGATCGGGAGTGATCAGGGTCTCGTTAGAGGCGACGTTTAGGTCGTTGATCGGTAAATCAGCCATCGTTTACTCGTCAGGTCACGGGTGCCGGCCGCCAGCGATCCCCGCGCGGCGGAGCACAGCAGATTTAAGCGCGTCGGGGAGCCGAACCTTAGCGCGTCAGACGCGGCTCGACAATGGGCAAGCGCCGCTTTAATCCAGCACTGGCTGGGCAAAAGCCTTGCGCACGCTATCGTGGGAGAACTCGTCGGCGTGTTGTTCGACCCATTGCAGGGCCAGCGCCTGGATATCCTGCAGATCGTCGTGGGCCTCGTTCATGCGGCAATAACGCTCGATCTGGCACACCTGTTCGCCCATTCGGGCGCTGAACAGCGTCTGCTCATCGGTGAATGCGATCCCCACCAGATAGCCCTTCTTGCGCCGCAGACACCACGCGACATAGCCCGGATAACAGATCTCGGCATTGAGTGTCGGCATGCGCACTTGCAGCGCGGTACCGTGGCGCCACGCGCGGTGATAATTGCAAGCGATCCCGCCGAGGCTGATAGTGTGCAGCTGTTGCCTGGAAATACACTCGGGCTTGAGCAAGGTTAATTCAACCGGCACTTCGTCCGGATGAGGAATGAAACGTCCCATGAGCACAGACTCCCTGTGTCGGCCATTTGACATTGTTTCCCCCAGTATAGTGGTCGAATCCGAGCTGACCGATTTCGACGCTGACCAGCGGTTGCTGGCGATGAGCGGCGTTTCGCTGGTGATTTTCACCAGTGTCGGCTGTTCCAGCTGCCGCTATGCCAGAGAGGTTTTGCCCGGGTTCGAGCTGGCGGTTGATCGCCTGTGCTGGATCGATGCTGGCAACAACGGCGGATTGGTGGAGCGTTATCAGGTCTTTCATTTGCCGGCGCTGTTTGTGGTGCGCGACGGCGAGTTCTTTGGGGCATTGCACACGCGCCTGACCGCCGATGGGCTGAACGCAGCAGTGGCGCAGGCACTGGTTCGAATTGCAGAGGAGTTGCCATAGATGGTGGGAGCAGACAGCAAACCGGTGATCGGGATTATCGGCACCGGTGCAATTGGCGGGTTCTACGGTTTGATGCTGGCGCGGGCCGGTTTCGATGTGCACTTTTTACTGCGCAGTGAATTCGCCGCAGTGGCCGAACGTGGTTTGCAGGTGGACAGTGCCGTGCATGGCACGCTGACGTTGAACCCGGTGCAAGCCTATGCCAAGGCCGAGGACATGCCGGCCTGCGACTGGTTGCTGGTCGGCGCCAAGACCACCAGCAGTGCCGGTCTGGCCCCGGCGATCATTGCTGCGGCCAGGCCCGGCGCGAAAGTGCTGGTGCTGCAAAACGGTCTGGACGTCGAAGACAGCCTGCGCGAGTTGCTGCCCGATTCCCTGCATCTGCTCGGTGGCCTGTGTCTGATCTGCGTGCATCGCGAAGGGCCGGGGCACATCACCCATCAGGCACTGGGGGCGGTGAACATCGGCTATCACAGTGGCCCGGCGGCAGGCGACGCGGCGCGCATGGCGCTGGTCGAGGAGGGCGCCAGTCTGTTCCGCGCGGCCGGTATCGATTCGCAGGCGATGCCCAATCTGCAACAGGCACGCTGGCAGAAACTGGTCTGGAATATTCCCTATAACGGTCTCTCGGTGCTGCTCGGTGCCGGCACCACGCCGCTGATGGCCGACGCGGACAGTCGCGCGCTGATTCAGGCGTTGATGGCCGAAGTGGTGCAGGGCGCCAAGGCCTGTGGTCACGACATGCCGCCCGGTTACGCCGAGTACCTGTTCATGATGACCGAGAAAATGCCCGACTACTGGCCGAGCATGTACCACGATTTCCTGCACAAGCGGCCGCTGGAACTGGAGGCGATTTATGCCCGGCCACTGGCTGCGGCCAAAGCCGTGGGGTTCGAATTGCCGCGGATCGAGGCGCTGTATCGCACGTTGAGTTTCATCGACCGACGCAACACCTGAGTCGGTTTTCTGGGGGAGTGGGGGAAGGCATGGCCAAGAACATCGATGACAAACTGGTGCTGGCGATTTCGTCTCGTGCCCTGTTCGACCTGAGCGAGAGTCACAAGGTCTACCTGGCGAGCGGCGTCGAAGCCTATCGGCAATATCAGATCGAACACGAAGACGAGATCCTCGCGCCCGGTGATGCCTTTCCTCTGGTGGAAAAACTCCTCAGCCTCAACAGTCGCCTCGACCGCGCCCGGGTCGAGGTGATTCTGGTTTCGCGCAACAGCGCCGACACCGGCCTGCGCGCCTTCAATTCGATTCACCACTATGGACTGGATATCTCGCGGGCGGCATTCGTCGGTGGGCGCAGTCCGTATCCCTACCTCAAGGCTTTTGGCTGTGACTTGTTCCTGTCGACGCATGCCGAGGACGTGCGCGCTGCGCTGGACGCCGGTTTTGCCGCCGCGACGATTCTCTCCGGTGGCGCCAGTCGTGCCGCCAGTGACGAACTGCGCATCGCCTTCGACGGCGACGCGGTGCTGTTCTCCGATGAGTCCGAACGCGTATATCAGTCCGGCGGGCTGCTGGCGTTTCAGGCCAAGGAACGTGAGTCTGCGCGCGAGCCGTTACGCGGTGGGCCGTTCAAAGGTTTTCTGGCGGCGCTCAATGCGCTGCAACGCGAGTTCCCCGAGGACGACTGCCCGATCCGCACGGCGCTGGTCACCGCGCGTTCGGCACCGGCGCATGAGCGGGTGATTCGTACATTGCGCGAGTGGGACATCCGCCTCGACGAGTCGCTGTTCCTTGGCGGGCTGACCAAATCGGCGTTTCTCGAAGCCTTCGCTGCCGATGTGTTTTTCGACGATCAGGCCGGCCACTGCGAGGCCGCCCGCGAAGTGGTCGCCACCGGTCACGTACCGCACGGCATCAGCAACGAACCATCGATCTAAAGCCCCTGTGCTTCAAGACGTTGCGTCGCACGTCGTACTCGCCAAGGCACTGCTAAGCTGAATCAATCTCCGCCATGTTGGCACGCGAGGAGGTCATATGATTCGTTCGATGCTGTATGCCACTGACCTCGGTCTGTACGCACCTTTAGTGATGCAGCATGCCCTGGCACTGGCGCGGACATTCAATGCCGACTTGTATGTGGTGCATGCAGTGGAACCCATGGGACTGTTCGCCGAATCGGTGTTGCAGAGCTATCTCGACGAACAGGCATTGAACGAATTTCACAGTCAGGGTCTGAAAACAGTCATCGCCAGTATCGAACAACGGGTGCTGGACAGTTTTCGCGAAGAATTGGGGGAGGACGGCGAACAGGATCTGCAGCGGATCCGTGCGGTACGGGTACTGCAGGGCGATCCGTCGCAGGTGATTCTTGACCAGGTGGAGAAACTCTCTGTGGATTTGCTGATCGTAGGCACTCACAGTCACGGTGTCGGGGCGGAAACGCCTTTGGGGCGTACGGCGACCCGGGTTCTGCAATTGGCCAAGGTGCCGGTTTATCTGGTGCCGTTGGTGGAGCGCCGGCGTCGGGAGGATCGCTGAAGCGGGAATAATGGCGTTTTGATAAAAAAGTTCTAGATTTATTCATCAAACCATTAATATAGTTATATACCGTCGCTGATGCCCGTGGCGTCTACCTGCTTTGAGGGATACATATGAAGCTTCAACAATTGCGCTACATCTGGGAAGTGGCGCACCACGACCTCAACGTTTCCGCTACAGCCCAAAGCCTTTACACCTCGCAACCGGGTATCAGTAAACAAATCCGCCTGCTGGAAGACGAACTCGGCGTTGAAGTGTTTGCCCGCAGCGGCAAGCACTTGACCCGCGTCACCCCGGCCGGCGAACGCATCATCACCACCGCAGGGGAAATCCTGCGCAAGGTCGAAAGCATCAAGCAGATTGCCCAGGAGTTCTCCAACGAGAAGAAAGGCACCCTGTCGATCGCCACCACCCACACCCAGGCGCGTTATGCATTGCCGCCGGTGATCAGCAATTTCATCAAGCAATACCCGGACGTGGCGCTG
This sequence comes from Pseudomonas sp. MWU12-2020, assembly GCF_023100605.1. Taxonomy (NCBI): domain Bacteria; kingdom Pseudomonadati; phylum Pseudomonadota; class Gammaproteobacteria; order Pseudomonadales; family Pseudomonadaceae; genus Pseudomonas; species Pseudomonas sp. MWU12-2020. The sequence continues at coordinate 529,282 of NZ_JALMEX010000003.1, forward strand.
CACATGCATCAGGGTTCGCCGATGCAGATCGCCGAGATGGCCGCTGACGGCACCGTCGATTTCGCCATCGCCACCGAAGCGCTGGAATTGTTCGGCGACCTGGTGATGATGCCGTGCTATCGCTGGAACCGTTGCGTGGTCGTGCCGCAGGGCCACCCGCTGACCAAGCTGCCGAAGCTGACCCTTGAAGCGCTGGCCGAATACCCGATCGTGACATACGTGTTCGGTTTCACTGGCCGTTCGAAACTCGACGAAGCCTTCAGCCATCGCGGCCTGACGCCGAAAGTGGTGTTCACCGCCGCCGATGCCGACGTGATCAAAACCTACGTGCGTCTGGGTCTGGGTGTGGGCATCGTCGCCAAGATGGCGGTCGACACCAAACTCGATAACGACCTGGTGGTGCTGGATGCCAGCGAACTGTTCGAGTCGAGCATTACCAAGATCGGTTTCCGTCGCGGTACTTTCCTGCGTGGTTTCATGTGCGACTTCATCGAGAAGTTCGCCCCGCACCTGACCCGCGAAGTGATGGCCAAAGCCATCCAGTGCCACAACAAGCAGGAACTGGAAGAGCTGTTCGACGGCGTCGAACTGCCAGTCCACTGAGTCCCTGCCTCACAGCACCTCGGTGACAGCGAACTGTTGCCGGGTGCCCGCCACCAGAATCTCCACCTCATCGCCCTCGAACTTGCCCAGCAGGCTTTTGCCCAGCGGCGAGCGCGGGGTGATGACGGTAATCGGCTGACCCACCACATCGACTTTCAGGCCCGCCGCATCCGGCGCCAGAAACAGCCATTGCTCGCGACCCTTTTCGTCCTCCAGGCCGAGCAGGGCGCCGATCTCGATGCCGCGATTTTCGTCATAGGCGCGCAGTGTCAGATTCTGGCACAGCGCCAGTGACTGGCGGATTTCCTCGACGCGTTTCGCCTGACCTGCTGCCAGATAGGATGCCTCAAGTCCGAGGGTGTCGTACTTGTTCTCGGCGATGTTCTCTTCGTGAGTCGCGGTTTCGTAAGCGGTCTGCGCGGCGCGCTCGGCGATGTCGAGGTCGACGCGCAGTTTGTCGAGGATCAGTTGGTGGACGGTGTGCTTGTTCATGATCAATCGCAGAATTGCAAAACGTTGGCGCGGCTCTTCTCGCTCGGCGCGGTCTGGTCCTGTTGCAGCCAGAACTGGCATTTCGGATTTGACTGGTTGCGACTGCTGCTGCGTGCCTGATCCAGGCGATTCTGCTGTTCGTTCTTGCGCAGGTTCTCTTCGTACTGCTCGAACAGCGGACTCTGTGGCGGAATGTCCGGTTGTACCTGGACGGCCGCCGGGGGCTTGGCCAGTTGCTGCACGGCCTGAGCGACAGGCGCCAGTTGCTCGGTGAACACAAAGCGTGAAAGCAACCAGCAGGTCAGGGCGATGGCCAGAAAGCCCAGCCACATGCCCAGGGCAATGCTGCCGGTCAGTCGCAGCGCGCTAAGCTGAACAGGCAAGGGACGACGCGGGGTGGGGCGATAGGGCATGGCTGCCTCCTGGCGGATGATTACGGGCAAGTCGCGATTGTCGCACGAAGATTAATCGCCGTCGGCTCTTCTGCGCGAGGTCATTTATGCGGACAATCAGCCCTTTTGCCAACGGGAGTCTTGCATGTCGGTACCGAAAACCCGCTGGGATATTTTTTGCACCGTGGTCGACAACTATGGCGACATCGGTGTGACCTGGCGTCTCGCCCGCCAACTGGTGGCCGAGCATGCGCTGGCGGTGCGTCTGTGGGTCGATGACCTGCGCGCCTTCGAACGTATCTGCCCCGAGATCGACATCAACCTTGCCCAGCAATCGCAGCAGGGCGTCGAGGTGCGGCACTGGCCGAGCGACTGGCCGCAAACGGAAGCCGCCGATGTGGTGATCGCCGCATTTGCCTGTCAGTTGCCACCGGCGTACATGGACGCCATGGCCGAGCGGCAACGGCCGCCACTGTGGATGAACCTCGATTACCTCAGCGCCGAAGACTGGGTAACCGGTTGTCATGGCTTGCAGTCGGTGAAGTACAAGTCGGTACAGAAATTCTTTTTCTTTCCCGGATTTCAGCCGGGGACCGGCGGCTTGCTGCGTGAACGCGGTCTGCTTGAGCGTCGTCGGCATTTTCAGCAGGATGCCGCTGCACAGCGACAATTCCTGCAAGGCCTGGGTGTCGATCGCGCAGCGGATTCGCAGCTGATCTCCTTGTTTGCCTACGAAAATGCCGGGCTGGCCAGTTGGCTGGATGTGCTGGCGGCGGATAGCACACCGACCCATTTGCTGGTGCCGGAGGGGCGGATTCTCGGTGATGTCGCGCGCTGGCTCGGAGTCGATTCGCTGGCCGTCGGCGATTTGAACGTGCGTCAGGCGCTGACGGTGCAGGTGCTGCCGTTCGTCCGTCAGGATCAATACGATCAGTTGCTGTGGTGCTGCGATTTCAACGCGGTGCGTGGGGAAGACTCGTTCGTCCGCGCACAGTGGGCCGGGCGACCGATGCTCTGGCACATCTATCAGCAGGACGAAGACATCCATCTCGACAAGCTCGACGCCTTTCTCGCGCTCTACACCAAAGGGCTTTCACAGGCCGCTGCCGAGGCGATCAACGGTCTGTGGCGGGCCTGGAGCGCCGCACAACCGATTGGCGAGCACTGGCTGGAGGCCCGTAAACACTGGTCGCAATTGCAGGACAACGCCGAAGCATGGTGTCTGGAACAAGGCTTGCAGGCGGATCTTGCCACGGCGCTGGTAAGGTTTTACCTAAATTGGATATGATACGAGGCCTAGATTTTTGTAAATCCCATCCAAATTCGGATATTCGCAATGAAAACTGGTAAAGAACTCAAACCCGGTACCGTGATCCGTATCGACAACGATCCTTGGCTGGTTCAGAAAGCTGAATTCACCAAGTCGGGCCGTAACAGCGCGATCATGAAGACCAAGCTGAAGAACCTGCTGACCGGTTACAAGACCGAAACCGTTTACGGTGCGGACGACAAGCTGGACGACGTGATCCTCGACCGCAAAGAAGCGACCCTGTCCTTCATCAGCGGCGACACCTACACGTTCATGGACACCACTGACTACACCATGTACGAGCTGAACGCCGAAGACATCGAAAGCGTTCTGCCTTTCGTTGAAGAAGGCATGACCGACGTTTGCGAAGCCGTGTTCTTCGAAGAGCGTCTGGTTTCCGTAGAGCTGCCGACCACCATCGTGCGTCAGGTTGACTACACCGAAGGTTCCGCTCGCGGTGACACTTCCGGCAAGGTGATGAAGCCTGCCAAACTGAAGAACGGTACCGAGCTGTCGGTTGCTGACTTCATCGAAATCGGCGACATGATCGAGATCGATACCCGCGAAGGCGGTTCCTACAAAGGCCGTGCCAAATAAGCACTGCTTTTCGCGGAAAGAAAAAGCCCGACCATTGAGTCGGGCTTTTTTGTGCCTGCGATTCCACGTTTACCGCTGAACCCTGTGGGAGCGGGCTTGCTCGCGAATGCGGTGTGTCATTCAACAAACTGGTTGTCTGACCGGGCCTGTTCGCGAGCATGCCCGCTCCCACAGTGGTTTGGCGTTGTTCTCAAACGGTGGTGTGCAGACGCACTTCAACATTGCCGCGAGTGGCGTTGGAGTACGGGCAGACCTGGTGCGCCGCTTCGACCAGGCTTTGTGCATCCGCTTGCTCCAGGCCTGGCAGGCTGATGTGCAGATCGATGTCGAGACCGAAACCGCCAGGGATCTGGCCGATACCGACGTGGGCGGTGATCGAGGCGTCGTCGGGGATTTTGCGTTTGGTCTGGCTGGCGACGAATTTCAGCGCGCCGATGAAGCAGGCCGAATAGCCGGCAGCGAACAGTTGCTCAGGATTGGTCGCTGCACCGCCGGCACCGCCGAGTTCTTTCGGGGTAGCGAGTTTGACGTCGAGGATGTTGTCGCTGGAGATCGCACGACCATCACGGCCGCCAGTGGAGGTTGCGATTGCGGTGTAGAGAGTTTGCATGGAGTGAGCCTCGTCGAGTGTGTTTTTTTGCGCTAATTGTTTGCGCGCTAAGTAAGTGCGAGGTGAATGTAGCTCGCTAATGTTTAGTGCGCAAGATAAATTTGTGAAGAAAATTGGATCAGTAGTGAAGGAGGATGACATGGCCGGCTGGAAGGTCTGTTTTAGAGCGGGCGAAGAAGTATGAAAGCCAAAGAAATAATTTTCACGGCATCAATATTTTCAGGTCAGCAAGAGATTCTGGTGGGAGCGAGCCTGCTCGCGAAAGCGGTGTGCCAGTCAGGGGGGGTGTGGTCTGAAAGAACGCTTTCGCGAGCGGGCTCGCTCCCACAAGGGGAAGTCAGGTGGGCTCAGGTCAGGCTGTCTTGCAGATGACTGCGCAGCACTTGCAGTTCTGCTTGCAAATTTTGCAGGCGCTCGACGGTAAAGCCACTGGCGCCGAGGATGCACTGCGGAACGCTTTTGGCTTGCTCACGAAGAGCGCGGCCCTGCGCGGTCAGTTCGACGATCACCACCCGTTCGTCCTCACGGCTGCGGGTTCGACTGAGCAGACCTTCGCCTTCCAGACGCTTGAGCAACGGCGTCAGCGAGCCTGGATCGGTCAGCAACCGCGTGCTTATTTCTCCCACGGTCAAACCGTCCTTTTCCCACAGCACCATCATCGCCAGATACTGCGGGTAGGTCAGACCCAGTGCTTGCAGCAGGGGCTTGTAGACCTTGGTCATCATCAGCGAAGTGGAGTGCAGGGCGAAGCAGGCCTGGTTATCCAGCAGCAGGTGATCGCAGTTGTCGGGGGTGTCGCGTTCGGTGGTCATGGCAACGCCTTGTTCGATGATGGGCTTGAATCTAGCGCCCGAATGTTTAATGCGCCAGATAATTATCCAGAGTCTAGTGCCGGCCCAGCTCTCGCTGTAGCGCCAGATCCCACGGCGGCACCGGGCTGAAACGGGTCTTGAGATATTCCAGAAGCAAACGGCTGCGCGAGTGGGTTTGCTGTTCCATGCGCAGCGCATAGATACCGGTGGTTTCCGGTTGTGGCAGGCCGGTCTCGCAGAACAGCGGCAGCAACTCTCCGCGCAGCAGGTACTCACTGGCCAGCCAGGTCGGCAAATGCGCGATGCCCAGCCCGGCCAGTGCGCCGCACACCAGGGCTTCGGCATTGTTGGCGCTCATGCGGATTCGTGAGGGGCGATGCAGTTGCATTTGCCCGTCCAGCTCGAAGCGCCAGGCGAAGGGCGGGGCGAGGCCTTCCCAATCCAGTCCGTCGTGTTCACTCAACTGCGCAGGATGGCTCGGCGCGCCACGGCGTTTGAGGTAGTCGGGGCTGGCGCAGGCGATGCGCACCATGCTCGCCAGCGGGGTGGCGACCAGCCGCGTATCGGCCATTTGCCCGGCGCGCAGCACCAGATCAACTTTGCCCAGATTCGAGCCGTGCATGTCGATGAAGCTGTCGATCAGGTGCAACTGCACATCCAGCCCCGGGTACAGCACCAGAAAGTCGGCGATGACCGGCGCGAGATGGCGGCGACCGAACGCAGCGGGGGCATCAATGCGGATCAAGCCTTCCGGCGCACTGCTCAACGACACCGCTTCGGCACGGGCCAGTTGCAGTTCGCTGACGATACGTCGCGCCCGCTCGGCAAACGCCAGCCCGGCCGGGGTTGCCCGCACAGCATGGGTGCTGCGGATGAACAACTGACTGCCGACGGCGCTTTCCAGGCTATCGATGCGCCGCGCAATGGCGGAAGGCGTCAGCGGATGACGACGGGAAACCGCGGAAAAACTGCCGCTTTCCAGAACATCGAGAAATAACCCGAGCTGATCGGTCAACTGATTGGGATTCATGAGAATTCAATACTTGTGCGAATTTGGCATAGCCATTGTGCGTTGCTGTGCGTTTCCCCGCCAGCCTGTACTGCGTAGGATGAATCGCCTGACGGATGAGGAAATCGCTGTGATCGAGTTTTTGTTGTACCTGCTGTTTGGCGCGGCCCTGGGCACACTGGGCGGGATTTTTGGCATCGGCGGTGGTTTGATCGCCATTCCGCTGCTGGGTGTGTGGTTCGGCCTGGATCAACAGATCGCCCAAGGCACGGCGCTGGTGATGGTGGTGCCGAACGTGATGCTGGCGCTGTGGCGCTATCACCAGCGCAATCGCATCGAACTGCGCCATGCGCTGCCGCTGGCGGTCATGGGCTTCTGCTTTGCGTGGATCGGCTCGATCTGGGCGGTGGGCATCGATGCGCAAACCATGCGCATCGGCTTTGTCGCGTTCCTTGTGGTGCTCTCGGCGTACAACCTGCTGAAGATGTTCGGCAAAAAAAACGCGGTGAGCTCCGAGATGCGTTACTCATGGCCATGGCTGGGTGTGCTCGGCGCAGCGTCGGGGACCATGGGTGGCTTGTTCGGCGTTGGCGGGGCCGTGGTGGCGACGCCCGTGCTGACCAGTCTGTTCGGCACCACGCAAGTGGTTGCCCAAGGCCTGTCGCTGGCGCTCGCATTGCCGAGCACCGGCGTGACGCTGGTGACCTACGCGGTGCATCACGAAGTGGACTGGATGATCGGTCTGCCGCTGGCCATCGGCGGTCTGGCCAGCATCAGTTGGGGGGTGAAAGTCGCCCACGCAATGCCGGAAAGGCTCTTGCGCGGGCTGTTCTGCGGTTTTCTGGTGCTGTGTGCGGTGATGCTCGCCTTTAAAGTTTGAAGCCTTCGACGATGTGCTCGGCGAGGCATTCGGTGATCGGCGACGGATTGTTCAGGTTGCGGATCAGCATGATGCTGGCCTCGGGCAGCAATGGCAGGTCCTCGGCGGCGCCGAGAATGCGCATGTCCGGGGTGATCAGGCTCTCCAGTTGCGCGGTGATCGCCAGACCCGCGCTCACCACCGCCATCAGCGCCGACAGGCTGGTGCTGTTGTAGGCGATGCGGTAGTCGCGGCCCATCGCGTCCAGCGCATTGCACGCCCACAACCGGCAGAAACAATCACTGTTGAACATCGCCAACGGCAGCGGCGTCTGCTCGTGGGCGCTGAAGTTTTGCGCTTCGGCCCAGACGAATCGCTCCTTGCGCAGCAACTGGCCGATCTCGTTGCCCGGCTCGCGGGTGACGATCGACAAATCCAGATCGGTGCGCTGCAACAGCTGTTTGCTGGACTCGCAGTGCACTTCGATCTGAATCAGCGGATAGAACTGGGCGAACCGCGACAGTATTCCCGGCAGAAACCGCATCACATAGTCGTCCGGCGTACCGATGCGCACGGTGCCGACCATGTGTGGCTCGCGCAAAGTGTTGAACACTTCGCTGTGCAATTTCAGGATACGCCGCGCATAGCCGAGCAGCACCTGGCCTTCGGCGGTCAGGCGTACCTGGCGGCCATCGCGCTCGAACAGCTGGCGTTGCAGAACGTCTTCTTCCAGACGCTTCATCTGCATGCTCACGGCCGATTGCGTACGGTTGACCATCTCGCCAGCGCGGGTGAAACCGCCCTGGTCGGCGATTGCGACGAAGGTGCGCAGAACATCGGTATCGATACTGGGATAGGCCGACAATTCATCAATCTCCGAGATGCATGGCATCAGAAACATTCGTTGGATTGATCTTAGCTCCGGGGCGAGACTTTAGTCATCCCACATGGAGGGCAACACGATGAAAGGTCAAAAAGTCTATGTCAGTGATGAAAGAGTGCCGGTGCACCTGATCTCGGATCTGCTGCACAAGTTTAGCCGCTGGTACGAATTGCACCGTGAACGTGAGTTGCTCGCCAGTTTGAGTGATGAAGCGTTGAAGGACATCGGGGTCAGCCGGGCTGACGTTGAACACGAGGCCATCCGGCCGTTCTGGGACGATCCGATGCATAAATGATGAGGGTATCGCTACACAAACCCCTTTTGACTGAGGTAGGTTGCGAGCAGACAAGGAGATGTTCATGCCCGCGACTCTGGCCTTTTCCCTCAAACAGGCGCGACGTCTGGCGCTGGCTGCCCAAGGGTTCAACGGGCGCCAGCCGCTGACCGTCAAGGCGCCGCATGTCAACCGGCTGATTGAACGGCTGGGTCTGTTGCAGATCGACTCCGTCAACGCGGTGGTGCGCTCGCACTACTTGCCGCTGTTTTCTCGTTTGGGTTCATATCCATCCACTCTGCTCGACCAGGCCGCCTGGAGTTCGGGTCGCCGTCGCACGCTGTTCGAATACTGGGGCCACGAAGCATCGTTGCTACCGCTGGCGATGTATCCGTTGCTGGGGTGGCGGATGCAGCGCGCGAAACGTGGCGAGGACATCTATCAACAACTGGCGAAGTTCGGACGCGAGCAGCAAGACACGATTCGTCGGGTTATGGCGTCGGTCGAAGCGCAGGGCGCGTTGGGCGCGGGCAGCCTTTCGACCCGCGAGGACAAGGCCGGTCAGTGGTGGGACTGGAGCGCGGAGAAGCATGCGCTGGAATGGTTGTTCGCCGCCGGCGAAGTGACCGTGGCCGGGCGCCGCGGTTTTGAGCGTTTGTATGATTTGCCGGAGCGGGTCATCCCTGCGCCGATTCTGCAGCAGCCGTTGCCGGATGAAGCCGAGGGCCAGCGTGGTCTTCTGCTGCACGCGGCCCAGGCACTCGGCGTCGGCACGGAAAAGGATCTGCGGGATTACTTCCGTTTGAACCCGGCCGATGCGCGACCGCGTCTGGCGGAGCTGGTCGAGGACGGGCAGTTGCAGACCTGCGAAGTCGCCGGCTGGCGACAGATCGCCTACTGTCTGCCGCAGCCGAAAGTCCCGCGTAAAGTCGTCGCCAGTGCGCTGTTGTCGCCGTTCGATTCGCTGATCTGGGAGCGCAGTCGTACCGAGCGACTGTTTGATTTCCGCTATCGGCTGGAAATTTATACGCCGCAGGACAAACGGGTCTATGGCTATTACGTGCTGCCGTTCCTGCACAACGAGCGGATTGCTGCGCGGGTCGATCTGCGCGCCGAGCGGGCGTCGGGGCGGTTGGCGGTGCATGCGGTGCACGAGGAAGAGCCGGGGCTGGATGATCAGGGGATGTTGGCGCTGGCGCTGAATTTGCGGCAGATGGCCGATTGGCTGGGGCTTGCGCGGGTGCAGCTTAATTGTCAGCGCGAGAGTGCAGGGCGATTGCGGGTGGCATTGATTGAAATCTGTAGTGACTGAGCTGGCCCCTTCGCGAGCAGGCCCGCTCCCACATTGGTTCTGCGTCGTTCACAAATCCAGTGTGGGAGCGGGCTTGCTCGCGAAGGCTGCCTCTCAGACGCTAGAAACCTGACCGATTCAACGCCGAACCTGCTTCAGGGTTTCCGCAATCAAAAACGCCAGTTCCAGCGACTGATCGGCATTCATCCGCGGGTCGCAATGGGTGTGATAACGATCCGACAGCCCGTCTTCAGTGATCGGCCGCGCACCACCGATGCACTCGGTGACATTCTGCCCGGTCATCTCGATGTGAATCCCGCCCGCGTAGCTGCCTTCGGCTTCGTGCACCTGGAAGAACTGCTTCACCTCGCCAAGAATCTGCGCGAAGTCGCGGGTCTTGTAGCCGCTGCTGGCCTTGATGGTGTTGCCGTGCATCGGGTCGGAACTCCACAGCACCTGCTTGCCCTCACGCTGCACCGCGCGGATCAGCGCCGGCAGATGATCGCCGACCTTGTTCGCGCCCATCCGCGCGATCAGGTTCAGGCGGCCCGGATCGTTGTCCGGGTTGAGCACGTCGATCAGGCGGATCAGGTCGTCCGGGTTCATGCTCGGGCCGACTTTGACGCCGATCGGGTTGTTCACTCCGCGCAGGAATTCGACGTGGGCGCCGTCAAGCTGACGGGTGCGGTCGCCGATCCACAGCATGTGCGCCGAGCAATCGTAGTAATCGTTGGTCAGGCTGTCGCGACGCACGAAGGCTTCCTCGTAGTTCAGCAGCAGCGCTTCGTGGGCGGTGAAGAAACTGGTTTCGCGCAGTTGCGGCGAGCTGTCCATGCCGCAGGCGCGCATGAACGCCAGGGTTTCATCGATGCGGTCGGCGAGGTGGCTGTATTTTTCGGCCAGCGCCGAGTTGGCGATGAAATCAAGGTTCCACTTGTGCACCTGATGCAGGTCGGCAAAACCGCCCTGGGCGAAAGCGCGCAACAGGTTCAGGGTGGCGGTGGACTGGTGATAGGACTGCAGCAGGCGCTCCGGATCCGGCACGCGGCTTTTCTCGTCGAAACCGATGCCGTTGACGATGTCGCCACGGTAGGCGGGCAGGGTCACGCCTTCGATGGTTTCGTCGTTGGCCGAGCGCGGCTTGGCGAATTGACCGGCCATGCGCCCGACCTTGACCACCGGGCAACCGGCGGCGAAGGTCATGACGATCGCCATCTGCAGCAACACTTTGAAGGTGTCGCGAATCTTCGCTGCCGAGAACTCGGCAAAGCTTTCCGCGCAATCGCCGCCCTGCAACAGGAACGCCCGGCCCTGAGTCACCTCGGCAAACTGTCGGCGCAGCTCGCGTGCTTCACCGGCAAACACCAGCGGCGGATAGCTGGCCAGGGTCTGCTCGACCTGGCGCAGGTGCGCGGCGTCGGGGTATTGGGGTTGTTGCTGGATCGGCAGGGCGCGCCAGCTGTCAGGGCTCCAGGGTTGGCTCATCACAGTCTCTAATTCGGTTCTACGCTCGGGACGCCCATGGTAGCAGCAATTAGTGCGTGACCTGCTCCCGCGCCTCGTCGACAATCGCCGCTTTGCCACGGCGCCTGAGCGGCGACATCGCGTCACCGCGCCCGGTGACCATCAGGAGACGAAATGACTGAGGAGCGCGTCGAGCTGTTGCTCGCCGAGGTACAGGATGAGTTCGGCGTGATTCGCGTGCTGGAAGTGGCCGATTACCGCTTTCTGGAATTCGGCGATGCCATCGAACAGAGCTGCGTGTTCACCGCTGATCCGAGCTGGCTCGAATACGACTACACCCGGGCGATGCTGATTGGCGCGCTGTGCCACGAGCAACCGGAGAGCGCACTGTTTCTCGGCCTCGGTGCCGGCACGCTGACCCAGGCCTGCCTCAAGTTCCTGCCGCTGGAAGACGTCGAAGCCATCGAACTGCGCCCGGACGTGCCACGCCTGGCCATCGAGTATCTGGGGCTGGATGACGATCCGCGCTTGTACATCCGGGTCGGCGATGCGCTGGAATTGCTGCCGACGGCCGAGCCTGCGGATCTGATCTTTGTCGACCTCTACACCGACGTGGGGCCGGGTGTCGGGCATCTGGCCTGGAGTTTCCTCGGCGACTGTCAGAAGCGTCTGAATCCGGGCGGCTGGCTGGTGATCAACCAATGGGCCACCGATGATGGCAAACCGTTGGGCGCCGCATTGCTGCGCGGGCTCTATCACCGGCATTACTGGGAATTGCCGGTGAAGGAGGGCAACGTAATTCTGATTGTGCCGGCGGATCTCGATCAGGAGCTGGACATGCAGGCGCTGACCGCCCGGGCCGAAGCGCTGGCGCCGCGGTTGGGGTATTCGTTGCAATCGTTGATCAAGGCGATTCGCCCGGCGACTTGAGTTGTCATTGATGGCCCCTTCGCGAGCAAGCCCGCTCCCACACTTGAAATGCATTCCAAATGTGGGAGCGGGCTTGCTCGCGAAGAGGGCCTGAAGAGCACCAGATTTCTCAGACCCCTTTGAAGATGCCCGGCCGCCGCTCCACCAGCGACCTGATCCCCTCCTTGGCATCTTCACTGCCCAGCAATTTCTTCACCAGCGCCGGCAACCCCTGCGCCGCCGCTGTCTCACCTTCATACCGCGCCTGGCGCGCCGACATCAGCGTCGCCTGCACCCCCAACGGTGCCTGCCGGGCAATCCGCTCGGCCAGTTCGATCGCCCGTGGCAGCAAATCCTCGCTGGCCATCACTTCCTGCACCAAGCCCAGACGCAACGCATCATGCGCATCGAACTCATCACCGGTCAGCAGCCAACGCATCGCGTTGCCCCAGCCCGCCACTTGATGAAAACGTAACGTCGCGCCACCAAAGGGAAAAATCCCACGCTGCACTTCCATTTGCGCAAAGCGTGTGTTGCTCGCACACAGATTGATGTCGGCTGCCAGCATCAACTCGATGCCGATGGTCAGGCAGTAACCCTGCGCAGCAACAATCACCGGTTTGCTCACTCGCGGTCCGATGAAAACACCCCACGGGTCGCAACCGCCGGTCGGAACCTGCCAGCCTTCGGCGAGGGCGGCGCTGGCGTTGAGCAGGTCCAGGCCGGCGGTAAAGTGCTCGCCGTGCCCGAACACCACGGCCACCCGCGCCTCGCTGTCTGCCTCGAACTCACCGTAGGCCAGGCTCAGGGCATTGAGCAGATCGAGGTCGAACGCGTTGCGCTTGGCGGCTCGGTCGAGGCCGATCAAGTGGACATGACCACGACGTTCACGGCTGACGCGGCCGGGGCAGGGCTGGTTCATGGGGAGATCCTCGGGCGGGAAGGGCGGGTGCAGCGACGGTATGCCGCACATCGGTGAATCGTTTAAGCGTCATCGCCCGCAGGGCCGGGCCTTTGAAAAATAGACCTTCGCACGATTATCCGCAAAACCCCGTTACACAGCGGTGACACACCGATTCAGACGATAAAAAAAGCTCCCTTTTCGGGCAAAATCCGGTATAGTGCGCGCCGGCCTTTAACCGGGCCGCGTTTAGGTAGCGCAATTTCCCGAAGTCAGCTTCGGCTGCACGTCCGCATTGCGGGCTCTTCCCGGACGATTCTTTTTTTCATTCATTCGTTTTCGCAAATCCCCGCCGACAAAGCTGCCAGGGCGACTCTTGAGTCTCAACACGGCATGCGCAGCTTTGGAGCATGGGTCTTTGCGGATGCACTTAGAGGCAGACCCATGACCCAGGAAACCGGCGGATTCGCCGCTTTTAATCTTAACCCGAATATTCTTGCAGCCGTCGCAGCGACCGGCTACGAAGAGCCTTCGGCGATTCAGCAGCAATCGATCCCGATCATCATGGCCGGCCAGGACATGATTGGCCAGGCGCAAACCGGTACCGGTAAAACCGCCGCGTTCGCACTGCCTATTCTGCACCGCATCGATCCTGCCAAGCGCGAACCGCAAGCCCTGATCCTGGCGCCAACTCGAGAATTGGCGCTGCAAGTAGCAACCGCTTTTGAAACCTACGCCAAGCAAATGCCTGGCGTCACCGTTGTCGCCGTTTACGGCGGCGCACCGATGGGCCCGCAACTCAAGGCTATCCGTAATGGCGCACAGATTGTTGTCGCTACTCCGGGTCGTCTGTGTGACCACCTGCGTCGCGACGAGAAAGTCCTGTCGACCGTGAACCACCTGGTTCTCGACGAAGCTGACGAAATGTTGAAACTGGGCTTCATGGATGACCTGGAAGTCATCTTCAAGGCGCTGCCATCGACCCGTCAGACCGTTTTGTTCTCGGCTACCCTGCCGCAGTCGATCCGCGCCATTGCCGAACGCCATCTGCGCGATCCGCAACACGTCAAGATCCAGACCAAGACCCAAACCGTTACCGCGATCGAACAGGCTCATCTGTTGGTTCACGCTGACCAGAAGACCTCTGCCGTTCTCAGCTTGCTGGAAGTGGAAGACTTCGACGCGCTGATCATGTTCGTGCGCACCAAGCAAGCGACCCTGGATCTGGCCAGTGCCCTCGACGCCAAAGGCTACAAAGCCGCTGCGCTGAACGGTGACATCGCCCAGAACCAGCGTGAGCGCGTGATCGACTCGCTGAAAGATGGCCGTCTGGACATCGTTGTCGCGACCGACGTAGCTGCCCGTGGTCTGGACGTTCCGCGCATCACCCACGTATTCAACGTGGACATGCCGTACGATCCGGAATCCTACGTGCACCGTATCGGCCGTACCGGCCGTGCCGGTCGCGAAGGTCGTGCACTGCTGCTGGTGACTCCACGTGAGCGCCGCATGCTGCAAGTGATCGAGCGTGTAACCGGTCAGAAGGTTGCCGAAGTGCGTCTGCCGGACGCTCAGGCGGTTCTCGATGCACGCATCAAGAAACTGACCAACAGCCTGTCGCCGCTGGTCGCTGATGCCGAATCGACTCACGGCGAACTGCTGGATCGCCTGACCGCTGACATCGGTTGCACCCCGCGTGCCCTGGCTGCAGCCCTGCTGCGCAAGGCTACCAACGGTCAAGCGCTGAACCTGGCCGCGATCGAGAAGGAACGTCCACTGGTGCCGAACAACGCACCGCGTGGCGACCGTCCTGAGCGTTCCGGTGATCGTCCTGATCGTGGTGACCGCGAGCGTCGTGCGCCAATGCCTCTGGGCGAAGGTCGTGCCCGTTGCCGTACCGCGCTGGGTGCGCGTGACGGTATCGCCGCCAAGAACCTGCTGGGCGCCATCCTCAATGAAGGTGGTCTGGCCCGCGAAGCGATCGGTCGCATCCAGGTGCGTGACAGCTTCAGCCTCGTCGAGCTGCCGGAAGATGGTCTGGACAAACTCCTGACCAAACTGAAGGACACTCGCGTCGCTGGCAAGCAGCTGAAACTGCGTCGCTACCGCGAAGATTGATCCGCCCTCGGGCTGATTGATCGAACATAAAAAATCCCCGACTGGTTCGGGGATTTTTTTTGCCTGTCTGAAAGAGCAAAGATCGAAGATCAAAAGATCGCTGCCTGCGACAGTTCCTACACAGGGTGTACTCATTCCCCGCTGTAGGAGCTGCCGAAGGCCGCGATCTTTTGATTCTGCGTTTATCCGAAGCGATAGATATCCATGCCTAACGCACCCATCGTGAATCCCCTGTGCGCCACGCTGAACTCGCCCCCCGCACCGCGTGCGAAATACAACGGCAGCAAATGCTCATCGCTCGGATGGCTGCGTACGGCGTTCGGTGCCTGCTGACGGTAATCGTGCAGCGCCGCCTCATCGTTCGCCGCCAGCTTGTCGATCATCCAGTCACGGAAGTCCCGTGCCCATGGCTCGACGCTTTCCGGCCCGGCATGCCAGTCCAGTTCGCGCAGGTTGTGGGTGATGCTGCCTGAGCCGATCAGCAAAATGCCTTGATCGCGCAGGCTAGCCAACGCACGTCCGACACGGGTTTGCAGCGCCGGGCCGCTGCGGCTCGGCAGCGACACCTGCACCACTGGAATATCCGCCTGCGGGTACATCAGCGACAGCGGCACCCAGACGCCGTGATCGAACGGTCGTTGCGGATCAAGGCGTGCCGGCAGATGGGCGGCGTTCAGCAATTCAGCAATTTCGCCTGCCAGTTGCGGATTGCCCGGTGCCGGATATTGCACTTCAAACAGGGCACGGGGAAAGCCGCCGAAGTCGTGCCAGGTCTCTGGTTGCGGATTACTGCTGACCAGCAGTTCCTGACTTTCCCAGTGCGCAGAAACGATGACGATGGCTTTGGGGCGGGGCAGTTCGGCCGCCAGACGCGCCAGAGCCGGGCCACTGGCACCGGGTTCCAGGGCCAGCATGGGCGAGCCGTGGGAGATAAACAGGCTGGGAAACATGGAGAGGTTCCTGAGCGGTAAGATGGCCTCATCTTCAGTCAGATCATTGATCTAAATCTAATATAAGTTTTAACGCCTTTTGATCGATTTTTTTGGGGTGATGCATGCAGCCTGAGTTTTGGCACAAGAAGTGGGAATCCAATCAGATCGGCTTTCATCTGCCTGAGGTGAACCCGTATCTGCAGCGTCACTGGCCGCCGCTGGCTATCCCGGCCCGCGCGCGGGTGCTGGTGCCGTTGTGCGGTAAAAGCCTGGATCTGCTGTGGCTGGCAGGGCGCGGCCATCAGGTGCTCGGGGTCGAGTTGTCGCAGAAGGCCATCGAGGACTTTTTCAGCGAGCATCAGGTAACGCCGCAGGTCAGCGACAAAGGGCCGTTCAAGGTCTATCGCGCGGATTCCATCGAGTTGTGGTGCGGTGATTTCTTTGCGCTGACGGCAGACGATGTAGCGGACTGTGCTGCGTTGTACGACCGGGCAGCGCTGATCGCCTTGCCGCCCCCCATGCGCGAGCGCTATGCAGCGCATCTGCAGCAGATCCTGCCGCCGGGTGTGCAAGGGTTATTGATCACACTGGATTACGATCAGGCGCAAATGTCCGGGCCACCGTTTGCAGTGGCCGATGATGAGGTGCAGCGCTTGCTGGGTGGTGACTGGCAGGTGCGGATGCTGGAAGAGCAGGATGTGCTGGGGGAGAGCTGGAAGTTTCTGCAGGCGGGAGTGACGCGGTTGGAGGAGCGGGTGTATCGGGTTTCTGGCCGATAGTTTTGTATCGGCATTAACAGCCTCTTCGCGAGCAAGCCCGCTCCCACAGGGATCGTCAGTGTTCTAACAATCTCGAATACACCAAAAACCACTGTGGGAGGGGGCTTGCTCCCGAAGAGGCCAGAACAGGCAATCCATAATCCCGAGCACAAAAAAGGCCCGCATCACTGCGGGCCTTTTCATTACTGCACCAGTTGAATCAACCGCGACGACGCAACGCGTCGATACGTTCTTCCAGCGGCGGGTGGCTCATGAACATGCGGGCAAAGCCCTGTTTGATGCCACCGTTGATGCCAAAGGCATTCAGGGTGTCCGGCATGTGCACCGGCAGGCCCTGCTCGGCACGCAGACGTTGCAGTGCGCCGATCATTGCGTTGGTGCCCGCCAGGCGTGCGCCGGCTTCGTCGGCACGGAATTCGCGCTTGCGCGAGAACCACATGACGATGGCGCTGGCGAGGATGCCCAGAACCAGTTCGGCGAAGATCGTTGCCACGTAGTAGGCAATGCCCTGGCCTTCTTCGTTCTTGAAGATCACCTTGTCGACGAAGTTGCCGATGATCCGCGCGAAGAACATTACAAAGGTGTTCACCACGCCCTGGATCAGCGCCAGGGTGACCATGTCACCGTTGGCCACGTGACCGATTTCGTGGGCCAGCACGGCTTTCACTTCATCCGGCGAAAAGCGCTCGAGCAGGCCTTGGCTGACCGCGACCAGCGCGTCGTTCTTGTTCCAGCCGGTGGCGAACGCGTTGGCCTCGTAGGCCGGGAAAATACCGACTTCGGGCATCTTGATCCCGGCTTCACGGGACAGTTGCTCGACGGTTTGCAGCAGCCATTGCTCATGCCGGGTGCGTGGCTGGGTGATGATCTGGGTGCTGGTGCTCATCTTCGCCATCCACTTGGAGATGAACAGCGAGAACAGCGAACCGGCGAAACCAAAGACCGCACAGAAAACCAGCAGCTGACTGAGGTTGAGATCAACCCCGTTGGCCGCCATGAACCCGTTGAAGCCGAACAGGCTCAGGGTGATGCTGGCTATCAGCACGACCGCCAGGTTAGTGGCCAAAAACAGCAGGATGCGCATCATGGTTGTAGAAATCTCCTCAAGCTAAAGATGTAGCGTACTGCGGGGTATATAAGGTGCGGCACCGGGTGATTCAACCGAGTGACTATTTCAAACTGTGTCCTACAGCGGATTCCTGGGTCTGCAGGTCATTGCCCACGACCGAAACCGAAAGGGCTGACAGGCAGCCGCCACCCGCCGCCATTACGTCAGGCGCGTGTAAGCCATATCAATCGCAAGTGTAGAAGGCGCAGTGAGGCGGGGAGGGCAGAAGTGTTGCTGAATCAGACAGCGCGCAACGCAGGACACGTTGCGCACTGTCGACCGGTTACTGGCGGTAGGACTTGAGGAAGTTGCCGATGCGGCCGATGGCCATTTCCAGATCATCGACACGGGGCAGCGTGACCACGCGGAAGTGATCCGGCCACGGCCAGTTGAAGGCCGTGCCTTGCACCACCAGCAGCTTCTCGGAGAGCAGCAGGTCGAGGACGAATTTCTCGTCGTTGTGGATCGGGCAGACTTTCGGGTCGATCCGTGGGAACGCATACAGTGCGCCCATCGGCTTGACGCAGCTGACACCCGGAATGTCGTTGAGCAACTCCCAGGTGCGGTTGCGCTGCTCGAGCAGGCGACCTTGCGGCAGCACCAGATCGTTGATGCTCTGGTAGCCACCGAGGGCGGTCTGGATCGCATGCTGGCTCGGCACGTTGGCACACAGGCGCATGTTGGCCAGCATGTCGATGCCTTCGATATAGCTCTGGGCATTGTGTTTTGGCCCGGAGATGGCGATCCAGCCGGAGCGGAAACCCGCCACGCGGTAGGATTTCGACAGACCGTTGAACGTCAGGCACAGCAGGTCCGGCGCCAGCGAAGCGGTGCAGATGTGCACGGCGTCGTCATACAGGATCTTGTCGTAGATCTCGTCGGAGAACACCACCAGGTTGTGCTGGCGGGCCAGTTCGAGCATGCCCAGCAGCACTTCTTTCGAATACACCGCGCCGGTCGGGTTGTTCGGGTTGATGATCACCATCGCTTTGGTGTTCGGGGTGATCTTGGCCTTGATGTCGGCCAGATCAGGGAACCAGTCGGCGCCCTCGTCGCACAGGTAGTGCACGGCATTGCCGCCGGCCAGGCTCACGGCGGCGGTCCACAGCGGGTAGTCCGGCGCCGGCACCAGCACTTCGTCGCCGTTGTTGAGCAGTGCCTGCAGCGACATCACGATCAGCTCGGACACGCCGTTGCCCAGGTAGATGTCTTCGATGCCGACACCTTCGACATTTTTTTGCTGGTAGTACTGCATCACCGCTTTACGCGCGCTGAACAGGCCTTTGGAGTCGCTGTAGCCCTGGGCCGTCGGCAGGTTGCGGATCACATCCTGAAGAATTTCGTCCGGCGCCTCGAAACCAAACGGTGCCGGGTTGCCGATGTTCAGCTTGAGGATGCGCTGGCCTTCCTCTTCCAGACGTTTGGCGTGCTTGAGCACCGGGCCGCGAATGTCGTAGCAGACGTTGGCGAGCTTGTTCGATTTGCTGAACTGCATGGCGATGTGATCCCGAAAATGAACGATCCAGACGGCGAATGGCCAACCGTACTGGGATTCCTGCGTCTTCGCACAGGCGGAGTCTTGCGCCGTGGCGCCGAGAATCCGTTTGAATGCGCCCGGTCTGACTGCCAGACTGGCGTGTGACGAGGCGCAATCATACGTGCCACCCGATCCGTGGAAAAGGTACAGATCGGGCTTTTTCAGCCGCTGAGGTGTGATGATGGAAAAGTTGGAAAAAACCCTGGAAGAATGGCGTGCGATGCTCGACCCCGAGCAGTACAACGTGTGTCGGCTCAGTGCGACCGAACGGCCGTTCTCCGGCAAATACAACGCCACCAAGACTGACGGTGTCTATCACTGCGTCTGCTGCAACGAGCCACTGTTCGACTCCAAGACCAAATTCGATTCCGGCTGCGGCTGGCCGAGCTTCTACGCGCCGATCGGCGAAAGCGCCATGACCGAAATCCGCGATACCAGCCACGGCATGATCCGCACCGAGGTCAAATGCGCCCGCTGCGATGCGCATCTGGGCCACGTGTTCCCCGATGGTCCGCCACCGACCGGCCTGCGTTATTGCATCAACTCGGTGTGCCTGAATCTCGAGCCGCGCGAGTGATGCGAGCCCCTGTAGGAGCTGCCGAAGGCTGCGATCTTTTGATTTTCAAGATCAACAGATCGCAGCCTTCGGCAGCTCCTACAGGGTTATGTGCAGTTAATTAAATTGCACGCAATTTAATTGCTCGCTATGTTTACGCCTTCTTCCAGAATTCAGAGTGCGGATCATGAGCGACAACCTGCTGAATATCCCTGTCACCACCATCAAGGGTGAGCAAAAGACCCTGGCCGATTTCGCCGGCAAGGTCGTTCTGGTGGTCAACACCGCCAGCAAATGCGGCTTCACCCCGCAATACAAAGGCCTGGAAGAGCTGTGGCAGACCTACAAGGATCAGGGCCTGGTGGTGCTGGGGTTTCCGTGCAATCAGTTTGGCAAGCAGGAGCCGGGCAACGAGGGCGCGATCAGCGAGTTCTGTGAGCTGAACTACGGCGTTAGTTTCCCGCTGTTCAAGAAGATCGACGTCAACGGTTCTGACGCGCATCCACTGTTCGTACAGTTGAAAAAGCGCGCTCCGGGTCTGCTCGGCTCCGAGGGCATCAAGTGGAACTTCACCAAGTTCCTGATCGGCAAGGATGGGCAACTGGTCAAGCGTTTCGCCCCGACCACCAAGCCGCAGGACATGAGCGGCGAGATCGAAGCTCTGCTCAAATGAACAGCCTGCCCGACGATTCGCTGAAGCTCGACAGTCAGTTGTGCTTCAAGTTGTATGCCGCGTCCCGGGCGGTGATTCGCGCTTACAAGCCGATGCTCGATCAGCTTGGCCTGACGTACCCGCAGTACCTGGCGATGCTGGTGCTGTGGGAATGGCAGGACAAAGCGCCGGAGCAACCGACGGTCAAGGCCTTGGGCGAGCGGCTGGCGCTGGACTCCGGCACCCTGACGCCGTTGCTCAAGCGTCTTGAGCAATTGCAGTGGGTGCAGCGCCAGCGTTCGGCGCGCGACGAGCGTGAAGTGCATCTGAGCCTGACCACCCAAGGTCAGGCGCTGCGCGAGCAGGTCGGGCCACTCAAGGCCCGGTTGTTGTGCGACAGCGGGGTGGATCTCGATCGACTCAACGATTTGCGCAACGGCCTCGATCACCTGTTGGGGCAGATCAAAGCACTGACGTAGTCGGAATCCACTGGTCGAGCACCGCCGCCAGCTCTTCGCGGCGGAACGGCTTGGCCAGGTAATCGCTCATGCCGGCCGCACGGCAGCGTTCGCGTTCTTCAAACATGGCGTTGGCGGTCAGTGCGACGATCGGCAGGTGTGGCCAGCGCCCGCTCTGGCGGATCTGCCGGCTCGCTTCGTAGCCGTCCATCACCGGCATGTTGCAGTCCATCAGCACCAGATCGAATTCATCGTGCTCCAGTTGATCGAGCGCCTCGGCGCCGTGGGCGGCGACCACCACATCGCAACCGAGCTTGCCGAGCATGCCCTTGGCCACCAGTTGGTTGACCGGATTGTCCTCCACCAGCAGTACCCGTCCGCGCCGTTGTACGGGCACGCTCTCGAGGCGCGCATCGTTGATCGTAGTGATGTCGGCCAGCAGAATGCGCCGCAGGATCTGATACAGCGCGTTGCGCGCCAGCGGTCGGGCCTGTTGCTGCAATGGCGCCAGCGCCGCGGCTTCTTCGCTGGGCATGAAGCTGCCATAAGCGGTCACCACCAGGATCGGCGTGCTGAGCGTCGGGCGCAGGCTGAACAGGCATTCCGGGCAGTCGGTGATCACCAGGTCGGGAGACAGGCCCAGCAGCGGATCGTCCATGGTGCGCTGTTCATAGGTCACACCCCACACTGGCAACAGCGTCTTGAGCAGTTCCGCCAGGCCGCTGCTGGCAGCGGTGATCGCCAGAACCTTGCCCTGCAGCGGCGGCGGCATCACCGCCCGGGTGTGGCACGGCAACGGCAGGTCGGCACAGAACTGACTGCCGAAACCGGCCTCGGAACTGATGGTCAATCGGCCTTGCATGGCTTCACACAGGTTGTAGGTCAGCGCCAGGCCGAGGCCGGTGCCGCCGTACTGGCGGGTGATGCCGGCACCGGCCTGGGTGAACGGCTGGAAGATTTTCACCTGGGCTTCCTGGGCGATGCCGATGCCGGTGTCGCAGACCTCGATGCGCACCCCGTCGTTATGCGCTGACAGACGCACATCGACCCGGCCGAACCGGGTGAACTTCAGGGCATTGGACAGCAGGTTGCTGACAATCTGCCGTACCCGGGTTGGATCCCCCAGCACCAGCGCGGGGAAGTGCGGGTCGATCAGGCAGGTCAATTCAACGCTGGGCGCCGCGTTCTGCGACAGCAGGTTGGCGGTGTCCTCGATCAGCGAGCCGAGGTCGAACGGGATGTGTTCCAGCTCCAGTTGCCCCGCATCGAACTTGGACAGGTCGAGAATATCGTTGAGCAGTTCCACCAGCACCTTGCCCGAGTCGTGGGCAATCGACAGCTGTTGCTGCTGCTCGGCATTCAGTGGCCCGTCGAGGGACAGGGCGATCATCCCCAGCAGGCCGTTGAGCGGGGTGCGGATCTCGTGGCTCATGTTGGCAAGGAATGCCGAGCGCGCTTCGGCCATGTCCAGCGCGGTGCTGCGGGCCACCTCCAGTTCCTCGTTGGACTGGCTGAGCCGGGTGTTGATGGCCTTGAGCTCGGCGGTGCGGGCCGAGACGATGTGTTCCAGTTGCCCGAGGTAATCGGTCAGGCGGTTTTCGGCGTTGCGGCGTTGCTGGATTTCCGTGGCGATGTTGTCGAACTGCTGGTTGGCGACTTTGACCAGCACGCCGATCTCATCGTTGGCGTGGCCGGCCGGACATTCCAGAGTCGTCGGTTCTGCGCTGCGTGCGTCGCGGGCGCTGAGCTCACGGATCAGACGCACCAGTGGCTTGGTCAGCATCACGTAGAACAGCGCCAGCAGGATGCCGGTGAGGATCAGGCTGCGGGCAAAACCGTTGAGCAGGGTGACTTCGGCGCGGCGCAGGAACCGGCTGCCGAACGCGTAGGTGTCGACTTCCAGACTCAGCGTGCCCAGCGATTCGTTGGGCAGGTGGTCGAGGTACAGGCGGTCTTCGAACTGGCGTTTGGCGCCGAACAGGAAATCGCTGATCACCCGATAACCGCTTTGCAGTTCCGGGCGTTTGACGTTGGCCAGGACGTTACCGTTGTTGTCGGTCATTTGCGCCGAGATGATCGCCGGCGAACGCAACAGGCCCAGGGTCAGTTCCTGCGCCAGTTCCGCGTCGATGTTGTAGGCGATGCGCGATGCCGGATTGTGGCTGATTTCCAGCAAAGACAGGATTTCACGGTTGATGGAGGCGTCTTCACTGGCATAATCGATGCCGATTTGCAGCAGGCTGAGCAGCGTGCCCAGAATGAACCCGACCAGCACAGTGAATCTGGCTTGCTTGTAAGACAGCCGGTGGGTGAATTTGATATCCATAGGGTGTTGAACCACTTCCGTTTCCCTTCGCTGCTCAAGCATAGTCGATCATGTATGGATACCGAGGTTCCCGAATCGCCTTGTAACAAGGCCTGAGCGGGGGTTGTTGATCTGATTGTCGTCGCTGAAGCACCATCATTGCTTTGAACGTGCCCGAGGAGAAGACGTGGATTCCCGATTAAATGCTTTTCTTGAACGCGCCGAGTCGGTTCTGGCGCGGATCGAACCCTTGTTGCCGGCGCCGCGCCCGGTGATCGACTGGGAAACATGCCTCGCGGCGCGCTGGCAGCGTGACGGGCGCAGCGGGTATTTGCTGCCGCTGGAAGTCAGCCTCGACATGCGCCTGTCCGACCTGATCGGCGTTGACCGTCAGTTGGAGCAACTGGGGCGCAACACGCAACAGTTTCTCGACGGCATGCCGGCCAACCACGCGCTGCTCTGGGGCTCGCGCGGCACCGGTAAATCGTCGCTGGTGCGTGCGCTGCTGGCCGAACACGCGAGTGCCGGTCTGCGTTTGATCGAGATCGAGCGTGACCATCTGGCCGACCTGCCGCGCGTGGTCGAGCAGATCGCCAAACTGCCGCAGCGCTTCGTGCTGTTTTGCGATGACCTGTCGTTCGAATCCGGTGAAGGCGACTACCGAGTGCTGAAAAGCGTGCTCGACGGCTCGCTCGAGCAGGCACCGGACAACGTCTTGCTGTACGCCACATCCAACCGCCGCCATCTGGTGCCGGAAAAGGAAAGCGACAACGAAAACTGGAAACGCGTCGACGGCGAACTGCATCCAAGTGAAGCGGTGGAAGACAAGATCGCCTTGTCGGACCGTTTCGGCCTGTGGCTGTCGTTTTATCCGTTTACCCAGGAACACTTCCTCAACGTCGTCGAACACTGGATCGGCCAGTTGGCCGCCAAGGCTGGCTTGAGCTGGCAGCGCGATGAAGAGCTGGACATCCTCGCCGTGCGCTGGGCAACCGGGCGCGGCAATCGCAACGGACGTTGCGCGTACCAATTCGCCCGTTACTGGGTGGGACTGAAATTGCTGGAGCACAAGGCATGATTGATTTGCAACAAAGCGGCCAGGGGCTCGAAGGCTATGGCCTGTTGGCCGCACAACTGGAATCGCTGCTGGCGGACGAGCGCGATTTCATCGCCAACGCCGCGCAGTTTTCGGCGTTCCTGTTCAACCAGCTCGATGATCTGAACTGGGCCGGTTTCTACCTCAATCGCAACGAAGAACTGGTGCTGGGTCCGTTCCAGGGCCAGATTGCCTGCGTGCGCATTCCGTTCGGGCGCGGCGTGTGTGGCGCGGCAGCTGCCAGTCGGCAGACCCAGCGCGTTGAAGACGTGCATGCATTCCCCGGCCATATCGCTTGCGACAGCGCCTCCAACAGCGAACTGGTGGTGCCACTGGTCAAGGACGGTCGGTTGATTGGCGTACTCGATCTCGACAGCCCGAAACTCGCGCGTTTCGGCGCGGACGATCAGGCCGGTATCGAGCAACTGGCGGCGATCTTCCTGCGTCTGACCGACTGCTGATCAGGCGCTCAGGCCAGCCTTGCGCAGCAGGCTGGCCGAGTCCACCGCATCGATCTGTCGCGGATCGAGAAACCGCGCGGCGTACTGCATGTACACCCCGTCGTTGATGAACAACGCAAACAGCTCGGGGTCGATGTGCGCCTCGCGGGACATGGTGGCCATGATCCCCAAGGCTTCACTCAAGGATTTGGCTTTCTTGTACGGCCGATCCGCCGCTGTCAGCGCCTCGAAAATATCGGCAATCGCCATCATCCTCGCCGGCAGGCTCATGTCGTCGCGCTTCAGGCGTTTGGGGTAGCCGCTGCCGTCCATTTTTTCGTGATGACCACCGGCAATTTCCGCAACGCTGCCCAGATGTCCGGGGAAAGGCAGGTGGCTGAGCATCAGGATCGTCTGCACCATGTGGTGATTGATGATGTAGCGCTCCTCACGGGTCAGCGTGCCCCGGGCAATGCTCAGGTTGTAGAGTTCGCCGCGATTGTATTTGTAGCGCGGCACATCCAGTTTGAACCCCCACGGGTTGTCTTCCGGAATCAGTTCGCTGTCGGCGCGCTTGATCAGGTGTTCGGGTTTGTCCGCCAGCAGTGCCTCGCTGACCGGCAGATTCGCAACCGGCGTTTGCGCCTGACGGCGGTTTTCCTCCCATGACACCCCCAGTCGATCATCAAGGGTGCGCGTCCAGCGGCGCTCGGCGATGCGCTCAAGACGCTGCAGATCGGCTGGCGCCATGGCCTCGCCGCCCAGATTGCAACGGGCAACAAAGGCAAAGTCGTCGTCCAGTTCAGCCAACGTGGCGTCACGCAGCTCGCTCAGTTGCGCCTCGTTGCCGCCCAGCGCCAGTGCCTGCCAGTAACTGATCCAGGCATCGCGCTTGAGCACCTCGAAACGCGTGCGGATTTCGTGGATGCGATCGTTGAGGGTTTCCAGTTTGGTGGCCTTGTCGACGACATATTCCGGCGTCGTGACCTTGCCGCAATCGTGCAGCCAGGCCGCGATGTGCAGGGCTTCCCATTCGTCTTCGCTCGGCTGATAGCTCTGGAACGCCGGCGCCTGACTGGCGGCCGCGGCCTGCGCGAGCATCAGGGTCAGTTCCGGCACGCGCTGGCAGTGGCCGCCGGTGTACGGGCTCTTGGCGTCGATGGCGCCGGCCAGCAACTGGATGAACGCATCGAGCAACTGCTTCTGCTTCGCTTGCAGGCGCTGGCTTTCGATACTCACCGCCGCCGCGCCGGAGACTGCTTGCAGGAAGGCGATGCGATCCGGGCGCAGTTTTTCCAGGTCCTGAGCGCTGCCGCTGTCGTTGATCAGCAGGAGCAGCAGGCCGATGGTTTCGTTGTGCCGGTTGCGCAGGCGGATACCGATCAGGTGGATGCGCGGCGACTGCATGGCCAACAAGACTTTCTGCAAGTCCCCGGCCTGTTCAAAGCCAAGGCTGCTGACCACGTTGTCAGCGGTGATCAGTTGCTGGAACCACGTCGGCCCTTGATCGGCCAGAAGATCCCGGCCCAGCACAGCGAACTCGCCGGGTTCCTGCGAAACGCCATCAATTACCAGTCCGTAAGGCTCCATTCGGTTGCCATCGTTTTCGCGCAGATAGATCAACCCCGCTTGCGCTTGGGCGATCTGCACCGTTTCGAACAGCACCCGTTGCAGCAACGGGGCAAAGCGGGTTTCGGCGCACAGGCTGTCGGTGATGCGGAAGAAACTGGCGAGTGTTTCCTTCATGCGGGCCATCGACAGGCTCAACTGATCAACCTCCAGTACCGGCGAGCGACGGGTAACCGGAAAGTTGAAATCGAAGCTGCGAATCGCATCGGCTTCCTTGACCAGCGCATGCAACGGCTTGACCAGAATCCGCGAGGTCAGCCAACCCAGCGGCAGGCACAGCAGCAAGGTCGCGAGGGTGATCAGTGCCCCTTGCCAGCGCATACGGTAGGCGTCGGCCAGCAACTCGTCCTCCGGCACCAACAGGGCCATCTGCAGACCTCTCGGGCCGCCCTCTTGCAGATTGCTGCGGGCGACGATCCAGCGGCGTCCATCGACGTCGAGCCGTTTGCCCGGATGCGTGGTGGACAGCAACGCGTGCAGATTCGGGCTCAGGTCGGCAGCCTTGGCCAGGCGTGCGCTGCTGTCGTCGACAATCAGCCGGCGGCTGTCCGGATAGGCCACGGCATTGCCATCGGCATCGAACAACACGATTTCGGTAGACGGGGTGACCACGTGTTTGAGCAAGGTGGCCGAGAGTGCTTCCAGGGTCAGGTCGGCACCGATCACACTGGTTGCGCCGCTGCGTCGGGCCAGGGTGGTGCCCACGTTGTGCGTGGAGAAAAACACATAGGGTTCGGTGGTGATCTGATCACCCTGTTGCAGGGCGTTGGTGTACCAGTTGCGGGTGCGCGGATCGTAGCGGTCGTCGGGATTGTCCTGGCGCCCGACAGGCATCAGCGCCTGGTCGAAGAACAGTGACTGCGACGACGCGATGCCGCTGGCGTCGTGCTCGATGCTCCAGACCTGATAGGCCGCGTCCGGCGGTGCCTTGAGCAGGGTTTTCAGGGCGCTGGTGCGCAACGGCCGGACCATGAAGAAGTCGCCGTTGCCGTAGCCCAGATACAGCGAAGCGAGATCGGTGTTGTCCTTGAGTGATTGACTGAACGGCTTGAGCAGTGCCAGACGCTGTTGCAGGTTCGAGGCCCCGGCCGCCTGGTTGTCGGCCAGCAGGCTCAGCAGATGACGGATCGGTTCATACGTTGAATGCAGGTCGAGGCGCACGTCCTGTTCGATGCGATTGAACAGGTTTTCGCTGCTCGACAGGATGATTCGGGTGGTCTGGCGATAATTGAACAGTCCCAGTACCACGCCGGTCAGCAACAGCAGAAACGTGAACATGACGCTGATGTGCACGTGCAACGGGAACCGGCGTTGATCCGGGCGCAGTGGGCTGGGCATTGCTGACTCTCCATTGAAGTAAACACACTGCTCAGCGCCCAAGCATAGTTAAGGCTCGGTCATTGTGCTTTCTGCGAACGGTTCCAATTGTTGCTGCAGCGCCTGCTCCAGTTCGACCATCGCCGCGTCGGTGGCCTCGATGCAGCGCACGATGGCCGCCACAGACGTGGTCTGCAGGCAGGCCTGTTCCAGGGCATCGCAGCGCACGATCAGACGCGAAGCCTGGGCGATTCGGGCGGCGCCCTTGATCTTGTGCGCCACCGCCGCCAATGCCTCGCGATCATTGTGCGGCGCCAGGGCCAGCAACTCCTCGCGATCGAGGCGGCTGCTCTTGAGCAATTGCGTGAGCAGGCGTTGGGCCTGAAGCGGATTGCCGCCCGTCAATTGATTCAAACCCTCGAGATTGAACGCAGGTTCAGGGGTTGCCGGTTGCAGGCCGTTGACCCACTGGCTCAGCGCACTGAGGCTCAGGGGTTTGAACAGGCAGTCATTCATGCCGGCCTGTTTGCAGCGCTGCACTTCCTCGGGTTGCGCATTGGCTGTGAAGCCCAGCACGGTACAAGGAGCACGCCCGGTGCTTTGTTCGTGCTGGCGGATGGCCTCGGTCAGTTCGTAGCCGTTCATCACTGGCATATTGCAGTCGGCGATGACCAGATCGAATGCGCCGCGCTGCCACGTCTCGAATCCGCTTCGCCCCTCTTCGGCAAGGCTGAAGCGGTGCCCGAGGAACTCCAGTTGCTGGCACATCAGCAGACGATTGGCGGGATGGTCGTCGACCACGAGGATGTTCAGCGGCGTACCCGCGGCGTGGATCGGTGGCGCGGTTTTCGTCGCGGCGACCTTGCACGGCAGCGTTTGCAGCGGCAGCGACAGGCAGACCTGAGTGCCGATCCCGGGCTGACTGCTCAATTGCAGCTGACCGCCCATCATTTCACAGAGGTTGCGACTGATCACCAACCCCAGACCCGCGCCGCTGCGCGCGGGCTGTCGGCCACTGTCAGCCTGGGCGAACGGTTTGAACAGGCGCTGTTGATCTTCGATGCTGATGCCGACCCCGGTGTCCTGGATCGTCAATTGAATCAGCGAACACTGGCCCGCGCCATCGGGCACCACGTCCAGATTGACCCGGACCTGCCCGGACTCGGTGAATTTGATGGCGTTGCTGATCAGGTTCGACAGGATCTGCTTGAAGCGCAACGGATCGAGCTGCACGTCGACATTGAGGCCCGGGGGAGTGAGGGTCAGGGGCAGGGCGAGGTTTTTCTGCCGGGCCAGACCGTCGAAGATCCTCACCACCGAAGAAACGGTTTCCACCAGATTGACCCGCTCGGGACTCAGGCTCAGGTGCCCGGACTCGATCCGTGCGATATCAAGGATGTCGCCGATCAGGCCCAACAGGTCCTTGGCCGAGCAATAGGCGGTTTCGATGGACGAGCGATCCGGAGCCTGATCGGTCATGCGCTCGAGCGTCAATTCGAGCATGCCGATGATGGCATTCATCGGCGTACGGATTTCGTGGCTCATGGTGGCCAGAAAGGTACTTTTGGCACGGTTGGCGTTGTCCGCCTGTTCTTTGGCCGTACGCAGTTCATCGAACAGTTGCCGGCGTTCACTGATGTCGATCCAGCCACCGATGATCCCTTGTACATCGCCGCTGGAATCGCGGTACGGCAGGATCCAGTGGTAGATCGTCAGACGCCGGCCACCGATGTGCAGCGGTCGGTCGAGTACCATCGGTGTCCCTTCGGCCACAACCCGCTGGTAGTCCGCCTCGAAGGCCTGGGCTTCGAAGGCATTGCTCAGGGTGCCTTGCATGACGCTTTTGCCGATCACGTCTTCGCGTTTGGCGTTGAAGGCTTCGAGGTAACTGTCGTTGCAGCTTTGCAGCAGCCCCCGGCGGTCGCGCACATAGATCGGGTGAGGCGTGCCGTTGACCAGTGAGCGCATGAATTCGAACTGGTCGTTGAGTGCCCGCTCGGCGGCCTGGCGTTGCTTGATCTGGCGCCGCATGTAGGCATTCCACAGCAGTGACAGCAACAGCAGCAGGCAGGCTGCGCCAATCAGTTGGTAAAACAGGCGCTGGTAGTGATGCCAGTTGCTTTGCGCCGCATTGGAAAAACCGCGCCAGCGGCTATTGATCACCCCCAGTTCTTCGGGGCTGATGCTCAGCAGCGCCTTGTCGAGGATCGACCCCAGCTCGCTGTTGTCGCGGGCCGTGGCCAGCGAAAAGGCTGCCTGACGGGTGCCGAGGGTGGTGGTGATCTGCAACTGATGCTCGAAGATCCGCGACGAAATCAGATAGTTGGCGATCACCAGCGAAGCGACGGCGCCATCGGCCTTGCCCTCGGCGAGCAAGGTCGCGGCGCCAAAGGTGTCGGAGGTTTCGGTCAGGTGGATATTGGGGAACTCGCGTCGCAGGTAATCGGCCATGGGACTGCCTTGGGCAATCGCCAGGTATTTGTCCTTGAGCTGCGTCGGATGGGTCGGGCTGTCGGTGGCTTTGCGGGTCAGCAGGACGAACGAGTTTTCCAGGTAGGGACGGCTGAATTGCAGGGTCTTTTCCCGTTGCGGGCTGGGTAGCAACGCCGCGATCAGATCGGCTCGGTGCTGATTGATCTGCTCGACCATGTCGCCGTCGCTGCGGCTGCGTACCAGTTCGAAGCGCATGCCGGTGCGCAGGCGCAGCAGTTCGAGCAGGTCTGCGGTGATGCCACGCAGATTGCCGTCGCTGTCGAAGAACGTCAGCGGCGCGAACGCCTCGTTGACGACGACGCGCAGCACCGGATGCTGTTTGAGCCACTGCTCTTCATGGTGGGTCAATTGCAGCTTCTGGTCGGTCAGCAGGATGTCGCTGCCAGCGCTCCAGCGCTTGGCGATGCGGTCGCGTTCACTGGCCGGTATGGCCTGGAGCGCGGTGTTGATGATCGCGAGCAGTTGCGGATTGTCGGTATGCACGGCGAAGCTGAAACCGTGGGCTTCCTGTTTGCCGAAATTGGCCATGCGAATGTTGTTCAGATAGCCCTTGTTGATCATGTAGTGGGTGGAGATGGTATCGCCCAGAAACACGTCGGCCTGATCGAAAGCCACCGCATTGATTGCGTTTTGATAGGAAGGGTAGGACGTCAGGATGGCCTTGGGGTACAGCGCCTTGACTTCCTCCTGCGGCAGATAGTGATAGACCATGCTCAGGCGCAGACCGGCCAGGCCCTCGGTGAGCGTACGAGTCTCGTCTTCACGGGTGACCAGTACCGGCTGATCAATGGCATAGGGGATTGAAAGCAGAATGTCCGGATTACTCGCCTCGAAACCGTTGGCCGTACCGAGCATATCGACCTGTCCGCCTATCAGTGCACGCAAGGCGGCTTCCCGTGAGGCAAAGCGCTTGACCCGGATTGGTAAACCGACAGCCTGTGCGAGGAGGCCGGCGTAGTCGGCGGTAAAACCTTCGTAATCGCGGCCGCTGGCGGTCATGTCGAACGGCGGATAATCCGGTGCGGAGGTGCCCAGTCTCAGTTCGCTGCGAGTCTGTAACCATTGCCGTTGCGCGGGCTGCAGAGAAATGGACAGCGCTTCGTGGCTCGAACGGCTGCGCAGCACATAATCTTGCGCTGTGACGAGGTCGGCATAGGCTTGAGGAGTCAGGCACAGGCTCGCACACAATATGACGAGATAGATCTTCAAACGACTGGGCATTCAGGCTCTCACACTAGCGCGTTGCGTTTGGCCATCTCGATAAGTTCCACCAGGGATCTGGCTTTCAGTTTCTGCATCAAGCGTTTTTTGTAAGTGCTGACGGTTTTGTTACTGAGAAACATGCCTTTGGCAATTTCCTTGTTGGTCCGCCCCTGTGCAAATAACTGCAGGACCATGAGTTCGCGGTCATTCACGGCTTTGAATAATTCCAGTTCGGCGTAACGTACATCGTCACTGCGTACCGGATTCAATGCCTGACTTGGGAAATAGTTGTAACCGGAAAGTACCGCTTTTATGGCGCTGACCAGTTCACTCAAGTCTTCTTCCTTGCACACATAACCGGACGCGCCGGATTGCATGCAGCGAATACCGAACAGTGTCGGGCATTGCGCCGTCAGTACCAGGGTCTTGAGCGGAGTGCCCATGGCGTTGAAACGGGCGAGGACTTCCAGGCCGTCGAGCTTGGGGATGCTGATATCGAGGATGATCAGGTCGGGCATGCATTCGCGAACCATCTGCATGGCATCGACCCCATTATCGGTTTCGCCGACGACCCTATAACCTTCATGCTCGAGCAGCATTCGAACGGCAAGTCGGATGACGGGGTGATCATCGACAATAAAAACGGAGTTCATAATCAAATCCCATACGTGCGCGAATAAAGCGCGCACCTTAGCTCAGATAAATGAGCGGCCGCATGAACTCACATGGCTCTAGCAGCAATATAGGATAAGTCCTACACACTAAAGGGAAATTGACTACGACCAAACTCAATGTCGCGTAAGGAGGTGTTTAGAGTATTTGTTTATCTGAATGTTTTAAGTTGCTTGTAGAGTATTGAAGAAGCAGCGTTTGTCTGTGTTGTTTTGAAGTTAAACGGATTACGTTTGGTCTGCGCGCTCATTGAATACCGAAGAGCCGCTTTAATGGATCAGGCACTCAACCGGGCAGTCGCGCTGACCCGGTTGAGGAAGATGCTCCGTCAGTGGCTGGAGCGCCCGGTCATTTCCAGCGCCATGTCGCTGGCGTAGCTGTCGGTCATCCCGGCGATAAAGTCGATCATGCGCAGGAACGAGGTGTGCAGCGGCCCGTGGGGATCGGGTGCATTGTTGCCCAGCAGATCGAGGATGCGACGACTCTTGAACGACGGCGTGCGTCCACCGTGTTGTTCGAGTGCCGCACCGCAGAACGCGTTGAGGAGGATTTCCAGCGTGGTGTAAGCGCCGATTTCATGCAGCGTCTTGCGCTTGTCCTGGAAGATTTTCTTGCGGGCGATGTCCTTGGCATTGAGCACGCAGCGTTTGGCCGGGCCGTGCATGTGTTCCACCAGGTCGCCGTGCAGCGTGCCGGCGAGCAGCGCGTCCTGTTGCTCGACGAACGCTCGGGCGGCAGCATTGGTCAGGTGCTCGATGGCCTTGCCGCGCAGGATCGCCAGTTTGCGTCGGCGCGAATCCTGCGGGCCGAGCTGGCGATAGGTTTCCGGCAGGTCGTCACCCACAAGGCCGAGCAGCAGCGATTCGACTTCCGCGTATTCCAGCAGCTCCATTTCCAGGCCGTCTTCGAGGTCGATCAACGCATAGCAGATGTCGTCGGCCGCCTCCATCAGGTACACCAACGGGTGCCGCGCCCAGCGCTGGTCTTCCAGTTGCGGCAGGCCGAGTTTGTGGGCGATCTGCTCCAGCAGCGGCAATTCACTCTGGTAGCAGCCGAACTTGTGTTTCTTGTAGCCCAGCGAGTCGGCGTGACGGGCCGTCCACGGATACTTCAGATAGGTGCCGAGGGTGGCGTAGGTGAGTCGGGTGCCACCATCGAACTGGTGGTACTCAAGTTGAGTCAGCACGCGAAAGCCTTGCGCGTTGCCTTCGAAATTGAGGAAGTCACCGCGCTCGGCTTCGCTCATGCCGTCGAGCCAGCCGCGCCCGGCCGCCTGCTGGAACCAGTGGCGAATCGCGTCTTCCCCGGAATGACCGAACGGTGGATTGCCGATGTCATGCGCCAGGCAGGCCGATTGCACGACCATGCCCAGGTCGCTCGGGTCGCACCAGTCGGGCAGGGCGCTGCGCAAGGTTTCACCGACGCGCATGCCCAGCGAACGGCCGACGCAGCTGACTTCCAGCGAGTGGGTCAGACGGGTGTGGATGTGGTCGTTACTCGATACCGGGTGCACCTGGGTCTTGCGTCCCAGGCGGCGGAAAGCGCCGGAGAAAATGATGCGGTCGTGGTCTTTGTGGAACGGGCTGCGGCCCAGCTCTTGCGGGCTGTGCAGCGGCTTTCCAAGGCGTTCGCGGTTAAGCAGGGTCTGCCAATCCAAGGCTGGTTCTCTCCGTCGGTGACTGGAATGATCAATGCCCTAGCTTCCCGGTTCGGCCACGCCCCTGCAAGCGGAACTACAAGCCGGCTGCATCAATGTCGATCAGCAGCAAGCGTTCGCCGTTGTCGAAGAACTGGCCGGCGGTCAGGCAATACTGGTTGCTGGTGGCATCGCGGTAGGTGCTGGACAGGGTCAGGCGCCGCTCCTCCCAGCCTTCGGCGAGCAGATGATAGAAGTACGGACGCCATGACCAGTTGTGCCCCAGGTAGCGGTTGTCGGCGACCCAACGGTTATGCCGCCATTCAAGGTTGGGCGTGAGTTGGGTGCCATGCCGGTCGCATTGGTAGAACCGCAGCAACCACGGGAAGGCTTCGAGTTGCGGCAGCGCACTCAGCGGCGCGTGGGCCTGAGCCCAGCTCTGGAGGATCGCCATCAGTTCGCCGAGCTGCTGGCGCATCTGCATCAAGCGCCCGCGTTCGGCCAGCTTCTGCCGCACGTACCGCTGACGCAGTTCGGCGAAGCGCTGCACGAAGGCATCGGTCGGATAGAAGGCTTCCTGCGCCCGGGCGAACAGAAAACCCTGAACGTAACGTGATCCGCATTCCAGGGCGAAATTCAGTTGCGCTTCGGTCTCCACGCCTTCGGCAATGATCCAGCAGCCGGTTTTCTCAGCCATTTGCGCCAGGGCCTTGACCACCTCGCTGCTCGGCCCGCCCAGCGCCGCCGCCTGGAACAGGCGCATGTCGAGTTTGAGGATGTCCGGCTGCAACGCCAGCACCCGATCAAGCTGCGAGTAACCGGCACCGAAATCATCAATGGCAATCCGCGCACCGGCCTCACGATAACGGCCGACCACGTCGGTCAGACGCTGACTGTTGCCGCCCAGTTCAGTGATCTCGAACACGATGCGTTGCGGATCGACGCCGTGTCGCAGCATTTGCTTGAGACTGGGCAGGGGCTGATCCGCGCGCAGGCGACTGATCCAGCGCGGCGACATGTTCAGGCTCAGAAACCATTCGGCAGGGGCTTCATGCAGTCGGCTCAGGGCGTGGTCACGGATCTGGCGGTCGAGGCGCCGCAGGGCGATGGCAGGTGTGCGCGGGTCGGCGAACAAGGGCCCGACCGAGGCCAATTGGCCGTCAGGCTGGCGCAGTCGACCGAGGGCTTCGACGCCTGCAATTCGTCCGGTAGCGGTATCGATGAAAGGTTGAAAGCAGGCGAGCGGTTGCCCGTCGATCACGGGGCCTCCTTAGTTGTTCTTGTTCGGGGTAAACCCTGCCGGCCGGATAGGCGTGCGGGATTGAACCTCGGGGTGAGGAGGTTCAATCCCGGATATTGCAAGAATGCAGCCAGATACGTCGGTTCAGCGTTTGCCCGAACTCTGCATCACCAGTCTGATCAGCGGCCCGAGGCTGGTGCCAAGACGGATCAGCCGGGTCAACCCGCCGACGCCGCCGCTTTTTGCGCCTTTGCCGGTGATGAAACCCAGCAGGGTGACGGCGGCCACGCCCCATAGCGGCGCATGCTTGATGCCGAAGCCGTCTTGCAGGTTTTGCTTCATCCCCCGCATGCGCTGCAAGGGTTGCAGCACTTGCCCGGCTTCGTGGCGGATTTCCTGACGATGCATTTCCATGCGCAGGCGAATCAGCGCCTTGCGCATTTCCCGGCGCGAGCTGTTGTGTGGCAGTTCAGGCAGGCTCATGGCAGCAGGCGCTCCCGATCGTTGGCCAATTCTTCCAGGGTGCCGTGGAAGGGCGAGGATTCATCGAAGACCGCTGCCTTCAGACGCAATCCACAGAACCCCGCCGCCAGGACGTAGAACACGCACAGGCCGATGATCCCGGCCAGGCGATAAGTGTCCCAGAGCAGGATCAACACCAAGGCAGACAGGCCGATCAGCAACAGCAACGCAAACACCAGCGCCAGCCCTGCGAACAGCAACAGGCTGACGGTGCGTGCTTTCTGTTCCTGCAGCTCGATGCCGAACAGTTCGACATGGCTGTGCAGCAGGCCGAGAACAGCTGCGCCCAGGCGCCGCGTGGAGGAGGTGGTGCCCGACCCCAGGCCGGATTCGCCGATCGACATGATCAGCGCCGAGTGGCCAGCAGGCCAATCAGGAAGCCCACCCCGGCGGCGATGCCCACCGACTGCCAAGGATTGGCGGACACGTAGTCTTCGGTGGCGGTGACCGCCGCCTGACCGCGATCGCGCAGGGTGTCTTCGGTCAGCTTCAGGGTTTCCCGGGCGCGCAACAGGCTGTCGTGGATCTGATCACGCAGCTCATCGGCCTGATCGCCCGCGAGGGACGCGGTGTGTTCGAGCAACCGTTCGGTATCGGCCACCAGAGTCTGGAAGTCGTTCATCAGGATTTCTTGAGCAGTCTTTGCCTTGATGCTGGCCATGGGTGGATCTCCGTAAGTGACGTCTGAAGCGTTCGAGTATGAGCCTTGCGCGAAGGTTCAGTACAAATGACTGGTACAGCTTTTGCTATGTCGTGGTGCGTCCTGCCGCCGTCGTGCGCTGTTGGCGGGCGTACATGCAGCAAAACCTTAACTCAAATAATCCGGGTTCGTGTCAGGACATCGACCTTGTGCGCCAAAGCGGTTCATCGCAGCGTCGCTGCGCAGACCGACCGGTCGCAACTTGGTGCATGAATTGTCCGCGCGAACCGCTTTGGTGCCTTTTTAGCCTTCAGGTCTGCCTCTTTATGGAAAATCTGCAAAGCGCTGTGGACACACTGGTTCACAGTTCCAACACGTTGTTCATTCTGATCGGTGCGGTGATGGTGCTGGCGATGCATGCCGGTTTCGCCTTTCTTGAAGTCGGCACGGTTCGCCAGAAAAACCAGGTCAACGCGCTGTCGAAAATTCTCAGTGACTTTGCGGTCTCGACCCTGGCCTATTTCTTTATAGGCTATTGGATCTCCTACGGGGTGACCTTCATGCAACCGGCGGCGGTGCTGAGTGCCGATCACGGTTACGGTCTGGTGAAGTTTTTCTTCCTGCTGA
Organism: Pseudomonas sp. MWU12-2020; assembly: GCF_023100605.1. Classification (NCBI taxonomy): domain Bacteria; kingdom Pseudomonadati; phylum Pseudomonadota; class Gammaproteobacteria; order Pseudomonadales; family Pseudomonadaceae; genus Pseudomonas; species Pseudomonas sp. MWU12-2020. The sequence goes on from NZ_JALMEX010000003.1 coordinate 565,647, forward strand.
CCTTTGCCGCGGCGATCCCGGCGATCATCTCCGGCGGGATTGCCGAGCGCGCGCGATTCGTTCCGCAACTGTGTGCAACGGCGCTGATCGTGGCATTCATCTACCCGTTTTTCGAGGGCATGATCTGGAACGGCAACTTCGGTCTGCAGGCCTGGCTGACGGCGCGTTTTGGCGCGGCGTTCCATGATTTCGCCGGATCGGTAGTGGTGCACGCCATGGGTGGCTGGCTGGCGCTGGCGGCGGTGTTGCTGCTCGGCCCGCGCAACGGGCGTTATCGCGACGGGCGTCTGGTGGCGTTCGCGCCGTCGAGCATTCCGTTTCTGGCGCTGGGTTCGTGGATTCTGATTGTCGGCTGGTTCGGCTTCAACGTGATGAGCGCACAGACGTTGCAAGGCGTCAGCGGTCTGGTTGCAGTCAACTCGTTGATGGCCATGGTCGGCGGCACGGTGGCGGCGTTGATTGTCGGGCGCAATGACCCGGGCTTCCTGCACAACGGCCCGTTGGCCGGACTGGTAGCGATCTGCGCCGGTTCCGACCTGATGCATCCGGTGGGTGCCTTGGTCACCGGAGCGATTGCCGGTGCGCTGTTTGTCTGGTGCTTTACCGCCGCACAAGTCAAATGGCGCATCGACGATGTGCTCGGTGTCTGGCCGTTGCACGGTTTGTGCGGGGTGTGGGGCGGGATCGCCTGCGGCATCTTCGGCCAGACTGCGCTGGGTGGTCTCGGCGGTGTCAGCCTGATCAGCCAGGTGATCGGCACCGCGCTGGGTGTGTTGGTGGCGTTGCTCGGCGGCTTCGTCGTCTACGGTGTGATCAAGGCCTTGCACGGCCTGCGCCTGAGTCAGGAGCAAGAGTATTACGGCGCCGACCTGTCGCTGCACAAGATCGGCGCGGTGAGTCAGGACTAGGCTTCCTTGTCTTCGGCGCCGGGATAAAACCCGTGCAACAGGCGATAGCGGTCGATGCGCACCTGATCGATCTGCTCCTGCACCTGATGCGCCGGCAGGCCGAGCATGATCAAGGCGTGGGAGGCGAGCATCAGGCTCGATTCCAACAGCTCCGGCACCACTTCGGTGGCGCCGGCCGCTTTGAGTTCAGCCCATTGGCTGTCGTCGCGGGTGCGCACCAGAATCGGGATCTGTACATTGAGCCGGCGCGCTTCCTTGAGAATGCGCAGGCTGACATCGCTCTGATCCACGGCGATCACCAGCAGCCGGGCGCGCAACAGTCCGACGGCGGTCAGCAGGTCGCCGCGTGACGAGTCGCCGTAATGCACCTCGCTTTCGCCGGACGCGGCTTCCTGCACGCGCACCGGATCGTTGTCCAACGCGATATAAGGCTGATTGGCATTGCGCATGAAGCGGCCGATGGACTGGCCGACTCGGCCGTAGCCACAGATCACCACGTGTTGATCCAGACCGGCATTGAGGGCGCTGATTTCCTCGATTTGCGCCTCCTGGTTCGGCTTGCGGTGCAGGCGCGCGGCGATTTTCGGCGCGGCGCGCAACAGCAACGGTGTCAGCAGCATCGAGCAGAATGTTGCCGCGAGCAGCAGGGCGCCCAGCTCGGCAGGGAGCAGTTGGTTCTGTTGCATCTGCGCCATCAAGGCGAAGCAGAATTCCCCGCCCTGCGCCAGGGCCAGGCCGCTGCGCCAGGCGGTTTCATGATCGCTGCCGCGCCACTTGATCAGGAGTGCGACGACCGTGCCTTTGATCAGCATCAGGCCGAGGGTCAGGCCGAGAATCAGCACGCTGTGACTGATGAACAGTTGCAGGTCGATCAGCATGCCGATGCTGACGAAAAACACCCCGAGCAGGATGTCGCGAAACGGCCGGATGTCGGCCTCGATCTGATGGCGATAGTGGCTCTCGCCGAGCAGCATCCCGGCCAGAAATGCGCCAAGGGCAGGGGACAGGCCCAGCAGATGCGTCAGCCATGCGGTCAGCAGCACAATCACCAGCGCCAGCAGCACGAACAATTCCGCCGAGCGGGACGCGGCCACTTCATGGAACAGCCGTGGCAGCAGCCAGCGGCTGGCCAGCAACAGACCGAAAAACAGCACCACGGTCTTCACCAGCGTCAGCGGCAAGGCCCAATACCAGGCTTGCGCGCTGCTCCCGGCGAACACCGGCACCAGGGTCAGCAACAACACCGCGACCACGTCCTGAAACAGCAAGACCCCGACCGCGTTCAGCCCGTGGCTGCTGAACACTTCGCCCAGGCTGCTCAACTCCTTGGTGACAATCGCCGTCGACGACAACGACAGCCCGGCGCCGAGCAACATTGCCGGGGCCAGCGGCATGCCCAGCAGGATCAGCACCAGCCCGAGCACCCCGGTGCTGAGCAATACCTGCTGACTGCCCAGGCGAAACACTACCTGGCGCAGCGCGATCATTTTCGACAGGGAAAACTCCAGGCCCAGTGAGAACAGCAGGAACACCACGCCCAACTCGGCCACGTCCGGCAGGTGTTCGCTCTCGTTGACCCAGTTGAACGCGGTCGGTCCCACCATCAGGCCCACGCAGAGATAGCCCAGCACCGGCGGCAAACGCAGGCGGCGGAACAGGGCAATCATCACCAGGGATGAGGCGAGGATGATCAACAGGTTGGCAAACACAAGACACTCCGATGTCAGGCTCAGGCTTCTCAAGCGTAGAGGCAAAAAGCGCGGGAGCATCGCCTGATTGGCTTTTCCGTGGACTGATTTGCGTCAGGGTTTTGCGTGTTTCCCGCCGTGTTCGGGTCTTCGGGCAGCAGTCGCTCGACGGGTTTTCGAGGCAGGCCTAGAATGAACGCTCACTTTTCCGGTTGAGCGATCATGCCTCCTGAATGTCAGTTGTTCGGCACCTTGGGATGCCATTTGTGTGAGTTGGCAGAGGCCGAACTGATGCCGCTTGTCGAGCATGGGCTGTTGGTGGAGCTGGTGGACATCGCTGAAAGTGAGCCGTTGGTTGAGGCTTATGGGCTAAGAATTCCGGTACTGCGCCGAATTGATACCGGGGCCGAGTTGGACTGGCCTTTCGACGCCGATCAAGTGGTTGCTTTCCTGCGTTGATCCTCGTTCCGCTGGTCACTCCTGCACAGGCAGTCCTTGGCACTCTAGGGTTTATTCGGTTACTGTATGTTCATACAGTAATTGGAAAGACCTGCTGCTTTTGATGACTTGAGCAGGTGAATCCGGCAGTCAGAGGGACGAACCGTGGTCAATGTCGAACAGTTGAAGAACAGCGTGAACCGGATGTCGGTTGACGTGGTGCGCGAGGCGGTCCTCGAGTTGCGCCTGGACGGGCTGGTCACGGAGGGCAAGACGCCTTTCAACAAACTGCATTTCAACACCTGTTTTGCCGAGATCGAGGCGCTGTTCCAGCGTGCCGGTTATCACAAGCAGCTGGATGTGGTCGGTTATCAGGGCTTGCTGTACGCCTTGTATGACCCGGGGCGCTGGGAGGCGGTCGATGTGCTGCGCTGGCTCAAGGAGTTCACCGAAGCCGCGGCGCTCAAGTCGATTCCGGCCTGAGCGGGCCGCAGACTCTGCGCTAGGTTCGTTGCGCTCAGTGTTGGATAATGCCGGCCTGCATTGAGGGTTCGAATTTCCGTATGTCCACACCAACATTTTCCGCTGCTCAGAATCAGGCCAGCACCCTTTACCTGCCTCCCGGTGCGTGGCTTACCGTGCTGGATTGCCTGTGTGAGCATTTCAGTGCGATCAGCCGGGAGCAATGGCTGGACAGAATCGCCCGGGGCCGGGTGCTGGATGGTCAGGGGCAGCCGATTGCGGTGGATCTGCCGTACAAGGAAGGCCTGCGCATTCACTACTTCCGCGAAGTGCCGGATGAAAAACCGATTCCGGTGCTCGAGTCGATCCTGTATGCGGACGAGCATCTGGTGGTGGCGGACAAACCGCATTTTCTGCCGGTGACACCCGCCGGTGAATACGTCGAGCAGACGTTGCTGCGCCGTCTGATCCGTCGCCTCGATAATCCGCATCTGGTGCCACTGCACCGCATTGACCGGCACACGGCGGGGCTGGTGATCTTTTCCGCCAACCCGCAAACCCGCTCGGCTTATCAGTCGTTGTTCCCGACCCGGCAGATCGATAAACGTTATGAAGCGATCGCCCGTGCGCTGCCGGAACTGGAATTTCCCCTGGTGCACAAAAGTCGCCTGATCGACGGCGAACCGTTCTTCCGCATGCAGGAAGGCCCAGGTGTCGCCAATACTGAAACGGCGGTGGAAGTCCGGGAAAAGAATGGTGATCTGTGGCGCTACGGCCTGTACCCGGTGACCGGCAAGAAGCATCAGCTAAGGGTGCATATGACCGCGCTAGGGGCGAGTATCTGTAATGATCCGTTCTACCCGGATGTGTTGAAAGACGTTGAGGATGACTATGCCAATCCGTTGAAGCTGTTGGCACAGGGGCTGCGGTTTGTCGACCCGGTGACCGGCGAAGAACGCGAGTTCGAAAGTCAGATCACCTTGCAGTGGTGACGCCATTCACTTTCCCCGCTCCCATGAAAAAGCCCGCATTGATGCGGGCTTTTCTGTATCCGGTGTCGACGTAAAGCTTACAGCTCTTTAACGGTACGAACCTGATCCTTGTTGATGCGGGTCTCTTTGCCGTCGAGTTGTTTGAACTCGTAGAAGCCCGAATCTTCATCGTATTTCGGGGTGTCGACGGCCTGGATTTCGCGACCGTCATTCAAGGTGATCACTGTTGGCGACGAGCAACCAGCGAGAGTTGCCAGGCCCAGTGCGAGCATGAAAGTGGCGAGGGTCCGTTGAGTCATGGGTGTGTCTCCGAATGGGAATACTTTGGTTACTGAGCTTGAGACGTGTACAAGGCGTGAGAGTTCCTTGAGTGCTGTCAGTCTGACACAGTGTTATGCGCATTTAACAGTTCGGGGGTGTTCAGGTTGGCCAGTCGCGGGTCATTGTCGGGGCATTGCAGGGCCGTCGCGCCGAGGTTGCGCATGACCCGGCCAGGGCTGCGTTCGCCGGTATTCCAGGCGGTTTCGAACACGGGCAGCAGCGCGACCGGAATCACACACAGCAGCGGTTCCCAATGGTCATCGTGACGCAGCATTAAAGGTTTGTCAGGAAACTGGGCGGCGGTTTCACGCATGTCCTGCAGCAGTGCTGCGTCGATTCGCGGCACATCGCAGGGCAGCACCAGCAAGTGCGGCAGGCGGGCGGCTTTGAGTCCGGCAAGGATACCGGCCAGAGGACCGGGAAAATCGCCCTCTTCATCGCTGACCAATTGATCGGCGTACGCGGCATAGCGCTCACGATTGCGATTGCAGGAGATGATCAGATCGTCAGTCAGCGGCCGGACCTTGCGCTGCAAGTGCGCAATCAGCGGCTCACCCTGCCACTCGATCAGCCCTTTGTCCTGGCCGCCCATGCGCTGGCCGCGTCCGCCTGCCAGGAGCAAAATGGAACAAGGGGGCAATGGCGTATTCGAGGTCATGGCAGCTCTCCAGCAGGGCGGCGAAAAATTCGGGCGCTGTGATATAACACCGGGCTGTTTCTCCTACAACTGGACGAGCCTAATGAAAGCCAAGGCCGATGTACCTTTTGCGCCGCTGAACATTGCGGTGCTGACTGTCAGCGATACCCGAACCCTGGAAACCGACACATCAGGCCAGGTCTTCGTCGACCGTCTGACCGCTGCCGGCCACCGTCTGGCCGAGCGGGTCCTGCTCAAAGATGATCTGTACAAGATCCGCGCGCAAGTTGCCCACTGGATTGCCGAGGACGTGGTGCAGGTTGTGTTGATTACCGGCGGCACCGGTTTTACCGGGCGTGACAGCACGCCTGAAGCCATAGCTTGTCTGCTCGACAAGCAGGTTGACGGATTCGGTGAACTGTTCCGCCAGATCTCGGTGGCTGATATCGGTACGTCAACCGTGCAGTCGCGAGCTCTGGCCGGTCTGGCCAATGGCACGCTGGTGTGCTGCCTGCCAGGTTCAACCAATGCGGTGCGCACCGGTTGGGACGGGATTCTCGCCGAACAGCTGGACTCTCGGCATCGCCCATGCAATTTCGTACCTCACCTGAAACAGGCAGCGCCTTGTGAATCCCGTGGGTAAGCCGGGCAAGACTGGCAGTCTGATGCCTGTCGAGGAAGCGCTGGCCCGCCTGCTGGAAATGGCTGACGCTTCGCCGATTGTCGAGCGCGAGTTTCTGCCGTTGGCTGAAGTAGAGGGGCGGGTGCTGGGCGACGACCTGATTTCGACTCTGGATCTGCCGCCCTGGCCAAACAGCGCCATGGACGGTTATGCCCTGAATCTGGCGGACTGGACCGGCGAACCGCTGCCGGTCAGCCAGAAAGTGTTCGCCGGGCAGGCGCCTGAGCCATTGAAGCCCGGTACCTGCGCGCGGATCTTCACCGGTGCGCCAGTGCCAGCCGGGGCCGATTGCGTGGAAATGCAGGAGAACGCCGAGGTCCTGACCGACGGCAGCGTGCGCTTCATCGAAACCATGAGTGTCGGTCAGAACATTCGCCCGCAGGGGCAGGAAACCACTATCGGTGAGTTGATCCTGGCGGCAGGTACCCGACTGGGACCGATCGAGCAAGGTCTGGCGGCGTCGCTGGGGAGTGCCGGCCTGAATGTTGTACGCAAGGTGCGAGTCGCGGTGCTGTCCACCGGCGATGAACTGGTCGAGCCGGGTCAGCCGTTGGGGCCGGGGCAGATTTACAACAGTAATCGGGTGGTGTTGTGCAGTTGGTTGCAGCGCCTGGGTTGTGAGGTGATTGATGCCGGCATTCTTCCGGACGATCTGGCCACTACGCGGGCGCGTTTGGGCGACTTGCAGGATGTCGACCTGATTCTGTCGACCGGCGGCGTTTCGGTGGGCGAAGCGGATTTTCTTGGCATCGCGTTGAGGGAAGAGGGCGAGCTGGCGCTGTGGAAACTGGCAATCAAACCGGGCAAACCGCTGACCTTCGGCCATTTTCGCAAAGTGCCGGTCATCGGCCTGCCGGGTAACCCTGCTTCGACTCTGGTGACCTTTGCTCTGCTCGCGCGGCCCTATTTGCTGAGGCGTCAGGGCGTACAGGATTCAGAACCTCTGAAGTTTACGGTGCCGGCAGGCTTCGTCTGGCCTGTGGCCGGCAATCGGCGCGAATACTTGCGCGGTCGACTCGAACAAGGGCGGGCAGTCATTTACCGCAATCAAAGTTCCGGTGTGCTGCGCAGTGCGGCCTGGGCGGATGGCCTGGTAGAAGTGCTGGAAGGCCGTACGCTGGCAGAAGGCGATGAGGTTGGGTTCATTCCATTGAGCGACCTGCTCGGCTGATCCGCGCCTGGTGACTGCAGGCTCGACCAATACCGAGTCGATGCCTGCATTTCTTCCGTCAATGGCTCATCAGTGTGACCAACTGATCGAACCGGCTGTTGGCAACCCATCCCAACAGTCCCAAGACCACCGCCGTAGCACCCGCCGAATAGGCGAGACGGTGCTTGATGGTCTTTACATCCCCGCGGACTTCGTCCATATCGCGACGAATGTATTTGAGGTGGGTTTCCAGTTCGGTCACGCGCGGTTCCATATCAACTTCTCCAGCGGTTCTGGCGTTTTTTTTGAAATCGGATTTGTGACTGGTGCGACTTTCACCGAGAGGGACAATCGGACTAGTTGGAATTTTGGCTTCATGGCTGGACATGGAGATGTCCATCGGCTGTTTCAAATGTAAGCGCGCTGGCCTTCCCGTCATTCCAACTGTCACCAGCACCGAGGGTGTATCCACTCATTACCTGCACGTCCTTGTGTTGTTAAATCGAAGATTGATACCACCTGCACACGGTGAATCAATGATCGAGTCTGGTCAATTGAGCCGATTCCTCACATATCGTAAGAAAAAATACCGCTGTGTAGGACTGCAACAGGCAATCGTTTGAATTAAATGGGATTGCCATGGCTTTTTTGCGGGTGCCAGAGGTCAAGATGTTTCATACCGATTCAACCGTGGGGAGTGACCGTTATGAGTGAGCGCAGGGCGCTGTTGATTTTGCATGGCAAGCAGGCACTCAATGAGGCGGTGCGCGCCGCCGTCGAAGCAAAGCGCGAGCAGGGCTGGGAGCTGGCAGTGCGTCTGACCTGGGAGGCGGGTGACGCTCAGCGTCTGGTGGAGGAGGCACTGGCAGGCGGTTATCGGCAGATCATCGCCGGGGGTGGTGATGGTACGTTGCGGGATATCGCTGAAGCCCTGGCGGCGCATGCGCACAAGGCCAGTCTGGTGCTGCTGCCGCTGGGCACGGCCAACGACTTTTCCCGCGCGGCGGGGATCCCGCTGGAGCCGGCCGAGGCACTTGAGCTTCTCGATGTACCGCCGCGTGATATTGATCTGGGCGAAGTTGGCGGGCAGATTTTCCTCAACATGGCCACCGGTGGTTTCGGTAGCCAGGTGACGGCCAATACGTCCGAGGATCTGAAAAAAGTGTTGGGTGGGGCCGCCTATCTGTTCACCGGTTTATCGCGCTTCAGTGAGTTGCACGCGGCCTATGGCGAACTGCAGGGGCCGGACTTTCACTGGCGTGGCGAGCTGCTCGCGTTGGGTATCGGCAACGGCCGCCAGGCGGGCGGTGGACACGTATTGTGCCCGCAGGCGCTGGCGGATGATGGCCTGTTGGACATCAGCATTCTGCCCGCGCCACAGGAGTTGGTGGGCACGCTGAAGAATCTGCTCAGCGATGGTTTCGGCCTCGATAACATGTTTGTGCGCGCCCGCTTGCCCTGGGTTGAAATCAAGGTCGCTGAGGGCTTGAGCATCAATCTTGACGGCGAGCCGCTGATAGGCGAAAGCCTGCGCTTCGAGGCCCGTCCGGGAGCATTGCGGGTGCACTTGCCCGAGCATTCGCCGCTGTTGGGCAGTGCCCGGTCGGTCAGTCGTCCAGGCTGATGATCTGCTCGCGTACCGCGAACAGTACCAGGCCCGCCACGTCGTAGATCTGCAGGCGTTTCATGATCTGCGAACGATGGGTTTCGACAGTCTTGATGCTCAGGCCCAGACCGTTGGCGATTTCCCGGGTGGATTTGCCGCGTACGATCAACCGCAGGATCTCCAGCTGGCGTGCCGTCAGGTTGTGCGAGTCGGCCACTTCCGGCTGGTTTTTCTGCGTGCGGGTCAGCGCCTGATTGATCACGGTGTGGGCGATCGCCGGGCTCAGGTAGCGTTCGTTGTTGCGCAGGGCTTCGAGGGCATGTTCAAGCTCGGTGGCCGTCGTGTCCTTGAGCAGATAACCGTGCGCCCCGGATTCCAGTGCCTGCATGATCAGCGCCGGATCGGTATGCATCGACAGGATCAGTACCTTGCTTTGTGGCCGCACGCGCTTGAGCCGTTGCAGGGCTTCCAGGCCTCCGGTTTCCTTCATCGAGATATCCAGCAACACGATATCGGGTACCAGTTGCTCGACCATTTCGAGCAGCTGCGAGCCATCGCTGGCTTCGCCAACGACCGCGTAACCGGGAATGTCGAGCACCAGAGCACGCACGCCGGCCCTGATCAGCGAGTGGTCATCCACCAGAAGTAAGTTACAAGTCAACGCATAACCTTATTCGTACTGGCCCGCTCGAGTGCACGGGGCGCCCAGGGGAATAGTGCTTCGATTTGAGTACCTTTGCCCGGCTCGCTGATGACGTTCAGCGTGCCGCCCAACTGTTCGATCCTTTCGGCCATCCCGGCCATGCCGCGCTGTCCTTCCCGCCCCGGATCCGCAGCAGGCGCAAACCCTTGGCCATCGTCACTGATCAACAACGTCAGGCCTTGCGGCAGTCGTTGCACGCGGATCAACAGGTTGCTGGCCTGCGCGTGACGCAGAATGTTGGTGACCGCTTCCTGGGCAATGCGAAAGGCGGCGACTGCCATTTCTTCGGGAATCCCGTTGAGCCGCTGCTGGCAATCGAGGCTCCAGTGCACCGGCGTGTTGGCCAGAGTCTTGAGCAAGTGCGCACGCAGACTGGCCTCCAGCCCGAGGCTGGTCAGTTGGCGCGGATTGAGGATAGCCGACACGTCGCGCACCTTGTTCAGGGTTTCCTCAAGGGTGTCGCTGAGTGTCGAGCATTGCTCTTGCAGGTCTTGCGGCAGACGTCTTTTCAGCCATTCGCTTTGCAGCTTGGCCGCCGTCAGCAACTGACCGATATCGTCGTGCAGTTCGCGGCTGAGCCGGTGCCGTTCGTTTTCCTGGACTTCCAGCAAGCGGTCGGCGAGCTCCTGAGGCTGGAACTTGATCGATTTGCGTGACAGCCGATATTGCACCCAGACACAAGCGGTGGCGGCGATGTTCAACAGCAGCAGACCGAGCGAGAGTGGCGCCGCAAAACCGTAGGTCAGCAAGCTGCCAACGGCTGCGCTGACACACAATATGAGAGTGAACCGGCGTGCATTTTCCCGGGAGGGTGGCCATGTGGTGATTGACTTGAGGCTGGCGTACATAACGGATGGAGCCAATAGATGTTCGCTGCGGGCAGACCGGCCGGTGGCGGGCGGATCTCTGTCTGAAAATGCTGTCAATTATGTTATTGATTTTAACCGGGGTCAGTGAACGACATTTGACCGCAAACTTCGATGGATGCCTGTCACTGAATCACTGTGCCATTAAATTGAAAGCAACTAATGGCCGGCATAATACCACTTAAGATACCGTTGGTCGCGTTTGCCATATATGTCCATTGAGTCATGAAAGAGGCCATGTTGGACGTGAGTTCCATAATGGAAAAGTCGCTTTATTGTGTTCGATAGATATCGATGTTGCTCGAAGTTGATCGTTACACGGACACAGGCAAACCCTGAGGCCGCAGGAAAATTTCCGCTGGTGTCAGGTGTGATTATTTAATTCGGTTTGTCGCTGGCAGGTATGAACTATTCAATTGCGACATTCAGCGGTGCGGATCAGCTATCTGGATTCGTGCAATTTCAGCACTGAATCAGGCCTGCCGTTCCGAATAAGACATGAGTGACAACGGTTGAGTCGCAAGTGACGGCTGAAATTCACCTTGACCTACCTGGAACGCGAAGGCTTCGATCAGGGAGGTCTGTTCGCTAGCGTCCAGGCTCAACTGGCCAGTGTTCTGATCGACCAGTTCGATTTGCCAGGCCATCAGGGTGAAACAGTCTTTGAGCGCATCCAGAGCCTGTGCATGCAGGTCGATATGTTCCGGCGCGTGGTCGAGCAGGCTGTGAATATGCAGGGAAAACTCGGAAATCGCCTCCAGTGCCAACGCTTCTGCACGGCTCGCAAGCTTGAGCAGGGTGCTGCGCATGCAGTCGATGGCGTCCTTGTCGTTGCTGATCAGTTGCAGGTGGCTCAGGCATTCTTCGGACTTGGCCAGGAGTGTTTCAGCTTCGACGAGAAATTCGGGGAAGCGTTGTGCCCAGTCTTTGCGGTCGATTGGCATGCTTATCTCCACAGCGTCATGTCTGATGAGGGAATGCCGTGTGTGTCGACGATCATGAATCGTCGGGAGATCGCGCCCCACCGTGCAAGTGCACTGGCTGAGGTTTTCCAGAGGGTAAGGTTCCACTGACCTGCGATCGCACACAATAGCCTGACTCCGTTCATGCAATGAGAATGGCGTCACATTAATGGCTATTGGATATTGCGAACATCAGGTTGGGCCTGATTGTTACTAGGGGATTCCCTTACACGCGGGAACCTGTGACGCCAACCGTGGTCGCGCCAGAAGAGAATGTAGCAGATGAAAACACCGAGCCAGTAAAGCATGATGTTAATGTGACATCAATGCCTGTGTATGGCATTTTGATACTGATTTCTATGGGGATCAAGAATCGCCATAAACAGCCGATAACCCCTCAATAGTGAATTCATCAGAACAAGCCCAGGAGTCATTGATGGCCGGCATTCTCGACACGGTAGACCAACGCACGCAACTGGTGGGTGAGAATCGCCTGGAAATTCTCATGTTTCGACTGGCCGGACGCCAATTGTTCGCGATCAACGTGTTCAAGGTTCAGGAAGTTCTGCAATTGCCGAAGCTGACCCTGATGCCGCAGCGCCACCCGTTTGTCTGCGGCGTGGTCAACCTGCGCGGCCAGACGCTGCCGGTGATCGACCTGTCCCAGGCGATCGGCATGCGTCCGCTGGTGCCGGGCCCGAACAGCACCATCATCGTCACCGAGTACAACCGTTCGGTGCAGGCTTTCCTTGTCGGTGGCGTGGATCGCATCGTCAACATGAACTGGGAAGCCATTCTGCCGCCGCCGACCAGCGCCGGGCGCCAGCATTACCTGACCGCGATCAGCAAGGTTGACGATCAACTGGTGGAAATCATCGACGTCGAGAAAGTCCTCGCCGAGATCGTCCCGTACAACGCCAAGGTCTCGCGTGACAAGCTCGACGATCCGGTGCTGGAACGTGCCCGCGGCCGCGAAGTGCTGCTGGTGGACGACTCCAATGTGGCGCTGTCGCAACTGCGCGACACCCTTGGCCAGCTCGGGGTGAAGATGCACATCGCCAGTGATGGCCTGAAGGCACTGAACATGCTCAAGGCCTGGGCCGATACCGGGGTGAACATGACCGACAAACTGCTGATGGTGTTCACCGACGCGGAAATGCCGGAAATGGACGGCTATCGCCTGACCACCGAGATCCGCAACGACCCGCGCCTGCGTGGCCTGTACGTGGTGCTGCACACCTCGCTGTCCGGCAGTTTCAACGACTCGATGGTGAAGAAGGTCGGCTGCGACAACTTCCTCTCCAAGTTCCAGCCGGACAAATTGGTCGATGTGGTGCGTCAGCGTCTGATGCTCGATGAAGTGCCAGCCTGATCCTGACGCTTCAGCCTCCTGTGGGAGCGAGCCTGCTCGCGAAGGCGGATTCCATATCGACACATGTGTTGAATGAGTTTCCGCTTTCGCGAGCAGGCTCGCTCCCACAAGGTTTGCAGTGCACAAACTCTTTTGATTCACAGATAAAGCTCGTATAGGGTGGCTTTTTTGCCCATCAGGAAGCTGGACATGCTGCGTCTGAGTGCGCTTTATCGTTACCCGTTGAAATCCGGCAAGCCCGAGATTCTGCAATCGATTGGCCTGGACAAACTTGGCCTGGAAGGTGACCGACGCTGGATGCTGGTAGACGAGGCCAGCGGCCGCTTCCTGACCCAACGGGCCGAAGCGAAAATGAGCCAGCTGTCGGCGCTGTGGAATGCGCAGGGCGGCCTGACCCTCAGTGCGCCTGACCACACCGCGCTGGATATCCCGTTGCCCGAGGACGATGCCGAGCTGCGCGGCGTGACCATCTGGCGTGACACCCTGCGCGTGCCGGATGCCGGTGATGAAGCGGCCCGCTGGGTCAGCGATTTCATCGGCAAGCCGACCCGTCTGGTGCAGGTGCCACTTGATCGCGCGCGCATGACGCAGGCCGGTTATGGTCGCGAGGATGATCAGGTGGCATTCGCCGACGGTTTCCCGCTATTGCTGATTGGCGAGGCGTCGTTGCAGGATCTGGTGCAAAAGGTCGGACGGCCGCTGGAGATGTTGCGTTTCCGGCCGAATCTGGTGATCGAAGGCAGTGCGGCGTTCGCCGAAGATGGCTGGAAGCGCATTCGCATCGGCGCTGTCGAATTCCGGGTGGTCAAGCCGTGCTCGCGCTGCATCCTGACCACCATCGATCCGCAGACCGGGGAGCGCAGTGCCGATCGCGAACCGCTGGCGACCTTGCAGAAGTACCGCGCCCAGGCCGATGGCGCGATGTTCGGGCAGAATCTGGTCAACGACAGCAATGGTCGGCTGGAAGTCGGTATGCCGGTGGAAATCCTCGAATAATCGAGGCCAGAAATGAAAATGCCCGTGTCCATGGACACGGGCATTTTTTTGCACCGGGAAAAGCCGTGGGCTTAGCCGCGGTATTCGCACAGGTAAGCGGTGTCAACGGCGACTTTCAGCTGGAACTTGCTGTTGGCCGGTACGTTGAACTGGCTGCCGGCGGCGAAGGTTTCCCAGTCGCTGCTGTCCGGCAGCTTGACGGTCAGTGCGCCGGAGACCACGTGCATGATTTCGCGCTGAGCGGTGCCGAATTCGTATTCGCCCGGGGCCATGACGCCGATGGTCGCCGGACCTTCAGCGGTGCCAAAAGCGATCGACTTGACGGTGCCGTCGAAGTACTCGTTGACTTTGAACATGGGCGATTCCTCTTGAATGGGGCTTAAAAAGGGTTAAAAAGGGCCGGCCAGTATGCACAAGGCTCCCGGCGCCGTCACCTGCCCGGGGCGTGTCCGGCGAGTTCTCGCCCTGACTTCAGAGTGGCAAGACCAGCGGCAGCAACCGCGCGGTGTTGCGCGCATCTTCCAGGGCCCGATGCTGTTGACCGCTGAACTGCATGCCGGCCAGTTGCAGCGCGCCGTTCAGGCCCAACGGTCGTTCCAGTCGCCGCGCCTTGGCAAAGCGCTGTTTGAGGTTCATGTGCTGCACCCGGCTCAGTACGCTGTCGAGTTGCAGGCGTTGCCACTCCTGGAGCAATTGCTTGCGGTCGTAATCGCCCCAACTGGCCCAGCCCTCGAGGCGCGTCTGGTGTTGCCCGAGCCAGCGTTCGAACGCCGGCCAGACCTCGCTCAACGGCTGCGCGGCGTCGATGTTGGCTTGGGTGATGTGTGTGAGCTCCCGACAGAACGGCGTTAGCAATGGCCGCCGGGTCGGTTTGACGAACCGCTGAAAGTGATCCTGCTCGCGACCGGCACGATCGACCAGCGTCGCGCCGATTTCGATGATTTCCATTTCCGTAACCGGCCAGCCACCTTCATCTGTGGTGGCTTCCAGATCAATGACCAGCCAATGGGGCATCGCAGGTTTCCTGATTTACGCGTCCTGATAGATCAGAGCGTAGTCAAACCTCGCGTTTGCGCCTGGCGACTCACTCGACCTGCAACAGAACCTGACGATTTTTTACCTGATCGCCGACCTTGACCTGCACCCGCTTGAGCACGCCGTCGATGCCGGCCTTGAGCGGATGCTCCATTTTCATTGCCTCCAGCACCACCAGCAACTGACCCTTGCTGACCGGGCTGCCTTCGCTGACCAGCACGTCGACGATGGCACCGTCCATCGGCGCCTTGAGTGTGCCGGAGCTGACGCTGCTCTGACTGCTGATGAGCGCATGAGTTCGATCCTCCAGGCGCAGGCTGCCGGGGTGGGTGAACAGCCAGAGTTCTTCACCATCGACCCGATAGGCGTGACGCTGGCGCAGGCCGTCGACTTCCAGCGTCACAGCGCGCTCGTCGCAATCGATGACGGTCAGCGCCAGCGCGCGCTGCATCACGTTCACGGTGAATCGGCCAGCGCCGTCCGCAAGCAGCTGCAAGGTCCAGTCCCGTTCTTCCACACCGAGACGAAAATTGAGCGGCACGCCGGCATTGTTGCGCCAGCCCTTGAGCGGCGCACGATGCGCCCGCGCGCCAGACTGATAAAACAGCACGGCGGCGATGGCCAGTTCCTCCGCACCGGGGGCGTAGGCGTGCAGGCAAGGGTGGTCAGTGAAGTGCTGAGCAATGAACGCGGTGCTGAACTCGCCGCTGATGAACTGCGGATGTTGCAGCAGGCTGACCAGCAAACGCTGATTGGTCTGCACGCCGAGCAGCACGCTGTCCTGCACTGCGCGCAACAGTTTGCGCCGCGCTTCTTCGCGGGTGGCGCCGTGGGCAATCAGTTTGCCGAGCATCGGGTCGTAGAACGGACTGACCCACTGACCTTCGCGCAAGCCGTGATCGATCCGCGCACCCGGAGTGACTGCCGGTTCCCAGGCCTGGACACGACCGGTCTGCGGCAGGAAATTCTGCGTCGGATCTTCGGCATACAAACGCACTTCCATGGCGTGGCCGTTCAGCGCGACCTGATCCTGAGTCAACGGCAGCGGCTGCCCTTCGGCGACGGCCAATTGCCAGGCGACCAGATCCTGCCCGGTGATCAACTCGGTCACCGGATGCTCGACCTGCAGACGCGTGTTCATTTCCAGAAAGTAGAACTGCCCACGGGCATCGAGCAGAAACTCGACGGTGCCGGCACCGACGTAATTCACCGCTCGGCCAGCCTTGAGCGCCGCTTCGCCCATGGCCTGACGCAACTCGTGGGTCATCACCGGGCAGGGTGCTTCCTCGATGACTTTCTGATGGCGGCGCTGCACCGAGCAGTCGCGCTCGCCGAGGTAGATCAGGTTGCCGCGATGATCGCCGAACAGTTGTACCTCAACGTGCCGTGGTTCGATCAGCGCCTGTTCGAGGATCAGTTCATCACTGCCGAAACCGTTCAGCGCCTCGGAGCGGGCGGTGCGCAATTGCGCCGGCAACTCGTCGCTGCTGTGCACCAGGCGCATCCCGCGTCCACCGCCGCCAGCGCTGGCCTTGATCATCAGCGGGTAGCCAATGCGCTCGGCCTCGCGCAGCAAGGTGGCGTCGTCCTGCGCGGCGCCTTGATAGCCGGCAATACACGGTACGCCGGCTTCGAGCATGGCGATTTTCGACAGGCGTTTGCTGCCCATCAGTTCGATGGCGTCGGCGCTGGGGCCGATAAAGGTCAGGCCGGCTTCTGCGCAGGCGCGGGCGAACCCGGCATTTTCCGAGAGGAAGCCATAGCCGGGATGAATCGCGTCGGCACCGCTGCGGCGGGCGGCGTCGAGGATCGCCGGGATGTTCAGGTAGGACTGCTGCACCGGGGCGGCGCCGATGTTCACCGCTTGATCGGCCATCTGCACGTGCAGGGCATTGGCGTCGGCATCGCTGAATACGGCAACGGTGCGATAGCCGAGGGCCTGGGCGGTGCGCTGGATGCGGCAGGCGATTTCACCGCGGTTGGCGATCAGGATTTTGTGGAGGGCGGGCATGGTGATCTTCCTGAGTATTTGGCGGTGGGTTGGCTGGCCTCTTCGCGAGCAAGCCCGCTCCCACAAGGAATTTGCATCGTTCACAAAACCTGTGGGAGCGAGCCTGCTCGCGATGCTTTTAAAGGGCCCACTTCGGTTTACGTTTTTGCACAAAAGCCAGGGTGCCCTCGATCCCTTCGGCCCCGGTCACCGCTTCGCTGAACCACCGCGCCGCTTCATCCAGCAATTCACTCGAAGGCTGCCCGGCACTGGCCAGCAGCAGCTTTTTGGTTGCCGCGTTCGCTTCGGGCGCGCAGCACAGAACATGGTCGATCACTTCATCAAGGCGTTCGGCCAGCGCCTGCGGATCCTGCTCGACAAAATGTACCAGCCCCAACCGCCGGGCCTGATGGCCATCGAAGCGCGCGGCGGTCAGTGCCAGGCGACGGGTTTCGGTCAGGCCGATGCGTTGCACCACGAACGGAGCGATCTGCGCCGGTAGCAAGCCAAGGCTGGTTTCCGGCAGACCGAACTGCGCTTGATGGTCGGCCATTGCGATATCGCTGACACATGCCAGCCCGAAACCACCACCGAGCACTGCGCCCTGTAAAACGGTGATCAGCACTTGTGGTGTGTCCTGAGCTTCTTGCAGCAGGGCTCCAAAGGCGCGGTTCAACTCGCGGTAAGCGTCGGCCCCTTGGGCACGGGCATTGGCCATGTCCTTGATGTCGCCACCCGCACAGAAATGCCCATCGGCACCGCTGAGGACCAGAGCGCGAACCCCGCGGTCATCACGCACTACCGCCAGCACCGCACGCAGTTCGCTGACCATCTGCAGGCTCATCGCATTGCGGCTTTCCGGGCGATTGAGGGTGATGTGCAGCACGCCGCCGTGCTGTTCCAGCAACAGCGTCTGGCAGTCGGGCAGGGCGCTCATCTCTTTTTCCCCGGCAGGATGCCCATCAGTTTGCAGATGATCCCCAGCATGATTTCGTCGGCGCCGCCGCCAATCGACACCAGCCGCACATCGCGATAGGCGCGGGCCACCGGGTTGTCCCACATGAAGCCCATGCCGCCCCAATATTGCAGACAGCTGTCGCTGACTTCGCGACCGAGGCGTCCGGCCTTGAGCTTGGCCATCGACGCCAGACGCGTGACGTCCTGACCTTTCACATATTGCTCGGTGGCCTGATAGACCAGCGCCCGCAGGCATTCGATTTCGGTCTGCAATTCGGCGAGGCGGAAGTGAATCACCTGATTGTCGATCAGCGCGTTGCCGAAGGTCTTGCGCTCCTTGCAGTACTCGATGGTGCTGTCGACGCAATATTCCAGGCCCTTGATCATGTTCGCCGCGCCGAACAGGCGTTCTTCCTGGAACTGCAGCATCTGCATCATGAAGCCGGCGCCTTCGTGGCCGATGCGGTTGCGCTGCGGCACACGCACGTTATCGAAAAACACCTGGGCGGTTTCCGAGCTGCGCATGCCGAGCTTGTCCAGGTGCGAGCTGAGGCTGATGCCCGGGGTGTTCATCGGCACCATGATCAGCGACTTGTTGATGTGCGGCTTGTCGTCCGAGGTGTTGGCCAGCAGGCAGATGAAGTCGGCACTCGGTGAATTGGTGATCCACATCTTGCTGCCGTTGATCACGTAGTCGTCGCCGTCCTTGCGCGCGCTGGTCTTGAGCCCGGCGACGTCGGAGCCGGCACCGACTTCCGAGACTCCGATGCAGCCGACCTGCTCGCCGCTAATCGCGGGGCGGAGGAATTCGTCGCGCAATTCATCGGAGCCGAAGCGGGCCAGCGCCGGGGTGCACATGTCGGTCTGTACGCCGATCGACATCGGAATGCCGCCGCAGTGGATGGTGCCAAACTCTTCGGCGGCGACAATCGAATAGCTGTAGTCGAGGCCCATGCCGCCGAATTTTTCCGGCTTGGAAATCCCCAGCAACCCGAGGTCGCCGGCCTTGCGGAAAATCTCGTGGATCGGAAAGCGCCCGGCCTGTTCCCATTCATCGACGTGCGGGTTGATTTCGTGCTCGACGAATTGGCGGACGGTGCGGCGCAGTGCTTCGTGTTCCGGGGTGAAGATCATTTTTATTGTTCTCCTTGGGATCCGTGGCAGTCAGAAGCGGCTGACGCCGAAGCTGTTGGGTTGCAGCGTGCGGATGTCGGCTTCGTGGCAGATATCCAGCAGGTAACCGAGCAGGGTGCGCGTATCGCGCGGATCGATCAGGCCGTCGTCCCACAGGTTGGCGCTGCCGTAGAGCGCGGTGGACTGGCTGTCGAGTTTCTGCGCGGTGACCTGTTCGAGCATGTCGAGCATTTTCGGGTCCGGCACCAAGCCCTCTTTGAGCTGTTTGGCCTCGGTGACGATGCGCAGCACCTTGCCGGCCTGCGCGCCGCCCATCACCGCGGTGCGGCTGTTGGGCCAGGCAAAAATGAAGCGTGGATCGAGACCGCGCCCGCACATCGCGTAATTGCCGGCACCGTAGGAACCGCCGACGACAATCGTCAGTTTAGGCACTCGCGCATTGGCCACCGCTTGAATCAGTTTCGAGCCGTGCTTGATCACGCCTTGCTGCTCGGACTCGGTGCCGACCATGAACCCGGTGGTGTTGTGGAAAAACAGCAGCGGCGTCTGGCTCTGGTCGCACAGCTGAATGAACTGCGCGGCCTTGCTCGCCCCGGCGGGGGTGATCGGGCCGTTGTTGCCGATCAAACCGCAGGCGCGACCGTGGATTTTCAGTTGGCCGCAAACGGTGTGTTGATCGAACTCGCCCTTGAATTCAAGGAACTCGGATTCATCAGCAATCCGCGCAATGATTTCGCGCACGTCGTAGGGCTTTTTCGGGTCGTCGGGGATCAGTCCGAGCAGTTCGTCGATCGGGTACAGCGGCGCCTTGTATTGCGGCTCGGGCAGCCACGGCAGTTGCTCGTTCCACGGCAGCATGCGCAGGATCTCGCGCACCAGCCGCACGCCATCGGCATCGTTCTCGGCCAGGTACTCGGCGGTGCCGGCGACTTGCGCGTGCATCTCGGCGCCGCCCAGCTCTTCATCGGTGGCGACCTCGCCCGTCGCGGCTTTGAGCAGCGGCGGCCCGGCAAGAAACAGCTTGGCCTTGCCGCGTACCACCACCACGTAATCCGATAGCCCCGGTTGATACGCGCCACCCGCCGTGGCCGAACCGTGCACCACGGTAATTTGCGGCAGGCCCATGGCCGACATCCGCGCCTGATTGGCAAAGCTGCGCGCACCCTCGACGAAAATCTCCGCGGCATAGTTGAGGTTGGCCCCGCCGCTTTCGGCGAGGGTGATCACCGGCAGTTTGTTTTCCTGGGCGATCTGTTGCAGGCGCAGGGACTTTTTCAGGCCAGTCGGGGAAATGGTGCCGCCCTTGATCGCGCTGTTGTTGGCCACCACCATCGCGCGTATGCCGGACACGTAACCGATGCCGGCAATCAGGCCACCGCCGGCGGCGCTGCCGTCCTTGTCGTCGTGCAGTTTGTAGCCGGCCAGGCTCGCCAGTTCGAGGAACGGTGCGCCGGGGTCGAGCAGCAGATTCAGGCGTTCGCGGGGCAGCAGTTGCCCGCGCTTGTCGAATTTCGCCTCGGCTTCGGCAGCCTTGTTCAGCAGGTTCTGTTCCAGTTGCTGGACGTGCTCGATGGCCGTGAGCATCGCCGCCTGATTGCGAGCGAAGGCCTCACTGTGCGGATCGAGTTGGGACTGGATCTGCGGCATGGCTTACTCCTTGTCCTTGAGGACGTCGGGCAAGTACGCCCGATGGAAACCGTTGAACGACTCGCTGTGGCTCGCCTTGTGCAACGGCCATGCGCGGCTGCCGAGACTGGCCGCGCCATCGATTTTCAAGGTGCTGCCGCTGATGAACGCCGCCGCCGGACTGAGCAGGAAAACGATCGCCGCACTGACTTCCGATTCGGTACCGATGCGCTTGAGCGGCACATGTTCGCGCAGGGTCGGGATCACTGCTTTGAACGCGCCTTCATAAGTGTCCATGCCGCTGGATGCGATCCAGCCCGGCGCCACTGCATTGACCCGCACCCCGGCGTAACCCCATTCGAACGCGGCGGTCTTGGTGAAGTTGTCCATCCCCGAACGTGCCGCGCCGGAATGGCCCATGCCGGGCATGCCGCCCCACATGTCGGCGAGCATGTTGACGATGTTGCCACCGTGCTTGCTCATCGACTGGTTGAACACTTCCCGGGCCATCAGGAAGCCGCCGACCAGATTGGTCCGCAGCACGGTTTCGAAGCCTTTCTGATTGATCGAGGCCAGTGGCGACGGGTACTGGCCGCCGGCATTGTTGACCAGACCGTGGATCGGCCCGTGTTCGGCGATCAACTCAGTGACCAGTTGTTTCACCGCTTCCTCATCACGGATGTCGCAGGCTTGCCAGTGCGCGCGGCCACCGTCTTCGATGATTTCAGCGGCGACCTTTTGCAGTTTTTCCGGCTTGCGCCCGACCAGCAGCACATTGGCCCCGAGCGCCGCCAGTTCATGGGCGGTGCAGCGCCCGATGCCGCTGCCGCCACCGGTGACGATGATGTTCTGGCCGCTGAACAGATCGGCACGGAAAATTGACTCATAAGCCATGACGCGAATCCTCTAGTCGAGCTGTTCGGCGATGCTCTGCGGCACCGGGATCTGGATTTCCAGCAACTGCTGGGCGAAGGCCTTGCCCTGTGGATCGATACGCAGACTCGCGACACCGCCACCACCGAGGGCGTTTTCCAGCAGGAAATTCAGGCTGTGGGTGCCGGGCAGGTACCAGCGCTCGACCCGGCCATGAATCGGGTCGAGCACGTGGCTCATCCAGTCGACAATCACTGCCGGCGTCAGCGCTTCGGCGATCCACGGCAGGTATTCGGGGCGGCGCGGCAGGACGCCGATGTTGCTGTGGTTGCCCTTGTCGCCGGAGCGCGCCACCGCCAGTTTCACCAACAGCACACTGGCGTCGGCACGGCCCTGGGGTTTCGGTGGCTGGTCGGGGGTGGGCAGATCGTGGCTGTCGAGGGGTGTTTGCGCGGGCAGGGCGCAGGGGTGCTGTTCACCGGCCATATCGACTTGCAGGGTGCAGGCGTTTTTATCGATCAGGAACGAGAACAGGCGAATCAACGGATATACCGTCGGCCGTCCGCCGACGATGCCGGTCAGCCCCGGAGCCATGCCGGTGGCAGCCTGGGCGATTTCCCGGGAGAACAGGATCAGCGCCGGTTTCAGTGGATGGCGCACCGCGAGTTTGATCACCACCTCGCGGCTGTCACGACGCTGGCCGTGCGGGCCGTAAGTGGCTTCGCTGCCGAGCAGTTCGATGTCGACTTCGCTGTACGCTGGCCAGCCGCGTTGGCTGAACATTTCCGAGGTCTTGGCGATGATCGCCTGGCTGACGCGCCGCGCCTTGTCCACCGCATCGATACCGGCGATCAGGCAACTGGCGGTACAGCGGAAACCGTCCGGCCAGGTCGCGCTGACCTTGTATTTGTCGCTGGGCGGCAGGCCTTTGGCGCCGTGGACGTGCACGGCGTTTTTGCCTTGTTGCTGCAGTTTGACCTGAGTGAAATCGCAGACCACATCCGGCAACAGATACGCCTGCGGATCACCGATTTCATAGAGCATCTGCTCGCCAACCGTCAGCGGCGTCACCAATCCGCCGGAGCCTTCGGGTTTACTGACGATGAACTGGCCGTCGGCGCTGACTTCGACGATGGGGAAACCGATGTGTTCGTAATCCGGCACGTCGCGCCAGTCGGTGAAGTTGCCACCGGTGCATTGCGCGCCGCATTCGATGATGTGCCCGGCCAGCGCGGCCTGGGCCAGTTTGTCGTAGTCGTGCCACGCCCAGCCGAATTCATGGACCAGCGCCGCACTGACCACCACGCTGTCGACCACGCGCCCGGTGATGACGATGTCGGCGCCCAGGCGCAGAGCTTCGACGATGCCCGGTGCGCCGAGGTAGGCGTTGGTCGATACGCACATCGGCGGCAGCGGCGCGCCGTTGAACATTTCGTGGATGCCTTGGGCGGCAAGTTGCTTGAATTGCGGTTGCAGGTCGTCGCCGAGCAGCACGGCGATTTTCAGCTTGACCCCGGCCTTGTCGCAGGCGGCTTGCAGAGCGGCGGCACAGGCTTTTGGATTGATCCCGCCGGCATTGCTGATGACGCGGATTTTCTGTTCAGCCAGTTGTGGCAGCAGCGGCGCGAGCACTTCGACGAAGTCCCCGGCGAACCCGGCCTGCGGGTCCTTCATACGGGCGCCGGCCATGATCGACATGGTGATCTCGGCCAGGTAATCGAACACCAGATAATCCAGCTGTCCGCCGGCCACAAGTTGTGCGGCGGCAGTACTGGTGTCACCCCAGAATGCGCTGGCGCATCCGATCCGAACGGTGGTGGGCATTTTTATCTCCGACTCAGGAACCTGCGACAGAAGTGTCTGGAGGCTACCAAGCAAGCGCTTGGTTTGTAAACCACTGAAATATCTTCTGCCCAAGCGCTTGCTTGGTTGCGGCCCGCGGCTTAAATTGCGCGCAACCCTGCGTGTTCAGGGGGGCAACAGACTGATCGACTGTAGGAGAGAACGGGTGGACGAGCAAAAAGCCCTGAGGGTCATGCGCGAACTGGTCGACCAGGGCCAGTTGACCGACCCTGACAGTGCCCGCGGCAAACTGCTGCAAGTGGCGGCTCACCTGTTCCGCAACAAGGGCTACGAGCGCACGACGGTGCGTGACCTGGCGGGGGCGGTGGGGATTCAGTCCGGGAGCATTTTTCATCACTTCAAAAGCAAGGATGAAATCCTCCGTGCGGTGATGGAGGAGACCATCCGCTACAACACCGCGCTGATGCGCGCCGCGCTGGCCGAAGCCACCAATGTCCGCGAGCGGGTGCTGGCGCTGATCCGCTGCGAATTGCAATCGATCATGGGCGGCAGCGGCGAAGCCATGGCGGTGCTGGTCTACGAATGGCGCTCGTTGTCCGAAGACGGTCAGGCCCGGGTGCTGGCCCTGCGCGATGTCTACGAGGACATCTGGCTGCAGGTGCTGGGGGAAGCCAAGGAGGCCGGTTTTATCCGTGGCGATGTATTCGTTACCCGACGTTTTCTCACCGGCGCGCTGTCCTGGACCACCACCTGGTTCCGTGCCGGCGGCAGCCTGAGCCTCGATCAGTTGGCCGATGAAGCGCTGATTCTGGTGCTCGAAGAGCGTTAACCCCTTTTCTATAAAGTCGGGAAACTGGCTAACTGGGCGAAACCGCCTAGCTTGAATGCATTGATCGGTATTTTTTCGGGGAGTGGGGTGTTTTGAAGTCTTCGCCAATTCGGACGGCCACGGGTCTGGTACTCGTCGCGCTGACGGCATTTTCAGGGTTGCCTGCGCAGGCGGCGCAACTGGTTCGAGTGGGCGCCGCGCACTTTCCCCCTTACACCATTCGCCCGGAAAGCGGCGCCGATACCGGGCTGCTGCCGGAATTGGTCGAAGCGCTCAACGCGTTGCAGACGGACTATCAGTTTGTCTTGGTACCGACCTCGATTCCCCGGCGTTTCGGCGATCTGAAGGAAGGTCGCACCGACATGGCCATCTTCGAAAACCCCGAGTGGGGCTGGAAGGACATTCCACATACCACGGTCGATATGGGCCTGGAAGATGCCGAGATTTTTGTCGCGCAACGCAAAGATGCTCGCCAGGAAAACTATTTCGCCGATCTCAAGGGCAAGCGCCTGGCGCTGTACAGCGGTTATCACTATGAGTTCGCCAACTTCAACGCCGATCCCAAATACCTTGCTGATACGTTCAACGCCACGCTGACCTATTCCCACGACAGCAACCTGTTGATGGTCCTGCGCGGGCGCGCCGACATTGCCTTGGTGACGCGCTCATACCTGTTCGATTATCTGAAGCGCAACGAAAAGGTTAAAGATGAGCTGTTGGTGTCGCAGCGCATCGATCAGATTTATCACCACTACGCCATTTTGCGCCCGACTGCACCGATCACCGGCGAGGCGTTCAGCAAGTTACTGCAGGGGCTGCGCAACAACGGCCAGATGCTGAAAATCTTCGAGCCGTACAAGATTGCCGTGGTGCCGGTGCCGCAGCCCTGAGCGTTTTTCACCCCGGCGGCTAAATTTCCTCCCTTGGCTCACGTCCCATCGTTGAACTGTCGACGATTATCGTGAGCCCGACCCATGTCCAATCTGAATGACCTGACTGCCCTGGCCTTGCCTTCGGGCAGCCAATTGGTAGCCGATGCAACTGAAAGCCGTCTGAGCCTGAGCCTGGACGGGCAACCGCTGATTCGCCTGCGAATCGATCGTGGCGGCAACGGCCCGATTCAGCTCGATGAGCGTTTTGCCCTGCCGCCCGGCCTGGCGTTGTGGGCGGCCTGTTACTGGTTGTTCGCCCGTGAGCCGGAGCGCCAGCAATTGCTCTGGCAGCTGGATCAGCCACCCACCGAAGCCTTGCTCAGCGGTTTGCTGGTGAGTACCGAGGTGGCCGGTGAGTATCGCTGCGAGCGCACACTGTTCTGGCAACTGCCGCAGCCATGGCTCGGCACCTCGTTGAGCGGCAGCTACCCGCAGCAAATGGTGATCAGCCAGGGCAAGCGCCATCCGCTGCGCCCGGTGAAGCCGTGCGGTGAAGTCTATCGGCGCTTCGATGCGCGTCTCGGTGCGTGGATTTCCCTGCGCACGGTGGAAATCGAGCAGGATCTGGCGCGTTTCAACCGTTGGCAGAACAGTCCGCGGGTCGCCAGTTTCTGGCAGGAGGAGGGCAGTCTTGAGCAGCATCGCGAATACCTGAGCAAGCTCGACGCCGATCCGCACACTCTGACGCTGATCGGTTGTTTCGACGATCAGCCGTTTGCCTATTTCGAAGCCTACTGGGCCAAGGAAGACCGTATCGCGCCGTTCTACGACGCCGACAATTACGACCGTGGCATTCACATGCTGGTGGGGGAGGAGAATCACCGTGGCCCGCACAAAGTCGCGAGTTGGTTGTCGGCCCTGGTGCACTACCTGTTTCTGGATGATCCGCGCACTCAGCGCGTGGTTGCCGAACCGCGTGCCGACAACGCGAAGATGATCGGCCACATGCACAACCAGTGCTTCCACTGCGAGAAGGAATTCGACTTCCCGCACAAGCGTGCGGCGCTGATGATTCTGGGGCGTGAGCGGTTTTTCGATCGGTGCAAGCTGGCCTGAGGTTCAGGCCTCAAAGATCTACGTGATCTTGAGGCCGCATTCGCGAGCAAGCCCGCTCCCACATCGACCTGTGTACGCCGGTCAAATGTGGGAGCGGGCTTGCTCGCGAATGGCTTGACGCCGAATTCAGGGCTTAGCGACGACCCATCGAAGCCGCATCCCCACGACTGCCCGACACCTTGCGGCAGTGCACCAGCGCATCACGAATCATGAAGTTGACCAGGGTCGGCGAGACGCCGAGTTCCTTGGCGATGTCCTTTTGCGGCACTCCGTGCAGGCGGTACATCTCGAAGGCGTAGCGGGTGCGGCTGGGCAGTTCGGTGAGGGCGTCGGCGATGTGTTCCAGTGTCGAGAAATTGATGTGCGAGGTTTCTGGCGAAGCGCCTTGAATGACCACGTTCAACCCTTCCTCTTCCGGGCCTGCGTATTTCTGCTCCAGCGCCTGTTTGCGGTAGTGATCGATGGCCAGGTTGCGCACGATCTGGAACAGGTAACTCAATTGAGCCTTGATTGACGACGTGATCGGTGGGGCCGACTGCAGCCGGAAGAACGCATCCTGAACCACGTCTTCGGCGCGCGAACGGCAGCCGGTAATGCGGGCTGCAATCTTCACCAGAATCAGTCGATTGTCGACGAAGGCCTGAAGTAGCGGTGAATCGCACCTGCTTGTGGATACTTGTTCCGTCATGGAAATCACCTTGCTGCCAATAGGTTAGTGGGACGCCTGGGGGACGGGGCCGTCCTACACATCGAGCGACAAATCATGTTGAATGATAATGATTGTCAATTGAGAAAGAGAACTAATGCTCCGTAAAGGTGCGAATCGAGAACTGCGACACACCGCCACACCTCGGCCCCCGTTGGCGATCCTGCGCGCCGACTAATTATTTCCAGACGTCATCCGTTCTCATTGGTGAATGGCTTCGGGCGCACAGCCCCGGCCAGACAGCATTCCCAAGCCTCGCGCGGTCGGCACAGACCGCGCCCTGCACGCCCTCGACCGGCGTGACGCAGCAACCCGATTCCACTTAGCAAGCCGAATTCAGGCAGGAAACCTCATGACCGACGCGTTCGAACTCCCCAGCACTCTGGTCCAAGCCCTCCAGCGCCGTGCGGCACAGACGCCGGATCGACTGGCCCTGCGCTTTCTCGCCGAAACCGAGGAGCAGGGCGTGGTGCTCAGTTACCGCGAACTCGATCAGCGCGCGCGGACCATTGCTGCCGCGTTGCAGGCCCAGGCTGAATTCGGTGATCGCGCGGTGCTGCTGTTTCCCAGCGGCGCGGATTACGTCGCGGCATTTTTCGGTTGTCTGTACGCCGGGGTGATTGCGGTGCCGGCCTATCCGCCGGAGTCTGCCCGCCGTCATCATCAGGAACGCCTGCTGTCGATCATCGCGGACGCCGAACCGCGCCTGCTGTTGACCAGCGCTGACCTGCGCGATGCCTTGCGGCAAATCGAAGGTGCGCCGCCGCTGCTGTGCGTCGATACGCTCGACAGCGCGCAGGCTGAACGCTGGGTTGAGCCGGCTCTGCCGCAAGATCACATTGCCTTCCTGCAATACACCTCCGGCTCCACCGCGTTGCCCAAAGGTGTGCAGGTCAGCCACGGCAATCTGGTGGCCAACGAGCTGCTGATTCGTCACGGTTTCGGCATCGACGTGAACCCCGATGACGTGATCGTCAGCTGGCTGCCGCTGTACCACGACATGGGCCTGATCGGCGGCCTGCTGCAACCGATTTTCAGCGGCGTGCCGTGCATTCTGATGTCACCTGCGTACTTCCTTGGCCGCCCGTTGCGCTGGCTCGAAGCGATCAGCCAATACGGCGGCACTATCAGTGGCGGACCCGATTTCGCCTATCGTTTGTGCAGCGAGCGGGTCAGCGAATCGGCGCTGGAACGCCTTGATCTAAGCCGCTGGCGCGTGGCCTATTCCGGCTCCGAACCGATCCGCCTCGACACCCTTGAACGCTTTGCCGAGAAGTTCACCCGGTGCGGTTTCAGTGAAGACAGCTTCATGGCCTCCTACGGTCTGGCCGAGGCGACCCTGTTCGTCGCCGGCACCCCACGTGGCACCGGAATTCCTGCGCTGCGCGTCGATGATCAGGCGCTGGCGCAAAACCGCGCCGAGCCGGGCGACGGCAGCCCGATCATGAGTTGCGGCATCAGCCAGCCGGAGCATGCGGTGCTGATCGTCGATTCGTTAACGCTAAACGAACTGGCTGACAACCTCGTCGGTGAAGTCTGGGCCACCGGCCCGAGCATCGCTCACGGCTACTGGCGCAATCCCGAGGCCAGCGCCAAGACTTTCGTCCAGCACGCCGGCCGCACCTGGTTGCGCACGGGCGACCTGGGTTTCAGCTGCGACGGTGAACTGTTCATCACCGGTCGCCTGAAAGACATGCTCATCGTGCGCGGCCACAACCTGTATCCGCAGGACATCGAGAAAACTGTCGAGAACGAAGTGGAAGTGGTGCGCAAGGGCCGGGTCGCGGCATTCGCGGTCACTCAGGACGGCGAAGAAGGCATCGGCATCGCCGCGGAAATCAGCCGCAGCGTGCAAAAAATCCTGCCGTCGGAAGCGCTGATCAAAGCCATTCGCCAAGCGGTGGCCGAGGCCTATCAACAAGCGCCGAGCGTGGTGGTGCTGCTCAATCCGGGCGCGCTGCCGAAGACGTCCAGCGGCAAACTGCAACGCTCGGCGTGCCGCAATCGTCTGGCCGATGGCAGCCTCGACAGCTACGCGGTGTTCCCGTCCGCCGAGGTGCAAAGTAACGAGTCGACCCTGGCAGCCTCCGAGCTGGAAGCCTTGATCGGCAAGATCTGGGCCGAACAACTCAACATCAAACAGGTCGGTGCCGACGACCATTTCTTCCTGCTCGGCGGCAACTCGATTGCCGCCACGCAAGTGATCGCCCGAGTGCGTGAAGAACTGGCGCTGGAGCTGAATCTGCGCCTGTTGTTCGAAGCCCCGACCCTGTCCGCGTTCGCCGCTGCCGTGGCGCAGCAGCAACAGGACGGCGGCAGCGCCCAAGGCGCAATCAACACCTTGTCGCGCAGCGAAGCACTGCCGCAATCGCTGGCGCAAAACCGGCTGTGGATCACCTGGCAACTCGACCCGCAAAGCAGCGCCTACAACATTCCCGGCGCCTTGCGTCTGCGCGGCGAGCTGGACGAAGACGCGTTGCGTGCGAGCTTCCAGCAACTGATCGAACGCCACGAATCGCTGCGCACGCGCTTCCTCGAACGCGACGGCGTCGCGCTGCAACAGGTCGACGCGGCGGGCGAGTTCAACCTGCAACTGATCGACATCAGCGACCTGCCGGCGCACGAGCGTGAAGCCCGCGCGCAACAGATCCGCGAGGACGAAGCGCGCACCCAGTTCGACCTGGAAAAAGGCCCGCTGCTGTGGGTGACGCTGGTGCGTCTCGACGACGAAGATCACCAGTTGCTGGTGACGCTGCACCACATCATCGCCGACGGCTGGTCGCTGAACGTACTGATCGACGAGTTCTCGCGCCTGTACGCTGCGGCATCCCAAGGCCAGCGCGCCGAACTCGCGCCGCTGCCCACCCAATACGCCGACTACGGCAGCTGGCAGCGCCAATGGCTGGCGCAAGGCGAGGGCGAGCGGCAACTGGCGTACTGGAAAGCCCAACTGGGCGACGAACATCCGGTGCTGGAACTGGCCACCGATCATCCGCGTTCGGCCAAGCAATTGCACAGCGCTGCGCGCCACAGTGTGCGCCTCGGCGTCAGCCTCAGCGATGCGGTCAAGCAGACCGCCCAGGCTCACCAGTCGACGCCGTTCATGCTGTTGCTCTCGGCCTTCCAGAGCCTGCTGCACCGTTACAGTGGTCAGCGCGATATCCGCATCGGCATCCCCAACGCCAACCGTCCGCGCCTGGAAACCCAGGGCCTGATCGGCTTCTTCATCAACACCCAGGTGCTGCGCGCGGAGGTTGATTCACGGCTGTCATTTGTCGAGTTGCTGGCGCAGACCCGCGACGCTGCACTGGGCGCTCAGGCGAATCAGGATCTGCCCTTCGAACAACTGATCGAGGCGTTCCCGCAGGCCCGCGAACAGCGTCTGTTCCAGGTCATGTTCAACCATCAGCAGCGCGACTTGAGTGCGCTCAAGCGCCTGCCGGGTCTGCTCGCCGAAGAGTTGCCGTGGCACAGCCGCGAAGCCAAGTTCGACCTGCAACTGCACAGCGAAGAAGATCGCAACGGGCGCCTGACCCTGTCCTTCGACTACGCCGATGAGCTGTTCGACGCAGCGACCATCGCGCGTCTGGCCGAGCACTTCAGCAACCTGCTGCGCGCCGTTTGCGAACAGCCGCAACAGGCGATCGGCGACCTGCCATTGCTCACTCCGTGCGAGCACGAACAGCAGCAGGCATGGAGCATCGCCCCGTGCACCCCGGCGCAACAATGGCTGCCGGAACTGCTCAACGAACAGGCGCGGCAGACCCCGGAACGCACCGCGCTGGTGTGGGACGGCGGCAGTCTCGACTTCGCCGAATTGCACGCCCAGGCCAACCGCCTCGCGCATTATTTGCGCGACAAAGGTGTCGGCCCGGATGTGTGCGTGGCGATTGCTGCCGAGCGTTCGCCGCAACTGCTGATCGGTCTGCTGGCGATCATCAAGGCCGGTGGCGCGTATGTGCCGCTGGACCCGGATTACCCGGCCGAGCGCCTGGCTTACATGCTCAGCGACAGCGGTGTCGAGCTGCTGCTGACCCAGACCGCATTGCTCGACCGTCTGCCGGCCAGCGACGGCGTCAGCGTGATCGCCATGGACGCGCTGCATCTGGAGAACTGGCCGAGCCAGGCGCCGGGTCTGCACCTGCATGGCGACAACCTCGCCTACGTGATTTACACCTCCGGCTCCACTGGCCAACCGAAAGGCGTCGGCAACACCCACGCCGCGTTGGCCGAACGGTTGCAGTGGATGCAGCACAGCTATCGCCTGAACGAAACCGACGTGCTGATGCAAAAGGCACCGATCAGTTTCGACGTGTCGGTGTGGGAGTGCTTCTGGCCGCTGATCACTGGCGCACGTCTGCTGATCGCCGGCCCCGGTGAACACCGCGATCCGCATCGCATCGCCCAGTTGGTTCAGGAATACGGTGTGACCACGCTGCACTTTGTGCCGCCGTTGCTCGCGCTGTTCATCGACGAGCCGCTGAGCGCCGAATGCACCAGCCTGCGCCGGTTATTCTCCGGCGGTGAAGCGCTGCCGGCGGAACTGCGCAACCGCGTGCTGGCGCAACTGCCGGCGGTGCAACTGCACAACCGTTACGGCCCGACCGAAACCGCAATCAACGTCACCCATTGGCACTGCACCAGCGCCGACGGCGAGCGCTCGCCGATTGGCCGGCCGCTGGGCAACGTGATCTGCCGCGTGCTCGACGCCGATCTCAATCCCGTGCCGGCCGGTGTGCCGGGTGAGCTGTGCATCAGCGGCATCGGTCTGGCCCGGGGTTACCTCGGTCGCCCGGCGCTGACTGCGGAGCGTTTCGTGGTCGATCCACTGGGCGAGCAGGGCGCACGTCTGTATCGCACCGGTGACCGGGCGCGCTGGACCGCTGATGGCGTGATCGAATACCTCGGGCGTCTCGATCAGCAGGTCAAACTGCGTGGTTTCCGCGTTGAACCGGAAGAAATCGAAGCGCGCCTGCTGGCCCAGGACGGCGTCGCTCAAGCCGTGGTACTGGTGCGGGAAACCGCCGCTGGCGCGCAATTGATCGGCTACTTCACCGCCATCGATGCCCGCGAAGATCAGGACGCGCAGATCGCTCGTCTGAAAGCCGCGCTGGCCGCCGAACTGCCGGAATACATGGTCCCGGCGCAACTGATGCGCCTGGACGCAATGCCCCTGAGCCCGAGCGGCAAGCTCGACCGCCGCGCCTTGCCCGACCCGCAGTGGCAAGTGCGTGAACACGTCGAACCGGTCACCGAGCTGGAACAACAGATCGCCGCGATCTGGCGCGAAGTGCTGGGTTTGCCTCAAGTCGGTCTGCGTGACGATTTCTTCGCCCTCGGCGGGCACTCGTTGCTGGCCACGCAAATCATCTCGCGCAGCCGCCAGGCCTGTGACGTCGAGCTACCGTTGCGCGCCTTGTTCGAGCACAGCGAACTCGGTGATTTCGCCGAGCAGATCCGCCTGATCCAGGCCAGCGGCCAGACCAACCAGCAGCCGCCGATTGCCAAAGTCGATCGCAGCCAAGCGGTGCCGCTGTCGTACTCGCAACAACGCATGTGGTTCCTCTGGCAGATGGAGCCGGACAGCCCGGCGTACAACGTCGGCGGCATGGCGCGCCTGCGCGGCGTGTTGCACGTCGAGCATTTCGAGGCGGCCTTGCAGGCGCTGATCCTGCGCCACGAAACCCTGCGCACCACGTTCCCGAGCGTCGATGGCGTGGCCCGTCAGCAGGTGCATGCCGAGACCGGCGTGCGCATGGGTTGGAAAGATTTCTCGAAACTGCCGGCGGACCAGCGCGAGCAGAGGGTCCAGCAACTGGCCGACGAAAAGGCGCATCTGCCGTTCGATCTGGAAAGCGGCCCACTGCTGCGCGCCTGTCTGGTGAAGACCGCCGAGCAGGAGCATTACTTCGTTCTGACCCTGCACCACATCGTCACCGAAGGCTGGGCGATGGATATTTTTGCCCGCGAACTCAGTGCGTTGTACGAAGCCTTTGTCGATGACCGCGACTCGCCGCTCGAAGCGTTGCCGGTGCAGTACCTCGACTACAGCGTCTGGCAACGGCAGTGGCTGGAGTCCGGTGAACGTCAGCGTCAACTCGACTACTGGACCGCGCAACTCGGTCGCGAACATCCGCTGCTGGAACTGCCCGGCGACCGTCCGCGTCCG
This sequence comes from Pseudomonas sp. MWU12-2020, assembly GCF_023100605.1. Classification (NCBI taxonomy): domain Bacteria; kingdom Pseudomonadati; phylum Pseudomonadota; class Gammaproteobacteria; order Pseudomonadales; family Pseudomonadaceae; genus Pseudomonas; species Pseudomonas sp. MWU12-2020. The sequence continues at coordinate 598,540 of NZ_JALMEX010000003.1, forward strand.
CCGGTGCAAAGCCACCAGGGCGAGCTGTTCCGTTTCGACCTGAGCGACGATCTTGCCGCCCGTGTCCGTGCGTTCAATGCGCAAAACGGTCTGACCCTGTTCATGACCATGACCGCCGCGCTCGCCACGCTACTCTACCGCTACAGCGGTCAGACCGACCTGCGCATCGGCGCGCCGGTGGCCAACCGTATCCGCCCGGAAAGCGAAGGGCTGATCGGTGCATTCCTCAACACGCAGGTGCTGCGTTGCCAGCTCGACGGGCAGATGTCGGTCGGCGAGTTGTTCGAGCAAGTGCGTCACACCGTGATTGAGGGCCAGTCGCATCAGGATCTGCCGTTCGATCATCTGGTCGAAGCGTTGCAACCACCCCGCAGCGCGGCGTACAACCCGCTGTTCCAGGTGATGTGCAACGTGCAGCGCTGGGAATTCCAGCAGAGCCGCATGCTCGCCGGGATGACCGTCGAGTACCTGGCCAACGATGCGCGAGCGACCAAGTTCGATCTCAACCTGGAAGTCACCGACCTCGACCATCGCCTCGGTTGCTGCCTGACGTACAGCACCGATCTGTTCGACGAGCCGACCATTGCACGCATGGCCAAGCATTGGCGCAACCTGCTGGAAGCGTTGATCGCCGACCCGCAACAGCGTTTGAGCCAGTTGCCGCTGCTCGACCCGACTGAACAACAGCAGTTGCTCGAAAGTCTCGGCGTTGAACCGGGCGAGCGTCGTCTCGATCAGTGCATCCATCATCTGTTCGCCGAGCAGGCGCTGGCGCGCAAAGATGCCCCGGCGCTGACCTTCGCCGGGCAGACCTTGAGCTACGCCGAACTTGATGCGCGGGCCAATCGCCTGGCCTGGGTCCTGCGTGAGCGTGGGATCGGCCCGCAAGTGCGGGTCGGTCTGGCGCTGGAGCGTTCGCTGGACATGGTCGTCGGCCTGCTGGCGATCCTCAAGGCGGGCGGCGCTTACGTGCCGCTGGACCCGGAATACCCGCTCGACCGTCTGCACTACATGATCGAAGACAGCCGCATCGGTCTGCTGCTCAGCGACCGCGCGATGTTCAATGCGCTTGGCGATCTGCCGTCGAACGTGGCGCGCTGGTGCCTGGAAGACGACAGCGCGGCGCTGGCGGATTACCCGGCCACTGAGCTGCCCTTTATCAGCCTGCCGCAGCATCAGGCGTACCTGATCTACACCTCGGGTTCGACCGGCAAACCGAAAGGCGTGGTGGTGTCCCACGGTGAAATCGCCATGCATTGCCAGGCCGTGATCGAACGTTTCGGCATGCGCCCGGACGACTGCGAGCTGCACTTCTATTCGATCAACTTCGACGCTGCCACCGAGCGTCTGCTGGTGCCGTTGCTCAGCGGCGCGCAAGTGGTGCTGCGAGCGCAAGGGCAGTGGGATGCGGAAGAAATCTGCGGGTTGATCCGCACCCATCGGATCAATGTGCTCGGCTTCACCCCGAGCTACGGCAGCCAGCTGGCGCAGTTCCTCGCCACGCAGAATGAAACTCTGCCGGTGCGGATGATCATCACCGGCGGCGAAGCGCTGACTGGCGAGCACCTGCAACGGATTCGTGCTGCGTTCAAACCGAGTCTGTTCTTCAACGCCTATGGCCCGACCGAAACCGTGGTCATGCCACTGGCCAGTCTCGCCCCGGAAGTGCTGGAAGAGGGCGCCGGCAGCGTGCCGATCGGCAGCGTGATCGGTGACCGCGTGGCGTACATTCTCGATGCCGATCTGGCGTTGGTGCCGCAAGGCGCGACCGGTGAATTGTTCGTCGGCGGCGCCGGTCTGGCGCAGGGGTATCACGACCGTCCGGGCATCAGCGCCGAGCGTTTCGTAGCGGACCCGTTTGCCGCCGATGGCGGGCGCATGTACCGCACCGGCGATCTGGTGCGCCAGCGCGCCGATGGTCTGGTGGAATACCTGGGCCGGATCGACCATCAGGTGAAAATCCGTGGTTTCCGCATCGAACTGGGCGAGATCGAAACCCGTCTGCTCGATCACCACTCGATCCGCGAAGCGGTGGTGCTGGCGCTGGATGCGCCGAGCGGCAAGCAACTGGTGGGCTACCTGGTCAGCGAAGTCGCCGAGCAAGGCGAAGCGCAACAGGCCGAACTGCGTGAAGCACTGAAGTCGCACCTCAAGGCACAACTGCCGGATTACATGGTGCCGACGCACCTGATCCTGCTGGCGAGCATGCCGCTGACCGCCAACGGCAAACTCGACCGCCGCGCCTTGCCGGCACCGGATCCCGAGCTGAACCGTCAGCACTACGTCGCCCCGAGCAATGAGCTGGAGCAGACCCTGGCGCAGATCTGGTGTGAGGTGCTTAACGTCGAGCAGGTCGGTCTCAACGACAACTTCTTCGAACTCGGTGGTGACTCGATCCTGTCGATTCAAGTGGTCAGCCGGGCGCGGCAGCAGGGCATTCATTTCAGCCCGCGGGATCTGTTCCAGCATCAGACGGTGCAGACCCTCGCCGCCGTGGCCAGCCGCAGCGAGCAAGTCACTGCCGAGCAGGGACTGGTGGTCGGTGAGTCGGCCATGACGCCGATCCAGCACTGGTTCTTCGACACTGAAATCCCTGAGCGTCAGCACTGGAACCAGGCGCTGCTGCTGGAGCCGAGCGTGGCGCTGGAACCGCATCGTCTGGAGCAGGCGCTGCTGGCAGTGATCGAGCAGCACGACGCCCTGCGTCTGCGCTTCACTCAGGCCAACGATCAATGGCAGGCAACGCATCAACCGGTGTCCGACGCCGAGGTGTTGTGGCAGGTGCGGGTGGCGGCGATGGACCAGTGCGCAGCGCTGTTCGCCGATGCCCAGCGCAGTCTCGATCTGCAGAACGGCCCGCTGCTGCGCGCCTTGCTGGTGGATGGTCCCGAAGGGCAGCAACGGCTGTTTATTGCGATCCATCACTTGGTGGTCGACGGTGTGTCGTGGCGCGTATTGCTCGACGATCTGCAAACCGTGTACCGCCAGCTCGATGCCGAGCAGTCGGTAAAACTGCCGGCGAAAACCAGTGCCTTCAAGGACTGGGCGGCACGTTTGCAGGCCTATGCCGGCAGCGAATCGCTGCGCGAGGAACTGAACTGGTGGCAAACCCAACTGGCCGGATCGAGCGCCGACCTGCCGTGCGAAAACCCGCAGGGCGGACAGCAGAATCGTCACGCGCAAACCGTCAGCGTGCGCCTGGATGCCGAGCGTACCCAACAACTGCTGCAACAGGCGCCGCGCGCCTACCGCACGCAGGTCAACGATCTGCTGCTGACCGCGCTGGCCCGTGTGCTGTGCCGCTGGAGCGGTCAGCCGTCGGCATTGATTCAACTGGAAGGCCACGGCCGCGAAACCCTGTTCGACGAGATCGACCTGACCCGCACCGTCGGTTGGTTCACCAGCGCCTATCCATTACGCCTGACCCCGCACAACATCGAAGAGGCCGTCGGGCAGGGCGCCTCGATCAAGGCGATCAAGGAACAACTGCGCGCGGTGCCGCACAAAGGCCTCGGTTATGGCGTGCTGCGCTATCTGGCCGATGACCTCAGCCAGCGCAGCATGGCGGCGTTGCCGAATGCTCCGGTGACCTTCAATTACCTCGGCCAGTTCGACCAGAGTTTCGCCAGCGATGCGCTGTTCCGTCCGTTGGACGAGCCGGTCGGTGCGGCCCACGATCCGCAGGCGCCGTTGCCCAACGAGTTGAGCATCGACAGTCAGGTGTACGGCGGCGAACTGCTGCTGCGCTGGACTTTCAGCGGCGAGCGTTACGAGGCGCAAACCATCAACGATCTGGCCGACGCCTACCTCGGCGAGCTGCAAAGCCTGATCGAACATTGCCTGCAAGACCAGGCCGGTGGCCTGACGCCGTCGGACTTCCCGCTGGCGAAATTGACCCAGGCGCAACTCGATGCACTGCCGGTGCCGGCGGCGCACATCGAAGACGTCTATCCGCTGACGCCGATGCAGGAAGGCATGTTGCTGCACACCTTGCTCGAACCGGGCACCGGTCTGTATTACATGCAGGATCGCTATCGCATCAACAGCGAGCTTGATCCCGAGCGTTTCGCCCAGGCCTGGCAAGCGGTGGTCGCCCGTCATGAAGCGCTGCGTGCGTCGTTCTGCTGGAACGTCGGCGAAGACATGCTGCAAGTGATCCACAGCCCGGGGCGCACGCCGATCGAGTACCTGGACTGGAGCGCCGTTGCCGAAGAAGAGCAAGAACCGAAGCTGCAGGCGCTGCTGAAAAGCGAGCGCGAGGCCGGGTTCGATCTGCTCAATCAGGCACCGTTCCACCTGCGCCTGATCAAGGTCGGCGCGGCGCGTTACTGGTTCATGATGAGCAACCACCACATCCTCATCGATGCCTGGTGCCGCTCGCTGCTAATGAACGATTTCTTCGAGACCTACACCGCCCTCGGTGAGGGGCGCGAAGCACAGTTGTCGGTGCCGCCGCGTTACCGCGACTACATCGGCTGGCTGCAACGCCAGAGCCTGACCGAGGCACGCCAGTGGTGGCAGCAGAACCTGCAAGGTTTCGAACGCACCACGCCGATCCCGAGCGACCGGCCGTTCCTGCGCGAACACGCTGGCGAAAGCGGCGGCATGATCGTCGGTGATCGCTATACCCGTCTCAACGTTGAAGATGGCGCCCGTCTGCGTGAGCTGGCCCAGGCCCATCAACTGACCATTAACACCTTCGCTCAGGCGGCATGGGCCTTGGTGCTGCGACGCCTGAGCGGTGATCGTGACGTGCTGTTCGGCGTGACGGTGGCCGGGCGTCCGGTGGAAATGCCGGAGATGCAACGCACCGTCGGCCTGTTCATCAACAGCATCGCGCTGCGGGTGCAGATCCCGGCGGACGATCAGCGCGCCAGTGTGCGCCAGTGGCTGAGCGCGCTGCTCGACAGCAACATGCAACTGCGCGAGTACGAATACCTGCCGCTGGTGAACATTCAAGAGCAGAGTGAACTGCCGAAAGGCCAGCCGCTGTTCGACAGTCTGTTCGTGTTCGAAAACGCCCCGGTGGAAGTCTCGGTGCTGGACCGTGCGCAGAGCCTCAATGCGACTTCGGACTCCGGTCGCACCCACACCAACTTCCCGCTGACGGCGGTGTGCTACCCGGGCGATGACCTCGGTCTGCATCTGTCGTATGACCAGCGTTACTTCGACGAATCGACCATCGAGCGCATGCTCGGCGAGTTCAAGCGCCTGCTGCTGGCGTTGGTCGAAGGCTTCCATGGCGACATGGCTGATCTGCCGCTGCTGGGCGCCGAGGAACAGGACTTCCTGCTGCACGGCTGCAACCAGAGCGCCCACGACTATCCGCTGGAGCAGAGCTACGTGGCGCTGTTCGAAGCACAGGTCGCGGCGCACCCGCAGCGCATCGCCGCCACTTGCCTTGATCAGCAACTGAGCTATGCCGCGCTCAACCACAATGCCAACCGTCTCGGTCATGCACTGGTTGCGGCCGGGGTGCAGATGGATCAACCGGTGGCATTGCTGGCCGAGCGTAATCTCGATCTGCTGGGGATGATTATCGGCAGCTTCAAGGCCGGTGCCGGTTACCTGCCGCTGGACCCGGGCCTGCCGAGCCAGCGCCTGCAACGCATCATCGAGCTGAGCCGCACGCCGGTGCTGGTGTGCAGCGAAGCCTGCCGCGAACAGGCGCAGACCTTGCTCGATGAATTCAGCTGCGCCAACCGTCCACGGCTGTTGGTCTGGGAAGAGGTGCAGGCGTTGGCGACCTCCGCGGAAAACCTCGGTATCCACAGTGACCCGGACAACCTCGCTTACGTGATCTACACCTCGGGTTCGACCGGGTTGCCGAAGGGCGTGATGGTCGAGCAGCGCGGCATGCTCAACAACCAGTTGAGCAAGGTGCCGTACCTGAAACTGACGGACGCCGACGTGATCGCGCAGACCGCCTCGCAAAGCTTCGATATTTCGGTCTGGCAGTTCCTCGCCGCGCCGTTGTTCGGCGCGCGGGTGGACATTGTGCCGAACACCATCGCCCACGATCCGCAGGGCTTGCTGGTGCATGTGCAGGCGCAGGGCATCACCGTGCTGGAGAGCGTGCCGTCGCTGATTCAGGGCATGCTCGCCTCCGAGCGCCTGAGCCTCGACGGTCTGCGCTGGATGCTGCCGACCGGCGAAGCAATGCCGCCGGAACTGGCGCACCAGTGGCTGCTGCGTTACCCGGACATCGGTCTGGTTAACGCTTACGGCCCGGCGGAATGCTCGGATGACGTGGCGTTCTACCGCGTCGACCTGGCCTCGACTCGCGGCAGCTATTTGCCGATCGGTACGCCGACCGACAACAACGTGCTGTACCTGGTCGATGGCGCGCTGGAGCTGGTGCCGTTGGGTGCGGTGGGTGAGTTGTGCGTGGCGGGGACCGGTGTCGGTCGCGGTTACGTCAGCGATCCGCTGCGCACCGCGCCGGTATTTGTGCCCAACCCCTTCGGCGCGCCGGGCGAGCGTCTGTATCGCACCGGTGACCTCGCGCGGCGGCGCAGTGACGGGGTGCTGGAGTACGTTGGCAGGGTCGATCATCAGGTGAAGATTCGCGGTTACCGGATCGAACTGGGTGAGATCGAGGCGCGTCTGCACGAACAGCCGGAAGTCCTCGATGCGGCGGTCGGCGTGCAGGAAGGCGTGAATGGCAAGCACTTGGTCGGCTATCTGGTCGCGGCGGATTCGGCGCTCAACCCGAGCGAACGTCTGGAGCGAATCAAGCAACGCCTGCGCAGCGAACTGCCGGAATACATGGTGCCGCTGCACTGGTTGTGGCTGGATCAGTTGCCGCACAACGCCAACGGCAAACTCGACCGCAAGGCCCTGCCGGCGCTGGAGATCGGTCAGTTGCAGAGCCAGGACTACCTGGCCCCGCGCAACGAACTGGAGCAGACCCTGGCCGACATCTGGGCCGAAGTGCTCAAGGTCGACAAGGTCGGGGTGCGCGACAACTTCTTCGAACTGGGCGGGCATTCGTTGCTGGCCACGCAGATCGCTTCGCGGGTGCAGAAAACCCTGCAACGCGATGTGCCGCTGCGGGCGATGTTCGAGTGCAGCACGGTGCAGGAACTGGCCGAGTACATCGAAGGCCTGGCGGCCAGTGACATGACCGAGGACAAGGTGGATCGCTTGAATGATCTGATGGCGGAGCTGGAGGGCTTGTAATCTTCGGCGTCTGTACCGGCCCCTTCGCGAGCAAGCCCGCTCCCACCATTGGAATGCATTCCCCTGTGGGAGCGGCTTGCTCGCGAAAGCGTCAGTGAATTCAACACAAATAAACCGGCATATTCACGTACATATCCAGGGTTGACGATCAACAACCGGCAGCTCAGTCTGCCGGTTCTCTTTTTTGTCGCGGGGGTGGTCGATGCCTTTCTTCACGGTTGACGGACAAGCGCTGCACTACATTGATCAAGGCACCGGCCCGGCCGTGTTGCTGGCGGGCAGTTATCTGTGGGACACGGCGATGTGGGCACCGCAGATCGCTGCGCTGTCGCCGCACTACCGGGTGATTGCCCTGGACCTGTGGGGCCATGGTGAGTCCGGGCGCTTGCCGCCAGGCACCACGTCGCTGGATGACATCGCACGACAGGTAGAGGCCTTGCTCGATCACCTGCAGATCGAGCGGATAACGCTGGCGGGGCTGTCGGTCGGCGGCATGTGGGGCGTGCGGCTGGCCTTGTCGGCCCCGCAGCGGATCAACGGGCTGGTGCTGATGGACACCTACGTCGGCGTCGAGCCTGAGCCTACCCGTCAATACTATTTCTCGCTGTTCAAGCAGATCGAGGAAAGCGGCGAGATTGCGCCACAGTTACTCGACATCGTGGTGCCGATCTTCTTCCGTCCGGGCATCGATCCGCAGTCGCCGCTGTATCAGGACTTCCGCGCCAAACTGGCGGCCTACACCACGGATCGCCTGCGCGAAAGCATCGTGCCGATGGGCCGAATCACGTTCAGCCGTGATGACCTGTTGCCGCGTCTGGGCGAGCTGAACGCCGCGACCACCCTGGTGCTGTGCGGCGACCAGGACAAACCACGACCGCCCTCAGAGGCTCAGGAAATGGCCGAACTGATCGGTTGCCCGTGGGTGCTGGTGCCGGAGGCGGGGCATATCTCCAGTCTGGAGAATCCGCAGTTTGTGAACGAGGTGTTGTTTACCTTTTTGGCTGAGCGCAACTCGCAGCGCTCATGATAAAAAGATTGCAGCCACGGTTCACTTGGCCGCTCAGGGTTTGAGATGTGCTTGGAGTTGGCCTGCACCCTGTACTCCTTGTAGGAGTGAGCCTGCTCGCGAAGTTGCCAATTCAGGCGCCAAAAGAACCTGAATCTGAAATACTTCTGCGCGCAAACACATTTAGAAGGGACTGATGTGAGCCAGTTTTATTGGCGGGATCTCGAGGATTTCAAGGGCAGTTGGATTGGACTGGGCCTTGAGGTCAATCGTCCGGGGTTCAGCAAACCGCCGCTTCATCTATCAAGCGGGAACAACAACCGATTAAAGTTGATGCTGAATGATATCCCGCTGCTCTGGGGCACTCTCGCCACTTCATATTACGGTGCGTGGCTGGTGCGCAACCCGCAGCCCTTGCTGGAGTCAGCCCTTGTCCCCGCCATCGGCTCGGCTGACGTTCAGGAGCACTTTGTTCTCCCGTCCGATCAACGCCTACGAAACTGGTGTCGCTACTTCATCAACAAGTTGATGGAAACTCAGGCTGATTTTCTTTATCCCGGCCATTGGGTCGTACGGCCGATGGTGCCCACGGCTATGCGCGGTAAACAGCGTGAAGGTGTCAGCGGCTGGTTTTTCTGCACGCCGCCGCAGCAGCCAAGCCATTATCCCAGGTGGTACGTTTACGGCGATGGCATTCTCGACAACGTGCAGCCGCAAACCGTGCACTGGCTCGATTGGGGTCTTGGCCATGTGATTGGTTTGCACACGGTTGATCCGCTGGCGGGCCGGCTGAAATGGTGGCGCAAAAAAGCCAGAGAAGGCAGCTTGCCTCCAATCTTGCTCTGGTATATCGGTGGATTGTGTTCTTACGTGATTATTGACGGGCATTACCGCTTGCATGCGGCGCTCGCCGAGGACGTTAAACCTACGTTTCTCGTCGTGAGTTCCATCGATGCCCGTCCGGTGAAACTGTGCGAAGAAACCCAACAACGAGTGTTGAACTCGCTGACGGTGCAAAGCGCGAAAAATCCGGATTTTGATGTGCCAACGTTGAATCAGGCACTGATCAACACGTTCGATGACCGCCCTTATCTTAGAGCCGGCACCCACACATGGGCCGGGATTGCCTCGGATCATGAGTGGAGTGCTGAGGTCACGCGATTCCTGACTGAACAGGGTGTGACCGATGATCTGGAAGACATCATCGGTCGTTGCCAACCTTGTGAGTGGTGATGGTTGAGTGCGTGCAGGAGCCAGCGCCGGTTATTTCGGCCCGAGAATCTTCGCCAGTTTCTCCGGCGAAGGCGCCCCTTGCTGCTGTTGCAGTTCACCCTTGTCATCCATGTAGAAAATCGCCGGAGTCGCCTGCAATTCCAGGTCTTCCATCAACTGCATGTTCGCCGCGAGTTTGGTCTGCACTGCCGCCGGGATGCCTTTCAAGGGTTTGAGTGTGCTGGCCTTGCCAGCCTTCTCATGGTCTTCCAGCGCCTTGGCCGGATCTTTCGCGGCCAGCAGTGCAGCGGATTTGGCCGGGCTGTCTTCGCGGATGATCCCGACCATGATGTGCCGCAGTTGTACCTTGCCGGCCTTGACCCATGGCCGCGCCTGTTCCCAGAACATGTTGCAGTACGGGCAGTTCGGATCGCTGAACAGGTACACGGTGCGCGGTGCATCCTTGTTGCCGTCCTGAATCCAGTTGCTGGCTTCGAACTTGCCCCAGATTTCCTTGGCCATCGGCGCGTAGACCAGTTTCTGCAACGGCTCACTGCTCAAGTCCTTGCCGTCGGCGTCGTACAGATTGCCGAGCAAGACGTGCTGGCCGTCCGGTGTCAGGTACAGCGCCATGCCACGGTTCTGGTACTGCGCTGCATAACCGCGCAAGCCGTCCGGCGCGTCGAACTGGCCGACGATTTTCGCGCCCTTGGCTTCGATCTGCTTGATCGCGGCGGGCAATTCTTCGGCGGCCTGAACCGACGGCAGGTGCAGCAGGGCAGTGCCCAGAGTCAACGTCAGCAGGTGGCGGAGGCGGGGCATGGCAGTTTCCTTGCAGAGGTGGCCGGTGCGGCGGTTGGATTCGGGATGTCGAAGTTTTCCAGGGCGCGGGCCAGGCTGGCGTTCGACAGTTCGCCCAGGTGGCTGCTCAGCAAGCGACCGTCAGGGCTGTAGAACAGCGTAGTCGGCAGCGCCATGGAACCCACGGCTTGACCCAGTCGGCCGCTGCGGTCGAACAGTACGTTGTTCAGGCTCAGGCCCTGGGTTTCGAGGAAGGTGGCAACGCTTTGCATGCTTTCGGCCTGATTGACGAACAGAAAGGTCAGGTCCGGGCGTTGTTGTTGAGCGTTTTCCAGCACCGGCATTTCACGCCGGCAGGGCGGGCACCAGGTTGCCCAGAGGTTGATCACCAGCGGGCCGCCCTGATAGTCGCTGAGCTGGATGGTCTCACCGGCGGCGTTACGCAGGGTGATTTCCGGCAGGCGCGTGCCTTGCTCGTAGATGTTCAGCGACAGGGTCGCCAGCAGCCAGAACAGCACGCCGCTGGCCACACCAAAACCCAGTGGCCGACGCAGGCCCGGGCGGCGCCAGCCGCGATAAAGTGCAGCCAGCAGCAGTACGATCACCCCCGGCCAGGCGAGGAAACCGCCGTCGCGCAGGTCGATGATCTGCCACGGGTCGTTGCGATAGTGCCCCCAATACAGGGCGACAAACGCCACGCGCGCCGCAAGCATGCCCAACAGGAACAGGCTGAACAGCGCCGACTCGGGATTATCGCCGCCACGCTTGGCCACCCGCCAGCCGACAAAGGTCGCCAGCGCCAAGGCACTGATCAGCAGCAGGTGGTTAAGCGCGATGGCGAAGGTGCCGAGGGTGAACGTCAGCATCAGTTGGCGTCTCGAGTGGTGGTCCAGCGTTGCAGGAATGTATCGGCATCGACCTCGCCGGTGATGCGCTGGCTACGCCGTTCTTCGCCGTCGGCGCCAATCCAGACAAAACTCGGTGGCCCCGGGACTTTGTAGCGGCCGAGCAGCTCGCGGCTGGCGGCATTGTCGGCGGTGACGTCGAGGCGCAGCAGGCGCACATCGCTCAGCGCCTGCATGACCTTGTCCTTGCCGAACACCTGTTTCTCCATGACTTTGCACGACACGCACCAGTCGGCGTAGTAATCGAGCAGCACCCATTGGCCCTGAGCCTTGGCGCTATCCAGTTCGCGTTGCAGGGCTGCGGGATCCTTGATCGTGGTGAACGCCTCATGCCCGCTCGGCGTGGCGCTGGCGACCCGGCCGGCGCTGTACACCTGCAACGGCTGATACGGGTCGTCACTGCCACCGGCAGCACCAATCAGCAGCAGGCTGCCCCACAGACCGAGCAGCAACGAACTGGCGCCGAACACCTGGGCGACCCGGCCGAAACCTTCCGATTGCTTCCAGGCACAGAACGCGGTGATCAGCAGCAAGGCGCCACACAGCCCCAGCCACAACGAGGCGTCCAGCACCGGGCGCAACATCAGCAGCGCGGTCGCGAGGAACAGGAAACCGAAGATGCCCTTGAGCAGATTCATCCACGCGCCAGGTTTCGGCAGGAAGCGATTGCCCACGGTCACCAGCAGCAACAGCGGCACCCCGATACCGATGCCCAACGCGAACAGAATCAAGCCACCGTGCAGCGCATTGCCACTCTGCGCGATGTACAGCAAGGCGCCGGCCAGTGGCGCGGTCATGCACGGGCCAACCAGCAGACCGGACAACGCACCGAGTACACCGGCACCGATCAGGCTGCCACCGCTGCGACTGCGCGAGGCGTGCTCAAGGCGATCCCGCAAGGCCACCGGCAACTGCAATTCAAAGAAGCCGAACATCGGCAGCGCCAGCACCACAAACACTGCGGCAAACGCACCGAGCAGCCACGGATTTTGCAGCCAGGCCTGCAGGTTGGCGCCGAGCAGGGCGGCGATCACCCCCATCGCCGCATACACCAGTGCCATGCAGATCACATAGCTGCTGGCCAGGGCGAAACCACGGCGTGGGGTGGCGCCACTACCGACAATCATGCCCGCCAGAATCGGCAGCATCGGCAACGAACATGGGGTAAACGCGAGCAACAGGCCGAGGCCGAAGAACACCAGCAGGCTCCAGCCCAGCGCCCGTTGTTGCAGGCTGCTGGCCAAGGCCTGATCCGGCGCTTCGGCACTGGCTGTCGGCGTCGCTTTGCCGCCCAGATCGATGACCCGGGTCTGCGGCGGATAACACAGGCCGGCATCGGCGCAGCCCTGGTAACTGACCTTGACCTGACCGCTGGCCGAGGCCGGGACTTTGACTTCCAGCCCCTGGCGATACACCGGTTGTTCACCGAAGAACTCGTCACTGTGCGACTCGCCCTCGGGCAATGCCGGCTGTTGCTCGGCCGGCAAACCGTCGAATTTCAGACGTTTCTGGTACAGGTAATAGCCGTCGGTGATTTGCCAGAACAGCTGGGTTTCCCCGGATTCAAGGCGTTCGGAAGTCAGCACGAAGGCTTTGTCGACCGGCAGAAACTCCGGTTTGGTTTCGAATGGATTGTTCCCGGCCTGGGCCAGGCCGGAAATCAGCAGTGCAAACAAAAGAAAAAAATGACGCATGGAGGAGCCTTGTCCCTGTGCAAGTGTGGGCACAATGGTGGATGGCGATTAACCGATGATTAACCGCCCCGCACGCTGTCCGATGGACGGCCCGAAGCAGATGCGCTGATGCCTGCAAGAGGTCTCGGTTTATCAGCAACCCGGGCCAGCGGATTTCGGAGATTGTATACGCGCCACATGTTTTTTTCGCGTCTTGATCATATCGGCGGGCCGGTTGTCATTCAGATAAACATAAAGACAAGATTTCATATCTCGGAGTATTCGTTGCCGCTGACATCTTGCTGTTTGCCAATGGCTCAACTTCGCTTGATAAAGCTTATTAATATGATTGCGGGTTTGACTGTTCTGGCGGGTAGGGACAAGGTGCGTAGTATTGTTGGCGATTAATCGATGCTTAATCGCCAACAATCATTCACTTGAAAAAAGTGTTTTCAGCCGCGCAGCAGTCCTGGCCAGGATTCGTCGTCAATCTGGATGGGATCGGACTCAACCTGATTTTCCTGAATGTTGTAGCGGATGTATTCATCCTTGTCCAAGAACAGATACCAGTAACTGTCCGCCAGCGTACGATCGTTTTGCGCACCCGTCATGATTCGGTCCTGATATTGGGCCAACCCAGGCCATGTTTCATCATTAATGGTTTCTTCGACAAGTGTCTCATAACCAAAATCAAGCCTGAGCGCCTTGCCGTTGTCCATCAGGAAACGGAACAACTGTGCTCGGCCCGGTATGGTTTGCCACCACGTTCCTGCAATGATCCGGTCGAAGTAAGGCACAAGTTTATGCCAGCGTGATTCCTGAACTGGAACCGTGCTGATGCAGCGTTCATCGTCCTGATCATATTTGGTGACATAGGGAGTGAGTCGATCCTCTCCATAATGAAATAGCCACAGGAAGTCTCCGTCTATCCTGTCAGTGTCGAGTCCAGTGGTCGTAAAACCAAACCGCAACTGATAGGCGTCATGAAAGTCATCCCAATTCCCGGATACCTCCAAAGGATATTTTTCAGGTACTTTGTTTTCTGCCAGGCTGAAGCGCGAGTATATGTTGTAGTGCGTGAAAAAGAAGTAAATCTGGTCTTTGCCTGAGCGCCAGTCAACAGCGACGGCCTTTCCTAATCGAGACATGTTTAGTCCTTTAATGGTTGTTGAAGAAAGCGTTGTTGTTAATCGTGTGCAGTCGATGTTAGTTGCACAGCTTGATTTTTAATATGCCCGGTATGTTTCAATTTGAAAGTTGCGCCTGGCGGTTGTCGATCAGATTGGAACGCAGGTAGATGACCTGACTCTTTACCTGACGTACTGCGGTGGTGGGGCGGCTACGCAGCGTTTCTCTCGTTAAACGGTACACTTGGCATAACTGCGGCTTAATCTTCGGCTGCTTGAATGGCGTTTTTGCTCATGGAGCCCCCATGCACGTACTGGTTTGTGAAGACGATGAACTGATCGCCAGCGGTATCGTGGCCGGTCTCACGGCGCAGGGCCTGACGGTCGAGCACGTCAACACCGCCTCGAAAGCACGGGCGATGCTCAAGGTCGCCGAATTCGACGTGATGGTGCTCGATCTCGGCCTGCCTGACGAAGATGGCCTCAAGTTGCTGCAACAATTGCGTCAGCAGGGTCTGGAAATTCCGGTGCTGATCCTGACCGCGCGCGACTCGGTGACCGATCGCGTCGATGGCCTGCAGGCCGGGGCTGACGATTACCTGCTCAAACCGTTCGATTTGCGGGAGCTGTTCGCCCGTCTGCAAACCCTGTTGCGCCGGGTCGCCGGACGCAGCGTCAACCTGATTGAACACGGTGCGCTGACCTACGATCCGAGCAGCCGTGAAACTACGCTGGCCGGAAAACCGGTGGAATTGTCGCGTCGCGAGCAATCGCTGTTGCAGGCGCTGTTGCACAACCGTGGCCGGGTGCTGTCCACCGAGCAGTTGAAGGACAGCGTCTATGGCTTCAATGACGAGCTGGAAAGTAATGCGCTGAACGTGCACATCCATCACCTGCGCAGCAAGCTCGGCAAGGGTATTGTCGAAACCGTGCGCGGTCTGGGTTATCGCCTCGGGCCGGCCGATGGTGGAGAACAACAGAAGTGATGAGTCTGCGTCTGCGCCTGAGTCTGACCCTCGGCGCCGCCTTCGCCCTGATCTGGGCGCTGGCCGCGGCCTGGATGCTCAGCGACTTGCGCAATCAGATGATGTTTTCCCTCGACCAGCGTCTGGTAGCCTCGGCGCGCATGGTCGCCGGGTTGCTGGAGCAATTGCCGGCGCTGCCGAGCAAGGGCGAGGGCACCCATTTCAGTGCCGAACAATTGAACATTCCCGGCGGCATGGCCTGTCAGGTCAGTTCGCTGCGCGGAGAGATTCTGGCCCGCAGCCACAGTAGCCCCGAGCAAACCCTGGAAGCGGAAAAAATGGGCTTCCACGACCAGATGATCGACGGCGCGCCGTGGCGCAGTTTCACTCTCGCGCGGGGCGATGTGCGGATCACCACCGCCGATCGGCAGATCGAACGCGAAGCCCTGAACATGTCGATCCTGCTGGCAGCCTCGGTGCCGGTCGGCGTAGCGTTGCTCGGTTGTCTGTGCCTGTTGTGGCTGGGCATCGGCCAGGGCCTGGCGCCGCTCAATCGACTGCGCGAAGCCTTGATGCGACGGAATGCCGACTCGCTTGAGCCGTTGCAGTTGCAGTCGTTCCCCAGCGAACTGAAACCCTTGCTCGATACGCAGAACCAGCTGTTCCAGCGCATCGGCAAGACCATCGAGCGTGAACGCCGCCTGACCGGTGACGCCGCCCACGAACTGCGCAGCCCGCTGACGGCGATCAAGACGCACCTGCAGGTGGCGCGCATGACCGAAGGCAGTGCCCGCGATCAGTCGCTGGCGCGGGCCGAGGAGGGCGCCGACCGCATGCACCGCACGCTGGAGCAATTGCTCTTGCTGGCGCGGGTCGAGGGCAGTCTGTCGTTCGACGACGGTGTGCAGTGCAGCGCCGAGCAGGTGGCGAAACTGGCGATGCAGGATGCGGCCGGCGGTGAGCGTCAACGCATCAAGCTGCAATTGCCCAAGCAGCTCTCCAGTGCGCCGGTGCAAATGCCGGCGGTGCTGTCGATTGCCGCGCTGCGCAATCTGCTCGACAACGCCCTGCGCCATACCCCGGCGGACGCTAGCGTGGAATTGAGTCTGGAAACCGTCGGCCAGCGCGCACGCTTTGTAGTGCGCGACCATGGGCCGGGTATCGCCGCTGATGATTTGCAGCACCTGACCCAACGTTTCTGGCGCAACGGCCAGAGCACCGGCTGCGGCCTCGGCCTGGCCATCGTGCAAGCCATCGTCCAGCGCTGCGCTTGCTCCCTGCATTTCGACAGCCGCCCGGATGGCTTGCGGGTGGAACTGACGATGCCGCTGCAACCTGCCTGAACCACCGAAAATCCCCTGTGGGAGCGGGCTTGCTCGCGAAGGCGTCCGGTCAGTCGATAGGTTGCTGACTGGCACGCCGCCTTCGCGAGCAAGCCCGCTCCCACAATTGGGATTTGTGCTGTGGCACATCAAATGTAACGTCTCTGCATTGGTGATTCGCCGGCCCCGGCGTTAAGGTCGGGCTGCTCTGACTCAATGGATTGAGGGAACGCGCCATGGAAGCACCGATCTGCATTTGCCCGGCCAGGCCGGCCGACGCCGGCCTTATCAGCCGCATCATCGAGCGTTCGATCCGCGTCGGTTGTGCGCTCGACCACCGCAACGACCCGCAACTGCTCAGCCGCTGGATTGACCTACAGTCCGCCGACGTCATCAGTGCGCACCTTGCCGATCCGCATTTCTATTTGAACATCGCCTTGCTGCAGGACAAGCCGGTGGGCGTCGGCATGGCGGCGGGCAGCGGTGACATCGGCTTTTGCCATGTGCAGCCGGAATGGTTTCGCCGTGGTGCAGGGCGCGCCCTGATGACTGATCTTGAAGGTTGGCTGCGGATTCGTGGCGTGCCACAGGTGAGCGTTTTCAGCACCCGTATCGGCGCGGCTTTTTATCGGCATCTGGGGTACCGCGAGACGGCGCCGGCCTTAACCGATCAGGGCTTGCACCGGGTTGCAATGCACAAGCCATTGGCGGTGCCCGACTGACAACTCGATCCGGGGTCTAAATCCTCGCCCCGCTTAAGCGTTTCCAGAACAGGAAAACCTGCATGTGCGCCCCGCGACCGGAACGCGCACCTGTGCGGTGTGCTGTTTTGGTCACTATCCATAGCGTATTGAGGGGTCGAGAGATGTCAGTCGCCACCAGCCTTATCGAAGAGTCGTCGGCCCGGATCACCTCCGCGCCGGCCGAAACCCTGTATCAGTTCAACGAATCGCCACTGCTGGCCCGGCAGAGTCAGCAGGAATCCAATGCCCGCAGCTATCCGCGGCGCATTCCGCTGGCGCTCAAACGTGCCAAGGGCCTGTATGTCGAAGATGTTGAGGGCCGTACGTTCATCGATTGCCTGGCCGGTGCCGGCACCCTCGCGCTGGGGCACAACCACCCGGTGGTGATCGAGGCGATTCAGCAGGTGCTGGCCGATGAACTGCCGCTGCACACCCTCGACCTGACCACACCGGTCAAGGATCAGTTCGTCCAGGACCTGTTCGGGCTACTGCCGCCGGCATTGGCGGCCGAGGCGAAAATCCAGTTCTGCGGCCCGACCGGCACCGATGCGGTGGAAGCCGCGTTGAAACTGGTGCGCACCGCCACCGGGCGCAGCACCGTGCTGTCGTTCTCCGGCGGTTATCACGGCATGAGCCAGGGGGCGCTGAGCCTGATGGGCAGCCTGGGGCCGAAGAAACCATTGGGTGCCTTGCTCAGCAACGGCGTGCAGTTCATGCCGTTTCCCTATGACTACCGCTGTCCGTTCGGCCTCGGCGGCGCGGCCGGGGTCAAAGCCAACCTGAGTTATTTGGAAAATCTGCTCAACGATCCTGAGGCCGGCGTGCAGTTGCCGGCGGCGGTGATCGTCGAAGCGGTGCAGGGTGAGGGCGGGGTGATCCCGGCCGATATCGAGTGGCTGCGTGGCTTGCGCCGGATCACCGAAAAGGCTGGCGTGGCGCTGATCGTCGATGAGATCCAGAGCGGTTTCGCCCGTACCGGCAAGATGTTTGCCTTCGAACACGCCGGCATTGTCCCGGACGTGGTGGTGTTGTCCAAAGCCATCGGCGGCAGCCTGCCGCTCGCGGTGGTGGTCTATCGTGACTGGCTCGACACCTGGCAGCCGGGCGCCCACGCCGGCACGTTCCGTGGCAACCAGTTGGCGATGGCGGCCGGTTCGGCGGTGATGCGTTATCTGCTCGAACACAAGGTCTGCGAACACGCCGCCGCCATGGGCGAGCGTCTGAGCGAACATCTGCGGATCCTGCAACGCGACTTCCCGCAACTGGGCGATATTCGCGGTCGTGGCTTGATGCTGGGCGTTGAGCTGGTTGACCCGAACGGCGCGCCGGATGCCCTCGGTCATCCGCCGGCGTTCGCGCGCCTGGCACCGCTGGTGCAGCGTGAATGCCTCAAGCGTGGGCTGATTCTGGAGCTGGGCGGCCGGCATGGCGCGGTGGTGCGCTTCCTGCCGCCGCTGGTGATCACCGCCGCCGAAATCGACCGCGTCGCCGAGATCTTCGGCCGCGCCTTGGCCGCCGCCGCCGCCGCCGAGTAAATTTTTCGCAGCGCCGAACGTTCTATCTACATACCCGGCTGCACCCCAGGTGCAGCCTACCCTTACACCGATGGAGAACCAGCATGACGTCAGTATTCGACCGCGAGGACATCCTCTTTCAGGTCGTGGTCAACCACGAAGAGCAATACTCGATCTGGCCGGATTACAAAGCCGTGCCGGAAGGCTGGCGCACCGTGGGCAAGAGCGGCCTGAAGAAGGAATGCCTGGCCTACATTGAAGAAGTCTGGACCGACATGCGTCCGCTGAGCCTGCGTCAGAAGATGGAAGGGCAGGCGGCGGCTCAGTAATTTATCCGCCAAAAACAAACCCGCTGGACTGGTGACAGGCAGCGGGTTTTTTCATTCCTGGCAATGGTGTTGTTCTGGCGGGCCTCTTCGCGAGCAAGCCCGCTCCCACATTGGATCTGTGGTGCGCACAACTCCCCTGTGGGAGCGGGCTTGCTCGCGAAGAACGATAACGCGGTATTACTGAAACTACGCCCCGCTCAACCCCTTGAGTAACAAATCCACATTCCCCTCCAGCTCCGCCACCGGATCCGCCGCGTCGGTACTCAACACCAGCAGATGACTCCCCGAGGCGGCAATTGCTGCTTTCACTGCCTCCGATGGCTGGCGATGATGCAGCACAAGCGCCACGTCGTTGTCCTTCAGCGTCGCCGTGAGTTTCTTCAGATCTTCGGCTGTCCACTCGGCATCTGCTCGTGCGTCCTGACCGATCAGCTCCAGATTCAGGCTGCCGATCAGGTAACCGAAGTGATCGCTGAGGCTCATCACGCTCAGGTTTTCAGCCTCGGCCAGGCGCGCTTCGCTGTCGGCGCTGAGCTTGAGCAGGCGCTGTTTCAGCGCCGCCAGATTGGCCTCGATCTTCGGCTTGGCGGACGGCGCCAGACGCACCAGATCCGCCGCGATCACATCGGCCATCCGTCCCATGTTGTTGCTCGCCAGCCATGGCTGACTGTTCAAACCATCGACCTTCAGCCCCGGCTGCACGGCAATCCCCGGCAGGGCGCCGTCGACCGGACGTGCCGCATCGACTTCGACAATGCGAATGTTGCTGCGCCGCGCGATCGGGTACAGCGGATCATCGGCCCACAGCGAGCGCACGCCGATCACCGCGTCGGCATTGCTCGCCAGTTTGCCCAGCGCCGGAGCGCCGCGACCGGTGAAGTATGCGGTCTGACGGCTGCCCGGCAGATTCGCCGGAGCTGCGCGCTCGAGGCTGACGTCAGTGCCCTTGAGCAGCACTTCGCCCAGACCGTAAGTGATGGGCAACGAGGCCAGCACGCGCAGCGGTTCAGGGTTTTCAGCCGCCATCGGCGGGCTGCCGACCACGCCGCACAGGGCCATGGCCAGGGTCAGTTTTCGCAGTATCCAAGGTTCCCTTTCAGACTCGGGACGACCCCGCGCGCAATGGCGGCGAGGGCGAAGGCAATGCCGGCGACCAGGATGATCGCGGCGCCGGAGGGGATCGGCAGATCGAAGACGATCGGCGCGAGAATCCCGCATAGCGTGCTGACGGTGGCAATCAGCACCGAACACCAGAAGAAGCCCTTGAGCGACTGGCTCAGTAACCGCGCTGCCGCCGCCGGAATCACCAGCAACGCGCCGACCAGAATCGCGCCGATGACCTTCACCGCCGCGACGGTGATCAGCGTCACCAGAATCACGAACAGGTAATCCAGAGTCTTCACCGCCACGCCGCGCACCGCCGCCAGTTGCGGGTTGAAACTGGCGAGCATGATCCGGTTGTACAACGGCAGCGCCAGCGCCATGACCAGCGAACCGACGATGGCCAGCACCAGCAGATCGTTGCCGTTGACGGTAAGCACTGAACCGAACAGCACGTTCTCCAGAATGTGCACGTTGATCTTGCCGGCCAGAATCAACAGCAGGCTCGCGCCGAGGGCCAGCGACACCGAGAGAAACACGCCGATCAGGGTGTCCGGCGCCAGGCCGGTGCGGTTGCGCAGGTAGTTGAGCAGGATGCCGAACAGCAGGCAGTAACCGAACAGGCTGCCGTACGGCCCGGTGTAGGGTTCGCCAAGCAGAATGCCGATGGCCACGCCGGTCAGCGCCGCGTGCCCGACTGCTTCGGAGAAAAACGCAAAGCGCTTGACCACCACCAGCGTGCCGAGGCCGCCGAGCACCGGGCCGATCAACAGGCCGGCAAGCAGCGCGTTGACCACAAATCCGTAGGCCAGCGCCTCCGGCAGGTAACCGGACGACGCCCAGCCCTGAACCATCAAACGAAAGGCTTCGTAACTCATCAGACCGCGCTCCGTGGATGGGTGGAAAACAGACTCAACAGGCGTTCCGGAGTCAGCGCCTGTTGCGGCGTAGCGTCGAACAGCACGCGGCGGTTGAGACCGGTGACCCGGTCGGCCAGACGCTTGACCGCTTCCAGATCGTGCTCGATCCACAGCACGGTGATGCCGGCCGCGCGCCAGTCGCCGAGCAGGCGTTCGAACACCTGGATCCCGGCTTCGTCGAGGGCAGACATCGGCTCATCCAGCACCAGCAATTGCGGGGCCGGGATCAAGCCTTGTGCGAGCAACACGCGCTGCCGTTCGCCACCGGACAACGCGCCCATGCGCCGCTTGCGTTTGTCCTGCATGCCGACCCGTTCCAGCGCCTCGCCGATGGCATTGGCGTAGTGCTTGCTCAAGCCGAGAAACGCCGGCCGGCGCTGGCACATGGCGGCCATGAAATCGTCGACGGTCATCGGCAGGCCGCGATCGAATTCCAGCGCCTGCGGCACATAACCGATGGTGCCGGGCTGGCCGGGCCAGTGCAGGCTCAGTTGACCCTGGTGCGGCATCTGCCCGAGCAGGGTCTTGATCAGCGAACTCTTGCCGCCGCCGTTGGGGCCGACCAGCGCGTGCACGTGGCCGGGTTGGACCTGGAAGGTGACGTTGTCGAGAATCGTGGTGCGCCCGAGTGTCAGAGAGATTTCCGCAAAATCCAGAGTCGGCCCATTTACCCCTTGTGGGAGCGGGCTTGCTCGCGAATGCGGTGTGTCATTCGATAAAGATGTTGGCTGACCCGGCGCCTTCGCGAGCAAGCCCGCTCCCACAGGGGATGGCGGGGTGTCAGAGAGGGTTTCTTTTGCCGTCATGCCCCGGACTCCTGAATCGCCCGCACCACGGTGTCGAGGTTGCCGGTCATTTCCTTTTCGTACTTGTCGGCGGTGTATTCGCCGTAGGAAATGTGCGACAGCGGATACAGCTTCACCCCGGACTCACGCTGGATGGTTTCGACGTAGGTGGAGGGGAAATCCATCTCGGAGAAGATCACCTTGACGTCGAGTTCGCGCAGTTGGTCGATGGTCTTTTTCAACTGGCTCGGGCTGGGTTCGATGCCGTGGGCCGGCTCGACCACGGCCGTCACTTCCAGGCCGAATTCGCGCAGCAGATAGTCGTAGGCCGCATGCACCGTGGCCACGCGCAGTTCGGCGTTGGGCGCCTGGGTCAGTTTGGCCAGCGCATCGGCGCGCATCTGCCGCAGGCGTTTGCCGTAGGCGCGGGCGTTCTGGGTGTAGGTCTTGGCGTTGTCCGGGTCGAGTTTGCCCAGTTCGCGGGCGATGTTGTTGACCTGGGCAATCGAGGCACTGATCGACAGGAACGTGTGCGGGTTGACCACTTTGCCGGCGCCGCGCGCAGCGGTACCGGTGGCGGCCAGCAGCGGCACGTTTTCGTTGGCTTCGATGGTCTTGATGTTCGGCGTTTCGCTGGCGGCGATCATGCGGTCGGCGAAGTCGTCGTGGCCGACACCGTTGAGCACGATCACATCCAGGCCGCTGATGCGCTTGATGTCTTCGGCGCGCGGCTCATAGGCGTGCGGGTTGAAACCGGCGGGAATCAGCGGCACCACATCGGCCTTGTCGCCGACGATATTCGCCACATAGCTGTAATACGGGTGCAGGGTGATGCCGATGCGCAGGCGTTTGCCGGGTTCGGCACTGGCCAGTGGGCTCAGCAGGCACGCGCACAGGCCTATCAGCAGAGTGCGCAGGAGGGGACGGCGAGTCAGTGAAATAAGCATGGGCAAGCGGTCTTCTCTCGGGTGAAGGCGAAGGTTCAGTGGCGATGTTCGCGGGTCACGCCGGCATCGAACTGCGCGACGATCTGCTTCCAGCCGGCGGCGGACAGCGCAGCGTCGGTCAGCTCGGCAGGCGTTTGCAGATCGGCCTCGCGGTTAAGCCAGATGTCCGGCGCGGCACTGGCGTCGGCGCTCAGCAACATCACGAACGAACCGGCGACGGCGGGCGACTGGCTGTGGCCGAAATAGGCGCTGTCCGCCAGTAACTGCCAGGCATGGCCGCCACGGCTGACCGAGCTGGCGTCCTGAGCGAACGGGGCGAAACCTTCCTCGGCCAGATTTTGCGGGGTCGGCAGGCTTTGCTGCTCTTCACGCAGCAGGCGGATCTCGTCGAGGGTCACCCGCAGGTCGGCATAGATGCCTTGCTCGGCGGCACTCAGGTCGCGCCGTGCATCGAGTTGATGGCTGGAAACCGGCTCCGGCTCATGGGACACCCCGCGCCATGCCACCACTGATCCGGCGACGGCAAGGATCAGCAAACACAACAGCAGAACATTAAGGGTTTCATGCCCGGCGCCGGCCGGACGTACGACTTGGGTGGTGGGCGTGCTCATGGGGCCTCGATGTCGGCTTGGTCGATTTCCACGACGTGCCCGGGGCCGGCGTCGAACAGCACATAAAACTCGGCCGCCGGTTTCTTGAAGGTCAGGCTCGAATCGGCGCCAAGCTTGCCCGGCACCAGAATGGTTTCGTCGTAACCGATCACGTCCAGGGTCACCCCCGGTGCGCCGCTGCCATCGGAAAAGCCGCCGGTGCATTTGATCTGCTCGGCGTCGACGGCTTTGCATTCGCACATCGGGTTATGGGCCAGGGCGCCGGCGCTGAAACCTGCGCACAGCATCAGCAACGCGGCGCGCACCCGCAGACGGGAAGGGCGTTGAACGCAGTTCATGGTTTGGCTCCTTGTTGGTTCAGCCAGGCGAGGGTCGCGGGGGAGGCCTGGCTCAGGGGAATCGAGGCCTGATGCATGCTGCCGTCCCAGCCTTCCATGGTGATCCACAGTTCGGCGTCGGGACGGGTCTTTTCCGGAATCGGCATTTGTGTGCCCATGCGGTACGGCGTACCGAAAAAGATAGTGCCAGCGGCGCGCAGGCTGCGCGGCTTGCCGATGCGCAGGTAGGTAGCCTTGACCTGTTCGATACAGGCATCGCACAGGGCGGCGCTGAAATCCTTCATATAGCCGGCCGGTCCGGTGAGAGTCGGTGCTTCGTTGCGCAATTCGGCCAGTCGCAGGCTCCACGGGCCGACCTGGATGTTGCCAATCTCCCGTTGACCCAAACCGCTGTCGCCGCGAAACAGCGAAGCGTCGGCGAAGTACTTGGGCATGAAGCCCAGCGGGATCAGCAGGAGCAGGACATTGAGGTGAAAGCGCCATTTGTGCCAGAAACGGGCCAGTCGGGAGGGCGGTGTGATCGTGCCGGACTTGCTCACAGGCTCACCTCCGAAGGCACACGGGTACGGGCCGGTTGTGCCTGGATGCGGTTTTTCTTTTCCTCGCGCTTCAGCGCATTGGCGGTGGCCAGCGCCGTGCGCTTGGTCCAGATCAGCAAGCCGCTGAGGACCATCATGCTCAGCAGCAGGCCGAAGAAGAACCAGATCAACTTGATCCAGATACCGCCGAAATCACCCGTGTGCAGCGGTCGCATCGACTCGGTGACAAACTCCAGCGAGGAGCGATCGGACAGCAGGCGGGACGCGGCGATGTCGCCGTTGTACGGATTGAGCGTTGCGGTCTGGAACATCAGCGGATACCAGCCGCGACCGCCGACGCTCATGTGGCTGTAGGCGTTACCTGGAAGGCTGACGAAACTGGCCTCCAGCCCCGGAATCTTCTCCTGGGCGATCTCGACGGCGCGGTCCAGGCTGATACGCGGCGGTGGTGTGCCGGCGGCCGAAATCGGCACGCTCTCCCGGGACATGGCGGGAATGATCGGCTCACTGGAAATGGAGATCTGGTTATCGAACAGGATCGCGCGGATCAGGAACCAGATGCCGGTGATGGAGATCACCGCGATGAACCAGATCGACCAGATGCCACACAGTCGGTGGAAGTCGCCCCAGAAGATCCGCGCGCCGTGGCGTATGCGCAGGGTCGGGCGCAGAAAACCTTTCCAGAATTTTTTGTAGACCACCAACCCGGTGATCAACGACACCAGCATCGGCACGCCAAGAAACGACACCAGATACCAGCCCCAACTGAAACCGTTGGTGAACGGCACCAGCCACCAGCCGTGCAGAGCGCGGGTGAACGCCTTGAAGTCGAAGCTGGGGGCGGTGCCCTGAATGACTCCGGTGTACGGATTGACATAGACCGTCAGCGAGCGACCGTCCGGGTAGCTGACTTCGACGTCCAGGGCAAAGTGCGACTCATCGGGACGGCTGATGCTTTGTACCAGGGTCTGCGGCTCGGCTTGTTTGATCGCCGCCAGTACCTGGTCGTAACTGAGCAGCGGCGCGTCGTCCGACGGCGGGCTGGCGCGCATCTGCGGGTTGGCCAGCCAGACGATTTCCTGGCTGACCACCGCCAGCGTGCCAGTGACACAGACGATCAGGACAAAAAACCAGATCGGCAACGCGAGCCAGCTATGCACCAGGAACCACAGTTTCGAGCGGGATTTCTTTGACATGATTGCGCGTCTTGATTCGGTGAGAGGAGCCTCTGCTACGGGCTTCGCAGCATGGTTCTCCGTAAAAGGCGCGGTCGTGGCTGTTGCCTACGCGAACGGCCTGCATCTCTATAGGACGGATGAGCCGGACAAATCCCGAAAGACGATATGAAAGTAAATGTTTCGCACTTCCGCCCAGACGCCACCACCCCCCCTGTGGGAGCGGGCTTGCTCGCGAATGCGGTGGTTCATTCAATAAGGATGTCGACTGAGAGGACGCTTTCGCGAGCAAGCCCGCTCCTACAGGGGGTGTTTGGTGATCAGCCGATCAAACACGATTCATGAATGCCGCACTCACTGTCAGGCAATTGATGGCCGGTCGGCGCTCCCTATGATGGAGAGCACCGGATTTCCCTGAGTGAGCACCCTGATGAACCCCAGAACCCTCTACGACAAACACATCGATTCGCACACCGTGTGCCGCCTCGACGACCAAGGCCATGTGCTGCTGTATATCGACCGTCAGGTGATCAACGAATACACCAGTCCACAGGCGTTCAGCGGTCTGCGCGCTGCCGGGCGCAAGGTCTGGCGGCCGGCCACGGCGCTGGCGGTGGTCGATCATGTCAATCCGACCACCCCCAAACGGGTGGCGGCGATGCCTGATGCGGGCGGTGCGCGGCAGGTGTCGTATCTGGCGGAAAACTGCCGGGACTTCGGCATCGAACTGCTGGATATTCTCGACAAGCGCCAAGGTATCGAGCATGTGATCGCCCCGGAGCAGGGTTTCATCCTGCCGGGCATGGTCATCGCCGCCGGCGACAGCCACACCACCACGTACGGTGCGCTGGGGGCGTTCGGGTTTGGCATCGGCACCTCGGAGATCGAGCATCTGCTGGCCTCGCAGACGCTGGTCTACAAGCGCCTGAAAAGTATGCGCGTGACGGTGGATGGCGAACTGGCGCCGGGGCTCACCTCCAAGGACGTGATCATGGCGCTGATCGGCAGGATCGGTGCGTCGGGGGCCACGGGTTATGCGATCGAGTTCTCGGGTTCGACCATTGATGCGCTGAGCGTCGAAGCACGCATGACCATTTGCAACATGGCGGTCGAGGCGGGCGCGCGCGGCGCGTTCATGGCGCCGGACGAAAAAGTCTTTGCTTATCTCAACGGCAAACCGCGCGCGCCACAAGGCGAGCTCTGGGCGCGCGGCGTGGAAAAATGGCGTGAATTGCGCAGCGATTCCGGCGCCGTGTTCGACCGCGAAGTGTACCTCGACGCCAGCCTGCTGGAGCCGATGGTCACCTGGGGCACCAGCCCCGATCAGGCGGCGGCGATTGGTGCACGGGTGCCGGACCCGCAGACTATCGACGATCCGATCCTGCGTCAGGACATGCGCCGCGCCCTTCAATACATGGGCCTGGAGGCGGGAATGGCGCTGCGCGATATTGTCATCAGTCACGCTTTCATCGGCTCCTGCACCAACGCGCGGATCGAAGATTTACGTGACGCCGCCAGCGTCGTGCACGGGCGGCGGGTGGCCGGGCATGTGCGGGCGATGATCGTGCCCGGCTCCAGTGAGGTCCGCGCCCAGGCCGAAGCCGAAGGGCTGGCGCAGATCTTCATTGACGCCGGGTTTGAATGGCGCCAGTCCGGCTGCTCGATGTGCCTGGCGATGAACGATGACGTGCTGGCCCCCGGCGACCGCTGCGCCTCGAGCACCAACCGCAATTTCGAAGGCCGGCAGGGCGCGGGGGCGCGTACGCACCTGATGAGCCCGGCCATGGTCGCCGCCGCGGCGATCAACGGCCACCTGACCGACATCCGCCACTTCGGAGAACGCCCATGAGCCTGCAACCCTTTACTCAGGTCAGCGGTCAGGCTGCGCCAATGCTCGCGGCCAACGTCGACACCGACGTGATCATGCCCAAGCAGTTTCTCAAGGGTATCGACCGTCAGGGTCTGGATCGTGGGCTGTTTTTCGATATGCGTTTTCTTGCCGACGGTACGCCCAACCCTGAATTCGTGTTGAACCAGCCGGCCTGGCAGGGCGCGAACTTTCTGGTGGTCGGGCCGAATTTCGGCTGCGGTTCCAGTCGCGAACATGCGGTGTGGGGGTTGCAGCAAATGGGCATTCGCGCGCTGATCGGCAGCAGTTTTGCCGGGATCTTCTACGACAACTGCCAGCGCAACGGCGTGTTGCTGATCACTCTGGATGAGGCTCAAGTGCAGCGCATTGGCCGACTGGTGAGCCAGCCCGACACGGCGCAGATCAATGTCGATCTAGAGGCGCAGCAGATTCGACTGGCGGACGGTGAAGTGATTGATTTCCAGATTGATGGCTTGCGCAAGACTGCGCTGTTGCTGGGGCTGGATGCGATTGGCAGTACCTTGCAGCGGCGTGAGCAGATCGAGGCGTTCGAGCGCGAACACCTGGCCGCCAACCCATGGCTGGCCTGACACCCAACTAGCCCTCTGTAGGAGTGAGCCTGCTCGCGATGGCGTCGTGTCAGTCAGCACTCAATTGTCTGACCCGACGCCTTCGCGAGCAGGCTCGCTCCCACAGGGTTTTGTGGTGTTTGGCTAGAGAGAAAGATCCTTGAAATGCCCCTGCAAAAACTCCACACACGCCCGCAGCTTGCCGGAGTTGGCCAGCCGCGTCGGGTACACCGCCCAGACATTGGCGCTCTGGTTGTAATCAGTCAGCACCGGCACCAGTCGGCCCTGTTCCAGCAACGGTTTTACATCCCACAATGAACGCAGCAACACGCCGCGTCCGTCGAGCGCCCATTGCAGGACAATCTCGCCGTGGTTGGAAGACAACGGCCCACTGACCCGCACGCTTTCCTGCGTGCCGTTGCGGTCCAGATTCCAGACGCCGAAGGCGTTGTCGCGCTCCTTGATCACCAGGCAGTCGTGTTGTTGCAGATCGTCCAGAGTCTGCGGGGTGCCTCGGCGCTCAAGGTATTCGGGTGCGGCGCACAGCACACGGCGGTTGCTCACCAGTTGCCGGCCGATGTGCTGGCCGGGCAGGTCGTCGCCGACGCGGATTTCCAGATCGAAACCCTCGTTGACGATGTCCACTGCGCGGTCGAACAGGTCCAGGCGAATCTGCAATTGCGGGTGCCGTTCGGCCAGCCGCGAAACCGCAGGCGCCACATGGTTGCGACCGAAGCCGAAACTGCTGCAGATGTGCAAACGCCCGCGCGGGCTGTCGTGGGCGTCGGCGAGGTCGTCGTGCAGTTGCTGGAAATCATCGAGGATGCGCAAGGCCCAGCGCTGCACCCGCTCGCCGTCCTCGGTCAGCGACACCCGGCGACTGGTGCGGTGCAGCAGGCGGGTGCCGAGGGTCGATTCGAGAATCTGGATGCGTTTGCTGACGTAGGCCGGGGACAGCCCCAACTCATCGGCGGCAGCGGCGAAACCGTTCTTGCGGATCACGGTCAGCAGCACGCGCAAGTCTTCGGGCAGGGGCACGGGGTCTTTGTTCTGGGACATGTGGGAGCGAGCACTGGCGGCACAAGCCGCCAGCATAGCATCGGCGATGAACGGCTCGGTTCAGCGCAGGAAATCCAGCGCCTCGGCGAGCAGCAGTTCTGGCACTTCTTCGGCCAGATAATGCCCGCCCGGCAGCGCCTTGCCGCTGACCCTCGTTGCCACTTGCTGCCATTCCTTGAGCGGATCGAAACAACGCCCGACCGTACCTTCGGCGCCCCACAATACGCGTAGCGGCAGTTCAAGCTGATTGCCGGCGGCGATGTCGGCACGATCATGTTCCAGATCGATGCTGGCGCTGGCGCGGTAGTCCTCGCAGATGCCCCGGGCGCTGCCGGGACGTTGCAGGCAGCGCAGGTATTCGCCGAACGCGTGCTCGGTGAACGGCGCCAGTCCGGCGCTGCGGCTGCCCATCACACTGCGCAGATAGGCTTCGGGATCGGCTTCGATCAGGGTTTCCGGCAACGGCGCCGGGCGGATCAGGAAGAACCAGTGCCAATAGGCGCGGGCGAACGCTTCGTTGGTCTGCGTGTACATCGCCAGGGTCGGGGCGATGTCCAGCAGCATCATCCGCTGCACCGCAGCGCGGTGGTCGAGGGCCAGGCGATGGGCAACCCGCGCGCCACGGTCGTGGGCCAGAATCGAAAACTGTTCGAACCCCAGCGCCTGCATCAACGCGACGTTATCTCGGGCCATTTCGCGTTTTGAATAGTTGCGGTGTTGTTCATTGGCAGCCGGTCGGGCGCTGTCGCCATAACCGCGCAGGTCGGCGGCGACCACGGTGAAATGCTCGGCCAGTTGTTCCGCGATCTTATGCCAGATCACGTGGGTCTGCGGGTGCCCGTGCAACAGCAACAGCCCCGGGCCGCTGCCGCCGAGGCGATAGGCGATGTCGACGCCGTTGACGTGGCGCTGGTCTTTGACGAATCCGGCAAACATCGGGCTGATCCTTGTTCAGGTGCGGGTGGGATGCATCCTGAAAGTGTTCGGCATTCGGGGCAAGGGTTGAAGCGTGGTGTGGTGGTTCATGAAGTGTGATGTGTGTCGGCAGTGCCGGCCCCTTCGCGGGCAAGCCCGCTCCCGCAGTGTTTTTCTGTGTGACACCCATTGTATAAACACCAGAGATCCCTGTGGGAGCGGGCTTGCCCGCGAAGAGGCCAGCCCGGCCCCTGAAAATCTCAACCCTGACTGAACATCTCCATCGCCCGCTGCTTGATCTGCTCCTCGGTCAGATCCTCCTTGCGCGTGGCGAGAAACCACACGTGTCCATAGGGATCCTTCAGCGTGCCGCTGCGATCACCATAAAACTGATCCTTGACCTCGGACACCGCACTCGCCCCGGCATCCAGCGCTCGCTGAAAGGACTTGTCGACATCGGTGACATACAGATGCAGACCGACCGACACCGCGTTGTCCGGGCCGCTCAACGGTCCTTGATCGCACGGTGTACCAAGCATGATCGCGCTATCGCCAATCCGTAGTTCGGCGTGGCCGATGCGCCCGTCGGGCATGTCCAGGCGCATGACCTGGGTCGCACCAAAGGCTTTTTTGTAAAACTCGATGGCCTCGGCGGCCTTGAGGATGCCGAGGTACGGGGTAATGCTGTGATACCCCTCGGGAATGGGTTTGACGCTCATGACGTTCTCCCTGTTCTTTGTTTTCGGAGTGGAACTCCACCGGATTTGTGGAGGATTCACTATAGAACTGTCTGCGCGGCCAGCATTTTTCCCCGACGAGCCGTCAGTCCGGAAAATGCGCTCCCGGCCCCTGCTCACCGAGCACATCGCCCTGGTTGCGCAACGGGCAGGCCTCCATCGACAGGCAGCCGCAACCGATGCAACCGGTGAGCCGGTCGCGCAACAACGTCAGTTGATTGATCCGCTCATCCAGCTCCCGACGCCATTGTTCGGACAGGACTTTCCAGTCCGCCGCCGTCGGGGCACGGTCGTCCGGGAGGATTTTCAGCGCCTCGCCGATTTCTGCCAGCGGAATGCCCAGGCGTTGCGCGACCTTGATCAACGCCACTCGACGCAAGACTTCCCGTGGATAGCGCCGCTGATTGCCGGCATTGCGCTGGCTCTTGATCAGGCCTTTCGATTCATAAAAGTGCAGGGCAGTCACCGCGACACCGCTGCGCGCTGCGACTTCGCCCACGGTGAGTTGCTTGTGCAGGTTTTCCTTGGTGATCATTTTGCAAAATGACTCTTGACCTTGACTTAACTAGAGGTTTTACCCTGCAGGTCTTCGAGTCGCAAGACTCGTCTTACGATGAGTGGGGACTTCTCATGCAAACTTCAGCGAAAAATCGCAGTTTTACCCAGTTGATCGAATTCGAGATCGAGCCGCGCCAGCAACCGGCATTGGTCTCGGCGCTGTCGCAGCAGAGCGAACATCTGGCGCAGCGCTACGCAGGCTTCGTCAGCGCCAGCGTCCAGGTCAGCGACGACGGTCGGCGGGTGCTGAGCTTGCTGCAATGGCAGAGCCGTGAGGCAGGAGAGGCGGCGTTCTGTCGCTATGAAAGCGGCGAGCAGGATTTCTGGCAGCTGATCCGCGCCCATCAGGCGAAAACCGTGACCTTCAATTCGTTCCAGGTGTTGAGCAGCATCGCCCGCAGTCATGACGATGCGCTGCACTGCAATCTGGTGGGCTAGATCGACAACTGGATCAGGCGTTCACCGTGCAGGTTCTCCGTGAGTCGCCGCTTGTTCACCGCCAGTTCGCCGATCTTGATCAGCCGTGTGCGGGTGACGTTGCGGCTCAGACCGAGCAGCGCGGCGGTATGCACCTGGTTGTAATGGCAGAAGCGATAGGCGGCGCGCAGCAGGGCGTCTTCGACTTTTTCGTGGAGGGCGCCGGCCTGTTGTTCGAAGAGCTTTTGAAAGGCCCGCTCCAGCAACGCTTCCGGTGAATCGTCGGCGTTCGACTGCTGATCGTCCGGGCGCTCGATGCGCAGGTTCGACAGGCGCAAATCGTCGCGTTCGATCACGCCGTTGCGGCAGATCAACAGGGTGTGATGGATGACGTTTTCCAGTTCGCGAATATTGCCCGGCCAACTGTAGCTGCGCAGTTTCTGTTCGGCGCCGGGGCTGATGCTGACCCGTCCGTAACCCAGGCGCTGGCTGTAGGCCTCGATGAAATGCCGGGTCAGCGGCAGGATGTCACCGGGCCGCTCGCGCAACGGACTGAGTTCCAAATTGACCACGTTCAATCGGTAGAACAGGTCTTCGCGGAAGTTGCCGGCATTGATCGCTTTCTCCAGTTGCACGTTGGTCGCGGCCAGCACGCGCACATTGATCGGAATGCTTTTGCGCGAGCCGAGGCGCACCACTTCGCGCTCCTGCAACACCCGCAGCAACTTGACCTGAATCGCCATCGGCAAATCACCGATTTCGTCGAGGAACAAGGTGCCGCCATCCGCCTCTTCGAACCACCCGGCCTTGGCGCTGAGGGCGCCAGTGAAGGCGCCTTTTTCATGGCCGAACAGCTCGGCTTCCACCAGCGATTCGGAGAACGCACCGCAGTTGACCGCGACAAACGGCCGATGCCGGCGGTGGCTCAGATTGTGGATATGCCGCGCCACCAGCTCCTTGCCGGTGCCGGTCTCGCCAATGATCAGCACGCTGGCTTCGCTCGGCGCGACCTGTTGCAGATGCGCGAGCAGGGCCTGGGACTTGGGGTCTTCGAAGACCTGCGCGGTGGCGCGGATCGACGTCGCCAGAGCGGGTGAGGGCGGAAGGGTCAGCAGTTGCATGGGACTCGCTCCATTAAAGGCAAGATCAGGAATAGAACGTCGGCACCGGCAGCGCCTGATTCAGCGCCCAGTCGCCCAGCTCATGAAGTTTGTAATCGAGCGGGTCGTGCAGGGTCTGCGTGCGCAGGTTGCGCCAGTGCCGGTCGAGGCGCAGCGAGGCGTGGGTCGAACGCGCGCCAGTGACTTCGAACAAGCGGCTGCAAATCTCCAGCCCCTGACGACTGGCGGCGACCTTGGCGGTGGCAATCGCCGTGGCCAGATGTCCACGTTCCTCTGCGGTCAGGTTCGGGCCTTTGGCCCAGGCCTCGTCGAGCAGCGCGGCGGCCCGTTCGACCAGCAGGCGAATGCCTTCCAGCGCGACCCAGAACTCGCCGTAATGCGCGAGCACGTAAGGGTCTTCACGCACATTGCGGGCTACGGATTTGTGCCAGAGACGGGTTTCGCTCAGGGTGTATTGCCGGGCTTCTTCAAAGGCACCTTCGGCGATCCCGAGAAACATATGGGTGAAGGTCAATTGCGCAATCAGCGGACGCAGGCAGGCGAACGGTGTGCTCAACGGGCCGGGATCAAGCAGCAGCTCGGATTCTTCGACCCGCACCCGTTCGAACGTGGCGCTGCCACTGTCAGTCTGGCGCTGGCCGATGTTGTTCCAGTCGTCGTGCAGCGTGATGCCGCTGCGACCGCTGGGGATCGCCGCGATCAGCAATTTGCCGCCGGCACTTTCGTCGACGGCCGAGGCGATCAGCATTTGTGAATCGCTGGCGCCGGAACAGAAGCTTTTCTTCCCGGAAAACTCGCGCCAACCGCCGAAATCCTTGACCACGGTGCGGGTGTCGAGCGGGTTGAGGGCGTTGCCCCAGAACCAGTTCTGTCGCGCGGTCTGTTCGAACCACGGCTGCCATTGTTCGGGCCGCGAGAACAGACGCACGGTGGCGAGCATCAGGTGATGAAAGCCGAAGACGTGGGCGATGGAACTGTCGACCTTGGCGAACTCGCGCACGATCTGCAGGGTTTCGCTCCATGTCGCGCCGAGCCCGCCGTAACGGGTGGGAATGCTCAGGGCCAGCAGGCCGCTGTCGCGCAGGGCATCGCGTTCGGCCTTCGGCGTGCCGCCGCGCTCGTCACGCTCGACGGCGGTCAAGGCGAATTCGGCAGCCAGTTGGCGGGCAGTCTGCAGCGGGGAGAGCAGGGTGCTTTGTGGTTTGGCGGTCACACGGTGTTCCTCAAAATCGATGCAATCCTCTGTAGGAGTGAGCCTGCTCGCGATGTGGTCAGCACAGTCGACATCACCGTCGCAGATCCACCGCTTTCGCGAGCAGGCTCACTCCTACAATGGGCGTTTTCAGGCCTTGGCTTGGCCGGGCAACACATCGTTGGCAATCATTTCGCCAAACGGCCCGGTGAGGTTGGTCACGCCGCGTCCGGCCAGACTTGCGTACGGCTCGGGCAACAGCGGGAACACCAGTTCGGCAAAGCGGTACGCTTCTTCCAGATGCGGATAGCCGGAGAAGATAAAACTCTCGATACCGAGGTCGGCGTACTCCTTGATCCGCGCCGCCACTTGCTGCGGATCGCCCACCAGCGCCGTACCGGCACCGCCGCGTACCAGACCCACGCCGGCCCAAAGATTGGGGGCGATTTCCAGGTTGTCGCGACGACCATCGTGCAACGCCGCCATGCGCCGCTGACCCTCGGAATCGAAGCGCGAGAAGGACTTTTGCGCCGCCTCGATGGTCTCGTCGCTGATGTGTTCGATCAATTTGTCCGCAGCCTTCCACGCCTCTTCGGCGGTCTCGCGAACAATCACGTGCAGGCGAATACCGAACTTCACCTTGCGCCCATGCCGAGCGGCGCGTTCACGCACATCGGCAAGTTTTTCGGCGACGGCGGCGGGTGGTTCGCCCCAGGTCAGGTATACGTCCACCTGCTCGGCGGCCAGGTCGTGCGCCGCGTCGGACGAGCCGCCGAAATACAGCGGCGGATAAGGTTTTTGTGCCGGTGGATAGAGGGCCTTGGCGTTCTGTACTTTGAGGTGCTTGCCTTCGAAATCCACCGATTCGCCTTGCAACACCCGGCGCCAGATCTTGAGGAATTCGTCGGTGACTTCGTAGCGTTCGCTGTGACTGAGGAAGCTGCCGTCGCCACGGTTTTCGTCAGGATCGCCGCCGGTCACCACGTTGATCAGCAGACGACCGTTGGACAGTCGATCGAGTGTCGCCGCCATACGGGCCGAAACGGTTGGCGAAATGATTCCCGGACGGATCGCCACCAGATAACGCAGACGTTCGGTCAACGGCACCAGCGCCGAAGCGATCACCCACGAGTCTTCGCAGGAGCGCCCGGTAGGAATCAGCACGCCGTGATAGCCGAGGCTGTCGGCGGCTTGCGCCACTTGTTTCAGATAATTCAGGGTGACCGGGCGCGCGCCTTGGGTGGTGCCCAGGTAATGGCCGTCGCCGTGGGTCGGCAGGAACCAGAAAACATCCATGAGCAGCTCCTTAAGCGATTTTCAGCAACGGTTT
The DNA here is from genome assembly GCF_023100605.1 of Pseudomonas sp. MWU12-2020. Lineage (NCBI taxonomy): Bacteria > Pseudomonadati > Pseudomonadota > Gammaproteobacteria > Pseudomonadales > Pseudomonadaceae > Pseudomonas > Pseudomonas sp. MWU12-2020. The sequence goes on from NZ_JALMEX010000003.1 coordinate 633,503, forward strand.
GATTTGCGTGCCGAACAGTGGCGCGGCGCGTTCGGCAGCCAGGCGAATCCGCGCTTTCAGCGGTTCGCTGGTGATCTGGTAATCGGCGAAGTCGGCCTCGGTGGCGTACACGCCAATGGGCAGGGTCACGGCCTGGAAGAAACTGAACAGCGGACGCAACTGGTGATCGAGCACCAGTGCGTGGCGCTCGCTGCCACCGGTGGCGGCGAGCAGCACCGGGGTGTCGATCAGCGCGTTGAGGTCGATCAGATCGAACAAATGCTTGAGCAGGCCCGGATAGGAGCCGCGATACACCGGCGCGGCAACGATCAGCAGATCGGCCTGTTCAATGGCTTGCAGTTCGGCCTCGACCTCGGCACCCAGCTCCTGACGCGACAGAGCGCTGCCCAGTGGTCGGGCGATATCGCCGAGTTCGATCAGATGACTCTCGATCGGCAAGTGCCCAGCCAGTTCGGCCAGCAGCGCTTGGGTCAGCACCAGAGTGCGCGATGGACGCCAGGTGCCGCCAGAGAGGGCGACGACTTTCAGGGGACGCGACATGATGAGTTCCTTTTTATCAACAGTTGCTCAGCGAGCAGTGAGTAAGTGCCAAGGCTTGAGCAAGCGCTGTACCAATTCCTGAGAGCCCCGGATTACCTGGGCTTGAGCGTTCTGGCGTGAGTCGGTTGTGCAGATATCAGGCGGGTTTGTTGATCTGCTGTTGCCTGGGCAACAGTTGCTGGAGCAACAGTTGTTCGCCGCGTGCAGGGATTTATAGCGGCTGCTGGTTATTCCGTAAAAGAACGTTAATCGATATTTATAGATCGTTAGGAGATATGAGGGCGTTAAAGCTGAAATCCTGATAGCCACTATTGAGAGCGTTGATTTTTGCCCGCGCGGGCGCGGGCGTAGCCTTTGTCCATCGACTACCACTGCTCGCCAGGACGCTCCCCATGAATCGTTTACTGACTGTTTCGCTGCTGCTCGCTGTCTCCGTACTTGCCGGTTGCGCGACCCACGTTGCCCCCGAACAACGGCCATACACCGCCGAAGAAACCCGCGAACTGGCGATGGAAGCGCTGAACCGCAGCGGCTTGTCCTTCGATGAATATCACGCGAAGAAAGCGGCACTGCTGGGCGAATCGCAATTCGACAAGAAAGCTGAAATGAGCGCCGGACGTGCGATACAGCTGCACGGTCGTCCAAGTTAATCGAAAACTGTACTGCTCGTATTTTCGCGTAACTGTCCGTGGGTTTGCGGGCTGCCGTGCGATAGGGTCAACACCTGAATGACCCCCGACGGATTGCTCCCATGACCCTCTCGCTTGATCTGCTGTTGGGCTTTGCCCTGTTTGCCCTTGTCACCTCGATTACACCGGGGCCGAACAACACCATGTTGCTGGCATCGGGCGTGAACTTCGGCTTCAACCGCACCATTCCTCACATGCTCGGCATCACCTGCGGTTTCTTCGTATTGGTGGTCGCAGTGGGCTTTGGCCTCGGCGCGGTGTTCCAGACTTACCCGATTCTTTACACGGTGCTGCGCTATCTCGGTGCCGCGTATCTGTTGTACCTGGCGTGGAAAATCGCCCATTCGGGCCCGGTAGGCGAGGGCGTCGAAGGTGAGGCCAAGCCGATCAGCTATCTCGGTGCCGCCGCGTTTCAATGGGTCAATCCCAAGGCCTGGATCATGGCCATCGGTGCCATCAGCACGTACACGCCGATGCAGGGTTATTTCACCAACGTGGTGGTCATCGCCGCCGTGTTCGCCATCATCAACCTGCCCAGCGTCGGCGTCTGGGCGGCGTGCGGCACGCTGCTGCGCAATGTGCTGAAGGACCCGCGCTGGTTGCGCGTGTTCAACTGGGGCATGGCGGCGCTGTTGGTGATTTCGCTGTACCCGCTGCTTCTCGAAAGCTTTCACTGACGCATTGCTTCAACCGCCGGCCCGATGCCTGTTAAGCTCGACTTCAGGAGCGTTCCTACGCACTTTTAAATGAAGTTGTTCTTCTTTAACGGCATCCGATCAGGTATTGATGACGGTCTCGAACCCAGGCGCAGCTCACAAGGCTGCGCTGTGCCGTTTGCAGACACGAGCCTCCTGATCCCGGAACACGCTCTGCGAGTCTTTTATGAATAAACGTCCGTTGTATTTCGATTACGCCGCCACCACCCCGGTGGACGAGCGGGTCATCCAGGTGATGATCGATTGTCTGGGTTTTCACGGTAACTTCGGCAACCCGGCTTCCAGCTCCCACGCCTTCGGCCAGCAGGCCCGGCAAACGGTCGAGCAGGCCCGTCGGCAAGTCGCCGAACTGGTCGGTGCCGAGGCCGCGCAGATCGTCTGGACCTCCGGTGCCACCGAATCCAACAACCTCGCCCTCAAGGGTGTGGCCCAGGCACGCGGCGTTGCCGGTGGCCACATCATTACCAGTCAGATCGAACATAAAGCCATCCTCGATACCGCCCGGCAATTGCAGGATGCCGGCGTCGCGGTGACCTATCTGGTGCCGGACGCCGAAGGTCTGATCACCCCGCAAGCGGTCAGCGAAGCAATGCGCGACGACACCTTTCTGGTGTCGTTGATGCTGGTCAACAACGAACTTGGCACGCTCAACGATATCCCGGCCATCGGTGAAGTGGTGCGCGGCCGTGGGGCGTTGTTCCATGTCGATGCCGCTCAGGGCGCCGGCAAAGTGGCGATTGATCTGCAGCAGTGGCCGGTGGACCTGATGTCGTTTTCCGCGCACAAGCTTTACGGCCCCAAAGGCATCGGCGCGTTGTATGTCGGCCCGCGCGCGCAACAGCGTTTGCAGGCGCAGATTCATGGCGGCGGCCACGAAGGCGGGCTGCGCTCCGGGACTCTGGCGACGCATCAGATCGCCGGCATGGGCGCGGCATTCGCCTTGGCGGCTGCCGAATTCGATGCCGAGAAAAAGTCCATCGTGGCGCTGCGTGAGCGGTTGCTTGAACAGTTGCTGAGCCTGCCGGGCGTGCGCCTCAACGGCAGCGCCAGCCAGCGCATCGCGCATACCTTGAGCCTGACCTTCAGCGAAGGTGAGTTCAACAGTGCAGCCTTGAGCCATTCGATCGCTTTTTCCGCGACCTCGGCCTGTAATTCGGCGAGCAACACACCCTCTCACGTGTTGCTGGCGCTGGGGCACGACGCACGGCTGGCCGGTCGCACGATTCGCCTGAGCCTTGGCCGCTTTACCACCGCCGACGATATCGATCAGGCGGCAGAACTGATCAAAAGCGCCTGCGCCAGTGCCCCGGCATTCTGGGCGACAGGGCTTTAACCAGCCGTTTATACGGCTACGAACAATAACGATGAAGTGATTGGCAGGAGACATGATGAGTACCCAGACTTTGACCGAAGGAACGGTTCCCCAGCGCCTGGCGCAAACCCGTGAACTGATGCGCCGCGAAGGCATTCATGCGTTGCTGGTGCCATCGGCCGACCCGCATCTGTCGGAGTACCTGCCGGGCTACTGGCAGGGGCGGCAATGGCTGTCGGGCTTCCATGGTTCGGTCGGCACTTTGATCGTGACTGCTGATTTCGCCGGGGTCTGGGCCGACAGTCGCTATTGGGAACAGGCGACCAAGGAACTCAAGGGCAGCGGCATCGAACTGGTCAAGCTGCAACCGGGTCAGCCGAGCCCGCTGGACTGGCTGGCCGAGCAGACCCCGGAAGGTGGCGTAGTCGCGGTCGACGGTGCGGTGATGGCCGTCGCTTCGGCGCGCACCCTGAGCAGCAAGCTTGAAGCCCGCGGCGCGCGTCTGCGTACCGACATCGACCTGTTGAATGAAGTCTGGGCGGATCGCCCGAGCCTGCCGAACGCGCCGATCTATCAACATCTGCCACCGCAAGCGACGGTCAGCCGTGGCGAAAAACTCGCCAAACTGCGCGAGACCCTGCAGGAACGTGGCGCCGATTGGCACTTCATCGCCACCCTCGATGACATCGCCTGGCTGTTCAACCTGCGTGGCGGCGACGTGTCGTTCAACCCGGTGTTTGTTTCTTTTGCGTTGATCAATCAACAGCAAGCAACGCTGTTCGTGGCCTTGAGCAAAGTCGATGCCGAGCTGCGTGCGGTGCTGGAGCGGGACGGCGTGACCCTGCGCGATTACCGTGAGGTCGCTGACGCCTTGCGCACTGTACCGAGCGGCGCGAGCCTGCTGGTGGACCCGGCGCGGGTGACCAGCGGTTTGCTGGATAACCTGGACAGTGCGGTGAAACTGGTCGAAGGCTTGAACCCGACTACCCTCGCCAAATCGCAAAAAAGCGAGGCCGATGCGCAGCATATCCGCAAGGCCATGGAGCAGGATGGCGCGGCGCTGTGCGAATTCTTTGCCTGGCTGGAATCGGCCTGGGGCCGCGAGCGCATCACCGAACTGACCATCGATGAAAAGCTCACCGCTGCCCGTGAGCGCCGTCCGGATTACGTGTCGCTGAGTTTCAATACGATTGCCGCGTTCAATGCCAATGGTGCAATGCCGCACTATCACGCTACCGAAGAAGAACATGCGGTGATCGAGGGCGACGGCTTGTTGCTGATCGACTCGGGCGGCCAGTACTTGGGTGGCACCACCGACATCACTCGAATGGTGCCGGTGGGTACGCCGACGGCTGAGCAGAAGCGTGACTGCACTCGCGTGCTCAAGGGCGTGATCGCTCTGTCGCGGGCGCAGTTCCCGAAAGGCATTCTCTCGCCGTTGCTCGATGCCATCGCTCGCGCGCCGATCTGGGCGGAAAGCGTGGATTACGGTCATGGCACCGGTCATGGGGTCGGCTATTTCCTCAACGTGCACGAAGGCCCGCAGGTGATCGCCTATCAGGCAGCACCGGCACCGCAAACGGCGATGCAACCGGGGATGATCACCTCGATTGAACCGGGCACCTATCGTCCGGGTCGTTGGGGCGTGCGGATCGAGAATCTGGCAATGAACCGCGAGGCGGGAAGCAGCGAGTTCGGCGAGTTCCTCAAGTTTGAAACGCTGACCCTGTGCCCGATCGACACGCGTTGCCTGGAGCCATCCTTGCTGACGCAGGAAGAGAAGCAGTGGTTCAACGCCTACCATGCCGAAGTGCGTGAGCGTCTGAGTCCATTGCTTGAGGGGGCTGCGCTGGAGTGGCTGAACACGCGCACAGCGGCGATCTGAATGGTTGAAGCTCAGGCGCTATTGGCAGCGCCTGAGTTCTGCTGCTGATTCAGGCTTGGCGCAGGGCTTCTTCGACGAAGTCGAGCCGGTCCTGTCCGAAGAACATCTGGTTGCCGATGAACATGCTCGGCGCACCAAACACGCCGCGTTTTACCGCTGTCTCCGTATTCTCCTTGAGTACAGCCTTGACCGATTCGTCGTTGGTCAGGGCCAGTACTTCATCGGGGGCGAAGCCGTGTTCGCTCAATACCGCAGCGACGGTAGCCGGCTCATCGAGAGGGCGCCCCTCCACCCACAGCGCCTTGAAAAGACAATCGATAAACGCCTTAAAGCGTTCTGGCTGGTGCAGTTGTATCCCGGTGACGGCACGCATCAATGTCAGCGTGTTGATCGGGAAGTGCGGATTGAACTTGAGCGGCACGTCATAACGTTTGGCGTAGCGATTCAGATCCTGAAACATGTAGCGGCCCTTTGCCGGAATCATTGCCGGTGAGGCGTTGCCGGTCGCCTTGAACACACCGCCCAGCAGCATCGGGATGTAGATCAGTTGGCTGCCAGTCTGGGCACAGATCTTCGGCAACTGCGTGTAGGCCAGGTAGGTGGCAGGGCTGCCGAGGTCGAAATAGAACTCCACGGTTTTCGTCATCTTCGCTGCTCTCTGATTATTGTTATGGAGGAGGGGCTTACCAGCGTTCGTTCCAGGGGCGCAGGTCCAGCTCGAATGTCCAGGCATCCCGTGGCTGACTGTGCAGGTACCAATAGTTTTCGGCGATATGTTCGGGGTTGAGAATGCCGTCCTGATCCTTGGTCGCGTACTTCTCGGGGAAACTGTTGCGGATGAAGTCGGTATCGATGGCGCCATCGACCACTACATGGGCGACATGGATGTTCATCGGGCCCAACTCGCGCGCCATGCTTTGCGCCAGTGCACGGATACCGTGTTTGGCCCCGGCAAATGCGGCAAATCCGGAAGCACCACGCAGCCCGGCGGTGGCGCCGGTGAACAGAATGGTGCCGCGTTTGCGGGTGACCATGCGCTTGGCCACTTCGCGGGCATTGAGAAAACCCGAGAAACAGGCCATTTCCCAGATCTTGAAATACTTGCGTGCGGTTTCTTCAAGAATGCTGCAAGGCACGTTGGCGCCGATGTTGAAGACAAACGCTTCGATCGGGCCGAGGCGGGTTTCGATGTCTTCAATCAGGGCAATGACGTCTTCTTCCTTGCGCGCATCGCAGGCAAAACCGTGTGCTTCGCCACCCTCGGCCTGAATCGCGTCGACCAGCGGCTGCAATTTGTCGGCGCTGCGGCGGGTGACGCAAGCGACAAAACCCTCTTTGGCAAAACGCTTGGCAATCGCTCCGCCCGTGGCATCACCGGCACCAACCACTAACACGACCTTCTTGTTATTCATGGGTGAATCCCTTTAGTAAACGATCGTTAAGTGAACGAACGTTATGCTAGGATCCGGATAACGTCAAGGCGGTCGATAAAGAGGGCAAGTACATGCGGTATTCCGCTGGTCACAAGCTGGAAACCCGAGAAAAACTGCTGAACAGCAGCGCGCTGTCAGCCAAGCGTTCGGGCTTTTCGACTGTCGGGGTCGATGGTTTGATGAAGGCTATCGGCCTCAGTGGCGCTGCTTTCTATAGTCACTTCTCTTCGAAAGACGCGCTGTTCACGGCCATCGTCGAGCGCGAACTGTGTCAAAGCCTGGAGCGACTCGGAGGGCAGGGAGCACAGGATCGTGAGCGGCTGGAGCGCTGTCTCAAACAATACCTGAGCATGGCCCACGTAGAGCAGCCAGAATCGGGCTGCGCCTTGCCGACGCTGGGCGCGGAAATTGCCCGTTCAGATGATCAGGTTCGTGAGCAGGCAGAGTTGTGGATTTGTCGGCTGCAAGCCAGTTGGGCACAGATTCTGGAGAGCGACAGCCTCGCATGGGCGATTCTGTCGCAATGTGTCGGGGCACTGGTGGTGGCGAGGATGCTGGTGACACCGGACATTCAACGGACGGTATTGAAGTCCAGCCATGAGGAGATCGGGCGTCAGCTGGCTGCTCGACGAGGCGAGCAGCCAGAATGATTCATTTGCAGATGACGATCATGCTGCGGCTGGTATAGCCGGCCGGATTGAGACCGAACGGGTAGTCGCCTGGCTCTTCCACGGCGTCCCCTGATTTGGCGATGACTTTGTAGCCCTTTGGGGCGCAAGCATCGGCGGCGCTGGTGTAGCACTTGTCCCAAGAGGACGACAGCCCGGAACAGTTGATGTGCAGCCCTTTTTTACCGTGCTTCACCTGGGTCTTGGAGGTCGCTGCGCACCCCGCTACTGCCAATACAGCGATCAGTATCAAAATTCGTTTCATTACCGTCCTTATGGTAGCCGCGAGTCTGGCGCTCGGGTCTGCCTGTATTCGCCTGCGCTTTAAGCGGTTCGATATCCCTATCCGAAAAAATCCATGCCTGGCACTGAGTTAAGGGGCCTAAACATGGCCTAAATGAACGCCAATTGCCAGACCTTCGTCAAATCCTGTTTCAATCTGCCGCAATGGCGGGCTTGGCGGAACTGCCCATGGTCATGGTTGCTCCGATCGAGGCGAGAATAATGCAGAGGATCGCCATCCATTGTGACAGCGTGAGGTATTCCTGCAGAAACAGCAGCCCCGACAGCGCACCAAAGGCCGGTTCAATGCTCATCAAGGTGCCGAAGGTGCGGGCTGGAATGCGGGTGAGGGCGACCATTTCCAGCGTATAGGGCAAGGCGGTTGAGAGGATGGCGACGCCGATGGCGACCGGGATCAGCGACGGGGTGAGTAGCGCTGCACCGGCATGCACGATGCCGATCGGGGCGACAAATAGTGCGGCGATCATCACGCCGAGGGCGGCTGTCGTGACGCCGTTGTCGGCACCGGCCTTCTGGCCGAAGAGAATGTACAACGCCCAGCACACGCCGGCACCCAAGGCATAACCGGCACCAACCAGATCAATTCCCGCTGATGTCGCTCCGGTCGGGATCAACAGCAGCAGGCCGACCGCTGCCAGGGCAATCCAGAGAAAGTCGATTGCGCGGCGCGAGGCATAAATGGCGACGGCCAGCGGGCCAGTGAATTCGAGTGCGACTGCGATCCCCAGTGGCACGGTGCGCAGTGACATATAGAAGAGGAAGTTCATCCCGCCCAGCGCCATTCCGTAAACGATCACCGTGCGCAAGGATTGAGCGGTCAGCCTGGCGCGCCATGGGCGCAGCAGCAACAGCATGATAACGCTGGCGAAAACCAGGCGCAGTGTGGTCGTCCCTTGGGCGCCAACCACCGGGAATATGCTCTTGGCCAGAGAAGCGCCGGACTGGATGGAAGCCATGGCGATTAATAACAGGCCAACCGGGAACAGCATTGAGGCCAGAGAGCGAGGTTGGTCAGTCATTGCGAGGCATCATCCGAAGGTGAGAGCAGGGTGTTGCTTTGGGTTTGGGCAATATACTGCTCATTCGCTGACACTGCGTCTATATATAAGCAGGATATAAGCAGGCTTTTTCAGGGACTCGACAGAAAACTGAAATTAACGGTTGACGGCAGATCCTGGAGGTCTATAATTCGCCCCACTTCCGGCGCAGTCGAAACGGAAAACTCCTTGAGATTCAATGAGTTACGCAGTTTTCGGCAGTGGGTTGCTTCAGTTCATCGAGGCCTGGAAGGAGTTGAAAGAGCGGTGATGTTTGGCTCTTTTAACGGTTCGATCTTCTCGGTCGAAAGCGGAAAAAAAGAGGTGTTGACAGCAGCGTGTAACGCTGTAGAATTCGCCTCCCGCTAACGAGAGATCGGAAGTGCAAGTGGTTGAAGTTGTTGAAGAAATCTTCGAAAACTTCTGAAAATAATCACTTGACAGCAAATGAGGCTGCTGTAGAATGCGCGCCTCGGTTGAGACGAAAGG
>NZ_JALMEX010000030.1:0-2693 GCF_023100605.1 Pseudomonas sp. MWU12-2020
TCACAATGTCCAATGTGGCCGTTACATCCATGCCTTACAACCGTCTGCGCCGTAGTGAAGCAAACGTACGCCGCGGTCGCGATACTGCCGCTTACAAGGCCGGTATCGAGAAGCTGGCAGCATCGATCCTCGCCGTTCACAAGCTGACCGGTCAAGGCCTCCTTCAAAATCTGGTGGTGAATCTTGTCGGTGACTTCGGTGCAGTCGTCGCCGGTGGTCGTCGCTACGACGCCTTGGGCCTTCTGATTGAGCAAGGTGAGTTTCAGGACGACTATCCTGTTTCGGTACAAGTGGTTGCAGATCACGCAGTCACTGCAGCCAGCTTGACCGAGAACGTTCAGCGGGTGGCGATGCACCCTGCAGACGAGTTCGATGCATTCCTCGCGATGGTTGAGCAGGGCTGGACTATTGATGCCGTTGCTGATGCATTTGGTGTTACCCCTCTGGTAGTGGAGCGCCGCTTGAAACTGCGTGCGGCGGCGCCGTCGCTGATTGAGGACTTCCGTGCGGATCTGCTGACAACTGATCAGCTGATCGCCCTCTGCACCACTGACAGTCACGAACGGCAGGTTGCTGCATGGTCGCGTGTGCGCAATAACCAGCATTGGGGGGCGACTCCAAATGAGTTGCGCCGGGCAGTGATGGAGGCTGAGGTGGAGGCTGCGAAGGATCCACGGGTCGCGTTCATCGGCGGTGTTGAGGCCTACGAAAAGGCCGGTGGTCGGGTGCGTCGAGATCTGTTCGCCGCTGACGGCGAGGGTGTGATTCTGGAGGATGCAGCGCTGCTGGCTACCCTCGTTCAAGATCGTCTTATGCAAGCTCACGACGAATTGGCTACCGAAGGATGGGGCTGGATCGAGGTATGGCCGGGTATGGACTGGACTGCTTTGGAACGCCTCGGACAGGCGCCAACCATCAAGGTCGAGCTGTCAGCAGAGGCTGCACAGCAAGTGGCTGAACTGGAAAGTCAGCTTGAGAAGGTACGCACATCGATAGAAGGCCTGTTGGAGGCCACCCCGGATGCCGATCTGTCGGAAGAAGCACAAGCGCAAATGGATGCGCTTGAGGAAGAGCATCAAAACTTAGAAGATCAAATCGCTGAGATTAACAAGCAGGCGGTGATTTTTGACCCGGCAGTAATGGAGCACTGCGGCGCACTGGTGATGTACTACCACGGTGAGCTGCGCATCGAACGTGGCCGGGTGCGCGCTGCGGATCGCGAGAAAGTCTCGGCACTGCTGGGTGACGAGCAACGCATCGCCGGTGGCCGGACAAGTGAGCCAGCAGGTCGCAAGACTGATGCACTCAGTGATGCGCTGCGCCGTTCGCTGCTGGGATATCGCAATTTGGCCGCTCAGACAGCCACCGCAAAAAATGCGAAGGCTGCAAAGGTTCTTCTCGTCTGCAAATTTATCGCCGATGCCCGTTCGACCTATGGTGTTGTGCCGACCGACCTGTCTGTCACAAATGGCTATGGTGCCCGAACCAACTGCACGATCAGTGACGATGCTGGACAGGCGTTAGAGGCGGAATTCGTGAACCTCGGTAACGCAATGATCGAGAGTCTGCCTAAAGATCCAAGCGCACTGTGGGACGTTCTGGAAGGAATGAAACCCGTTGACCTGGACAACCTGCTGGCCTTTGCCGTGGCGCGTTCCGTGAGCCTATCCGTGGCGGGTGATGGCCTGTCCCCCAAGTTTCTGGAGGCATTGGGCCTGAGCATGGCAGACCACTTCACACCGACTGCCGAAAACTATCTTGGTCGGGTTTCCAAGGATCTGATTCTGGAAGCGCTCACTGAGGCAGGGAAGATCGGGGGAGAGGATGACCGCAGCGCCTTGCTCGCCATGAAAAAGGGCGCCCTTGCAAAAGAAGCTGAAACTCGCCTTCAAGGAACCGGTTGGGTACCGAAAGTGATCCGGACTGAGAAGACCAAACCCGCTGGGGGCAAGGTTTCTGGGAAAAAAAGCGGTAACAAGTAAGGCATAACGCAGAAGGGTAGGGTCAGGGTTTCCCTGACTCTACCCCCAAAGCGAAAGGCAAAAAAAAGGTCGACTGCCCGGCAAGGCATCGACCTGGTGCTTTCCGTCCCTTGCAGGAGATTCGGAGATAGCGTCGCAATCATAAGGTTCTGTCAGCAATTATTGCAATACTTATATTTGACACCCTCTAACCCTTGCCCTTGACCTATCTAGCATTCTGCAGGAACTTAAGATGGATACTACAAACGGAAGCCCGCTAATCGCACTTGCTGAAAAAATCAAAGAGTCATATTCCATTGCTGAAATTGCGCAGTTGATTCGTTTGATCGAGCCTACTCCAAAGACGCGGCTCATGAGCAGCGACGATTTTGAAAATCTCATGGATCTACTCGATGCCACCAGTACACGACGTAGCTACTCACCTAAATCAAGAGATGCTGCACGTCTATTTTTTGTGATGGGGGCTAACGTATCTGAAATTTCAGCAGAGACTGGACTTACAATTCAGGCAGTCAATCAACTAATAATTCGAATTCGCAGGCGTATGGAGGATATGCCTGCCGGATGGGTTTCCGTGTCAGCAGTGTTTCCAAAGGAAGTTGCAAAGCAAGTTAAATTACTTGCAAACGAGTTATGGTCAGCACATAAATCCGGTAAAGCGCTCGATCATAGTTTCAACATCGTTTTGACCAAGGATTAACGATTCAATTC
>NZ_JALMEX010000031.1:0-2535 GCF_023100605.1 Pseudomonas sp. MWU12-2020
CCCCCCAGACGTCGACCCGATCCCATACGACCCAGCCCTCGACCCGCAGAAGATAAAAGCGGCGACCGACCGCGCCATCAGCTTCTACCTCAACCCCGGCGCACTGAAGATCTCCATCCCTTCAGTACCGTCAGGCAAATCAAGCCGAATCTTCCTCATCGACCCCACCGTGGACGAAGAAACCTTGCTCGTCGAAGCCTGCGAATCATTGGCCGCCGCCAGTGACATGGCCCGCGACATCGGCTGCGCACTCGACGACTCCAACCGCCGGGCCGTGCTGATGCTGCATCAGGTGATCATGCTCAGTGAACTGATGGTCAACCGAGTGCTGGACGGCCGCCGCGTGCCGAACTAATCACGCGGCCCCCTGTAGGAGCTGCCGAAGGCTGCGATCTTTTGATCTTGTTTTTAAAACCAACATCAAAAGATCGTCCGAACGCGGCCCGAACCTGGGCAGCTCCTACACGATGTCATTCTTTCAAAGTGCCTCGATCGGAGTTCCCGCTGATGCCTGAAATCCCACCCAATCCGCCGGCCACAGACCCGGTGTCACCCTACGAATCGCACAACTCCAGAAAACTCCACGAAGCCGCCGAACGCGCCCTCGACCACTACCTCGCGCCCGCGCACATCATGGCAACGCCATACAGCCCCAGCAGCATGTTCATGGTCAACCCGCAAACCGACACCGAATCCCTGCTGGCCAACGCCTGCGAATCCCTGGCCTCGGCCACGGTCATGCTCGGTGACTTCGCCGGAATGCTGGAAGGGCCGAGCCGCAATACCGCGCTGGGCATTGCCCAAGTGGTGATGCTGGGGGAGTTGGCGGTGAATCAGGCGCTGGATAATGTTGGGTCGAAGGGATAACCGCCATCAGTCGCCATGCGGCAGCTGTCCTGCCTGCATGGCGGCTTTGGTTCCAGCAACGGAGAATCAGCTTTGCTGAGCACTGTCTCGCATCATAGGCGCTGTTTCCTCTCAGACAGGGACGAGCGCAAAGACGTAGCCGGGGACTCGTTGTTCGCCCAAGAATCCTGCGTACGTCATGAAGCTGGTATCGTTGGGAGGTAGATGGTTTTCCATCAACCCAGCCAAATTTTGATTTTGCTCGTGGGAGTGATAGCCCCAACACCGCAGATTGGGACCAGGAAAACTAGGATAAGGTGGGCCTAACACGATACGAGCGTCTGGATATTCGTCATTGAAGCTAGGAACTACAGCGCGGACGGAGTCCCGATCGGGCAATCCTCCGACGGATCTTATCCATCCTGTAATCGCCTCATAGGTCCCCGCCATGAGGCCAGGCGATTTCACAACCTTATAAATTTTTATTTCGTTGCACCGGACAGTAAATTGGCCTTGGTCACCATTCTTGTCTGTCACCGTTATCGTTGTAGACCCTTGCCGGAAGCCGGTCACTGTCCCGTTATTGCTGACGCTCGCAATGGCAGAATTGGCTGATGTGTAGGTGTATGGCGCGACGCCGCCGGTCGCCACACGCCTTTTTACTGTATTCGTTTCAGCCCTACGCTCCCACCCGTAGTCATTAATCAGTCGAATCCCGCCCAGCACCATGGTCGCTGGGGCGATGATAATTGGGATAGGTATTATTTTTAGCGTACGTGCGTCGGAGATTTTTCCTTCGCCGTACAGCGCCGTGGCCGTGAAGTGGTGATCGTCCACGCTCAAGTCGGTCATGGTCCATTCCCACAGGCCTGTCATCGGATCGACGTCGGCGTCTCCTTTGACGGTTGCGCCGTCCTTGATCTGGACTTTCTGACCTTTGCTCGCAGACCCCTTCAGTGTGATAACGGTGGACTTTGTGGTCGCCCCCTCAAGAATTTCCTCACCTTTGTCATTTTCAACTCTGGTGATCTCCGGTTTTTCATCCACCAACGTCTTGATCGTATAAGTACGCACCGGAAACTCCACCGCCTCACTCTCCACCGTGCTCTGACCAAGCGCCGCTTTAAACGCCAGTGCCAGGCTACTGCCATCCTGCAGAGCTTTGAGCTCATCGGCTGGAAGCGGAAAAGTGAAGAACCCTTCAGCGATCCAGTCGTCGTTGGTAAAGGCCGTCGGCGCGCTCCAGATCTCGCGCGCGTAGGCGCTGCCGTCGGCATTGGTCCCGCGCAGGCGCAACCAGACGTATTGGTCGAGGGCGATCAGCGGCCAGTCACCCATGCGTACGGAAGCTTGGGTCAGGTCGCCGGTATACAGTTCCGGGCCGGCGCCGTCGTTGTCGGCCTGCTCGATGGTGGGGCTGGCCAGCGCACTCTGCGGCATTGCTTGCACCGTCAGGTCAAATACCCGGGACGGTGTTGGATGACCATCAATGATGACGACGTAGGAGATTTTTACCGGCTTACCCAGGTTGAACGCCACCACGCTGTTCGGGATCGCAAACTCAAGCCCTGCGCTTACCGCACGCGGCACTGAGGTGTGCGACCCGCCTGCGGGCGTACCCTGTGCGCCAGTCCAGGTGACGATGATTTCATGGTTTGGCAGCAATTCGGGGTTGTCCGGCACCACAAT
>NZ_JALMEX010000032.1:0-2368 GCF_023100605.1 Pseudomonas sp. MWU12-2020
GCCGTGGTGCCGGACAACCCCGAGTTGCGGCCAACTGATGAAATCAGCGTCACCTGGACTGGCGCTGACGGCACGCCGGCCGGCGGGTCGCACACCTCAGTGCCGCGTGCGGTAAGCGCAGGGCTTGAGTTTGCGATCCCGAACAGCGTGGTGGCGTTCAACCTGGGCAAGCAGGTCAAAGTCTCCTACGTCGTCATCATTGATGGTCATCCAACACCGTCCCGGGTATTTGACCTGACGGTGCAAGCGATGCCGCAGAGCGCGCTGGCCAGCCCCACCATCGAGCAGGCCGACAACGACGGCGCCGGCCCGGAACTGTACACCGGCGACCTGAGCCAAGCTTCCGTACGCATGGGCGACTGGCCGCTGATCGCCCTCGACCAATACGTCTGGTTGCGCCTGTACGGGACCAATGCCGACGGCAGCGCCTACGCGCGCGAGATCTGGAGCGCGCCGACGGCCTTCACCAACGACGACTGGATCGCTGACGGGTTCTTCACTTTTCCACTTCCAGCCGATGAGCTCAAAGCTCTGCAGGATGGCAGCGGCCTGGCACTGGCGTTTAAAGCGGCGCTTGGTCAGAGCACGGTGGAGAGTGAGGCGGTGGAGTTTCCGGTGCGTACTTATACGGTCAGGGCGTTGGAGGATGTGCAACCAGAAATTACTCGGGCCGAAGACTCCAAAGGGGTGGAGATTCTTCAGGACAGTACGACCATCGATCCTAAGGTCAAGCTTTCAGGGGCCGCGGCCAAAGGCCAGAAAATCCAGATCAAAGATGGCACAACCGTCAAGGGAGACGCTGACGTCGATCCGACGACAGGCCTGTGGGAACGGACCGTGACCGGCTTGAGCGTGGGCGATCACCGATTCACCGCCACCGCGCTGTATGGCAGTGGACAGGTATCGGCTGAGCGACGACTGACAGTCATAATTCGAGTTGCTCCTGTAATCACCCGTGTAGAAGATCAGAACGGCAACTTCATCCCCAGAGAGTCAACTACCACCATGAGGACATTGATCGTGAAAGGTACTGCTACACCGAACCTAACGGTCGCGGTCGGCTACGGTTATGCTCCCTCCGGCGCCATTATTGAAACGGCGAACGCTCCGGTGGATGCTAAAGGTGAGTGGACAGCCACTTTTTCTTCTCTGAGTACTGGATATTGGTGGGTAACTGCGTATTACGGAGGATGGGGTCCACTTTGGTATGTTCACATTCGGTAAAGCTGCCATAACGGACTTGCTCATCCGGCGAACGGTCTGAATCCGAACAAAAAGAGCGGACAGATTGATTTATCGATTATCTCCCTATCGATTTATTGATCCGTCCGCTTTTATTTCAACTTCAGAAAATTCGAGGGCAGTTAATATTTAGCCGATATCTGCACTTAAGCATTCTGAAGCCGTAGACCCCCACGAGAAGGCCTGCCTGCACCCGCGCAATCGCCATCAGTGTCTTTACGACTTCCGGGCGCGAGTCAAGTCGTTCTACGGCATTGCTCATTGGGACATCCCGTTTCGATTATCCCTTCGACCCAACATTATCCAGCGCCTGATTCACCGCCAACTCCCCCAGCATCACCACTTGGGCAATGCCCAGCGCGGTATTGCGGCTCGGCCCCTCCAGTGTGCCGGCGAAGTCACCGAGCATGACCGTGGCCGAGGCCAGGGATTCGCAGGCGTTGGCCAGCAGGGATTCGGTGTCGGTTTGCGGGTTGACCAGGAACATGCTGCTGGGGGTATAAGGCGTCGCCATGATGTGCGCGGGCGCGAGGTAGTGATCGAGGGCGCGTTCGGCGGCTTCGTGGAGTTTTCTGGAGTTGAGGGTTTCGTAGGGTGATACCGGGTCTGTGGCCGGTGGATTGGGTGGGGTTTCGGACATCAGCGGGAACTCCGATCGAGGCACTTTGAAGGGATTACTCACTGTAGGAGCTGCCGCAGGCTGCGGCCTTTTGTAAAAGCAAGATCAAAAGATCGCAGCCTTCGGCAGCTCCTACACGGGGAACCGGGTAATCAGTGTGGGACGCGACGGCCGTCCAGTACTCGGTTGACCATCAGTTCACTGAGCATGATCACCTGATGCAGCATCAGCATGGCCCGGCGCTGTGGGTTCTTGACGGTGTCGCCGATGTCGCGGGCCATATCGCTGGCGGCGGCTAAGGATTCGCAGGCCTCGACCAGCAATGTTTCTTCGTCCACGGTGGGGTCGATGAGGAAGATTCTGCTTGATTTGCCTGACGGTACTGAAGGGATCGAGATCTTCAGTGCGCCGGGGTTGAGGTAGAAGTTGATGGCGCGGTCGGTTGCCGCTTTTATCTTCTGCGGGTCGAGGGCCGGGTCGTACGGGATCGGGTCGACGTCTGGGGGA
>NZ_JALMEX010000033.1:0-2034 GCF_023100605.1 Pseudomonas sp. MWU12-2020
ATGGACGATCCGCAACCGAGTGTTCGACGGCAAGACCAATTCGTGGTGGGGCGAGGGCTACGCCGGCGTGTGCCAAAAGCCGTACCAGTTCAGTTGCTGGAACAAGACCGACCCGAACTATCAGTTCCTGATCGGTGTGAAGCAGATCCCGTTCCGCGAGCTGGCGCAGTGCCGAATCGCGGCTGACCAGGTGATCGACGGCAAGGTGCCGGATCCCACCGGCGGCGCCACTCACTACTACGCCACCAGCATCAAAGCGCCGGCCTGGGCGGCGAAGGCCAAGCAGACGCTCAAATTGGGCGGGCACGCCTTTTTTAAGGATGTGCCGTGATGGTGGTTCCGTGGAAAGCGGTGGGCGCGATGACACTGGTACTGATCGGCGCCGGCAGTGCCTGGCAGTTTCAGGACTGGCGCTATGGCAAGCAGTTGGCCGAGCAGGCGCGGCTGCACGCCGAAACCCTCAATCAACTGACCCAGGCCGCCGCCACCGCGCAGCAAGTCGAGCAGGACAAGCGCCTGGCGCTCGAGCAGCGGTTGGCGGCCAGTGAGCAAACCCACTTCGAGAAAATGACCGATGCTCAAAAGAACCAGGATCGCCTGCGCGATCGCCTTGCCACTTCTGATTTGCGGTTGTCAGTCCTCCTTGACGCAACCGACGCTGCCAAAGGCTGCGGGGTGCCAGCCACCGCCGGCACCGGCGGCGTGGATCATGCAGCCGTACGAGCCAGACTTGACCCAGCGCATGCTCAACGAATTATCGCCATCACCGACGAAGGCGACCGGGGGCTGATCGCGCTGCAGGCGTGCCAAGCGTATGTTCGCGAAATTTCGCCCTAGTACTGCACCTTTGCTTTTGCGATGGCAAACTCCTATTTTTCTTATAGGAACTACCATGAAGATTCTGCTTTCATGCGCTGTGGTGGTGCTGGTCGCTGGATGCTCCAACCACCCAATGGAATGTGCGCTAGGTACTCCACGGGCTGACTGTTTGCCTGGAACCAATGGTTACTCTGAGCGCCAGAGGCGTGTAAACAACGCCGAAGCCGTTGAGGCCGCTAAGAGCGCAGCTGACGATGCAAAATGTCGCTCCTACGGGGCAACGCCAGGTACTGATGCATATGTAAATTGTCGGGTTCAGCTCGACAAGTAATTCAACGCAGAATAGGTTCAAAGTGGAAAAGCAGCTGGCTGGCTACTCAATTGTGATGACGATTATCTGGGTTTCAGTCGTACTTTCTGTCATGTATTGGATGTCGTAGTGAAGGTAACAGGTGGCTGACGTGGAAGGCGTGGTGCTGAGCGACAAGCAGAAACGAGAGGCGGATCGATTGCTGGCGCAAATCGTTCGTGCTGATTCGATGATCATCGCTGTGAAGGCGGGAGCACGG
The DNA here is from genome assembly GCF_023100605.1 of Pseudomonas sp. MWU12-2020. Classification (NCBI taxonomy): domain Bacteria; kingdom Pseudomonadati; phylum Pseudomonadota; class Gammaproteobacteria; order Pseudomonadales; family Pseudomonadaceae; genus Pseudomonas; species Pseudomonas sp. MWU12-2020. Next base: position 1,389 of record NZ_JALMEX010000033.1, read on the forward strand.
GCGGATGGCTTCGTGCTTGGACTGGAAACCGGCGGGGCTTTGCGCGCCGGCGATGCGGAAAGGCTGTACATCATTTTTGAGGCCGCACTGGTGGAGCGCTTGAAAACGCTGACGCACAGTTGATCAATCGATCGGCTTGATCAGGTCCGGGCCTTGGTTTCGGACATTCCCCACTGCCCGGTCAACCTTGAACCACTCGAACACCTCTGTCGGCTCGCCTTGGCGCAGCACCATCTGTTCGGCGCGTTCTTTCGGCGTGGCCGGATCCAACCACTCCCGCGCGAGTTCAGGCGATAACGCAACAGGGCGCCGGTCGTGGATGTCGACCATGCCGCCGGCGCTGTCGGCTGTGATGATCACAAAGCCGTCATGCTCGCCCGGGCCGCGCTCTTCGTTCGGGTATTGGCCGATGGCGGCACACAGGATTGGTGACTGGTCCCGGTGCCTTATCAGATAGGGCTGCTTCTTCGGCCCGCCTTCGTCGACCCACTCGAACCAGTTATTGATCGCGATGATCGCCCGGTGCGGCCAGATTACGCGGAAGAACGGGCCGTGGGCGACTTTCTCTACTCGAGCATTGATCGGCGCGGCGCGATCCTTGGCCCAGTGCGGGCGCCATCCCCACCGAACCATGTCGGCGTGCAGG
>NZ_JALMEX010000034.1:0-1913 GCF_023100605.1 Pseudomonas sp. MWU12-2020
AGGGGCGGCACAGGGATTTAAGGCTCAGGTGAGGCGGGTTGGCTACTGTCAGAAATTACAGGTGGGGGCGTATTTGCGACGAGTGGTAACATGCTCGAAGTGCGAAAAACGAAAGGGACGGGTAATTGAACCCGTCCCTGATTTTTAACTCAGGTTTTTGATTTCAGCGACTGAAATCTCGGAAGTGAAGAGCCGGTTAGCGATCAGGTGAAAACCGTGTAGGCACACGACAAGGCGTCTTCCGATCAAGGAGAGACGCCTGTAGTGGAACGTTGATTCAAAATTTTATGTATAAGCCGACATTTGCTCGAAACACGAGGTTTACGTCGAAGACAGCGAATCTTACGTTGTTATACCCTATGAACTTCGATCGGGGAAATGCGACGGTGTATGACCCCGGCCCGGGAATTGGCAAGGTTAGATACTCCCCGCCGACCGGGGCGTATGAAGTTACGTATGGCCGCGATACCGCCGGAAATGCGCCTGCTGGTCCTGCAATAGTGAAGCGCATGGAAAGAAACGTATCGCGGACATCGTCGTCATATTTGATGGTGGAGTCAGGGGCATGGCGGATACCGGGGCCACCAAAAGTTTTATGTGTATATAGGTCGGTTATGGTCGCACTGAACTCATAAGGGGTTACTGTGAATCTCCATTCTGCGGACGCTGGGAGGGTGCCATAGGTTGCCTTGGCGATGATTGAATGATCCCCCAGTGCGAGTTCGCTGAGTGAAGCCGTCCAGTTACCACTGTCATCGACATCCTCGGTCTTTTTCACCGTCGTCCCATCGAGAATCTGCACCTGCTGACCAGCGGCCGCCGTGCCGCCCAGGTTCACGGAGGTATAGTTTGTCGTTCCGAGATCGTCGATCGGCCCACCCGCAGCGTCTGTCATTCGTTTAATTACAGGCCGCTCACTCACAACCTCCAAGCTTCGAGGGATTGACTCCTGGCCACTACCGTACAGGGCGGTCGCCGTGAAAATGTGCCACCCTTCGGCCAGTCCCGAGATGACAAGCGTCCAGATGCCGCTGGAGGCGTCGGCGGTGGCATCCTCTATGATCGTCGTACCGTCCTTGATCTGGACCTGTTGACCGAGGCTTGCCGTGCCGGTCAGTGTGATTGTCGTGTCTTCGGTCTCGCCGCCTTCAGAGATCTCGCCCTTGGAGCCTTCGACACGTGTAATGTCCGGCCGTACTTCGACAAGCGCTCTGACCGTGTAGGTACGCACAGGGAAGGGCACGGCCAGACTCTCATTCGGGTCTTTGCCGAACGCGGCTTTGAATGCCATGGTCAGCGTGCTGCCATCTTTCAGGTTTCTCAAGCCTGCAAGGGCAATGTTGCGCTCTAAATAACCTTGCGTGATCCACCCGTCGGTGACATATGAGCCGGGTGCCGTATGGATCTGAAGGTTGTAGTCGCTGCCATCAGCGTTTGTACCTGTCAGGCGCAGCCAGACATATTGGAGTGGGGCAATCAACGGCCAGATGCCCATGCGGTAGATCGCATTGGCGGTCAGTTTGCCCACATTGAACTCCGGGCCTTCGCCGTTGTTGTCCGCGTCCTTGATGATGGGTTTGAGCAGCTCATTCTGCGGCATGCTCAACACAGTCAAATCAAAGACGAGGGACGGCAGCGGCTTGCCGTCGCGGATGACGACGTAGGACACCTTCACATCTTTGTTCAGGTTGAACGCGACCACACTATTCGGAATCGCAAACTCCCGGTTGCTGCCCAGCGGCCGAGGAACAGAGGTGTGCGAACCGCCTGCGGGCGTACCCTGTGCGCCAGTCCACGTGACGCTGATTTCATCAGTTGGCCGCAACTCGGGGTTGTCCGGCACCACGGCGGTCAAGGTGTCCTTGACCAGCAGCGGGTTGAGTGCGCTGTCGCCGTTGTTCTCCTTGATCCAG
>NZ_JALMEX010000035.1:0-1768 GCF_023100605.1 Pseudomonas sp. MWU12-2020
CTGGACGATCCGCAACCGTGTGTTCGATGGTAAGGAAAAGTCGTGGTGGGGTGAGGGGTACGCTGGCGTGTGCCAGAAGCCGTACCAGTTCAGCTGCTGGAACAAGACCGACCCCAACTATCAATTCCTGATCGGCGTGAAGCAGATCCCGTTCCGCGAGCTGGCGCAATGCCGAATCGCAGCTGACCAGGTGATCGACGGCAAGGTGCCTGATCCCACCGGCGGCGCCACGCATTACTACGCCACCAGCATCAAGGCGCCGGCTTGGTCGGCGAAGGCGAAGCAGACCTTAAAGCTTGGCGGGCATGTGTTCTTCAGGGATGTTCCGTGATGGTCGTGCCGTGGAAAGCGGTGGGCGCGCTGGCGCTGGTGCTGATCGGCGCCGGCTGCGCCTGGCAGTTTCAGGACTGGCGCTACGGCAAGCAGTTGGCCGAGCAATCCCAGCAGCACGCCGAAACCCTCAATCAACTGACCCAGGCCGCGGCCACTGCGCAGCAGGCTGAGCAGGACAAACGTCTGGCGCTCGAGCAGCGGCTGGCGGACAGCGAGCAAACCCACTTCAGGAAAATGACCGATGTCCAACGTGACCAAGATCGTCTGCGCGATCGCCTTGCCACTTCTGATCTCCGGCTGTCAGTCCTCCTCGACGCAACCGATGCTGCCAAAGGCTGTGGGGTGCCAGCCACCGCCGGCACCGGCGGCGTGGATCATGCAGCCGTACGAGCCCGACTTGACCCAGCGCATGCTCAACGAATTATCGCCATCACCGACACCGGTGATCGGGGATTGATCGCGCTGCAGGCTTGTCAGGCCTACATCCGCGCACTTAATGATGGCTCAGCGCTATTGTTGCGAGGTGAGCACCGGTAAACCATCATTTATGTTCGATCTGGATGATGCGGGCACATGGACAAGCAACTGGCTGGTTACTCAATTGTGATGACGATTATCTGGGTTTCAGTCGTTCTTTCTGTCATTTATTGGATGTCGTAGTGAAGGTAATAGGTGGCTGATATGGAAGGCGTGGTGCTGAGCGAGAAGCAGAAACGAGAGGCGGATCGGTTGCTGGCGCAAATCGTTCGTGCTGATTCGATGATCATCGCTGTGAAGGCGGGAGCACGGGCGGATGGCTTCGTGCTTGGACTGGAAGCCGGTGGGGCTTTGCGCGCCGGCGATGCGGAAAGGCTGTACATCATTTTCGAAGCCGCCTTGGTGGAGCGGCTGAAAACGCTGACGCACAGTTGATCAATCGACGGGCTTTATCAGATCCGGGCCTTGGTTTCGGACATTCCCCACGGCCCGGTCAACCCTGAACCACTCGAATACCTCTGTCGGTTCGCCCTGATGCAGCACCATCTGTTCGGCGCGTTCTTTCGGCGTGGCCGGATCCAACCATTCCCGTGCGAGTTCAGGCGATAACGCCACCGGCCGCCGGTCGTGGATATCGACCATTCCCCCTGCGCTGTCGGCTGTAATGATCACAAAGCCGTCGTGCTCGCCCGGGTCGTGCTCTTCGTTCGGATATTGGCCTATGGCGGCACACAGGATTGGTGACTGGTCCCGGTGCCTGATCAAATAGGGCTGCTTTTTCGGCCCGCCTTCGTCGACCCACTCGAACCAGCTGTTGATCGCGATGATCGCCCGGTGCGGCCAGATTGCGCGGAAGAACGGGCCGTGGGCGACTTTCTCTACTCGAGCATTGATCGGCGCGGCGCGATCCTTGGCCCAGTGCGGGCGCCATCCCCAGCGGACCATGTCGGCGTGCAGA
>NZ_JALMEX010000037.1:0-1412 GCF_023100605.1 Pseudomonas sp. MWU12-2020
TGTCGATGGTCGGACTGTCCTGAGGAATCTCCACCCCTTTGGAGTCTTCGGCCCGAGTAATTTCTGGTTGCACATCCTCCAACGCTTTGATCGTGTAGGTGCGCACGGGGAAGGCCACGGCCAAACTCTCATTCGGGTCTTTGCCGAACGCGGCTTTGAACTCCATGGTCAGCGCGCTGCCATCTTTGAGGTTTTTCAAGCCTGCAAGGGCGATGCTCCGCTCGTAATAACCTTGATCGAGCCACTGGTCGCCGACCATCGAGCCTGGTGCCGTATGGATCTGCAGGTTGTAGTCGCTGCCATCGGCGTTTGTACCTTTCAAACGCAGCCATACATATTGGCCTGTGGCAATCAACGGCCAGATGCCCATGCGGTAGATCGCATTGGCGGTCAGTTTGCCCACATTGAACTCCGGGCCTTCGCCGTTGTTGTCCGCGTCCTTGATGATGGGTTTGAGCAGTTCATTCTGCGGCATGCTCAACACAGTCAAATCAAAGACGAGGGACGGCAGCGGCTCGCCGTCGCGGATGACGACGTAGGACACCTTCACATCTTTGTTCAGGTTAAACGCGACCACACTATTCGGAATCGCAAACTCCCGGTTGCTGCCCAGCGGCCGAGGAACAGAGGTGTGCGAACCGCCTGCGGGCGTACCCTGTGCGCCAGTCCAGGTGACGATGATTTCATCAGTTGGCCGCAACTCGGGGTTGTCCGGCACCACAATGGTCAAGGTGTCCCTGACCAGCAGCGGGTTGAGTGCGCTGTCGCCGTTGTTCTCCTTGATCCAGGGGGCGAGCAGTTCCAGCGCGACTCCCACGGTGAACACCAACGGATTCGAGTAACTGGTCTTGCCCGTCTCGAACCGCAGGATGTTGTAGCTGACGCTGAGTTTCTCCCCGCGCCGCGCTTCGAAATGCTTTTGCACAAAGGCTGCATCAAGCGGGAAATCCACGGGTCTGCCGGCAGTGAGGGCGTTCAGGGTTTTGCTGCCTTGGTCAAGGAGCGCGCCATGGGCATCACGCAGTTGCCAGGTGACCACGTCCTGGGGCTTGGTCGGGTTGGCGAGCGGGTTCGGGCAAGTGATTTTGCTTGTGCCGTCGGGCAGATCACGCGGTTCCAGGATGCCGTTCTCTTCACCCTGGACGATCGGGGGCACCAGTTCCAGTTGTGCTTCGCCCACGGTCAGCAGCTCTGCATGCAGGGATGCGCGACTGACGACTACACCGCCCTCGTCGCTGAGCAGGTTGTAGGACAGGTCCAGCGTGCCGCCCTTGAGCAATTTGAGGTGCCGGACGCCATCCACCTTGATGATGAAACCCAGCGGGTTGCTGGCGTCGGCCGCGCTGAGGATATGCCAGTCCAGCTGCGGGTCATACGTGATCAGGTCGGCCTGGGTGCCCAGCCATTTGAGC
>NZ_JALMEX010000038.1:0-1252 GCF_023100605.1 Pseudomonas sp. MWU12-2020
GCCTCGGCGCTGCCGCGCAGCAGTACGCCGCTGCAAAAATACGCGGGATGCTCGCCCACGCATTCGGCCGTGGTGTTCTGATAGCGCGTGTTGAGCAGCTTGGCCACTTCCGGGCCGGTGGCGGCGTGGAGATCAACGGTGCATGCAGACAGGATCAGTAACAGGCCAAGCACGCGTATCGTGCAGACTCGCATGTCAGTACTCCCCGGGTGCTCGTGGAGTGATGCCGTTGATCAGGGTCTGAGTCGAGGTGCCCTGAAAGGTTTGATCGGCTGTTTCGTAAATGAATGGACGGTGATCGGTGGCACCCAGATTCATCCGCACGATCGGCAGGTAACGGGCGGTCTGCTGAAAGTAATCGCGCTGAATGAACTTCGCATTGTTCAGGGCCGTGTTGTTACCTGACAGGTAGAAGAGCGATTCGAGGGGGATTTGCTCGGGAATATTCTGTGGCCAGGCGGCAATGATGATTTCATTCCAGTTTTGTCTGGCCGCAGCGGTCATCACTGTTCGCACGGCGATGCTGAGCTGGAACGCGGCGGGCGTGCTGCTGAAGGCGCAACTGCCACCCGGACTGGCGGCGTGTTTTGCTCGCCATGTCTCCACGGTGGTGATGTTTTGCGACTCGCAACTGGCGCGGCAACTGTCGGGAATTCCGTTGGTAGCCGCATTGGCGGGGTAGGAGCAGCGCAAGGTCGCGGGATGCCCGGTGGGGGCGTAGGCCTCCTTGAACGTGTAACCCTGATTGCCCGCCAGCTTGAGGGTGCCCACATCCTCCCGGACGTATGAAAACGAAACGCCGTTACGGGTAATCGAATTCGGGCTGGGGTTCCACGCATGAAAACCTGCTGAGGCATCCGCCCCGCGAATCAGAACGCCGTTGCAGTAATAGGCGGGTTTTTCGTTGGCGCACGACGCAGCTACGTCCTGGTATCGCGCATTCATTCGGGCGGCGACCTCATAGCCGTTGTACAGCTGGTCCTGCAGGTTGAAGCCGAACACCGCGCCGGGTGGCTGATGCAGATCCATGCGCAGGACCGGCAACCAGTCCCCGGTGGCAGTGAAGTAATCACGCTGATCCCTCTGGGCGCCGAGCAATGCGCCGGTTTGCGTGGTGTCGTAAAACAGCGCTTGTATCGGGATCCGTTTGGGGGCCGTGGCGTCCCAGTTTTTGATCTGCACCAGGTTGGGTTTCACAGCCCAGGTGGCACCGAGGCCTTGGTGGGCGACCAGGCTGGCCTTGAACAGCAAC
>NZ_JALMEX010000039.1:0-1164 GCF_023100605.1 Pseudomonas sp. MWU12-2020
ACCTCGGCGCTGCCGCGCACCAATACGCCACTGCAAAAGTACGCAGGATGCTCGCCCACGCATTCGGCCGTGGTGTTCTGATAGCGCGTGTTGAGCAGCTTGGCCACTTCCGGGCCGGTGGCGGCGTGGAGTGGGGCGCAAACTCCGAGCAATGCCAGCAGCAAGAGGCCGGATATTTGTTTGCTAAACATATCGGTCAGTCATCACGTGATGAAGCAGGGAGGTCGGGAATTGCCCGGGACAAACTCGACATGCATGTGTCCTGAAGCGTCTGATCTGCAGGGTCATAGGTAAAAACGTCTGCCGGTGCAGCGCCGAAATTGACGCGTATCAACGGGATGAAGCGGCCGGTGACCTGAAAATAGTCGCATTGCATGAAGCGCGCTCCGGTAAGACCATCACCTCCCGACTGGGAACGACTATTGGCGGTGAACGCTTCCAGCGGCAGCTGTTCGGGTTGATCTTCCGACCAGGGCACCATGATCAGCTCATTCCAGCCGTACGGATCGTTCGAGTTGGGGCGCGCGGTCGTGGCGAGTTGAAAACTGACCGGATCGGTACCAAAGGCGCACCCCAGAATGGGGTTTGCCGCAAAGCGCCTGACCCATTCTTCCGCCGTTGTGACACCGACTTCCGAGCACATGCCGACATGCGCCCGGCAAATGTCCCGAGTGCCACCTGTGTGCGCATCGGTGGGATAAATGCAGCGCACTTCCAGCGGCTTGCCGGTCGGGGCAAAGGATTCTCGGGTGATGAAGCCCTGGGGTTTGTAGACGCTTTTGATAAGCGCATCGACGCGTGCGTAGGTGTATGAGACACCGTTACCCGTGACGGATTGGGGGCTGGGATTCCACGAATGAAAGGCAGTAGAAACATCGGTAGTGCGGATTAACACACCGTTGCAATAGTGGGAGGCGGTATCTCCCCGGCACGCGGGGGAGGTATCGGCGTATCGCGCGTTCAATCGCGAAGCGACCTCATAGCCGTTGTACAACTGGTCCTGCAGGTTGAAGCCAAACACCGCGCCGGGTGGCTGGCGCAGATCCATGCGCAGCACCGGCAACCAGTCCCCGGTGGCAGTGAAGTAATCACGCTGATCCCTCTGTGCGCCGAGCAATGCGCCGGTTTGCGAGGTGTCGTAAAACAGCGCTTGTATCGGGATCT